>JANQQI010000053.1 GCA_028285085.1 Saprospiraceae bacterium | reverse complement strand
CCTTTTGAGGAGCATAGCCGGAGGCTACGTAACGAAAAAGAGCCGAAGTGTAAGCAAAAAAATGACGTTTGTAGACCAATTAATAATTCCCAAAAAAGCTCTAAAACTTAAAAGACATGAATTTTTGTGTTTTCATAATGCTTGGGTTAAGCACATTCTTTAAAGCTTCACCTTCAGATGCGATACTCGGTGAGTATTGGGCAGAAGATAAAACGGGGAAAATTGAAATCATTAAGTGTGGCCATAAATACTGTGGCCGCTTGATTTGGAAAGATAGGAATCGAAAAGATACCAAGAACCCAGACAAAGCAAAGCGCGATAGAAGCATCGTTGGTATACAGTTTCTAAACGACTTTGTGTACGATGCGGATGACAACATCTGGGATGGTGGAACGGTCTACTCCATTGATAACGGAAAAACCTACAAGGGAAAGCTTTGGTTGGAGGATAATGGACAAACGCTTAAAATGAGAGGATTCATTGGCTTTTCACTGATTGGGAAAACGGCAGCATTCAAACGAATAAACTAAGAGCTTCTAAGAAAAAAACTACACACAGACACACACTGTCAGGTGCTCTTCGCAATGGAGTGATCTTGCGCGAAGAGCACTCTATTCACTAGCTATCTAGCTTAAAAGAGTTACACCATGGAAGTCTTGAATATTATTGTTTTGACCTTATCGGGGCTGGCGTTGTTTTACGCTAGCTACACACGCTTGATCAATCCCACCAAAGCCATTTTCTTGCAAACCTATTTGGCAAAATCCGAAAATGAGCCGGAAAATGATGCCGATTTGGTCAATGAAGTCAGAGGGATAGGGGCCGTGATGTTGTTAGGGGGGATTATGATCTTACTAGGGGCATTGTTCCCTGATTTTAGGCTCACCTCCTTTGTGGTGGCCATTGTACTACTCTTCGGCGTCATCTTAGGTCGCTTGATTAGTTTTGGCGTAGACGGCCGACCCAGTCAAGATATCGTGAGAGCGGCTATGATTGAGATGATCCTCGGTGGCCTCAACATTATTTGCTTGGTTAACCTTTTTTGAGCAAGGCTGAAATGGGGTAAATATCTACCGATTCGAATAAAATTATTTTTCTATATTAAAAAATAATATATTTAAACACCTCTATAATCCCATAACAATACCAATTGCGTACACTTTGTCCGTTTGTGTAGAGATGAACGGATTGTGATATTGATTTTCTTGCCCTTCGAAGCGTTTCCCTTCTTCTTTGTTGTGATTTTCATCGCAGAAGAAAAACCCTATAATCATGTTTCAACCGCTTTGGAGCACTATACTCACTGGGCTGCTATTATTGATAAGTAGTATCCATTCAACCGCGCAAATAGCCATCAATTCGACTGGCGCCTCACCCGATCCCTCCGCCATATTGGACATCACGAGTACCGATCGGGGGATCCTCATCCCAAGGATGGATAGCCTAGCCCGGGAGGCTGTCGAGAATCCCGCAACTGGATTAATGGTCTTTGATACTACCACCAACAATTTCTGGTTTTATTCCGGTGGCTGGAAAGAAATTGATGCCGATGGGGATGACCTCGGCGATCATCGCGCCACCCAAAATATCCGTCTCGATGATCACTATATTTCGGGGGATGGTGACAGCGAAGGCATTTTTATCGATGCCGGTGGAAACATCGGATTTGGTGCTGAGCCAAGTGCACAATTTGATTTCTCGGTCATCACGGATACCATATTGACTCTGGATGCGGCGGCAACTGCTCAAAACAATCAGGGAGCGGCGATTAATGTTCCCCGATGGCAGTCTTACACGGCGCTGGCTTCAGGAAGAGTAATGCAAGTTGTCTTAAGCTTTTCAGGCATTGACTCGGGGACCAGAGAAGTTCGAATTTATGAAGGAGAAGGTACCACCGGGGCCATCCTGGCTTCACAAGTAAAAGATTTTACGGGAGGAGGTGACATCATCCTCAGTCTCGTCTACGATCAGGTCGCCAATCAGAAATATACTATCTATGTGTCAGATGGGCATCGCTGGCGATTGCACAACAGTGCCTCCGATGAATATCCGGATGGGATTAGTAATGTATCAGCTGCTACTGATTTTATGTTTAAAGTCTTTCTGGGCGATTTTGTAAGAAACTCTGTGACGATTGACCCCTCTGGGATCAATACCGGGGGCTACACCATACCGCTGGAAGGTGGTAGCACAGATCAATTCTTGGTTTCTGATGGTAGTGGGATACTGAACTGGCAAGATGTCGTCGAAAATACGGACAACCAAGTCATTGATACGCTCAATCTCAATGCGACAACGCTGGAGATTTCTCTGGAAGGAGATAACGAAAGTGCCAAAACGCTTGATCTGGCCGATATCAACACCGACCAGCAAAAAATAGATGTACTCAACCTCAACGGCGCTACGCTGGAAATTTCCCTGCAAGGCGATGGTGAAAATACCAAGACGCTGGACTTATCCATCTTTGCCCCTGTCGGTACGATCCAAATGTGGCCGACCAGTACGCCGCCATCCGGCTGGCTGATCTGCAATGGCTCATCCTTTTCCTCCGGCACGTATCCCGATTTAGCTACAGTACTTGGAGGCACGACCTTACCCAACTTTAACGGCCGTTTTCCGCTGGGTGTCGGCAATAGTGGTACCAGTGGGTCTACCTCTCATGGTCTTGGATCTAACGGTGGGACAGAAACACATACGCTAAGCATTAGTGAAATGCCCAGCCATAATCACGGGGCTGGTACGCTATCTACCAGCCAACCTTACCTCTCGCAGTATGGTAGCGGCGCCCAAGACAAAAGAGATGGAGGCGATAATAAATTGTACGAATACAACGCCATTTCGGGGAGTACCGCTTCTAGAGGCGGCAACCAGCCGCACAATAATATGCCGCCCTTCTATACCATCAATTTCATTATCAAAGCGCAATAATCAATAAACCGACGATGCTCCATTGTAACCTGATAAAGCGTATGCTACGCTTGAAGAAATTGGTAGGGATGACCCTACTATTTGTGATCGCGCTTTCCTCTAGCTCGGCCCAAATTAGTATTAACACTGACGGTTCCATGTCAGATTCCTCGGCGGTATTGGACATCACTAGTACCGACCGGGGGATGCTTATCCCAAGAATGGATAGCCTGGCCCGGGAAGCTATCGAAAATCCAGCGACAGGACTCATGGTATTTGATAATTCGACCAATAATTTCTGGTTCTATTCCGGTGGCTGGCAGGAAATCAATACCGAAGGGGATAACCTCGGCGATCATCGCGCCACTCAAAATATCCGTCTTGATGACCGCTATCTCTCGGGAGACGGTGACGACGAAGGTATCTTTGTCGATGTCGGTGGAAACATCGGATTTGGTATCGCGCCAAGTGCACAATTTGATTTCCTGGTTTATCGAGACACCACATTTATTGCAGATGCTGAGGCCACTGATCGAAATAGTCAAGTAGGGGCGGTTAATACCCGATGGCAGTCCTATACGGCACTAGCGTCAGGAACAGTCGTGAAAGTGAAATTGATTTTTAGTGGTGATGCCACAGGCACTAGAGAAGCGATCATTTATGAAGGTGAAGGCACTGCCGGAACCATGCTGGCATCTGACGAAAAAGATGTTACCGGAGGCGGTGAAATAAGCTTTAATCTGGTATATGATCAAATCGCCAATCAGAAATACACCATCCATTTACCGAATGCGTTTAGATGGCGTTTTCACAATACTGATTCCGATGAATATCCAGGGGGGATTAGTAACTTATCAGCTGCCTCTGATCTTACTTTTAAAATATTTCTTCTGGGCAGTGTTACAGACAATTTTTTGACGATTGATAACTCGGGGATTGATGTAGGTGGCTATACCATACCACGAGAAGATGGCAGCACAGATCAAGTCCTTGTCTCTGACGGGAACGGCAGCCTCAACTGGCAAGATGTCGCCGAAAATACGGACGACCAAGTCATTGATCAACTCAACCTCAATGAGACGACTCTGGAGATTTCTCTGGAAGATGATGGTCCAATCGATCAGACGCTTGATCTAGCAGCTATTAATACCGACCAGCAAAAAATAGATGTGCTAAATCTCAACGGTTCGACCTTGGAAATTTCTGTGCAAGGCGATGGAGAGAATACCAGGACGCTAGACTTATCCAGTTTAGCTCCCGTCGGCACTATTCGTATGTGGCCGAACGCCACGCCACCACCCGGTTGGTTGATTTGTAATGGGACTTCTTTTTCCTCTAGCACCTATCCAAATTTAGTTACAGTGCTCGGTGGCAACACCTTACCCAACTTTAACGGCCGCTTTCCGCTTGGGGCAGGTAACAGTGGGACCAGTGGCGCTACGACTCATGGTCTAAGTAGTACCGGCGGGGAAGAAAAACATGCACTAACCATTAATGAGATGCCTAGCCATAATCATGCAGTGGGCAGCTTAAAAACGAACGAAGCCTACCTATCAGAAGAAGGATCTGGAAACCACGATCAAAGAGACGGAGGAGACGATAAATTGTACGCATACAGCTCCCTCACTGGAAGTACGGCCTCGGTCGGGGGCGATCAGTCTCACAACAACATGCCGCCTTTTTACACCATCAACTTTATCATCAAGGCCCAATAATTAAAAAAATAACCCATGCACTATATTAATAAGGTAGGCCTCTTGATCCTACTCACTATCATTGCCCTTTCCTACAGCTCGGCTCAGATTAGTATCAACAATGACGGCTCCGAACCGGACTCCTCGGCGATGTTAGATGTTACCAGCACCGATAAGGGTATGTTGGTTCCTCGAATGTCGACGAGTGATCGGGAGACCATTAATGCTCCTGCCAGTGGTTTATTGGTTTATGACACGACGACGGTTAGTTTTTGGTACTACGATAATAGTCAATGGAATGAAATTCGGAATACTTCAAGACCGCTCAGCGCGACCGATCTGATCCCCAATTCGACCTTAGATTTTTCTTGTTTAGAACAGAAGGGGGCATTAGGTCTGGGTGCATCACCTTTTAATTTTGATATAAAAGGTAATTACGCTTATGTAGCGGATTTATTAGATGGTAGTTTAAGGGTGGTTGATATTAGTAATCCGAATACCCTTTCTCTAGTCAATCAACTTAGTTTTACAAAACCTATAGATATAGCAGTTTCGGGAAATTATGCCTTCTTAATCGAGCCATTTTCTTCTAATAGTTTTCACGTGTTGGATATTAGTAACCCGACCGCAATCAGTATCGTAACCACTATAACAATTGATAGACCTGCTCGAATAGAGATCAAAGGCAATTATGCTTATGTCGTTGATAATGGGGATGCCGAGTTAAAAGTGATTGACATTAGTAATCCTGCAAGTCCAACTATTGTCGGGAGTGTGGGCATTGAGCTTAATCCAACTTTTTTGAAGATAGAAGGCAATTATGCCTACATCATTGAAGAGAGTTACACAGAAAGCTTAATGGTTGTGGATATTAGTAACCCTACGAATCCAACGTATCAAGGGGCTATTGATCTCCAAACGCATCCAGAAGGTTTAGATGCCGTCGGTGATTATGTTTATATCACCGATACTTATGGAAATGACATTAACATCTATGACGTTAGCAATCCCGCTAATCCGACTTTAGCCATTAGTCAAAATATTAGTCCGAGTCCACACGGTATTCAAGTGATTGGTGATTATGCGTATATCGTTGATTCAGATGCGGATGATTTGATGATTGTCAACATTAGTGATTTTGCGAATATTTCGGTTGAAGCAACCCTTGACATAGGCACTTTTCCAAGACGTATTATGGTGATAGATAATTGTGCCTATATCCTTGATGGATTAACTCTAGATTTAAAAGCTATTAATTTGACTTGTGATGCTATCGTAGGGATTAGTCCGATGACCGGTGAAATCGTGGAATACGAAAATCCCAATACCGATGATCAAACCTTGACTTTATCTAACCATGACTTAAGTATTGAAAATGGGAACGCGGTGGATTTAAGTTATTATTTAGATAATACCGATGCACAGCAATTGACATTTTCAAATGACAGCTTGCACTTAGTTAATAGCAGTGGCGTAGATTTGAGCGGTTATTTAGATAATACCGATGCGCAAAAGATCGATACCTTAAGGCTGCAGGGCAATAATTTACAACTCTCTTTGGAAAATGACGGAACGGCTGCCCAAGCTGTTGATTTGAGCCCCTTTTTGGATAACTCTGACCATCAGGAATTGTCTCTTTCTAACGATACTTTGTCTATTTCAGGTGGTTCAAATACGGTGAGTTTAAACAGTTATTTAGACAATACGGACCATCAAACGATCGACACCCTCAGATTGGACGGGACGCTCTTAGAATTATCTCTGGAAGGGGATGGACAGGCTTCGGAAAAGTTAGATTTAAATGGGTTTCTGGACAATACTGATGACCAAAAAATTGACGTATTTACCCTATCGAACGATAATCTTGAACTCTCTCTGGAAAGTGACGGTGACAATCCCAAAGTAGTCAATCTAAGCAGCTATAAAGACAATACCGACGACCAAAAGATTGATGTGTTTTCTCTTTCCGGTGATTCTTTACGCCTATCGCTAGAAAATGATGGCGTAGAAGATATCGCTGTCAACCTGTCCACACTAAAAGATAATCTCGGTAATCACAGCGCTACCCAGAATATTTCTCTTTCTGACAATTGGCTTTCCAACAATGGGGAGAACGAAGGCATTTCCATCGACAACAGTGGAAATACAACCTTCTCGGGTAACCTCATCACACAAGGTAACTGGATCTCTAATGACGGCGACAACGAAGGCTTTTTTGTAGGCACTGATGGATTAGTCACTACGAGTGGTGTGCTAGAGGTTGATGGTACTCTGTTGATGAATGATAATATCGTGATTGATGATCACTGGATATCCGGCGATGGGGACAACGAAGGCATTCAAATAACCGATCTCGGAAATGTCCAAATGAGTGGTGGCTTAGAAGTCGGGGCGGCCATCGTCGCTGGTGATAATATAGAGTTAAATGGCCATTGGCTATCTAATGATGGTGGAAATGAAGGATTAAAGATTGAGGATAACGGCAACGTAGAGATAAAGGGAGAATTAGATGTAACCAGTGGGGTAGATATAATTGGGATGTTAAATATGGGGAATAATATAAAATTGGGGAATCACTGGATCTCTAATGATGGTGCGGACGAAGGCATAAGAATCAGCAATGCGGGAAAAGTAGGCATCGGCGTAGCAAATCCGTCGGACGAATTAGAGGTCAACGGCACCGTCTCCGCGACGAGTTTTGAGGGAGATGGGTCTAGTTTGACCAATATTGTCCCCATTGGTACCATCATCATGTGGCCTAGTAATAATGCCCCTAGCGGATGGATAGTGTGTGACGGACGATCATTTAATGATGATATATACGATGAGTTAGCTGCTTTATTAGGAGGTTCTAATACCCCCGATTTTAGAGGTCGATTCCCCTTGGGTATCAATACGAATTCCAGTAATGGAACGGTCTATAATATCGGCGTAACCGGAGGGGAAGAAACGCATGCCCTGACTATAGCCGAAATGCCTGCCCATAGTCACGCTGCGGGTACGCTGAAAACGAGTCAGCCGTATCTATCCGAAAACGGCACTGGTACCCAAGACAAGAGAGATGGAGGTGATGCCAAGCTATATAATTATACCACAATCACCGGCAATACGGCTGGCCAAGGTGGTAATCAGCCTCATAATAATATGCCGCCCTACTATCCCATCAATTTCATTATCAAAGCAGAATAATATACCCATTTAACTAAAATCGAATCATGTCTTTCTTTAAAAAAATACAATTAGCCGTGCTATTGGTGATTATTACTGTCACTTACAGTACCGCGCAAATCGGTATTAACGCCAACGGGGCCGATCCTGATACCTCGGCCCTACTCGACATTAGTAGTACGAGCAAAGGAATACTTATCCCTAGAATGAGCAGTACCGAACGGGAGAATATCGGTAACCCAGCAACCGGGCTGATGGTATTTGATATGACCACCAATAGCTTTTGGTTTTTCTCAACCACTTGGCGTGAGGTGACAGGTCGTGATGCCCAAAATCTTTCGGTGACTCAAGATTCCATTTTGATCGAAAACGGAGATGGAATTGCCGTTTCTTCGCTTCGCAATCTGAATGAAACGGGCTTACAGTACGTGGATACACTTGTAGAGGCAGGACTAGATGTAGTTCAAGAGCTCAGCAATAGTAACCGGTTGAATCTTACGGCCATGTATCAATCCTTCACCCCAACAAAGACGGGAAAATTGACTCAAATTGATTTACGTGTGCTCAGTTCGGGTGCCTTCAATCAAGGTGACTTGCGGGTATTTGAAGGAGGAGATACCACCGGAATCCTGATTTATCAAGGAGTCGTTGATAGCATGGCTACGCCTTGGCATAATTTTGATCTTTCCAACGAACAAATCTATCTAACGGCAGGCGTCCGTTATACCTTTTCAATTCGGGAGACGACCGGCAGCGGAAGCTTTGCCCTTAAATGCCGAACTAATAACCCATACCCTGGAGGTAATACCGAACTTGGAGGTATCGACTATACCTTCAAGACGTATTACGAGACGGTACCTGTCATACAATCCATTATCGAAACCAATCTAGTTGCCGCAGACCCTATCACGGTAGGTATTAGCATTAGCAAAGTCGATACCCTATTTTTTGTGGATGGGACTTATCAGATAACGGCCCCTACGGATAAGCAAACGATCGACACCCTCCGACTGGATGGGACGCTTTTGGAGCTATCTTTAAAAGGAGATGGGCAAGGCTCGGAAATGGTAGATTTAAACGGCTTTATGGACAATACCGATGATCAAAAAATCGACCTGTTTAGCCTAGTGAACGATAATCTACAACTCTCATTGGAGAGCGACGAAGATACCCCCAAAACGGTGAATCTGAGCAGCTATAAAGATAATACCGACGACCAAAAGATCGATGTTTTCAACCTATCCAACGCTGATATTCTACAACTGTCTCTGGAAAGCGACGGCGATACGCCAAAAACGGTCAATCTAAGTGACTTCAAACAGGACTTAGGCTTATCTGGCAACAATCTAAGTATCAGCAGCGGGAATACAGTGAATCTGAGCGAGTTTAAACAAAGCCTAAGTCTATCCAGCAATACCCTAAGTATTAGTAATAACAATTCGGTAAATCTGAACAGCTTTAAACAGACCCTTACCTTATCTGGCGACGAACTAAGCATCAGCAATGGCAACTTCGTAGACCTGAATCGGGCCTTTACTACTAGCAATGGCGTGATTTCTAGTCAGAATAACAATGATGACTTTTTATTAGGTGCGAATAGCTTAAATCATAGTTCTGGAGACGAACTAAAATGCTTTTTTGATAAAAGCAAAGGGGCTTTCCGAATGGGTAAAGTTACTGGAAGCGATTGGGACGAAGGCAATATCGGCTCCTATTCTTTCGCCATAGGTGAGGATAGTAAAGCCTCTGGTGGGTGGTCCATATCCATGGGGGTCGAGAATGACGCAACGGGTAATTACTCCACGGCCATCGGTAATACCAATACTGCTAGTGGTGGGTTTTCGATCGCCTTAGGATCTTCGAATTCGACCAGCGGTAACCTGTCCGTAGCCATAGGGGCAGGAAACGAGACGACCGATGCTAAAACCATCGCTATTGGTGATAATAATAACGCTACCGACAGAGAAGCCATTGCTATGGGGGCCGATAATGAGGCTAAAGCAGAGCAAGCCATCGCTATTGGGACGGGTACGATCGCCTCTTCTTTTAGCGAAGTTGCCCTCGGTATGTATAACACGACCTACAGTGCAGACAATAAGAATGGATTTGACAATGATGATCGGATACTGGTAGTTGGAAAAGGCTCATCAGCCAACGGTCGCTCCGACGCCTTGCGGATTATGAAGGATGGTCAATCTTATTTTTTTGGTGCGGGTGCTGGCGTGAGTGATTTTGCGATGACCCTTGATAATACCCAAAATAACAACAACAACCGAAACAATGGTTTATTGATCATAGCCGGACATAGTACGTATAATGGTAACCAACGCTCCAGCTTTGTAGAATTTGAATCGCCGGATGGCGACTACTGTGGCCGCATTCGTCAAGGTGGTAATTCATCGGTCAACTATATGAACTCCTCGGATATTAGGCTCAAAGAAAATATCCGACCGACCCAGTACGGCTTGCAAGACATTCTAAAGATCGAGGTACGTGATTATAATTACAAAGTAGACCCCGACAGTCACCGGCAAACGGGATTTATCGCTCAACAATTGTACACCGTTTTTCCCACGGTAGTGGAGGAAGGCGGTGAAAATCCAAAAATAGATCCTTGGACGGTAGATTATGGGGCGGTGACGCCACTGCTGGTAAAAGGTATCCAAGATCAGCAAGACATTATCCAGCAACAAAGTCAGGACATTCAACGCTTGCAGGCGGAGCTCGACGAAGTGAAAGCTGCCTTGAGCACTGTTGGCCAGATCGAATCCCAATACGTCGAACTGAAAGCGATGTTGGAGCAAATGCAGACTGATCATTCAGATAGCCCATCCAAGTAAATACCCAACCAACAAATTGAAATCAATATCTTATGAAAAATAATAAGTTCCTTTTATATCCCCTGGTTTTACTTAGCCTCTTTGGTAGCTCGATCATTGGCTATGGGCAGACTCAACTTAGGATTGAGGGCGGCCATCTAGTCCAAAGTGGTGGCAGCCAAATGGTGCTCCAAAATGCAGAATTCATTAATAACGGGACTTTTGAGAGTACGCTGGGTACGGTCGTCATGATGGGAGATGGCAGCGACGCACAGTCTGCCATTGGTGGCGACTCGCTCAGCACTTTCTATAATCTGCAAATTAACAAATCAGCTAACGGTGCCCAGCTCCAACAAAATATCCAGATCAACAATGAGCTGGTGATGACCAGTGGCACACTCGACCTCAACGGCGATACCATTACCCTGGAAAGTGTCAACGGTAACATCGTCAACGAGTCGGAAAGTAGCCGCGTCATCGGTCCTAGTGGTGGGATGATCCAAAAAACAGTGACCCTCAACGCTCCGAGTAACGAGAACCCCGGCAATATGGGGGTGAGTATTTCCTCCTCCCAAGATCTTGGCAGTACCTTGATTCAACGAGCACACCCCGCCCAAGGCCTCAACGGCGGCAACAGTATCGAGCGCAGCTTTACTATTGCACCGACCAATAATGGCGATTTAGGCGCTACGCTGCGGTTCTACTACCTCGACGCCGAGCTGAATAGCAATACCGAATCTGACTTGGGCCCCTGGCGGCAGGATAGCGCCTTTTGGTACAATCCCGCCAGCGCCAATTTGGATGCTACCAACAACTACGTGCAAGTCGATAGCATTGACTTTTTTAGTCGCTGGACGCTTGCTGCCAGCGCCCCGAAACTAGAGCTCAATGTATTGCTGGCGGGGCCTTATGACAGTAGCAGTGGCGAAATGACGGACGACCTACGGAGCACTGATCTCGTCCCTACTACTGAGCCCTACACCGCATTGAGTTACGATTATCCGGCCAGTGGAGGTGGTGAGCAGATCGATGCAAGGATACTGGTCCAAACCGGCAGTAATGCCATCGTGGATTGGGTTTTTGTAGAACTACGCAGTTCGGCGGATGTTTCTACCGTCATCGCCGCCCGCGCGGCCCTGCTACAAAAGGATGGCGATGTGGTCGACCTCGACGGGCGTTCCAATCTTTCTTTCCCGGAAATCGCCACTACTGAAACGCCTTTGATTAGCATTCGACATCGTAATCATATCGGCATCCTCGCCGCTAGTACTGTTGATCTGAGTAATGGTACCCCCGTGCTTGACTTTTCTACTGATCCGAGTCTAGTGGAAGGTGGCGCCGCCGCTTTGCTCGACTTTGGAGATGGCAATTATGGCCTGATTAGCGGTGATTTTGACGGTGATGGTCAGGTACAAAATACCGACAGGAATGCACTTACCTCAAATCTGGGGACATCCGGTTATTTACCCGGGGATATCGACCTCAACGGACAAGTCCAAAACACCGATTTACAAATCAAATTGACCCCCAATTTGGGTCGTGGAGCACAGTTCTCCTATTAAAAATACATTATAAAACACTTTAATCATGCGTAATTATTTCATCATTTGTATCCTAATATTTTTGGGAACTGTATCAAGCCTGGCCCAAAATATCACCTTTGCCATTACAAATAAAGTCACTTCGTCAACGGATGTCACTTTTGATGTGACGCTCGCTAGCGACGCGGATTTTAAATTAGGCTCCGGTCAATTGTACTTTAATTATAATACCGATGCTTTTGGAAGCTCTATCTTCACTAATGGTGGATTAACCATCAGCTATCCGAGTGGTTGTGTGTTGGGGCAAACAGTAAGTATTTTTAACATTTACAATACATTTGTCACCAACGATAATACGACGAGTCGCTTCTCTTTTTCCTGGCAGCAGTTTTTTTCCTCCGGGGCAATTCCTGTCGACAATATTACCGCTACGCCGGCCGTCCTTTTTCGGGTGACCATGGCCTTTGATACGGGAGGCGCCGGGGAGCCGGATAATATTTGCTTTGAGTCGGGAAGTGCATTTGATGACCAGACGTTTACCGCTTGTGGGCCCACTGCGCCACAGGGGGTCGATTGTGGTGCTTTTCCGGGGACCCAACTCATCAACGATAATTTTGATTGCTCCGCACTACTACCCATTGAACTGCTTGGCTTCCAGGCTCGGGCAAAGGATAATTTAACGACCTTGCTGGCATGGCAGACTGCGAATGAGTTGAATAATGAATTGTTTACTATCGAGCGCTCGTTCGACGGTCGAAATTTCGAGCCGATTGCTCATCACGCCGGAGCGGGTACCAGCGAACAGACGCTGACCTACGAAACGATTGATCCGTCACCCCAGTTGGGGATCAATTATTACCGTCTGAAGCAAACGGACTTCGATGGTCAATTCAGTTATTCCGATATCCGTAGTGTCTCCTTTAATCGCGAAACTTCAGCAGGCGTCCATGTTTTTCCCAATCCGGCTAATGATATACTCAATATTCAGTTTGACCAGAGTATTCATCGGGGGTACATGCAACTGTTTAATGGTTCTGGTCAACTCGTTTCGACGCAATATCTGGAGCAGCAGACCGATCAGACCCAACTACAAATTGATCATTTGGCGAATGGCTTGTACTGGCTAAACATTGAAACAGATGGGCAAACGTATAGCCAAAAGATCGTCATTTCGAGAGACTAACCTTTTACTGCATTTCTTTTGACAAGCAGAACGGCCTCAAACTTTTGAACGGTGAGGACAAATTCGAAATCGAAAGATTAAAATATGGGAGTAGCCTTTAACTAGGCTAGGGGAGACAATCAGTGGGATTGCTCCCCTTTTTTAGTTTTATTAGATGCCAGATGCCAGATGCCAGATGCCAGATGCCAGATGCCAGATGCCAGATATTTTATTATCCAATCGGCATCCCACAAACTCTAAGTTTCTAATAACGCAGCGGGTCTAAAATCTAATGTCTTCCTCCATCTGGCATCTGATATCTCTCTATCTGGCATCTCCAAAAGAGATTTCCCAATAAATCACACGCCGAATCAAAAAAAGTATTACCTTTGCAGCCGCGTTGAAAGCCCGTTGTCTCCTCGCGAGATTATGCGGGTATGGTTAAACCAAATAAATTTTAACTTAAATGTCTGTAAAAATTCGTTTACAAAGAAAGGGACGTAAAAAAGCACCTTTCTACCACATCGTAGTTGCCGACGCACGTGCTCCACGTGACGGTCGATTCATCGAAAAACTCGGTACCTACAATCCAATGACTGTTCCTGCTACCATTGATCTGGATCGCGACCGCGCGTTCGACTGGTTAATGAAAGGAGCACAACCTACCGAAACTGCACGTTCTATCCTTCGTTTCAAAGGCGTATTGTACCGTAAACACCTGATGCGTGGTGTGAAAAAAGGTGCGATGACTACTGAAGAAGCGGATACGAAGTACGAAGCATGGATCGCTGAAAAAGAAGCGAAGATCGAAGAGCGTCGTCAAGCTTACCAAGAAGAGCGTAAAGCGCGCTTGGAAGCCATCTCTGGAAAACCTAAAAAAGTAGCCTCTCCATTGGCTGGCCCAACGGATGGTGATGATGCACCAGAAGCTGCTGACGATCGTACCTTCGCTGAAACAGTAGAACAAACTACGGTTGAATCATTCTCTGCTGATCAAGCTGGTGAAACCACCGAAGAAGCACCTGCTGCTGAGGAAACACCCGCTGAAGAGCCAGCTGCTGAGGAAACGCCAGCTGCGGAAGCGGAGGCACCAGCCACCGAAGAAGCGCCTGCAGCCGAAGAGCAGCCAGCAGCCGAGGAAACACCGGCTGAAGAAGCGCCAGCTGCTGAAGAGACCCCTGCGGCCGAAGAAAAGCCAGCAGAAGAGGCACCAGCCGCTGATGATGAGAAAAAAGAAGAAGAGAAATAAGCGAAACGATTCTCGCTATTATCTTCAAATTAAGACTGTTTTTTGTCGGAATTTTTTATCTTCGTGCTGTTGCCTTCGGGCATTACATACAGTCGAAAAAGAACGACAAAATTTATATAATGAAACCTGGCCGGGCTTAATTGCCTTGCCAGGTTTCAATTTAACTGTAGACAGCTGAAGCGTCTACGCGCAATTTTAACCGTGTAAACCCTTATTGATATGAAGGAACTTGCTAAAAATTATAGCGACCGCCTCGACGAAATTGCCGAGGGCATCCAGGCTTCCGAAGAATTAGCCAGCTATTTGGAGGAAGAAGAAGAGGAATTTTACCAATCGATGCGGGATCGCTTCGAGCCACAAATCAAGGACTTATACGCCGAGGTTTCCCATGATCATCCCTTACAGCTTTTTGCCTTCGAAAATATTCTCGTCGAAGATCGCTTTGAAGGCTTGTTCTTACCACGTATTCTGGGGTATGCGGTGTTGCGCGGCGTGATCAATAGTAATTACAAGTACCTTCGTCCACAGAATCATTTTAAGAAAATTCTGATGGCTGTATGCAACTCTTCTAACTACGATTTGATTAGAAAGCGCATCGGACAAACCATCCAGATGGGATTCGCCTTAAGTAGTGATATTTGGATCACCAACCTGACCAATCAAATTGTCAATAAAAAGATTCGCTACTTCTTGCAAGGGCAGAAATTGCCGCGCTACCGTGATGTTCGTGACCGGGCTGTAGGGCATAAACGCTACCTCAACCAGTTTCAGAACGAAAACTATATGACGACAGAGTTTCCAAGCTCTAAGTCTGAACTCAAAGTACTTTTCCCTTCCCTCAGATCATTTATTCACTATCGCGTTCTCAAGGACTTACCACACACCAGCTACATTTCCGAGATCAAAAGCTTTCTGGATAATCCAGAATTTGTGGGTACGGATGAGCACTTGGAAATGTTAGCACTATACAGCCACTTCTTTGACTTGGAAAAAGAAGATCAAGCGCATTTAGCCGCGGTGCTTAACCGCTGCCGTAAAGAACAAGAAGGTTTTGTAGACCAGTGGTTGGCGCTGATTTTGAAAATTCGTAACAGCAAACTTGTGGTTGATGCTGAGGCCGATAAGCGGGTAACGATGTTGTTGGATTTCAAAGTAGATGATGATTTGACGCGTTACTACACCTTGCTCGAAGAAATTCACGGTAAAGGATATACGCACGAAGATGCGGTGGAAGCAACCAAAGTATTCTACGGCCAGTACGAAGGTTTGTCCGATATTAATGAGTGCTTACGCAAAACCATTAGCAGCTACATCGGCCGTTTTATGTACAATATCGAAGTGACCGATTATTCAGAGTACTTTGAATTATCTAAGATTTTTCCGGCCTACATGCGGATTTTTTCCAACCAACAGTTCAATCAGGATTTGAAGGAAATGTGTATGGCCTATGTGAAAAAATTGTTGAAGCGTTATACCGACAAGCGCGGAAAGGATTACCAAGATATCAAGAAATTTGTCTCTACCAATTTCATTGATCTGGGCTTCCTGAAAGAGAAAGAAGTGGTTGAATTATTCAAAACGCGCCGTAAACGTAAAAAACCAGCCTAAGGCGAAGTACTTGGCTAGGCCAAATGAAATACTTGGACGCACTATTCTGATTTACCAGAGTAGTGCGTCTTACGTTTTATGAAAGATTGTTTAAAATGATTGCATATTTGATAATGTTAGGGCAGATTTGATGTAAAATTATTAATGGTTTTGACCTAGTTGTCTAATCATTCCCTATTTTTACGCCTTCCCAATATGAAGCTCTATGTCTCGATTAGTCATTGTCTCGAATCGTTTGCCGATTACCATCGATCAGAAGAAGGGGGAATTGTTTTATCACCCCAGTGCCGGTGGCCTCGCCACCGGGCTCAATTCGTTAGATACCCAGATCGAGAAAATCTGGATCGGCTGGGCGGGCAAAGCAATCGAAGATGAAACCGAGCAAGCCGAAGTGACCGCCGATCTGGGCAAACAAGGCTTGATTCCACTTTTTCTGAGCCAGGAAGACATCAGCCTCTATTACGAAGGGTTCAGCAACAAAGTCATTTGGCCCCATTTTCACTATTTTTCACAATACACCACCTATCGCGACGATTATTGGGCGGCCTATCAAGCTGTTAATCGCAAATTTGCCGATTTGGTCCTCCAGCATATCCAACCCGATGATTTCATCTGGGTGCACGATTATCAACTCATGTTGCTGCCGGCGATGATTCGGGCAGAACAACCGGATGTCAGTATTGGCTTCTTTTTACACATTCCATTTCCTTCCTACGAAATTTTTCGAATACTGCCCTGGCGTGAGGACATCTTGAATGGCGTACTTGGTGCCGATCAAATTGGCTTCCACACTTTTGATTACATGCGACATTTTCTCAGTGCGGTCTATCGCATCGCTGGTTATGAGCATCAGTTTGGAAAATTGCCGGTCGGCGATCGACTCGTCAACGTTGATGTCTTTCCAATGGGCATTGATTATGACAAATATGCTTTTCCCGAGCGCCTGGCCGATGAGGAAATGATTCGCAATCGAATCGAGCGTCTGAAATCAAAAGGTCGGAAACTCATCTTGTCCATTGATCGACTGGATTATACCAAAGGGATTCCACAGCGTATTCGCGCCTTTGAAAAGTTCATTGCGGAGCACCAACAATACCGGGGCAAAGTGACCCTCATGCTGATCGTGGTACCTTCTCGTTCTAACGTAGATCAGTATCAGGAATTAAAAGACGAGGTAGACACTTTGGTAGGAAAAATCAATGGCCAGTACCGCACCTTTGGCTGGTCACCAATCCAGTATTATTACCGCTCTTTCCCATTTGGAGAGTTGACGGCGATGTATCAGGCCGCCGATATTGCGATGATCACCCCGCTACGGGATGGGATGAATCTCGTCGCTAAAGAATTTGTAGCCGGCAAAGAAACACTTGGCCAGGGTGTGCTCATTCTCAGCGAAATGGCTGGTGCGGCCAATGAATTGACCGACGCGCTCATCGTTAATCCTCAGGATGTGAACGATATGGTAGCGGCACTACTGTATGCACTCGAAATGCCAGAGGACGAGCAAGCTGAACGCTTGGGCAAAATGCAGGAAAAGTTGCAAAAATATACGGTGCGGCATTGGGCCACCACCTTCATCAAAGAGCAGATGCAGCTGTATGAATTTAAAGAACGGAAAAAAACAAATCTATTGAAAAAGGAAGAACGCAACCAATTAGTTGATGCCTACCGAGCAGCCCAAAAAAAGCTGGTATTGCTCGATTATGACGGGACGCTGATGGGATTTCAGCCGGATCCCTCGACGGTAGTGCCCGATGCGGAATTATTAGAATTATTGACCAAACTAAAAGACGAACCGGGGACCAAACTGGTGGTGATTTCGGGGCGAGATCGACAGACCCTTGATCAGTGGCTCGGCCATCTGGGGATTGATATGGCGGCCGAGCACGGCGTGTGGATTAAGCGACGTGGAGAATGGAAGGTGAGTTCGGCCTTGACCAATAACTGGAAAGATGATATTCGACCGGTGTTGGAAAGTCTGTTGGAGCGCACTCCGGGCTCATTTATCGAAGAGAAAGAGTATTCTTTGGCTTGGCACTACCGCACGATTGATAAAGATTTGGGAGAAAAGCGGGTCCGGGAGTTCCGGGATGTCCTTTTGTACTTGACGGCTAATTTAGATTTGCAAGTACTAGAAGGCAACAAGGTAGTTGAAATCAAAAATGCCGGGGTCAACAAAGGCAAAGCCACCATGTATTGGTTATCCAAGGAGGAATATGATTTTCAGTTGGCCATTGGCGATGACCATACCGATGAAGATACGTTTAAAGCATTGCCTCCCGAAGCCTATACGATCAAAGTAGGCTTGGCTCAAACGGCAGCGCGTTTCAAATTAATTGGCGTAGGAAATGTGCGCCAGTTACTCCGTCAACTGACTTCTTAGAGGACTTTTGTCGAAAAAAGTAATGTTTCGCGCGAATTTCTCGCCTTTATTTGTCGTCGAAAGTTATCATTGTGGACGTGATTCATTACTCACTTAAAACAACCACATGATTCGCGATTTTTTCGATGGTATCCGCGCCTACGGTCGGGCGATTCATTCGATTAATCACTTAGGGCTATGGCACTACGCACTGATTCCGGCATTTATTAGTATCGTTCTGGGAGGAGGAGTGGCCTATGCGAGTTGGCAATTAGCCGACGACGTTGGGCATTGGTTAGTATCCTGGTATTCCTGGGAGTGGGGGAGTGGCACCATTCAGTCGGTCAGTAGTTGGGTTGGTGGATTGATGGTGGGAATCGGTGGTCTGCTTAGTTTCAAGTATCTTATCCTCATTCTGGTTGCGCCCTTTATGAGCATCTTATCGGCCAAGGTCGAAGAACGTTTGCTCGGACCATTACCAAAGCAGCCATTCCGTCTGAGTAAAGCTATCAGCGATATTATGCGTGGTATTCGACTATCCTTACGCAATTTATCCCGCGAGTTATTTCTCACTTTAGTCTTGTTCATTTTTGGTTTTATTCCCGTTATCGGTTGGATCTCGCCCTTCCTGATTTTTCTGGTACAAGCCAACTATGCCGGATTTGGTAACCTGGATTATACCCTGGAGCGCTATTTCTCCGTGCGCGGTAGCGTCAGCTTTGTGCGCGAGCACCGCGGCCTGGCAATGGGCAACGGCACCGTATTCATGCTGCTATTGATGACCGGAATCGGTTTTATGGTCGCACCACCTTTGGCTACAGTAGCGGGTACTTTGGAAGCCCTCGAAAGACTTCGCCCGGATGTGGTCCCCGAAGATGCGCTAGTTTAAGATTAGTATAAAAATGTATTTCGGAAACTGATTTTTGGACTTCAGACTGCTTTTTCTGTGGTTCAGTAGATTAAGATTGTTTGCTTTGAAAAGGACATTTAAGTTTGCTTTCAAAAGAACACAATCAACTCTTATCGTAAAATATTATTTAAGTAATAAGATCAACTCAAAAATACAGCTCATACAACTCAATTAAAACACCTTGAATTCATGAAAAAACTATTACTATTTTCTCTACTCTCAATTTTTACCGTCCAATTATTTGCACAACTCAATGTCACTTATCGTGGTAATCTAACTTATGACGAAATCTTGAGTGATATCTGGGGATATGTGGCCCCAGACGGAACGGAGTATGCCATAGTCGGTGTACGAACTGGTGTATCTATTGTCTCATTGGAAAATCCTGAGAATCCTACTCAAGTCGCTTTTTTGGAAGGTGCCGCCTCAAACTGGCGAGACATTAAAACCTGGGGAGAGTACGCCTACGTTACGAATGAAACCGGCGGCGGAGTAGCCGTCATTGATCTTTCGGACTTACCGAATTCCGCTAGCCAGGTCAACTGGGCCCCCAACTTACCAAATCTCGGTACCGTCGGCCCTTGTCATAATATCTTCATCGATGAATTTGGTTTTGCTTACTTATCAGGTTGCAATGTGAATGACGGTGGTTTGCTCTTCGTTGACGTGATGACTACGCCCGGTTCACCGATCTTCGTCGGAGCGGGACCCGCCATTTACTCTCACGATAGCTACGCCCGAGCAAATATTGTGTACACCTCCGATATCGAAGATGGTGTTTTTACCATCTATGACGTAACGGACAAGACCAATCCGATTTTTATCGCTAACCATCCTACGGATGCGGATTTCACGCACAACGCTTGGTTGTCGGATGATAGCACGATTTTATTTACGACCGATGAAGTCGCTAATGCCCCCATTGGTTCCTATGATATTTCCGACCCCGATAATATTACGGAGCTGGACCTGTTTCGGCCTTATGAAACTCTGGGCGATGGCGTTCTGCCGCACAATGTTCACGTTTGGAACGATTGGCTGATTATTTCTTATTACACAGATGGGTGCATTATCGTCGACGGATCACGACCCGAAAATCTTGTGGAGGTAGGTAATTTTGATACCTATATTCCGGCATCAACGGGCTTCGAGGGGGCCTGGGGGGCATATCCTTACTTACCATCCGGCTTGATTCTGATTTCAGATATTGGTAACGGGCTGTATGTCTTAGAACCAAATTATGTACGTGCCTGCTGGTTAGAAGGAAACATTACTGACGCCTCCAACAGCAATGCCATTTCGAATGCGACTATCCAAATTCTTGACACCAATGTTGATGATCGCTCTACGGGTGATGGCTCTTATGCCACCGGATATGGTGTAGCGGGCACTTACGATGTTTTCGTTAAGAAAGCAGGCTACGCACCACAAACGATTTCGGTTGAATTAGAAAATGGTGAAATTACAGAGCTTGATGTTGCTTTGGAGCCCCTACCTTCATTTGCTTTTACCGGAACGGTTATCGATGCTTCCAGTAATGCCCCGGTTCCCCAAGCCAAGGTGAATATCTATAATGAAGATTTTAATTTTGACTTAGAAGCAGATGATAATGGCGTATTTAATATCCCGGCTATGTTTGCTGACAACTACGATATTTATGCCGGTAAGTGGGGCTATAAAACCAGCTTTACCGGTGCTCTGACGATTAATGATGCTATTGGTAATCTGGAAATTCCTATTGAAAAAGGACTTGAAGATCCCTTTGCGCTCGATTTAGGATGGACTGCTTCTGGTGATGCTTTCAACGGGCAATGGGAACGCGGTGAACCTTTTGGTGTTTTTGTGAGCCAAGCCGGCTTCTTGTTTACACCGGACGAAGATGTACAGTCGGACCTTGGAGAGGCCTGTTACGTGACTGGTAATGGACCAGATCTATTCGAAGATGGAATCGCTGGCGGTGATGTTATTCTGACTTCTCCGGTTTTCGATTTGACGGCTTACAACGAACCCTGGCTCAGTTATGCCTCTTGGTTCTTTACGGTCAATCCACAGACGATTTCTCCCGGTGATGATGAGCTACGTATTATCCTTGACAACGGTTTGACCACTGCTACCTTAGAGTTGATCACCATGGATGAACTAGACGTTCCTGCTTGGACACCATTTGAGGTAAACATTGCTGAGGTGATTGAGCCGACGGCTAACATGCAATTGATCGTTCGTACCGGGAATACTAACTTTGATTTAACGGAGTCAGCGCTCGATGATTTCCGTGTCTGGGATGCTGCTCCGGTAAACACCACTGAGGTTTTAAGCGCGGTTCAACTGCTTGCTGTGCCGAATCCTTCTACGGAGCAGTTCCAAATTACGTTTGACTTACCACAATTGGATCCTAACGCGCACTTAGTCGTATACAATGCCTTAGGAGAATTAGTCCACGAAAGTGCTCTACCAACATCTAATGGGCAGGTATTTGTGGGAGCAGACTGGATTGCGGGCGTCTATATCGCTCAAATTCAATCCGGTGAGGCACAAACACAACCCTTGCGCTTAGTGAAGCAATAAGATAAGACGCTTTATTAAATAAGATCAGACCGCCTTTAGGATCATTCATCGATGCTAAAGGCGGTTTTATTTAGATCGTTGTTAGAGTATTTTTTAAAATATTTTGTTTTTAAAAATAAAAAATACAATCAAATCGTTTATTTTTGATTTGGAACAACGATTGAAACACTATGCCACAACTTTCGGAGCAGACAGTGCAACGAAGAGCCCTTCAGTTTTTAAAAGAATGGTATCGAAAGAAGGCCCGTAAAGGTAAAATGTACCTGCAGGCAGAGGTGCGTACACGACTCGACTACGGTGGCAAACGTGCTGATGGGTTATTGGCCTTTCAACATTTTTGGTGGGGAACGACGGTGGTATCCATGGAAGCAAAATCCATGAAGACCTTGGCAGCCATGAAAACACAATTTGATCTCTCAGTTTTTTTGCTGAATTGTTTGCGTGCCGGTGGCCTGTTTTGTATTCTCAGCGGCTGCTTTTTTGCCTTGTTTTGGATGGATGATCCGATGATGCGCATATTTCTGCCGCTCAATGCCTTCATCGTAGGGGCGGCAGCCTATGGCTTGTTGACTTTTGGGAGTTACCGGCATAAAGTGGCGCCGGTCCTCAACCAGCTAGCAGAATACCCGGCTAACGAACGTTGGCTGGCTTTTTCCAGAGATAGCTGGCGGAAGCTCAATCGAGAAAAGCGACGGGAGCTGACTAAGCTTTGCAAAGCGCACCGCATTGGCATTTTATTGATTGACTCGGGAAAGAGAGTATTGGTATGGCAAAGGGCCCGACGAAAGCGCAAGCTTTGGGGTGACTTCTTGAAATATTACAGCAATGGTTCACGCATCCGCCAGGCCATAGAGTAGCACGATGCTCTCTCCGTAGAGAAAGCATCTGCTTCTGGTCAAAATAGCAAGCTAAATCGAAATGTTAGTCTTTTATAGAGGATCTCATCGCGATCTCTCCGACCGCCCCACAATTCACGATTTCTCTCGGCGTACTGGAATTGGTAGCCAAAGCCTAATAACAAATTGAGGTCTTCAACGAGTGCAAATCGCCAATCTAGTCCCGGTTGAAAACTCCATCCACCACTGTGCGAAGAGAATTCATCGTTGTTGGTTTGTACATCAAAACCGTAGCCCGCTTTGAAATACAAATGTGGACTGGTGGAACGCCGGAAAAGGTCACTGCGCAACTCCAGATAAACTGGCATATAGACGCGGTCAATAACCAGTAAACTGGCACCGACACCAATCCCCAGCTGGGGCTTAAAAAAGTAGCCAAAGCTAACATCGCCGGGGAGGCCACCGATTTTAAAATTATTACCATCGGATGCTTTGGCGATATTGACGCCAATACCAAGGGTGCCGTAAAATCCGGTTGCTTTAATCAATTTACCATTCTCCAGGACTAAATCATTGGGCTGAATATAGGCGGTGTTGCGAATGATGGTTCTAGGCAGTGCTATTTCTTCACGACCTGAGATGAGTACGCGCAGGGTATCACTCGTTGAGGATTCTAGAATGGTGCCCTTGATTTGACTGCCACCTTTAAGATGGATCAAATGATAGCCATTGCCGGCTGGCGATTGGGCCTGCACACCCATTACCCATAGGCAGCAGATGCACAGACCAATTATTGCTTTCCACATTTTACTACTATTACTTATTAATTTACTTAAACTAAGTTTAACTATTCTTCGGGGTAGATCAAACGAGTACAACTGCCATTGCGATAATACTCACTACAATCTTCTGGACCCTGATCGCTACTAATGTTAGAGCCGCAAAGAATATTGCCTTCGCAATCGTGAATGGCTATTACGGGAATGAAGCATCGGACACAATAATTAATCAGAAAGATATCCTGATCTGCGTAACGGTACTGTACAACACGCTGTTGTACACCGAAGACCGCATCCGTACTTAACGAATCCAGTAAATCGCCAAGCCAGGGAAGTTCTTGTAATGGATCATCAAAACGGCAGGTGGCATCATCGTCTTCTCCTCGGCAAGCCATCATTGATGACAAGCCGAGGCAAAGAAGTATAAAGGTTATTTTTTTCATGGCACTAGTAGCTAGCTATTTAAGCTATCAATCTTTTTGCTACTTTACTTTAGAAACCCACCGGAATACGACTTAGCAAATCCAAGCTGGTAGCGCTGGAAGCATCGTATTGGTAGAATCCATCATCTCCGATGACCAAGAGAATTTTGTTTTCACCGGGCAGTGAAATAACATCCTTCGACTTGATGTTCCGCAAATGAGCCAATTGATTTTCGTCCAATTCCAATGGATTAGAAATATCGAATGTTTTCAAACCATGATCTCCCTCGCATACAAAAAGGGTATTGTCACGGATACTCAAACCGTGTGGATTCTCCATTGGAAATACTTTTTCCAGCTTTGGATCAGAAAGATCACTGATGTCTACCAAGTCCAGCTGATTATCGGCATCATTGCACATATCGCCATCACGAAGTGTTACGTAAGCGTAAGGTGGTTTGACGAATACCGGATCACAACCGAAGGCGTGACTGTAAGAAGACCGGTGGGTAGGCTCAGCGGGATTGGTCGCATCCATAATGTGCATACCGGTGGTAGAACCAATAAATAGGTGGTCATCGTAAGAAAATAGCGTTTCAATCTGCCAACCCACACCGATCGTATTGATTTGCTCCGGTGCGCTAGTCTGAGCGATATCATAAACGTGTAGTTGATAATCGTCGATAGTATACAGATAGTTATCGTAAAGCGTAAAGCGCGCGAGAGAACCGCCAAGGCCATCACCACCGCCGCCACCAAAATCAACACCAGCAGTCTCGGCGTTCAAGAAAAAACCACCGCCGTTACGGGTTGACTGAATCCAGGCATCCTCATCGGTATCACAAGGGATCGATTCAACGACTTCCTCGGTTTCGAAAGCTACCAGTACGCCTTGTGCTGTTTCGCCGTAGTGATAATATACATTCTCAATACGTTTCAACAGTTTAGGATCGGTCAAGTCGCTGATGTCAATGGCCAATAGGTCCGTATAATTATCCGCAAAAAGCGTTTGATTGCGAATCGAGATGTCAACATTACCCGGGATTTTGATAAATCCAACTTTGGTTGGTGCTTCGGGATTGGTATTGTTGTAAATGTGTACCCCTTCTCTTAATTCGTTGATATAAAGGTAGTCGTTGAAATAATAAATCTTACCAGGTTGTTCTAACTTGCGATCTGCTTCGTAGGTAATATCCGCTCGGATGTCTTCCCAAGTCATATAAATGGGATTGCTTTGAATGTAAGTCATTTCACGGGTGCAGCTATCCTTAAAACAGCTTTGAAAGAGAAATGGAAGTGCTAAAAGAAGGAAAAAGATTGATTTTTTCATTTTTAGAACATTTAAGAGTTCGAATTGAGAGGCAAGCAGAGAAGGGGATTAACTTAGATTAAGTAGGTACGATAAGTTTTCATAAACTTTCCTTCATCTGATTAACCACACTTGGGTTTAGTAATCTAATTTAGTTGCCAATCGGCCAAAGGCAACTTCGATTTTAAAATAGTCGGTCATTAATGACTTATGCCATCAAGTACCCGGTCCATTGGAAGAACGGTTGCGTAGGAAGGTGTTTTTTTTGAAAAAATCTCTATTCTATCAAATTGATGAGCGTACGATAGTCGTCAAATGGGGCGTTTTTATCTTTCATTTCGAGTAGCTCGATGAGCTTCTCATTGTAGATTTCGTCCAATTCCCGGACGGTCTGTTCCGTACGGATTTCAATCCACCCTTTAGCAAGTTGTGCTAACCGCCAGCGATAGGTCTTCTGCATCTTGCCCCAGATACGTTGATTGACTTCCAAGTGATCGGCATCGGGAGCGACAGCGATCACTTCTTCAAATGCCAGGTTGTTACGGGCGATGAGCTGCCCTTTTTCCAGAATAAAATAACCCGTATGTGCCCAGGTTTGATCTTCGGTGAGTAAGTGAGCGTAGGTAACTAATTGCAAATCCTCTTCGTTGCGGATTTGATGCTTGCGGCGCGCGGCACCACGCCATTTCAAGTCTAGCACCGCCAATTCACCTTCCCGCTCCAACACTAAATCTGCTTTAGCGCGCATGGTCAGACCTTCAAATTTTCCCGCCAAGTCCATTTCGGTGCGATGAATCGACCAGCGATTATTATGGATTAGTGAAATCAAACTCCAGGCGGCGTACTTAATTTGATTGATGAAGGCGATACGTTCCGGCTCTCGGCCGTACAACAATAATACAGCCCCCTCCCGGGCCAAGAGTGGAGCAGTTTGCCGGTCGATCCACTGCTCGATTTGAGATTTCTCCCATTGCTCTACCCCCTTTTCTTCTAGCAGTAATTCAAAAAAGCGGTGCGCTAAATTACCCAGTAACGTGACATCTGGGACAATACTGAGGATGGAAGATTTCCGCAACTTGATTTGATGCCGGAAGACCCATTGATAAGGGTAGTAAAGCAAAGCTTCCAAACTGCTAAAACTTTCCGCTTCGCGGGCTTGCAGTGATTTTTTGGCGGGTAATTCGATGTAAGCTTGAGGCCGTCCGAGCTGCCGGTTGGTCAATGTCACTTGCTTGGGGATTTGTAACCATTGATGCAAGAGAGGATGGTCTGCCTGCTCCACGTGTTCGGTGACTTGCTCTGGATTACTGAAAGCAGCTTCGAATTCGTCGTAGAGCGGATGCGTGAAGACTGCCGAGCCATCAATCTTTTCGGGAATCACGAGTAAAAGCCGCCGTTGAGTATTTAAAATGGCACGCGGGCGTTGCCATAACAATAACTGGTTGCGATCCGAAGGAGTTTGCAGATGGATGTCGCGTGTAGCGAGATATTGTAATTCATCTTGATACCAATTGGAAAAGAAATGTTCCGGTTCATTTCGTGTGAAATTCCACCAAATCAGATCTTCGTGTTGATCGAGTACGGCACTGGAAGAGTGGACATAATGCAAATGCCCGATTTCTGTATCCGGGAATGCAACCGGTGAAGGTTCATAAATCGTGCGGACGATGCGCTCCAACTGCAAGGGACTAAGTTGGCGATCAGACTCGGGTAAAGTGTCTACTAATTCGACGATGCGCCGTGCCTGTTGTGATAAAACCTGTAGCGAATTGTTACGACCATTACTCTCCTCAAAAGCATCCTGGGCCCACTGGCGAATGTAGTCGAAAATACGGATCACTTCGCTGTGGGGGACCGTTTTATGACTATCGTAGACTTGCTTTGGTTCGAACCAGAAACGGTATTGCTCGCGGATAGCTTCAGGATCAATCCGAGGTTGTCGTTGGGCCTTGGTGGGTAGTTCTTCGAAAAAGCGGGCGATATTGAATCGCCAATTGTCGCTATTAATTCCGGGGCTTTGGGCCATCAATCTGGCGATCACCTCGGCGAGATCGTCTTGGAGTGGCTTCAGTGGAAGCGAAACGAACTCCATAATTTTGAAAGGATCCAGAGGGCGCCACAAAAAAGCCGGAGCCAGCTTAAGGATTTGCAAGCTTGGGCGGGCCAAGGAAGCGGATAAAATGCCGAGTGCCGGTTGATTTTCCTGAATTAGTGCATTATCTAATGCTCGATTTTTTGCCGGAATCAGGCAAAGCGGCCGAAATTCGGGATTATCGGCGAGGATTTGTGCTAGAAAGACAGCGGCATCGGTTTCACGTTTGGCCCGCAGCACCAATAGGCTGCCATCGGCTTGGAGCTGCTGCGGCGCGCTGACTTGCTCACGACTTAGGAAAGCCTGAAATTTTTGTAGATCATTGTTGCCACGGGGCGTCAGATCGTTGCGTTCCTCAATGGTTATCCCTTTGCGCTGCAAAAGGTTAAAAAGTTGGCGAAAATGTATAGGGAGAAGCCGCGTAGGCTCATTTAAAATCACCTGCTCACAGGGGAATTGGCGCTGCGGAAGCTGACGCAGTACCTCTTGAAAACGCTCCGCAAAACCGGGATCAAGTGCTTGTTCGGTGCCCGCCAAGCCATTTTCAAGCTCCGCCAGCACTTGTAATCGTTGTGGATCGGATGGCGCCACGGTGAAATCCCAACCACTGATAAGCAACTCATCTCGCATGCTGAGTAGTCGATCCGCCGTGGCCAGCTGATCGGCAATATACGATTGCCGGTAGAAGACTTCGGGATGATTGACCAGATAATCACCCAATAATTGGCGATACTGTTCAATTCGCAAATGTTCGTTATCGTTGGGATACCCACTCAGTCCTAGATGCATTTCCAGGACCTGAAGCAAGCCTTGGGGGCCGACATAGTGTTCACCTTCCCGTGGTGGCGGAAAAACCTGATCGTCGATTTCTAATCCAAAGTGCAGAATCATGAAGCTATTATTCAAAACAAGTTGAGATCAATGGTTTCGGATTGACTCCAGCTTGGGTTAATCATTCTTTTTTTCAACAAAAGGGCGTAAATCAAAAATATGCACGCTATTATCAAAAGTAGCAACGGGATAGGTTAATACCGCTTGCATATCCTCGGCTTTCAAATAGCGATCTTCGCTAATAATTAAGTATTGGGCACCTTCTCTGGCGTGTGCTTTGACCTTATCCGCAAACATGTCACGTCCCAGGTAGAGCTCGGTCCATCCCATCAAGTTTAATGCATATAAAGAGTTATTTGGACTCTGATCTGGTACACTCACCACCTTCGTTGGATATTGGATGCCGTGTTCTTTCAGAAAGTTTCTGAGTGCGGTAGTTTTTAATAAACTGGGATTGAAATGTCTCATGAATACCTCTTCTGGCTGATAGCGCCACTGAATACGATCTTGGGCGTAAACTACATTGGCAATCAAGATGGCCAAAAGCACGAGTCGGAAAATCCAGGATTGCACTAGTTTCGGCAGCCTTTTTTTTAAAATTGAAAAGAAGGAAAATAAAATGACAACAGGGAGTAAGACCATTTCAATTACGTAATAGTCATGATGCTCGAACTGCCGAAACCACAATAAGTAGAAAGCGAGGCTACCGACCGAGATCAGTAAAAGACTGAGATAAGTGAAGCGATTTTGCCAAAAGGGAGTTAACAAAGCGGCAAGGCCCAATATTTTAATGCTTTGAAGGGTGAGTGGGTACGAAAAGTCATGAAACCATTTCCGAACGATATTATTGAAAACGTATAGCCGTTGATCTGGTTCTATACTCCAGTAGGAGCGGGTACTGGCCAGAAAATAGCCGGTACGGTGTAGCGTATTGTACGCTTCGGCCCAGTATTTCCACAGCAGCACGGCACCAATGACGGAGATAAAGCCCGGGAGCAGTACCCAGCGGTGCTTGAAAACCGGATGGGCCGACTTAAATAGCAACGGCCGGAGCTGTTCTATGCATACCATAGCACCGATCGCTACAAAAGGGATCAATGCAGAGATTTTGATGAGGCCCGCTAGCATGAAAAAGAGCATGCTGAGGTAAAATTGCCTCAATTTTTGCTGTTTAGCGTAGCTATAAAAAAACCAGATGCCGAGCATGGATAAACCCTGCCCGGGGATATTAGGCGTGAAATTGAACGCATAAAAACCGATCACCGGCGAACTCATTACCAAGGCCGGAATGAATAGTGCAATCGCCCAATCCTGGGTCTCTTTCAGCACGAGGCGACCAATAAAATAAAGCCCCAGAACAAATGTTAGCCAGCTCAATAAGCGAAAAAGGCCCTCGTGCGGACCTAGAATACTGTAAGCGATAGCAACAAAATAATAGAATATTGGGGCTTCACCGGCGCCAGCTACCCGACCTTCGCCACCCATGATGTAGTGCATACGTGGGGCGAAGAAATCTAAATTATTTTGGTAATAATTGAGGGCCATGGAGGCGCTATCGGATTGCCGCCATTGGTGGGTGGAGCAAGGGGCATTTCCAAATATTTCCCAGTAGTTGTAGGCCAGACCTATTCCACCCATGAGTAGAACAAAAAGGAGGAGATAGCGATATTGGAGTAGAAAATGCCTCATAAATATCAGCTACAAACTAAGCGATAAATAGGGGGAATCGAAAATTTTTGCATCAAAATATAGGTACCAGAAACTAATATTTTGCTCAAAATACGTTATTGTTGTCAATGGTATCAATACACAGTTTTTTAAACCTATTTAAAAGCACACTTTATGAAAATTTTTGCCCGAATTTCTACCCTGTTTTGTTTTTTGCTCCTTTCACTAGGCAGCCAGGCGTTGCCGGTTGTCGTGGTGCCAGAAGGTGCGACTGCCGTCACAGAGACTGCAAGTGATTCAGAAGGCCAAATTTCGGTAGAAGATAAGCTGCGCGAAGCACTCAATGATCCTAGCCTTTCTCCAAAAAAGCGTAAAAAACTGGAGAAGCGCATGAAGAAGATCAAGCGTAAGATGGATAAACGTAAGGCGCGTTTGAAGAAGAAAAGTCGCGGCAATGATATTCTCTCCGAGCCGAAGTTCCGTTTTGGTGCTTTGCTGATTTTAGTAGCTTTAGCAGCAGCTTTATTGGCTTCCCTCCTGAGTTCTGGACTCATCAGCTGGCTGGCCGGCGCTTGTGGTCTGGTCGGACTAATTTTTATTATATGGTCGTTAGCGGAGAACCTTTAGCCTAATCTATATAATCACTAGTACTAAAAAAGCCCTTCTGCATCACAGAAAGGCTTTTTTAGTGCGTATTGGATTTAAATATTAACCGCCAGTTTCTTGACGTAACACCTTGACCTGACTATCCCAAAGTTGTTTTTGATCGTCTACTTCATCCTCATCGCAGTAGTCAGTGATTTCAAGGATGGTTTCTCCCGTCACAGGAGATCGACCGAAACGAAATTCCAAATATTCATCCTCAGGGGCATCTTCCCAACGGAAGCGAACGCGCTCATCTTCGATATCGTCGACCATCTCGGCGACTTCTGCGGCGCCACTCCAGACAAAGGTGAATTGCTCTCCGGTAATATCGACTTCATCACAAAACCAGCGTATTAAACAGGAGGGAGTGGTGATAAATTTGTAAAGGATAGTGGGCGAGGCCCGAAACAAAAATTCTAGTGTGAAAGATACTCTATTCATACGTCTAAAATTGGTTTGAGATAGATGACGTAATGCCACAATAAATGATAAAAAAATGATTTATCCAAAAAAGTTGTTCTTTATTTTGAACAGTGATAATTTCCTGGAAAGCCCGGTTTAAGCGGTTTTTAGACCAACTAGTTGCCATATAAAATTTGGTAGGGCTTGACACACATGTCTTATTCCCTTATTTTTGTAGCTGAATTGAGAGAGATATGCCTTCTAATCTAACCGAACCTACATTTCGAAGTAAATGCGTGCACCATCTATCGTGCAGCATTCCAGCTCCAAGAGCATTTTTACACAAATTAGCCCATCGCATATCATCTTCGTCCGAAGAACCGCTTTTTCAAAGTACTCAAGAGAAAACCATTTCTTCCACTATTGCTTAAACATTAAAACTGTTACTTGCATGAGACAACTTAAAATCACGAAGTCTATTACTAACAGAGAGAGTCAGTCGCTAGAAAAGTATTTACAGGAAATTGGAAAAGTTGATCTATTAACCCCGGAAGAAGAAGTCGAGTTAGCCAAACGCATCAAGCAGGGCGACCAAATTGCCCTGGAAAAACTCACAAAAGCTAATTTACGATTCGTTGTTTCCGTTGCCAAACAGTATCAAAATCAAGGTCTCTCTCTGAGTGACCTCATCAATGAAGGGAATTTGGGCTTGATTAAAGCCGCACAGCGTTTTGATGAAACGCGTGGATTCAAATTCATCTCCTACGCCGTATGGTGGATCCGTCAGTCTATTCTGCAAGCACTTGCTGAGCAGTCTCGAATTGTCCGACTACCATTGAACAAAGTAGGATCTTTAAACAAAATCAACAAAGCTTTTTCGGAGCTCGAACAAGAGTACGAAAGAGAGCCATCATCTGAAGAATTGGCAGAATTACTGGAGATTCCTACCGAAGAGGTAGAAACCACCCTCGGCGTTGCCGCTCGCCACGTTTCAATGGATGCGCCCTTCGTAGAAGGAGAGGACAACTCTCTGCTCGACGTTTTGGAAAATGCCGGTACACCGAATACCGACTCCGCTTTGGAATATCGAGAGTCCCTGAGCCGCGAAATCGATCGCTCCCTCAGTACACTTACCGATCGCCAGTGTGATGTCATCAAGCTGTATTTTGGAATCGGCGTAGAGCATCCTATGTCTTTGGAAGATATTGGTGAAAAATTTGGTTTGACGCGCGAACGTGTTCGTCAAATTAAAGATAAGGCCATCAACAAACTGCGAAATACCTCTCGTAGCAAATTGTTGAAAAACTATCTGGGCGCTTAGTCCCGATAACCGATAAAAAAACGCTTCGTATGGTTTTTTGCGGTGGGTTTCGATTCCACTGTAAATCAAGAAGCAAAAAATAGAAAGAGCACTTCACTTTAACCGGTGAGGTGCTTTTTTTGTCGTTAGAATTTTACCAACTTTGCAACCAAATTGGGGCGGTCACGTTTGTTAAAACAACCCAGCCGCTCTAAGTCATCAACCAAGCCTTAACCAAATAATTGTTATGATGAACGAAAAAGAATTGCTCATTCGGCATAAGACCGAAAGCGATTTGAAAATGTGGCGTGAAAAAGAAAAAACCGCCCTTGAACTCCTCCAAATTGTCGGCGAACTTCGTTTTGACCGCTCCATTGAATTAATTCTCTTCCGACGTGACATATACGATGTCCGTCCAAGCCAAGTGCTCAACGACCACTTGTTTGCTAAAAACTACGTCAATAAGCCTATTTCCGTCGATACGAGTCTATCGTTGGCACATGCGATTGCGAATATCCAGGATTTACGTCCGGCGCGCATTGATATTGGCAAACTTGGCGCCGAGTGGATCGCAGAGCGTTCGAATTATAGCGATATCGACGACTTCGTTGGTGATAAATTAAGCCACCTCATCGGCCAAGATGATAGCTTGCAAGCCAAAGATGTGGTGCTTTACGGTTTTGGCCGGATTGGCCGTCTGGCCGCCCGACGTTTGGTGGCTTTGACCGGCCGTGGTGAGCAGTTGCGTCTCCGCGCGATTGTCGTTCGCCCCAAAATGAAGGATCGCTACGCTGAAGCTTTGAAACGCGCCGCACTTCTACAAGAAGATACGGTCCATGGCCCATTTCACGGCACGGTGGATGTGACGCCCGATGGTTCAGAGTTAATTATCAATGGTAATCGGGTGCAGTTGATCTTCGCGGGACATCCTTCCGATATCGACTATACGACCTATGGCATTGACAATGCTTTAGTAATCGATAATACCGGCGTTTGGCGAGACGGAGAGGCGCTGGCCGTACATTTGCGGCCGGGGGTAGCTCAGGTGATGTTGACGGCCCCCGGAAAGGGCGTTCCGAACATCGTGTATGGCGTTAATCACGAGGACATGGATTTGGAAGAAGATCGTGTCTTCTGCGCCGCTTCTTGTACTACTAATGCTATCGTTCCTATTTTGAAAGTCATTGAGGACAAATTAGGCATTGAAAGAGGGCATATCGAAACGATTCACGCCTATACATCTGATCAAAACTTGCTGGATAATTTCCACAAGAAGCCTCGGCGGGGTAGAGGTGCCGCGACCAATATGGTGTTGACCACCACTGGAGCTGCTTCGGCTGTATCGAAGGTGATGCCTCAGCTGGCAGGAAAACTGACTGGGAATGCGGTACGGGTGCCTACACCTAATGTGTCTTTGGTCATCATGAACCTCAGCCTAAAAAGTGAGACCAATCAGACAGATTTAAATCAATTGCTTAAGGATGCTTCGCTACACGGGGATTTGGTAGAACAAATTCACTACAGCGAATCTACCGAGTATGTATCCTCCCAAGCGGTCGGTATGACCAGTACCTCAGTATTGGATGCCCCTTCAACGATTGTAGCCGAGGATGGCCGTCATATCACGCTTTACGCTTGGTACGACAATGAATTTGGGTATACCTGTCAAGTGGTTCGCTTGGCTAAACACGTTGCCAAAGTTCGCCGCGGGATTTACTATTAGTCTTTTGACTTGCTGATAAATGAAATAGCCCGGATTGATCCAAGTGATTAATCCGGGCTATCTATTTTTAGGACTTGTTCTTTTTATTCGAGGTTGTATTCTATCAAACGGCGCTCAAAGTTGATATTTCCAATGAAGTAACCGAAGGATTGTTGCACGGGACCGATACCATCGGAATAATAATTATCGTACATTCTGGTAACACCCACATTTTCAATATGACCCACTGTTTGCTGGTAATTCAATGCTTCAAAATCACCTACTGGAAGTTCAAGCAATACAGGTGTTTCCAAAGTTTGAAACTCTCCGGTAATGGTTGGTGCGTATTCAAACGTATAAACGACGGTGTTAAATATACTAGAAGTAAATTTTACACTTCCCTCGTTGGTAACAAGAAAACCGGAGGAATCCCGCAGATAGTATTCAAACAGTGGTTCGCTGGAAAGGAAGGGGGATTCTTGGACAATGGCATAGGTGTTACCATCAATAAGCGTGTCACCTACAATTTGGATAGTATCTCGGCCTTTGTATTCCACATCAGCTCCAGTTGTATCGATCTGATACACATCGAAAAACCAATAATTACCAGTGGCAAGCGGAAAATAGTTGGGTGGCAAAACGGTAGGACCACATTCTTCAACTTGATCATCATCATTTTGGTTGCAAGCAAAGCAGAGCGTACCGATGATCAGGCACACACTACACCAAAGTTTAAGGTTGTTCATAATAGCAATTAGGTTTTAGTTCGCCATCACAAACGCCCTCGAAAATTTAGGTAGTATGGTATTATTGTTAAAAATTAAGATTTCCTTAACTTTTGAAATCTTTGATAAGTAGACGACTAATTGGTGTCAGGAAGGACTTGGATATGATTCTTATTATTGGTCTCATCGCATTCGGTGATGGTCATATAGGGATCCAATTCAAGGATGATGACCGGAGTGAATTTGGTAAGGCTGCGAATATCAAACCGCGTTTTTTGAACAAGTCGCTCGCCGGGAGGAATAATACCTCGGGCCGAGCCCAAATAATCTCCCCCAATGGTAATCGACCCTCGGGTCAGGCGCTCTGAACGGGACATATAAGCGCGAATTGCCAAATCGTCTTCATCGCGTTTGGTTGGCCCTTCAATGTACGCCGTACCGGCACCTTGATTGTAAATGGTATATTCAAGGGTAACCCATTTCTTGGACTTTTTCAGAATCTGAACCTTTTCGATAATTAAATCGGGACAACCTTCTTCTTCTGGCGTTGTGTTCGTTTCAACGATTTCGCCTGATTCGTTGCCTTTTTCAGTCAGTACCTCGGGGGTATCTGCTTGAGGTTCGGGAGCTGGTGTTGTCGCAAGCTGAGTATTGCTGGGCTTTTTGCCCGTGAATTGTAGTTTAGGTCCTGTCTTGATATCGCCCGCCGCAATGTAGAAATCGCTTTTCAATAATTGCTCGCGGATATCGCTCATCTTGCCATCTAGTTGTAGCTGCTCAAGGCTCGGGTCGAAGTTGACGACCAGAGAGGGCGGCGGTGCAATGGATTTTCCCAAGATGATATCTTCTCGACCAGTATTGATGGCCGTAAAACTGATTTGCCATTGGTCATTTCGGCCAGATTTTACTTCAATATCCGTTAAAGCTAGGCGGTAGCCAATATACTTAGGATTGCGAAAAGGGACACTGTCCTTATCGTCCTGGCCTTTGGCCAACCCACTAAGAAAAACAAGGCAAATACTTAAAGAGATAAGTTTACGCAACATCGCTCTTGGCTTGATTAAAATCAACACTATAACGTGCACTCGCAATTATTATTCCATCTGCTAAAATAAGGTTTTGTTAATATATTTAGATGCCAGATGCCAGATGCCAGATGCCAGATGCCAGATGCCAGATGCCAGATGCCAGATGCCAGATGCCAGAAAGGGGATAGGCAATCTAGTGCTTCCCCCCAAGTCTTAATCTTCTTCCAGAATATCGATGGGCCGATCGATGCTTTCCTCCAGTGAAATAAAGGTCTCGGTGCGTTGAATACCGGAGATTTTTTGAATCTTATCGTGAAGTACCTCTCGAAGATGATTAGTATCCTTGCAAACGATCTTTGCGAAGATGCTGTAATTACCGGTCGTGTAGTGTGCGCCTACGATCTCGGGAATTTGAGTGAGCTCTTTGGTTACTTCATCATAAAGGGAACTCTTGTCGAGATAAATGCCCAGAAAGGCAGTGATGTCATAGCCCAACCGACTGTAGTCGATCGTAAGATTGGCGCCGGTGACGATGCCCAGTGAGCGGAGTTTTTTCATCCTGACGTGGACGGTACCACCAGAAACGTGAATCATTTTAGCGATTTCCGTAAATGGCTTATTGGCATCCTGCATCAGTATCGACAGGATCTTTTTATCGATGTTATCAATTTCCATGGTTTTATTGGTTAAGCGGTGTACTTTTTGAAATATTGATAACAAATTTCTCTTTTTGTTTTCAAATTGGCAAAAGTTAAATCGGATTATTTTTGCAATTCTGCAACGATATGGTGTTGAGAACGTTTTACCTTATATTTGCGGCAACTCACATTGACTTCGGATAATATTTAGACCTAATTATTGTTTAGAAAAGCATTCTTGCCTTTCTGTTTTAAATATACTTTGGAATGGTGCAAAATAGTGATTCCTCTCCCCAACGGTTGAAAGTATGGCTGCCTTTGATGTTCTCTATCGTTCTGGTCGGTGGTATGCTGATTGGTACACAGCTTCAGCAAGCTCCGCTGGAATTGGCGGATAAGGGTGAAATTGGTAAAGAACGCTTGCAGACCGGGAGATTGGAAGAACTGGTACGATACATTGAAGCGAAATATGTAGATACGGTTGATCGCCAAGAAGTCGTAGATGTTGCGATCCAAAATATTTTAAAACAGCTTGATCCTCATTCCACTTATATTCCTGCAGATCAACTCAAAGCCATCAACGAGCAACTAGAAGGTAATTTCGAAGGCATCGGTATTGAGTTTATGATGTTTGAAGATACCATCTTGGTCGTCACACCATTAGTAGGCGGGCCCTCTGAATCCGCTGGTTTGTTGGCCGGAGATCGAATCGTAATGATTGAGGATTCGCTAGTGGCAGGAGCAGAAGCCGTAAAAGTAAATGCTATTAACTTGTTGCGTGGTAAAAAAGGAACCAAGGTGACGGTAGGGGTGAAGCGTGGCAAAGATCCTAATCTCAAATATTTCACGATTACTCGAGACGAGATTCCAATGCATAGCGTGGATGTTGGCTTTATGCTGAACGAAACCACGGGCTATATTAAGATTAATCGTTTTAGCGCGACGACTTACCGAGAATTTATGGAACGCCTGGAGGGGATGGTAAAGGAACATAACATGCAGGATTTGGTCATTGATCTGCGGCAGAATCCCGGTGGTTACCTCCAACAGGCTACTAAAATTTTAAGCCAGCTATTCAAAGAAGAAGATCGCTTGCTGGTCTATACCCAAGGGCGTAGCACCAAGCGCAGCGAATACGAAACCACAGGTAAACCCTTTTTCGATGTGCGTGAAATTGCGGTGTTAATTGATGAGGGATCTGCTTCTGCCAGTGAGATCTTAGCTGGGGCGATTCAGGACTGGGATCGAGGAGTGATCATTGGCCGTCGATCCTTCGGCAAAGGATTGGTTCAGGAGCAATATGAACTGAAAGATGGCTCCGCGCTTCGGCTTACTGTAGCTCGATACTACACGCCCAGTGGTCGCTCGATCCAAAAACCTTATGACGACCTGGATGAATACGATCAGGATGTTTATGAACGTTACGAAACCGGTGAGTTGTACAGTCAGGATAGTATCCAACAGGTTGACTCTACACGTTTTTACACGCTGCGTGATAAGCGAACAGTCTACGGTGGCGGTGGTATCACGCCCGATATCTTTGTTCCACTGGATACCATTTTATTAGAAGATGAATTTATTACTTTGCGGCCTTTCCTTCCTCAATTTGCTTTTCGATACTTAGAAGACCATCGTGACGAATTCAATTATGACCTCAAGGAGTTTCAAGCGCTCTATGATACGCCGGATTCTGCCTTGGAAGAATTCTTTGCCTACGTTGCTCAGGAGGATGTTGAAGTGGGCCAACTCACGCCGGATGCCAAGCGTACTTTAAAAAACTTACTTAAGGCGCGTCTGGCCCGTCAGCTTTTTCAAGATAAAGGCTTTTATAGTGTTAGGAATCAATTCGATCCGATTGTACAAAAAGCATTAAAAGCCCTCCAGCATCCTACACCACTGACTTACAAATAGTCCCTCCTTAGTATTTAATCTAAAAAGACTTTTATCGTCAGGTTTTTAAAAAGCAAAAAAGCATTCCGAATACTCGGAATGCTCTCTGGAAGTTTTAGATAATAACTTCTAAACAAACTTTAAATCAAGCTGTGACGGAAGAGAAATTTGATATTGCAGCGTATGCATTGCCCTTAAATACCTGATCACAACCTGCGTCAAGTTAAGTTTAGAGGTTAGACAAAGTCTCAGCTACTTCATGCTCATCCATGAACTGGAAATCATCGCAAGTCAAAACTTCGACATGGTTAGGCGGTGTAATAGTCGACGTCTTGATCGCTACTGCAACCGGGCCCTCACCACAGTCAATAATTGCAAAGAAGTCAACGGTCACGCCGCCCAATGGCATACCACCTTCTAGACAAACCTGGAAGGTATTGTTACCAATATACTGCAATTCAAATGCGCTATTCAGTGTTGGGAAGTGGATACCTACTACCGAGTTATCTTCGGTAATTTCACAGAAATCACATTCGATAACCACAGTAATACATTCTACTAGCTCACCTTGGAAGTTGCCAAAGAAATCAAAGTTCAACCAACCCAAAGTCTGTTCAACAATAGCATGGTACATTGGATGTGAACGTTGCATACCGTTTTCAACCACTGTGACAGGTACACCGGCAGCATGCCAGATAACTTGCTCCCCGCGCTCTTCACCGTAGAACAGCTCCATACCTTCGGGGCTAGTCGTTGTATTATCCGTTGGCATCATCAGGTGGAATTCACCATCGTCGCCCAAAGTAAGCTGCTCACCATTTTGGTAAGCCTGAACGTAAACTTCACCACCGGATTCCAGGATCGCTTGGCCTGTTTCAGTTTCCGCCAACGTTTGCTTACGATTAAGAATCATATCAGATGCGGAATAGATTTCTACCAGCTCTACTTTGATTGGACCAGTTACTTTTTCACCATTGCGATCTACTAAAGCACCGCGGATGTCGATGATCGTTCCTTGCTCACCGGTTACGTAGTAAGTACCGTCGCCTTGATCTGCAGCCTCAATCCACTGGGTGTTGTTTTCGAGTGCACGAGTGAAGATGGTACCTTCTGTGGTTTTATCTACTTCGGGCTCCACCGTTTGCATGTTATCCTTATTACAAGCAAAGAACATGAGAGAACAGGTGATCAATAAACCTAACAAATAGGAGAGTTGTGTTTTTTTGAAATACATAGTTATACAGGTTTCTAGGTTAAAAAAAGAAATAGCGAATAAATAGCAGGTAGCGTGCCGCACGCTTTGCTGTAAGCAAATACAGAGGGTAGAGGGTGGCTGCTTGCAGCTGCTACCTGCTCAAGTCAATAGAATAAGTTGCCAACGATACCGTAGGGTACCGATTACCACCGAACAAAGGGTGGATTTTGCAACTCTAAGTAGATTGTTGTACAGAAGTCTTTTAGCTGGTGAAGCAAGTTGAGATTAGCGAAAGGACGAAGAAGCTATTGAGAAAAACCATCGGTTTTCCACTCTTCAGCATTTACTACAACTTGGATTCAGCGAATAGCGAGTGTGCTATTGTTAGCGTTGTGATTAGGTATTGTTTGGGGGAAGACGAATTAAATTTCTTTTGGTATAATTTTGTTCTGATGGTGTAAAAGTAGAATTGACGAAATGAAAAAACCATTATGATTTTTTCTCTTTTTACCGGAACGGATTTTAGAGCATTGAGGAAGATGAAAAAAACGGCCGCTTGGAGAATATGTTGTGTAAGGAATTGATTGCGAGGTGTTTAGGTGGGGGAGGAGGAAAGGGTGATAATTAAAAAAGTGTTAACGCATTTTAGAAGTTTTACCAAAATATTCTCTTTTTTTTGCGAGTTGCTTTAGATTTTTAGTGCAAAAAAATGAATTACTGGATTTGTGAAATGAATCTTAGATTAAGGGTCGTATTTGACGAAAAGGAGATGGAAAAGATAAATGGACCCCTCTAGCCCCAATCCACTATTGAGGCTAAAAGAACATCAAGACCACAAACGCACCGAATCAAGACGAGCCGCTAATAATAAATCTTCGAAGGATCTTCGTTGATGTAGAAAGGTAAAATCCAGCCTACCTTTACACCCCACAGCAAATCAGTACGTTGGGTAGTATCTGTGCTGCGTGTGGCAAAATCGAAATCCCGTCGATTCTGAGTAAACGCTTGCGTGAATTCAAAGCCAGCGTAAAAGTTGATCAGACGGTTTCGGCTGAAATGCTGATAACCGATGAATTCCCGTAGACTCAAACCATTGCTGAGACGATCGTAACCTTTCAGATACTCCCCTGAAAGCAAAGGAACAAACGTTTCGGGATCGGACTGGATACGGATTTTATGCTGAAAAATGCCTAAGCCAATAGAGGTCTTGATCCCGGAGCGGCGATTGTTCTTCCACACAGGCCAGAGTTTGCCCACACTAGCACCGACGTACAAAGCACGCTGGCGCAGTTGCACATCGGCCAGAAGACGTGTATTACTAATGAATAGGCTATCTGAATTGCGTAATTCTTGTAAGACATCTTCCTTCACGCGACGACCAAAATGCAGGGTGCCTTCGAGGGAAATACTGATATTATTTTTTAACAACAATTCGAAACCTCCACCGACACCATTGTAGTTACCAAAGCGATCTTTTAAATCGCCGCCGGGCATTTGGAATCCATACTCAAAGTTGAGCATGAAAATCGTCCCCGAATTATCGCGCCCTCCAACGTCCTGAATCTCGGGTTGTTGAGCCAGGAGGCTACTGCTACAGCTTAATAAAAAAATGAATAAGGCAAAACGTTTGATCATTCTATCAGCGTTATAGTTAACTCAATATCCGTCAAAGACAACTTCATCTCTTAACTGAGATAGTTTCTACATTCTAATAATAGATGGTTCAGAATGAAAAGTAGTTGGTTGACAGTTCGACTAAAGATCAGATAAAATACCAATTTTAGCGGCTATTTCTCATCTCCTTTTCACCCATTACAATCTAAACGCGAAGTAAACCAGAATGCTGCAAATGGACAAGTATTCCTTCACAGATTAATCAGGTTTTTTCCAAAAAATCCAGTTATCTTTGAAGCCTAAAAAACACAATTTATGCGTAACATCCCCATGGTGGATCTCAAAGGCCAGTATGATCGCATCAAACCTGAAATTGATCAAGCCTTGGCCTCCGTCATTGATTCTACCATCTTCATTGGAGGTGGTAATGTACGTAACTTCACCGACCGCCTCGCAGAATACCTCCAGGTCAATCACGTTATTCCCTGCGCCAACGGCACCGATGCTTTACAAATCGCTTTGATGGCACTCGATTTGAAGCCGGGCGATGAGGTCATTACTACGCCTTTTACCTTTGTGGCAACGGCCGAAGTCATTGCTTTGCTGCGTCTGAAGCCCGTTTTTGTGGATGTCAATCCTTGTACCTTCATGATCGATGAGTATCGGATTGAGCAAGCGATTACGGAAAAAACACGCTGCATTATCCCCGTTCATCTTTTTGGGCAGGCGAGTAATATGGAGGCCATTATGCAGATTGCGGAGCGTCACCAAATCAAAGTCATTGAGGATAATGCTCAGGCCATTGGTGCAGACTTTAAATTCAGTGACGGTCGACACCAGAAGCTAGGCACCATCGGGGACATTGGAACGACCTCTTTCTTCCCTTCAAAAAACCTGGGTGCTTACGGTGACGGTGGCGCCATCTTTACTAACGATGATGAGCTTGCCGCAAAACTACGTATGATCTGTAACCACGGTTCGAAGGTACGTTATTATCACGCAGAGATTGGGGTTAACAGTCGCTTAGATGCGATGCAAGCGGCCATCTTAAATGTAAAACTGGGGCATTTACCGGATTATAATAACCGCCGTTTAGCCGCCGCAGACTTTTACGATGCCCAATTAAAGGACGTTCCTGGTGTAACCGTACCAAAGCGTGCGAAATATTCTACTCATGTTTTTCATCAATATACACTCATTCTTGAACAGAACCGTGACGAAGTGGTACAAGCTTTGAAGGAGAAAGGTATCTCGACGGGTGTTTACTATCCGGTTCCTTTGCATTTACAGGAAGCATATCGCGGAGATGGTTACAAAATGGGTGATTTTCCAGTAGCTGAACAGTTATCGAAAAAAGTAATATCGTTACCGATGCATACGGAGCTGACCGAAGAGACTCAATTATTTATTGTAGATGAATTGAAAAAAGCCTTACAGCTTAAAAACGATTTGATTACGAAGTAGGCATTGGAATGATGACTGGGAAAGCCCGTCGTTGATCTGTTGCTACAGAACATAGAAAAACAAACTTGACAATGAAACGAGTATTGATTACCGGCGCCGCCGGATTTCTGGGTTCACACCTGTGTGACCGCTTTCTCAAAGAAGGATGTCATGTGATGGGGATGGATAATCTGCTGACCGGCGATCTTGGTAATATCGAACATCTTTTCCCGCTGAATGAATTCGAGTTTTACTATCACGATGTAACGAAGTTTGTTCACGTTCCCGGTGAGTTGGATTATATCTTGCATTTTGCTTCACCGGCCAGCCCGATCGACTATCTTCAGATGCCTATTCAAACGATGAAAGTAGGTGCTTTGGGGACGCACAATCTTCTTGGCTTGGCGAAGGAAAAAGGCGCCCGAATGTTGATTGCCTCAACATCTGAAGTCTACGGTGATCCTTTGGTGCATCCACAGACGGAAGAATACTGGGGAAATGTTAATCCTATTGGGCCACGTGGGGTATACGATGAAGCCAAGCGTTTTCAGGAAGCGATTACGATGGCTTATCACAACTATCACGGTGTGGAAACCCGTATCGTTCGCATTTTCAATACCTACGGACCACGTATGCGGGTCAACGACGGTCGAGTCCTACCGGCATTCTTTAAGCAAGCGATCCGAGGAGAAGGCCTGACCGTTTTTGGAGATGGATCACAAACGCGTTCATTTTGCTATGTTGACGATTTGGTAGAAGGCATTTATCGCCTCTTGCACAGTGATTATCATTTGCCAGTGAATATTGGTAACCCCGCTGAAATTACCATCAAAGAATTCGGTGAGGAAATTTTAGCACTAGTGGGTAATCCTGCAGCAAAATTGATTTACAAGCCATTACCACAGGATGATCCTAAACAACGTCAGCCCAATATCACCAAAGCCAGAGAAATTCTTGGCTGGGAACCACAGGTGTCTCGTGAAGAAGGCTTGAAGCGTACCTACGAATATTTCAAGGAAGTTGTCGAATTAGACTAATCAAAGGGTCAAAGGCCTAATTGAAATAATTATAATATTCCAAAAACATGTCAAAGCGAACTATTCTAGTAACCGGTGGTGCTGGATTCATTGGATCGAATCTGCTGCACTTATTGGTACCCAAATATCCCGATTATCATTTTGTCAATCTTGATAAGCTGACCTACGCCGGGAATCTGGCGAATCTCCGGGAAGTGGAAAATGCCTCTAATTACACCTTTGTCCGAGGCGATATCACGGATCCTCAGTTTTTAGTTGAGCTATTCTCGCGCTTTGATTTTGACAGTATTATCCACTTAGCGGCGGAATCGCACGTAGACCGTTCGATTTCAGATCCTATGAGTTTCATCATGACTAATATTGTAGGAACGGTGAATTTGCTAAATGCTGCCCGTAATCATTGGGATGGTGCGTTTGACGGCAAGCGTTTTTACCATGTTTCTACCGATGAGGTTTACGGCTCGTTGGGGGATACCGGCTTTTTTGTTGAAGATACCGCTTATGATCCTCGGTCACCTTATTCTGCATCCAAAGCCAGTTCGGATCACTTGGTGCGGGCTTATTATCACACCTACAATTTGCCCGTAGTGCTCTCTAACTGTTCGAATAACTACGGACCTTACCAATTCCCGGAAAAGTTACTACCGCTTTTTATCAATAATATCAAACACAATAAACCTCTTCCCGTCTACGGCGATGGTAAATACACCCGCGATTGGTTGTGGGTAGGCGATCACGCTTCGGCGATTGATACGATCTTCCATCAGGGGAAAACGGGTGAAACTTATAACATCGGCGGTAATAACGAGTGGAAAAATATCGATTTAATCCACGAACTCTGCAAGGTAATGGATGAATTGCTGGGACGTGCGCCCGGTACCTCAAGTGAATTGATTACTTACGTTAAAGACCGCCCTGGTCACGATCGACGTTATGCGATTGATGCAACCAAGCTCAAAGAAGAACTGAGTTGGGAACCCGCAGTGCAAGCTGAAGAAGGTCTGCGCATGATGGCGGAATGGTACCTGAATAACGAAGAATGGCTGGAACAAGTAACCAGCGGTGCTTACCAGAATTATTACGAAGAAATGTACGGCAAGCGGGTTTAGATCCGCCCATAAGATATTAGTAAAGCCTGCCAGTGATGGTGGGCTTTCTTATTTTAACCAAGTTTCCAGCTGCTTGAGGACCTCTTGTCGGTAACTCCGCCCGATGGGCAGATCTTGTCCCGGTAGCTCAATCTTGGATGCAGAATAAGCTTGAATTTTATCTAAAGCAACCAGAAAAGAGCGATGGATGCGCAAAAAACGCTGTTCTTTTAGTAATTCACTCATGGAAGTGATGGTCGCTTTGGTAATAATTTTACGATCTTCCAGGTAAAGACAAACATATTCGCGTTGGCTTTCCACATAGAGGATTTCATCGAGCCATACCTTCACCTGTTTTTTGTTGACATTGAAAAAGTGGAAGGGACGATCACCGAATGGGTTAGACGTTGACTCAGTAGGTACTGGAGGTTTGAGTTTATTGACGGCTTTCAGTAAGCGCGAAAATTCAATTGGTTTGAGCAGGTAATCCAGAACTTGAAGATCATAACTTTCCAAAGCATAATGATGATAAGCCGTGGTGACGATGACCTGTGGCGTGTAAGTCAGGGTTTTTAAAAAATCAAAACCTTTCAAGCGGGGGAGATGTAGGTCGAGGAAGATCAGCTCTACCTTTTGCTGCCGCAGAAAGCTAGAGGCGTAAAGTGCATCCGGGAAGGTAGCCAGCAACTCGATCTGTGGTAATTGATTGAGGTAGTCCACAAGAATTTCAGTGGCCAAAGGCTCGTCTTCGATGATAATGGCTGTCCAGCGGTGACTCATGGCGCAAGCTGAATTTGTAAGCGAATACTAAATTGATTGGCCTGGGGTTCAATTTCCAATTGATAGCGATCGGGATAAATCAACTCCAATTGCCGCCGAACATTTTGCAGGCCTAATCCAGTACCTTCTGTATTTTCAGGAGGCATTTCGAGGTTATTACTTACGGTGAAATACAGCATTTGCTTCTCGACGCGGAGGTTGATTTTAATAAAAATATCAAATCGAGATTCGCTCGCACCGTGTTTAAAGCTATTTTCTACAAAAGGTAGTAATAGCAGAGGTCCAATTTGTTGATGCTCATCATCGATCTGTCGCTCAAAGGTAAGCTGTAGTCGTTCGTTGTAACGCAGCTGTTCTAATGCGATATAGTCTTCAATCAATTTGACTTCGTCAGTGACACGAATGCGATCTCCAGAGCATTCATAAAGAATAAAACGCATCATCTTAGACAGACGCATGACTACCTCGGCGGTATGCGTCGAGTTCTTGCGAGCGAGCGCATAAATATTATTAAGTGTGTTGAAAAAGAAATGAGGATTGATTTGGGCACGCAGAAAATGTAGCTCAGATTGTAACTTTTCGCGTTCGAGTTGCCGTTCACGTTCTTGCTGTCGGAGTCGATGACGATACAAATGCAGCATCCCGGCGATACCCACCAAGGTATATAAATCAATGGCTGTATTGATCAGTAAGGAGGGCGCAAAAGCATTGCCTGGATACAACTCCCCATAAATCATCGGATAAACGATTTCTTTAATGCCCAGGCGGTAGATTAAGAGCGCTAAGATGATGATGAGGCCAATGGGCACCGCTCGTCGCCAGTTTGGTTGCCGTTGGTAAGCGGGCAAAAGCCAATAGAATAAACCATAAAACAAGCTCAGATAGGCTGGAAAGACGACTAATTCTTGTAGTAACGCCATCCCTATCCGATATGCCCAGCCAAAATCCCGGAAGGAGGCATTCCCCAAATCTGCAGTGACGTAAGCACGTAGGCACAAATAGCCAAACCAAAATCCAATATGCAATAAAACTCTTGCGCGCATGATCTTGCGAAATTGCAGTTTTTTGAGCGAAAAAGTCAGCTCTCCTCTACCATTCTTAGTCTGCAACCTACGAGCGACCGATAAGTCTGCACGAATAACATCTTCGAGTAATGACGGTTGTCTGGTAGGAGATGCCCGACTTTAATAGATAATAATCAAATAGTGTGAGTGATGAATTTAATTTCGGTCATCTTCTTAACTCATTTATTTAGACTATGCGAATTTTTACTCTATTCCTCTTTTTAAGTTGCTTTCCCGGATGGCTGTTCAGTCAATCTTTTACCAAGGTGGAAGATAGCCCTATCGATGATATTCCCACGGCGTCGCGGAGCGCTAACTTTATTGACGTGAATGGCGATGGTTGGGACGACGCATTTATCTCTAATGGGCCTTCCTCCGGGCAAAACAATATGCTTTACTTCAATAATCAAGATGGTACTTTTACCACGGCGACGAACAATGATATTGTGGAGGACAATGGGAAGTGCGATGGAGCTTCCTTTGGTGATGTAGACAACGATGGTGATTTAGATGCAATTGTTGTCAATTGGTATGGACAACCCAATTTCTTTTTCCGTAACCAGGGCGATGGCGTTTTTGACTATGAACCTAATAGTGCCATCGGGGTAGCGGCGAATCATTCAGAGACCGCCTCTTTAGGGAATCTAAACGGTGATGCCTGGCTAGATGTGTTTGTCACCAATAGTGACGATGTTCTTGAGAATGAATTATACGAAAACACCAACTTTGGACAGTTTAATGCCATCACTACGGGCGGTATCGTAACCGAAGCTCGTCCCTCACGTTCTGTGGATTGGATCGATTACGATAACGATGGGGATGAAGACATCTTTGTAGGGAATGAAAGCAGTAATCCTAACTCATTGTTCCGCAATAATGGCGACGGGACTTTCTCAAGTATTACTTCAACTGTTTTGACTCAGAGCAATCGTAGTACAATGGGTAGCAGCTGGGCGGATATTGATAATGATGGTGACTTTGATTTATTCGTTGCCAATTTTTCTAATCAAAATAACCAACTCTTTCTTAATAATGGAGATGGCACTTTTACCGCCATTACCGGTGATCCGGTAGTGACGGATGGAGGATGCTCTTTCGGTTCTGCTTTTGCGGATGCAGATAATGATGGCGATGTGGATCTATTTGTAGGTAACGCCTTTTGTAATAATGGTTTGAACAACTTTTTCTACGAAAATCAAGGCGATGGTACCTTCGTCAAAGTAGATGATATCGCACCAGTTACCGATCAAGGCTGGACTTTTGGTTGCGCCTGGGGGGACATGGATAATGATGGTTACCTTGATTTGTTATTGGCGAATTGTAAGGATAATAGTCAAACGAATGCCCTTTACCAGAATGACGGTTCTGGAAATAATTGGGTGAAATATCGTTTGAGCGGAACAATGAGTAACAAATCAGGTATTGGTGCAGTGCTCCGCCTCCGCGCCACTATCGGTGGGGAGTCCCGCTGGCAAACGCGCCGCGTCGCCGGCCAAAGCGGTTACTGTAGCCAAAATAGCCTCACCGTACATTTCGGTCTGGCGGATGCCACCGAGGTAGATAGCTTGATCGTGGAATGGCCATCTGGAGAGACGCAAACGTTTAGCGATTTAGATATCAATTTACGTTGCGACATAATCGAGGGAGCGGATATCCTTTGTGCAACGTCACTGGAGCCGGTGCTGGAAAGTCGTCAACAGCAATGGCGTGTTTTTCCAAATCCGGCTCAAGGTGATCTGGTGGTATTGGATTTATCAAAGCTCACCGCAGGACAAGTTTTTCAAATACAGCTGTCTGATCAAAAAGGTCGCATTCTTCATCGACAAAATGTGCGGTCGGGAGAAGAAGTACCTTTATCAATTGAAGGATTAGCTGCTGGTACATATCAAGTACAGCTCCAAATGGGGCAAATCATACAGTCACAGTCTATTATCATTGTGCCTTAAAATTCGCGGATGCAAAAAAAAGCCTAAATTTCGAGATCATTTTTTCCGCTAAGGGATCAACCGGGCATATAAATAAGTGATTGAAACCCGATTGATCATCAAAAATGAAAACGAAATGAAAACGATTAATATCAAATGGCTTTTTGTGTTCCTCTTAGGACTAAGCTTCAGCACGAATCAACTTGATGCACAAGAATTGCGATTAACTTCCGCCACTTTTGCTTTGGGCGAGATTCCAAGATCGTATAATGGGGTGAGCCTCGGTTTGGAAACTTCTCTAAGCACCCATTTTACCCTCGGTGTCGACGGTAGCTATGCTTATAATTCACTCAAAGGAGGCCTTTGGGCGATTCAGCCTACGGTTCGTTTTTACTTCAACGATGACCACACGGGCTTTTATTTGGGAGCAAACACAAAACTGATGAAGTTGAATGAACTGGATGATCGAAATGAATACCCATCTCATTTATACGCGCTCGGTTTTGACCTTGGTTTTAAAAGCCGCATCACCGAATCATTAATGCTCATCGTCCAGGCTAGCCCACATCTCACCGTTGGTGGCCCTGGTGTCTCGGATGTCGCCGGAATTAGTGGAAATATCGGTTTGAGTTACCGATTCTAAAGATACTTATTACCCGTAAGTGTGATTTGAGTGGGCAGCCAGATATATCTGACTGTCCCTTGCTCATTTGCTCATTTTAATACACAAGGGCGGCAAATTCACAGATTTGCCGCCCTTGTTTGTTTAAGATTGTTCTTTAAATCAGTATCAGTATTTGACTAACGCATTGCGGCAATACCTGGCAGTTCTTTGCCCTCTAAAAATTCTAGCATCGCTCCGCCGCCCGTGGAAACATAGCTCACGGCGTCGGCCAATCCCATTTGATTAACGGCTGCCACTGAATCACCACCACCGACCAAAGAAAAGGCACCTGTTGCGGTAGCATCGGCAACCGATTGGGCAATCTGCTTAGTGCCATTGGCAAAGTTAGGCATCTCAAAAACCCCCATCGGGCCATTCCACAAAATCGTTTTTGACGCTTGAATAACCGCTGCGAAAGCTGCTCGGGCGTCGGGGCCAATATCCAATCCCATCCAACCATGTGGTACCGCTGCGCTTGGTTGTACTTCATGCTGCGCATCGGCCGCAAAATTATCGGCTATTACTGAGTCTGCAGGCAGGTGAATCTGTACCCCTTTATCTTTTGCTTTGGCCAAAAGTTGCAAAGCCAAGTCTTGCTTATCTTCTTCTACCAGCGAATTACCGGTCTGGCCCCCTTGTGCTTTTACAAAGGTATAGGCCATCCCACCACCAATGATGATGTGATTCGCCAGATCAATTAGGCGCTCCAACAACAAGATTTTATCAGATACCTTCGCGCCGCCAATGATTGCGGTCAAAGGTCGCGCCGGATCATTCAGTACACGGGTAGCGTTTTCAATTTCTTTTTGCATCAAGAAGCCAAAGGACTTGTTTTCCTTGGGAAAGTATTGCGCCACTGTGGTCGTAGAAGCGTGTGCGCGATGGGCCGTCCCGAAAGCATCGTTGACATAGATGTCAGCCAATTGAGCCAGTTGTTGAGCGAAGGTGGCATCGCCTTTGGCTTCCTCGGCTTGAAAGCGCGTGTTTTCAAGTACTAATACTTCACCAGCAGCTAGATTAGCTGCCATAGTTTCAGCTTGTTCTCCTACCGTCTTCGGGCAGAATGCTACAGAGGCGCCGTTGAGTAACTGAGACAAATGATTAACCACGTGACGCAAGGTGAATTTTTCGACATTGATGCTACCATCGTCAAGTCGTTTTTTCTGGGGGCGCCCCAAGTGAGACATCAGAATAACTGCCCCACCTTGGTCGAGGACGTGACGAATGGTTGGGAGGGCAGCGCGCATCCGGGTATCATCTGTAATCTCATTGTTGCCGTTGAGCGGCACATTAAAATCGACGCGCATCAAAACTTTTTTACCGTTGAAATCGAGTTGCATGGAGCAAAAGCATTTAGGGGTGTTTGAGAATAGAATATGGCGACAAAATTAAAAAAACACCACCGGGATTTGTTCTCGGCAGTGTTTTTTCTGGCGGATAAATTGACCGCTTATCTTAAGCTGTTACTGCAGCTTTAGCTTTACGACCGCGTTTCACAGGCAGTTTAGAAACTACTGCTGTGAAATCAGCCAAGCGCGCTGAGTAACCGGCTTCGTTATCGTACCAACTTACAACCTTCAACATCTTGCCACTCACCTGAGTCAATTCACTATCGAAGATCGAAGAGTGTGGATTACCAACGATGTCAGAAGAAACGAGAGGATCTTCTACAAATTCGAGAATGCCTTTCAATTTTCCGCGAGAAGCAGTGCGGAATTTCTTATTCACCTGTTCTACGGTTACATCTTTCTCCACAATCACATTCAATTCTACCAAAGAACCGGTGATTACAGGGACACGCAAAGCCATAGCGAACAATTTACCCTGAACGTCTGGATAAACTTTACCTACCGCAGAAGCTGCGCCAGTGCTGGTTGGTACAATATTGAAAGCCGCGGCACGCGCACGACGCAAATCCGAATGCGGGGCATCCTGGATACGCTGATCGGCGGTGTAAGCGTGAGTAGTCGTCATGCTGCCTTGTACAAAACCCCAGTTTTCGTTGATCACTTTCACCAGAGGTGCGAGGCAGTTAGTAGTACAAGAAGCGTTAGAGAAAATACGTTGAGCGGCGTCGAGGTTTTCGTCGTTTACGCCCATGACGATGGTTTGTACATCGCTGCTCTTAGCCGGAGCAGAAATGATGACGCGTTTTGCACCCGCTTCGATGTGCAGGCCTGCTTTCTCAGATGTACGGAAGATACCAGTACATTCAAGTACCACGTCAACTTTCAATTTTTTCCAAGGCAAAGCCGCTGGATTACGCTCGGTGAGCGCTACGATTTTCTTAGTGCCAATTTGGATATGTTTATCGGTAGCTGTGACTTTGCCCGGGAAGGTACCTTGCGCCGAATCATATTTAAAGAGGTGAGCGAGTGTTTGATTATCGGTAAGGTCATTGATCGCAACAACTTCTACGTCTTTGTTTTTCAATAAGTTACGTAAGGTGAGACGACCGATCCGGCCGAAGCCGTTGATTGCAATTCTTTTAGCCATGATTGGTTCTTAATGTTTTAGTGAAATATAGTTAGTGTAAAAGTAACAATAATTGAATGTTGCGCAAAAAATATACCTGCTTTTTTCTGTTTACAGGTACTGCACTAAAAATGTAACGAACGGTCAGTCGAATTGTTTGGAACTATTTTGGAAATCGAAGGTGTTAGTTGATGGTGTGCTTGGAGGAAGTAGCAATGCAGGCGGGAAAGCCCTTCTGCTGGATGCATCAAATAGCTTTGATCTGATCTTGCCCAGAGAAAACTAAAAAAAAGCAATTTTTTTGGGGCAGGTATTTTGAATTTCAAATAAAGCCTTTATATTTGCGTTGCTTTTGACGAAAAGCATTGAAAAATAGCCTTGAAAGTCCGCCCTGATAACGAACTGGTGTCTCTTTTTTGTGCGAAGATTCGACTCTTTCAGAGTCTTCGCACGAAAGTAAATGGCCCCTTCGTCTATCGGCTAGGACGCCAGGTTTTCATCCTGGAAAGAGGGGTTCGATTCCCCTAGGGGCTGCGAGTGGGAAATCTAGCGTTCTGTGCGTTGGATTTCCCTTCCTTTTTTATAGCTAAATGGCTGATACTCTTTCCTTTATCGAACATCAGTATAGGTGCGTAGGGTGTTCGATAACCTTCCTTAGACAGATAAAGTTGATTGTTGAACACCAATTCCGGGAATTGCTGTTTATTAGGTACTGAAAATTGCGAATAGGCAAAGTTCAGATCGGTGAATTGGCGGGCATAATTGCCCAAATTGAATTTTGAGGAGAAGATCAAAGTATCGTACATTTCGATCTTTTCGGTGAGGTCTTTGGCTTCCTTTCGGTAATTGCTTTTCCATCTCGAAAAGGTATCGTGATCTATCCTTTCCGTAAGTAAATATCAGATGGGTACTATTTGAAGAAAGGGAGATGTATTATTCTGATGACCAAATTGTGATATCCGAGGCAAAACCAGAATTAAGCGATAAACAAATTATAGCTGCGCTTACCGACCAACTGAGGTTCATGCGGGAGCAGATCACGCAGAGTCAGGAAGAGAATAAAGCGTTGCGGGATAGAGTAGGGGAGTAGAAGCTATTTGATTAAAAACTCTAGTTGAATGGCTTTTTCCTTCCATTTATTTATTCATTCATATCGATATTGCTTTAAATCAATTCCGATGGATTTTAAGAATCTGATAATACTCGTTTTTATAGCACCTCGAAATCCTATATCAAGTAATCTAGATAATTCTCTACCAGCTTGAGTAAGCTCAATAATAGTAATGTTCATTCTTTTAAATGCTTCCTCTTGAGAAGGCCCCTTTGCTTTATATTTTTCTTGACCTATCCAAAATATTAATGTATCATTTAATTGGTTATCTGAATAATTAGTATATAAATTATTTGTGCCATATTTAACTAATCCAGCATCTTGCATTTCTGATTTTAGATTATAACCATCTGAATACTGTAACATTTTGCGATAATAAAAAAGAGGTGTATTTTGTATATTCGACCTAGAATTTTCAGAACTGTATCTAAATTGCACTTTATCAATTCCATCTATAAAAGAATCTATATCCCAAACAAAACAATGGTTGTTTACAAACGCACAATACTTTTCAAAAAATCTTGCTTCATCACTCGTCAATTTACTAACTATATCAAGCGTTCGTAAACTAACAGTTCCTGGTTTCATTACCTCACCCGCTAATATTTTTCCCCAAATCTTCTGCATTTCCTCAGTAGACACATTTCTAGCCTTTTCAAAAAAATGAGCTCTCCAATTTGCATCTACTGGCTCATCAGACACCTTATCACCTACTTCTTCAAGAGCGATTTTAAAAATGGTTTCCAGATTATTTTGCTTTTGCATTAGCTCATGAATGAATGATTTTCGAGCGCGTAGGTAAAGGTTTACTTTTTCATTGGGATTCAGCTCATTTTGAGGATATATCTGGTTAACCTGCTTGTTTATGTATTGCTCCAACTCCTCTTCACTCATTTGATCCGAAGGGATGTAGGGGAAGCTATTGCTATTACCTTTTTCGAATAAGGCAATAATCTTCTTTTGAGGATCGGTTGGTTGGATGAGTTTTCTAAGATCTTTATCTGATGGCATGGGGATGGGGATTAAAGATTAAGTAAAATGACCCTGTTTTATATAATATTCTTCATCAACAACAGTGTAACCTAGAAGAACGAATCTTTCGAGTATAGAATTTTTTGTACGTTCATCAAACGATATATCTAGTAAGTTATACAACTCCATTCCTGTATATGTTAAATAAATTATTTCTAAGTGATTTCCCAATAATTCCATCACAGCACTTTCGGTATTGCTGTTAAGATTTAGATAGAATAAATCAGAACCAATTGGAATTCTGATTGCTATTCCTCCTGCAACAGTTGTAGAATAACTATAATTATTCTGTAATGGAGGGTACAGTTTCGTTGATAAAGTTATTAGGCCTGCTTCTTGAAGCCTCGAAAGGGTTTCTTTTATATAAAATTGAGGAATGTACTCCCCCTCTGGAGGCTCAACTTGATTAGTAGAGTCTATATTTCTATTAACTACAGGACGATCTTTCCTTATTCTTGCGACCCCTTCAGAATAAGAATTGAAATTCCAAACTAGTTTTTTGTCAGTTACTCTACTACATAATTCGTTAAAGATATTTGCCTCGTTAGTAGATAAATTACTCACAATATTAAGAGTCCTTATACTAACAGCCCCTGGTTCTTGTACCTCACTAGACAGTATTTTACCCCAAACTTTCTGCATCTCTTCTGTAGATACATTCCTGGCCTTTTCAAAAAACTGAGTTCTCCAATCAGCATCTACTAGCTTGTCAGATACTTCATCACCGATTTCCTCAATTGCAATCTCAAAAATGGCTTCTAGGTTTTTCTGCTTCTGCATTAGCTCATGTACAAATTGCTTTCTTGCCCGGATGTAGAGTTTGATCTGGTCATCTGTGTAACCAAGCTCATTGTTTGGATTTATTTGGCTGAGCTGTTCGTTTAGTTGTTGCTTCTCCGCTTCTTTATCACGCTTTTCACTAGGCATGTAGGGTGATCCAGTGCCCGCTTCATAGAAATCCATTAGTTTTTTTACGGGATCGTATGGTTGAATGAGGTTTCTTAGATCTTTGTCAGAAGGCATGAGGTTGGGGATTATTGATTGTTGGGGATTTCGGTGAGTTCGATATCATCTTCTTTTAATACCTCTAGAATTGTTTTTTTGTAATCGGGATTAAGATTTGCTTCTAGAATTTGACAAAGTTCTTGGCCGGATTTAGTTAATATCATTATCTGAATAGGATATGTTTCTCTCTTGGAATCATTAGAAATATCAAAAGCCTGATAAAATTTTGTTCCTAATGTATAGTTTACCTCATCTTTCTTTAATTGACCAAACTTAATTTGAAAATAAGATATTTGGCTCCTTAATAAGCCTGCTTCTTCAAGTTCAAGTAGTTCATAGTATATAAGGCCAAATTTCTCTAAATAATGTTGACTATCATTGTATACCTGAATCCACATTGAATTTGAAACAAAATTGCATACCTTTTGAAAAACCTCAGCTTCATGTTTTGATAAATTGCTAACTGTTTCAAGAGTCCTAAGACTAAAAGTGCCTGGTTCAGCGACTTCACTAGCTAATATTTTAGCCCAGACTTCTTGCATTTCTTCATTCGATATATCTCCAGCTTTTCTAAACCAGCGGGTGCGCCAGTCGGGATCAACAGGAGTATCGGAAACCTTCTCAGGTAAATACCCTATGGCTTTATTTGTAATACTCACAATGTTTTCTGTCACCATAGGACTATGTAACAATGTGGGATTATTCCTTAGTTGTTTCATCCTTTTTTCAGTAGTAAATTCAATGACTTGTCGCTGCTGCTCTGTTTTGGCGCCTTCAGTTATTTCGATTCTCTTAGCTTTGGCTTTTAGCCTAGCCTTAATCGGTAGTGCCAAAGTACTAAAGCCTTCGAGCATGAAGGTTGTGAATTTTTCGATCGATCGGCTTACCGCCTCTACACCAAAAATGTCTTTTATATCGGGCATGGAATTGTTTTTTGAGTTATTCTTCTTCGTCTATGTTTTATGAATACTCAGTTAACTGAATACCAAGGATGTCGAAAAATTCTAGAATCAATTTTTCATATTTAAGATCGAATTCTTTTCGAATTATGGATTGTAGCTCTTTCCCCATTGGTGTCAATGCATATACTTCGAATTCGCTAGTTTGGAAAATTGTTGAACCACCACTGTTTATCCAATAGGACTTATTTCCTATAACACAAATAAGCTCTCCTCTAAGAACTTTTTTATCCATTACAAAACTTGTGGTAGTTGGGTATGGTTTAGTGTTAGTTCGAAGTAAATTTGCATCTTGCAATTCAATAAGCAATTGATTTTGTATAGTTAAATTGAGTAATGAATTACGACCTGCAAATTCAATCAATTTGTTTCTAAGTTCTGTATACTCTTTTTTATTCTTAGAGTACTTTCCTTTTGTTTTAACTATTTTCGAAATATTAGTATCTATATCGAAATAATATTCCTTGTTGCTAACAGATGCACAAAAGGTTTCGAATGAAATAGCCTCTTGACTAGAGAGCTTACTCACCACATCCAACGTCCTCAAGCTTATTGTCCCAGGCTTCTTTACCTCACTCGCGAGTATTTTAGCCCATATATCCTGCATCTCTTCCGTAGATACATCCTGCGCTTTATTAAAAAACTGCGCCCTCCAGTCGCTATCCACCGGCTCGTCCGCTACAGTCTCATTCTCTAGGTATTTGATGGATTTTTCGGCGATCTCTTCGATGTTTTCCTGGCGGGTCAGTTCCTGGTATACTAAGCGTTTTTTTGCTCGCTCCAGAAGTTGGATTTTTGCCTCTCCCTCGATAAGTTCCTTTTTTGCATTGGCCGTGGCCAGCTGCTCGATTCGGTAGGCTTCGGCATCGGCTTCTTTGCGCATAGCGCGTGGCTTGTATAGGGTGCCTATCCCATCGGATACGACTTCGATGAGTTTGGTGAGTGGGGCGCTGAGGCCGGCGAGGTCTTTGATTTCTTTGGGCATGGGGTTGGTTTATTAATTAAAAGAGGAATTATCAATGAAGTCATTACCCCTCTCTTTTTGAGTAAATCTTAAAGCTATGCTTGTCAGGTAAATCTTTACCTTTAATTTCCAGAAATATTCTTAGCAAAAAACCTTGGCCTAATGATATTTTAGGAATATTAAATATAAACTCGCCGAATGAATCTGTTAGTATATTGTGTTTTCTTAGAACCTTCCCGCTTACTGATTTTAGTATTAAATTGGCATCTAGAAAGGCCCCTAAATCATTTTTTTTCATTAGAAAAACATTGCCTGAAATTATCATAGAATCTATATTGGTAGAATCCATAATTGAGTATAGTATCAGAATATCATTGTTGTAAACGTAACTAGAATCAATAGTATTGATCTTTGATTGGAGCTGGATTTTTTGGTCATAAAGATATTTAAATGAATTTGGTTCTCTCACTTCCAAATTTGGGCTGTTAGATATCCCTGCGCTTTCTTTAGATAATAATTGAGATATTGAATCGATTGCAACTAAATAGTTAGCTATTCTTCGAATTTTAATTTCTCTCGAACGTCTTGTTGATGAAGTTTCAATGTTAGTTCTATTGGGAAGATCAATACTATTTACTCCATAAGGTGTTTTTTGACTATGAGTATATCCTCTTATTAATGAGAGCTTATTACGTTTAATAATGCTGTCGATTTCGTCTAAGGAAAGTTGAGCCATTGCAATTGCACCAAATCCTTGAATTGAAGAATCAATCAAACTGTTTTGAGGTATTGGTTTTGACGAATCTAACTTTTGATATGGAATTGGATAGGATGAATTTATATTCATTTGCTTCAAAGAATTACTGGTTTTATTGAAAGAACTCCAATCCTTTAAACTAACTCCAAGCAAAATGAGGATTATAAATGATAAATAGAATATTGGCTTGTTTTCAGTTGATTGGTGTTCTAAAAAATCAATTATTTTGAATCGAAATGGCTTTGAATCAAATTTTTTTTCTTTGCCTAAGTGAATTTTGTTTAGTTCGTTTTTCCAAACTAAGTACCCCATTACAAAAGAAAGGATAGAAACAATACTTGCAAATATTTCAAATTGGGTAATCATAGCTATATGTTAATCGTTTTTAAAAAAAGGTTCACATTTAACTATATGGATGATTGCACGATCAATTACATGTAAAAAAAAGCAAGTTACGGTTACAATAACACTGAATTCAAAAGCATTTCCGACTGGCTCTGTACTCGAAAACATACAAACAACTGAAGTGCAAAGTATCGATAACATTAATAATATTCTATGTTTCATCGCTATAGTCATGGTTAGGCAATAAATTGACATTGCTAAAAAATTATCCACAATGCTTAACTCTTCAACATGCATTGATCGGATAACATAAGCTATTATTGGAACAAAAGAATATACAACAATAGATATGATTAAGTGTATCCATTTTTCAGATTTGGAAACAGTATTTTTTTCAATATCCTTGAATGTATCATTAACGAGAATTTTAAGTGTATTATAGTCATGTCGCTCGAAAGTATGCCCGTTTTTATTTAAAAACTGTCGTTCAATCGCATCAATTTTAATCCATATTGATTTACTATCTCTCACGGGATAATTTTCTTTCTGTAAGCTCTCTAGTATTTTGTAAATGCTTTTTATCAAACCTTTTGCAGTAGAAGAATCTCGATATTCTACTAACTCAAGTAATGATTCGATTTCTCTTTTTGCTTTTTTTACTTCCAAAATGTAAATAGAATGTGTTGTTTTCTAATCTTGTTATGTGTTAGTGAACAACCACGATCTCTCCTTTTATTATTTTAATTATCATTCCCCACAACCTCTCATAAGGTATCAACTCAATCTCCCCCGGTTGCCCGGAGGTCTCAATCGAATTATTATTCAAAGCCTTGGTATATCGAACAGCCTTGCGACGCGTGGCCACAGGATGAAAGTTGGCCTTATAAGTCTCAATGAGCATTTTAATAAAGCAGTTGGAGCGGAAGGTCTCATCACGACGGAGATGACGATAGCAATATTGGTCCAGCGCTTCTACACGATCGGCGATCTGTCCGTATTTTTTGCGAAGCAATAAGAATAGTACCTGGACGATCAGGATCGGGATGTTGTTGCCGCGTTTGTCTTTCTCAAATACCGGAACCTGGTTAAGGAATTTATTGAGGCGGAACTTACGGGCGTAGCTTTCCGGTGCGACCACCTTTCCTGCTTCGATCAGGAAGTAGATGTACGCCTCGGTGATCCGCCACTGCTCTTTTAGATTTTCAAACATAATGTCGTAGTGTTCCACGGCCTCCCGGTAGATGTCGAATGCCGTCTGCAGTTCTCCGGTGTGTAAGTAGTAAATCACTTTGTACTGGCAGACGATCGCCCAATTGTAAGTACCCGGTACGGTGAGTGCTTCGCATCGAGCGATGACATCCTGAGCTTTATCGAATTGCTTACGTGCAATGAAGCTCGGGATGGTTGGATAAAGGAAGGAGAAGCTGGACATGGGAGCTTGGTAGAGGAATTCCTGGAAATAAACATCGAAGTGATTTATAGTAGTTTCGCTAACTGCTTTGCCCCCAAACAAATTAAGTATAGTGTTAATATGTTGGTTCAACTTTATCATCTATACAATGTTTATGGAGAAGTTTTAATTTTTAAGTACAGCATTGCTGATTCAATCTTGATTGCTCACCACTACGTAACTAGAATGTAATTAAAAATAGCAAAAACAACTGCGATTGTGGCAAGATACGGTAGTTTTTTGTTATTTGAGACTTGGTTTGTGAGGGATAAAGCATTGGCAATAAGCTAATTAGTATGAGAGTGATGGAATGGATAACTGACTAGAAAGTGGAAATGGAATGAAAAACACTGATAAATATATTGCTTCACTTCATTCAGTCAGGTAAAATCTTTTTAGCTTAATATCATCAGTCCTGGTAGTAATCCAGCAAGATATCGAATGATCAAAAACTCATTGATTTCGAAGTGAGGACTGCTAGTTTAGAGATCAGAATGGTTGTAAGATTATAAATGACTTCGTAACAAATTAAATGGAATGTTTGAGCATTGTTTTTATTATCAGATTAATCGCATATATTTAGTGTAGTTAAAACAATAATTCATTATTAATTGAAGCAATTTGGCCGCTTCATACTTATTGTCCCATCCTTCAAACACATTGACGTAAAGGTGAACCATAGGAGAGAGTGTTGTTTTTGATTTGAAAATGTATTTTTAATTAATTACCATATCAAACGATACGCTTTTCTGCCTGAGAAAGGGTTGATTATATTCTTGTCTTTATCTACTTGCCTTTAATCAACGACGCTGACCTGTCGTTAATAACCAAAACTAAGCGTTTTGGGAAATTTAATATCCTGTTCTACTCCCACCATTCTGTGTTAAAAAAACTCTACTAATATTAGTATGTGTACTTTTTATCCTGAATGACTAAATGATTTTCTCCCAGTAATTTCAAAGTGCGATACTTTGGGGTTAATTCACTTTTATTTAAAAAAATAATTCGGACGCATTGATTTAGTGAAAATCGATGAGCTGATATTCATATGTCTATTACTTGGAACCTTATTTTTTTATCAAAAAACCACTTCAAAATGAAAAGAATTACTTTTTTCTCCCTACTAATTTGCTGTCTTTATTTTACAGCTTGTCAAAAAGATCAATCGGAAGCCGTGGCCATCCCCGAAGTACAAGAGCATCAAATTAACCTGGAATCGTCTTATGATCAGTTGGAGGCAGCTATAGTCACTAAAGCCGGTGATGACTTAAAAGCGCTCTACGCTATGTACGTCTCGCACATCCAGTTTGTCGCGGACCATCCGAAATTTAAACAAGAGGATATCGATGGTTTTATTGCAGAAGTAGAGACTGATTTTTCAACCGTCATCGACCAACTAAATGCCGGTAGCTTCTTGAGCGGCAATGTTTTAGCTGAATTAGAAAAAGGCTATGATCAAATAGCGGATTGGTCAGATGCTGAAGCCGTTGTGGCTAGCGTTAATGCAATTATGGCGGAAATCAACCACCAAAATTTAGATATGGCGATCATGATTCTGGAAGGTTATAATCTGATCTTGAAAAAGGATTATCTCCATCTAGCTGCCGAAGAGCGGGACTGTATGAGTGACTGCCGTAATCACAATGTATATTACCTGGCTTATTATACGAGCTATAACCAATATTTAGCTGACTGTGGATATCCTTGTTACAACGAAGCTGCTGGCTACGCACACGATTGCGGTATTTTAGCTTGCATGCAGTTTTGTAGTTAATAAATAACCACTCCACTTTATAAAAGGATATTTATTTGTTTAGGATAATTATTGGTAAGATGTATGTCGAAATGCACAAACAACTTCGTGTTGTTTGTGTATTTTTTTTAAATGTTAATTCTGGCTAGATAAATATTTTCCGATAATGATACCTAAAATTACCGTCAAATAAAGCTGGCCAATAATGCTGAGTAATAATGTAAATGATTTTGCAATTGGATGGATAGGAGCGATGTCACCGTAGCCGACAGTAGTGAGGGTGATATAACTAAAATAAAGAAATTCGTAAAAATCAGTTTCTTGTGTAATGGTGAACGCATCTGGTATATTCATCGCAATGAAGAAAAAAAACGGAGCGGCAACCACACCTAAAATTAAATAACCACAACAAAAGGCATAAATATCATTAGCTGTAATGGCTCGTGGCTGGAAAATGTATCGAGTAATTCTAATAAATACGGAGGTGAAAAAAATAAAAGTGATCAATGGATTAATAATCTGAATATCTTGCCCTGGCTGTTGGAATAAAAATAACAAGTATTGGAAGGTGCCAATAATGGCCAATAGGAAAAGATCTCGATAATTAGTGGCGGTGTAAATGCAAGCTAATAAGATAACAATCCCATAGGTGACCTCCATTACGATGGACAGGCCGGAAAAAAATGTTGATGCTGGCGGAAGGACCAGCATCAAGACCAGGCTTGCCATAAAAACGGCGTAGTTGGGATGATTGAAATGATGTTCAAATATTTGTAAAACACGTTGCTTCATCATCGCTCATTTTCCAGAGTTAGGCCGTTGACTTCGATCGAAAACCGCCGTATAAAATGACGTAAGCGACCGGCACAAAAAGCAAGGTGACGATGGTGCCAAATAGCAATCCAAACATGATTGCGGCGGCCAGTGGTTCCCACATAATCCCGCCGCCCATGTAGAGGGGAATCATCCCGAGTACTGTTGTGAAAGTCGTCAGCAAGATCGGCCGAAAGCGTTGCAAGCAAGCTTCCCTTACCGCTTCAATCAGTGATACGCCTTTGGTGGATTCAATCTCGATACGATCAATAAGGACGATTGCGTTATTGATGATGATCCCCGCTAGCGAGATAACGCCCAAAAAGGCAAAAAATCCGAAATAAGACCGAAGGATCAGCAACCCAATAATAACCCCGATGATTCCCAGTGGAATGGTGAGCACCACGATGGTCATTTTGCGGAAGGAATTGAACTGGATAATTAGCAGCAATAGGATAATAAACCCGGCCATAGGTAGCCAAGCTGCCACCTGTCCCATCGATTCCGCAGAATTCTGGGCATCACCACCGAGTTCGTAGATGTATCCACTCGGCCAATGTTTTTCCATTTGTTCCGCTAGCCAAGGCGTCATTTGGGCCATGATGGCGCTGGTATTAGCCCCTTCCTTAATTTGCGAAGAAATGTTGACACTACGGCGTAAATCTTTGCGTAGCATATTCGCAAATTGCCATTGGACATCGATGTCCGCTACCTGGGATAAAGGAACGTTATTTCCGGTATTTTGAGAATAGATATTAATGGATTCCAGATTTTGTACTTGCACTTTGTTGTGATTGACATCCCGCATGACGATGGCAATGTTTTCCTTGCCTTCCCGATAAAATCCGGTTGTGAATCCACTCAGTGCAGTACGTAAGGAAACGGCAATATCTTGATTGGTGACCCCCGAGTTTTGCGATTTTAATGGATCGATATCAATAACGATCTTTTTGGTTTTAGGGCCCCAATTGTCCTTAATGTTTTTGGCGCCCGACTGTTCGCTGAGTTTTGATTTGACCTGTTGGGCAATATCTGCCAGCACGTCGGCATCTCGCCCCGATACTTTAATCTCAATTGGCGTTCCACCGCCACCGGAGGATAAGCGTTTCACTTTGATATCCGCCGTCGGAAACCGATTGAAGGCAAAGCTATCAATCTGACTAATGACGTAACCATTGTCATCACCGGAGGAGGTGTTGACCAGCATATGCGCATAATTGGAATTCGCTTCGTCGGGTGAATAACCAAGATCATATGACTCCGGTCCTTGGCCGATAAATACCGACCAATCGATAACCCCACGGCTTCGGCTATCATTCAGCAGAAGATCATTTGAGATGAAACCTTCGAGTTCGTTCACGACCTCGGTGGTCGTTTCGATACGACTGCCTTGGGGCATTTTTATATCAATGGTCACTAGGTTTCGCTCGGATTCCGGGAAGAACAAGAAAGGAATTTGTCCAAACAGCATTAACGAGCCAAAGAAGAGACCGATGATCCCCAGCATCGTGACGAGCTTATGGCCTAGGGCCCAATTGATAAGTTTTTCGTATTGGTTTTTTAAATAACTAATTATCCGATCAACAAAACTGCCGTCCGTGTTGGAATCATTTTTTAATAAATAAAAACTCAACATCGTAATCAAGGTCATGGACAATAGCCACGAACTGACCAAGGCGATAGAAATCACCACAAATAAGGGCCCAACAATGTCACCCATGGTGCCTTCTGCCAAATAAAATGGCATAAAGGCGACCGAGGTCGTCAGCGTTGAAATGAGCAACGGAATAATCAATTCTCCACAAGCTTCTTTGGCTGCATCGTATTTAGGAACCCCATTGGCGAGTTTGACCAAAATCGTTTCGGAAACGACCACGCCATTATCTACCATGAGCCCCAGAGCCATGATGAGTGCGGCCAGCGATACCTGATTGATTCCCACATTAATAAAGCCCATCACCATAAAGGTGGCCAGGATAACCATTGGTACTAAGGACGCAATGATAAAGCCGGTGCGGAAGCCAAGGAAAATCAACATCACCACTAACACCAAGCCGATGGTTTGGAGGAGGTTACTTACAAAATTATTGACCTCTGAGTCTACAAAATAATCGAGCGAAGCCAACCTTCGCAATTCCAGACCAAGCGGCAAATCATTATTAATGGTTGCCATCTTCTGATCGAGGATTTCTCCCAGCTTCACGATATTGGCGCCTTCTTTCAGGGCAATGGCCAAGGAGATGGCTCTTTTACCGTCGACCTTAATAATTTGTCGGGAAGGCTCGGCGTAGCCGCGATATACTTTGGCAATATCTTCCAGATAAAGCGATTGGCCGTTATTGGATCGAACAATCAGCTGTTTGATCGCTTCGACATTGTCAAAATTTCCGCTGGGTTCGAGGATGATACGTTCTTCGTTCAAGTTGATGGCGCCACCAGAGTACAGAATATTGGTGCTTGCCATAAGGCCCTGAATCTGAGAGGCGGTCACCTTCTGATTTGACATCTGGGCGTTGTTGAACTCGATAAAAATCTGTTCTTCCTGCAAGCCACCAATTTCAACCTTTGCCGCTTCATCGAGGGTAATGATTTCATCCCGGATATTTTCGGCAAAGGCCTTCATATTGGCATAGTCGTACTCCATGTTACCGGCGGCATTATTATTGGAAATGAGTCCCAGTGTAATACCATAGACGACACCTACATCATCATCATTGAGCGAATAAGTCACCTCTGCGGGTAGGTCAGCAGTTTCTAATTTACGACGGATCCGATCCCATATTTTTTGCAAATTTTGGGGCGCGACCTCATCTTTCAAGGTGATGGTTACCACCGATAAACCCGAGCGCGATTGGCTGTTTAGTTCTTTTAATTCTGGTATTTCCTGGACTTTTTCTTCGATCTTTCGACTGACCAAGTTTTCGACTCGATCCGGGCTGGCGCCGGGAAATTCCGAAACCACGGTGGCCACCCGAACGGTGTAGGGAGGCATACTGTCCTGTGGTAAGTTTTGGTACATGGATAGCCCCAGAATCGCGATCAAGACGAATAGGGATATCGCTATCCGACTTCTGTTGATAGAAAATTCAGTAAGATTCATGGGCCTGCTTAGTTGTCTTGAAATAATCGAACCTCCATGCCATCGCGGAGATTATTTAGTCCGGCTGCGGCCACGTATTGACCGGATGACAACCCGCTTTTGATTTCAAAGCCCGCTTCGGATATTTCACCAACCGTTACCGGGGTGCGCTTGGCTAAGTAGACCCCTTCTCGAGCACTCTCCAACACGTACACAAAATTGCCATCCTTATTACCACCTACGGCAGAAGTTGGAATACGCATTATATTTTCACCACCACCTTTTTTATTGGCAAAATCGAACTCAACATCAGTCGGCATACCAGGACGGATGCGTTCATCGCCATTTTCCAAATCAATGGTCACCGGATAGGTAGAACCAGAAGGACTGTAGCCCACTTCCGTAATTTTTCCTTTGTACGTTTTATCGGGAATGGTTGAAAAACGCACTTGCACAGTGGCGTTTTCCCGGACTTGCGAAATGACATTTTCCGGTACCCCGACTTCTACCTTGGGATTGCCTTCAGAACTGATGATCATCACCGGAGAGCCTTGCATGACGGCTTCGTTTTGCTCGATCTCAATGCTAGAGATCACCCCGGCAAAAGGAGCGGTCAGACGCGTATAACTGATTTGATTAGCAGCTGATTTAGAGAGACTCTTTGAAGAGTTTGCCCCGGCTTTGGCCGCTTCGACTTGTGTGTTCGCCGCATCGAAATTGGCTTTGGCAGCTTCGTAACCGGATTTCGCTTGCTCAAAATCATTCAGCGAAATACTATTGGTTTCGTAAAGATTTTGGGAACGCTTATAATTGGATTCAGCGGATAAGAAATTGGCTTTGGCGCTTTCCAGTTGCGCTTCCGCCGTTTGAATTTGTGCTTCTGCACTTTTGACTGAAGCCAATGATTGGTCAAACGATATTCGATAATCCGTGGGGTCCAACGTCGCTAGAAGCTGGCCACTACGAACGCGATCACCTACTTTGACTAGACGTTCATTGATCGTGCCTGATACTTTGAAACTCAGAGCAGATTCTTTACGGGCTTTAGATAATCCGGTGTAGAAGTGTCCACTGCTTTGATCGGTATCCGAAATGGTAATGAACTTTACGGGGCGGATAGAAGGCTCCACAGTAGGGGCTTCCTGGCCACCGCAGGCCGCGAAAAGCGTGCAAATGATTAAAAATAGTAAGGGTTTTCCGTGTGTCATGATTATTTCTGTTGTTGGTAGGTCAATGCTAAAAAGTCGGAAATAAATTTATTCCGTTCTGCTTCGGTTGAAGTCAGATACATCGTGCCGGTTGATCGTTCGAGAATTAAGGCATCAATGATTAGGTTATACAGAGCAGAGGTCGCGCTGAGTTTGGCAAAAATGGCGTTGTTCTGCGCATCCAATAGCGTATTGATATTGGTGGTGCCTTCTGCGTAAAGCGTTTGGATATTTTGTAAAAATAGACTACTAGCTCTTTCTGATTGGCGAGCGTAAAGCATCTCATTGTAAGAAGTACCTAGGTTTTCGACGGCCGATCGGATCGAGCTTTCGACTTGTAATCTGGTGTTGTCGTTGGTCAACGCTAACTGTTGTAAGTTGGCCTTAGCTTGTTCGATGCGTTTCCTTCGAAAATTCCCCTGAAAGATTGGAAAGCTGACGACGGCCGCAACATTGTAAGTCGGCGCAAAAACGTCAAACCCAATGGCTTCGAAAGCTTCTTCGGGGGCCTTGGTGCCGTAGCGGCCGAGGGTACGATCCACGTTGGCTTGTAAATTGAGTTGAGGTAAATAATTGCTGCGTTTATTCGATTTTAACAAGCGCTCCTGCACTTTGATGTTCCAATTTAATTGCTCCAGAGCGGGGAGATGGCTCATCGCATGATTGATCAAATATTCATTGAATTTGCGAATATCCTGCTGATTTCTGATGCGATCTGACAGGCGGTTGTCCGCCACAAAAACGATGTGATCCATCGTGTCGATATCTTGAAGCAACAGGTCTTCGTCGAGTGGATAATTTAGTAGTGTATTTAAAGATATTTTGGCCTGCTCGACACTATTCATCGCATTGTTCAGGTCACTCTTGTTGATCGCCAATTGGGCTTCCAAACCATAAACATCAGCTTGGCTCCTAGCGCCGATTTGCACCCGATTTTTGGCGACATTAAGGTTCTTTTTACTGATTTCAACGTTTTCGTTCTGAATCTCCAGATTTTGTAAAGCCAGCAGGTAATTCAGATAAGTGATCGAGACATCTAAAATCAAATCCAATTGATTGGAGGCTACCTCTGCTTCCTGAGCTTCTTTCAGCATCTTTTGTACGGCGATATTGGCTAAAGCCGGCTCGGAGTAAATGACTTGGGTTAATTGTAAATTACCGGCCCACTCGGTTTGTGGTGTAGGCTGACTGGCCAGAGCAGCCAAATCTGCGCTACTACCGTCTATATTTACCACTGAGCTGGAAGCGGTAATTTGTGGAAGAATATTGGACTGGGCCAATCCAATTTCTTTGTCTTGAATCTCAATGTTTTTCTTAAGACTTTGAAAATTAATATTTTGCTCGAGCGCTCTGGCAATAGCTCCTTCAATCGTCAATTCACGGCCCGAGTAAATCCCCGGTTTTACCAGCGAAGCCTCAGATAAAACTTCGAGTGGTGGATAGACCTCGGTGGCTTTCATGGTTTGGACATTGATGACGAAATCGTCTTGCATGCCATCCAACTTAACCGCAAAATCTTTGGGATTTTGGCCTTCAACGATCTTCATCGTATTGATGGCAATCCGCCGGGCGTAGGTTTGCAAATTTTCTTCGGAGGATAGTGCGGCTAAGGCTCCATTTTCAACCACACCTCGTCCCAAGAGGCTAAAAGACGCTATTTTGCGTTCGTTAATACCATCAATGAGTTGTTGCGCTTTCTCATTGCTATCGTAGCTAAAAGGCAGGTAATATACTGCATCTATATCGTCATTCAGGGCAGCAATATCCTGTGCTACATCCGAACTTTGATTAATGTATTGGACATCAAAGTCGGTGCGATACTGTTCGAATCGAGGCGCAATGAACGGCTGTAAACCGGCTTCGATGAAAACGGCTAAATGCTTGAAGTCATAGATCGTTTTAAACTTCTTCAAATCCTTTTCAATCGAAAAAGGACTTTCAATAAAGGTGAAATTATCAATGCCTGAGGACCCGTTTTCACTCCGTTGCAAGGAAATACCGGCAATGCAAGGCTTAACATAAGGGCCCAATCCACTCAGAAGAAATGAGCTTTTGAATCCCAATGAAATAAGCAAGTCGCTGGGGGAGTTTAGGGCATTTGTAATAATGCTTTCGGCGGTAGATCGATTATCCATCGGGATGATGATCTCGTTGATAACCAATTCATATCGGTGTCCAATTAGGTCTTCAATCTCAGTTTCGAGAAGCGCTTTGAATTCCCGGGAACCGCGATTGTCATCCAAGACCATATCGATGTTGATGACGCGTTGAGCCGATAGGATAGATCCTACGAATAGGAATAAGAGTATTAAGTTGGTTTTCATTAGTATGTTTTTACTCTGTAAACTTTTGATGAGATGAACATACGGAGCTAGAATGTTCCTAATATTATGCTGCCTTCCGGATGGGACGAAGTGGCGAAACACTAATATACTAATTGTCACTTGTTTTGAAAGTAGTTTGGCTTTTTAATTCTTCTTTTCAGTGCATTGGAGCTAGATAGGGCGCGGCTCCTGTAAAGGTGGGGCGGGAACTGCGGTCATTATTCATAGTTGGTTTCCAACCGTACCTTAAAGATAAACTAGGTGCAAGTCAAGTGAGAAATAGCAAGAAAAAGGAGGTGACTAAGGAAGGTATAAAAAAGAAGCTCACCAAAGTTGGAGAAGTAAATATTGATAATGAGTAGCCAGATACGGTTAATCTGGTTTCACTTTATTCAGAATTATCCGTGGCCAGAATAGCTTGCGCCGCTTCGTATTGATAATCTCCTTCTTGGATTTGACGCAGGACTGCTTTGGCATTTTCGGAGTCATTATTATCCAGATGAGCCAGAGCCAGGTACCACCTGCTCTGCTGCACAAATAAATGCGTCCCCTTTTGCAGCAGCCCCTGAAGTAGGGGAATGGCTTCGGTGGGGCGCTCGTTGGAGAGCTGGCTCAAAGCGGTGTAAAAGGTGTAAAGCACATTGTCCGGAGCAGTATTTTGGAGTTGCTGGAAGCGCTCGGTGGCTTGGTCGTAATTCCCCGTTTCATAACTGGAGATGGCCGCGCGCAATTGATCGGCCTCCGAGGGCGCGGCACTGCGCTCATCGAGGACCAGGCGGTATGGGCTAAAATGTTGGGCGAAGAGTTCATCGTTGGTCAGGCTGGCCGGTCCCCGGTTCAGGAAAGTATAGGCCAAGATACCTATGGCAATAATAGCCGCAACGCCGGCCAGCTGCCGCCAATTGAGCGAAATGCGTTTCGTGGGTTGTTGGTCTGTCGGTGCTGCCCAGCCTTGATCGATATTTTTCAGCTGCCCTCGCAAAGCATTCACCTTTTCGTCATTAAGACTACGGGCCAGCTCGCGGTGGAGCTTCACCTCCCGCGCCAGAGCGGCATCTTCCTGCAAGCGAGCTTCAAAAGCTTGTTGCTCCTCCGGGCTTAAGGCCTCGGCAAGATAACGTTCTATTTGTTCGTACTGCTCTTCTAAACTCATGACTTTAGGATTCGAGTTCTCGGAATTGCCGATCCGCTTTAATGGCTTTGACTAATTTTTCTTTACACTGAAACTTACGTTTTTTAATATAGCCTTCGCTAGTATCAAGTTGTTCAGCAATTTTAGCTAGTGGCATTTTATCAAAAAACCATTGTAAAATTTTCTGGCAGTTGTCACCTAAGGCACTGAAATGGCGGAAAAATAGACTCTCCTTTTCCGATTGCTCGATTCGATATTGGATATCATCATCTAAATCCACCATCTCCCAGTCTGTTGGTAATTCGGCCTGCCACTTTTTTTGCTGCCGCAATCGACTCAACCACAGATTTCGACAAACGATCCGCAAATAACTTTTAAGACTGCAGCTGAGTTCGAAATCTCCGGCGTTCGCGCGACGAAACAATGCAATTAAGCCTTCCTGAAAAATATCTCGGGCATCCGCTTCGGTGCCTTGATTCTCACGTAGCCAATGGATTACCGACGGCAATACCAAATCGTAGATCGCTTTGATCGAGGGCGTATCCGAGCGTAGGAGACCGATAAGTAGCTCTTGATCGTGCGATGATTGCGTGCGAATTGAAACCATATATCCCGAGAATGAGAGAAGTTACCTTCAAAATTAATTTTTTTTCGAAAATGTTTTGGATGAAGTGATTTTCCATTCCAATTCCGAAGACCAGTTCCAATCATACTTGTTGCTCTTGCACGCCATTAGAGAAAGTAACTCGGCCTTGAGATCGTTAGCAATCAAGTCTCATAGCCTTATTTATTACTTCCTTTTCTAATCATTTTTCAAAAAAATAAAAAAAAGTAGCGTTGCGGGGTAACCTTCTTTGGTGCACGGCTATATGGTCCCGAATTCAATACTTTGACACCTTAAGTATCGACTTAGATGCAAAGGTGTTTTCATCTAAGCAACTTCAAAAATCAATCTTATGCGACGTTTAAAATTTGGATTAGCGATCATTTGCCTGTGTCTATTCTTTGTAGACTGTAAAAAGAAAGACATGGAAGAAATTGAAGAGATGAGCTTCCGCTCGGTAATTAACGATGGTGGTGGCTTTCCTGCTCCTACCAATAATAATGAAGTCACCGTTACTGGAACTTACAACGAAGAAATCGATGGCGAAAATTGGGTGTGTACCTCCGAAACCCATAGTATTGCTCAAGGTGGCGGCGGTAGTGCTGGATTTCCATTGTTCTCACCCAATGCTTCAGTGATTTATCCCGGAAATTTACTGCAAGGCAATTCACTCGGAGATGCCACCCCTAAAATTATTGCGGTTGATCGTGCTAGCGGAACGATTTCGACGGATGTGGTCGATGGCAATATTCAACCTGCTTTTGAGGTAGACGAGGTCTCAAAAAGCGAGGTAACGATTGCGATTAATAATATTGTGGAAGGGAGTACTGGTGTTGTACCGGCTAATTTTAGCTTTTCGTACCATAATGTACAAAGCCGCGAACAATTTGCCTTGGAGCTGGGGGTTGATATTGAAACTGCATTCACCGAAGTAGAAGCCAACTTGAGCTTTAGTACCGAGAGTGATTATAATCGTTACTATGTCTCGCTCAATCAAAGTTATTACACGATGAGCTTCGATATCCCAACTTCTCTGGATGACGTTTTTGCGCCATCGGTGAGGCCCGAAGATTTGGCACGCTACGTTGGTGAGGGTAATCCGGCCACCTATATTTCGGATGTGACTTACGGACGTATTTTTTACATGCTTATTGAATCTACGTCCACTGTTACGGAAATGCAAGCCGCGATCGCTGGCTCTTTCAATGGGATCACAAATAGCGTAGATGGATATGTAGAAGCAGACTACCTGGCGGAATTGGATGAGTTGAAAATCCAGGTTTTTGCTTACGGAGGCAATGCCAGTTCTTCTCTATTGACAATTGGGGAAACAGACTTGGGAGATTTAGCGACATTGTTGTCCGAAAGCTCGGATATTCGTTCGGGTAAGCCGATTTCGTACGTCGTACGTAGCGTTTATGATAATCAAATCGTGAGTACGCAGCTGGCAACGGAGTATGATGTGACCAATTGTATGCCAGTGGACGTCAGTGAAATTCCTTACACTGCTCACTGGACAGGCAACGTTGTTTCTACCTTTGGACCGGTTGGTGCGGCTTTCAATACTTACGATACCGAATTTATTCTGATTAATCAGGCTGGAGATCAATTTCTACGCAGTAATACCGGTGTTTTGGAAGGACCGTTTTCAATTGATGAGCTAGGTGCAGAACCTTGCCCACTTGATGGCATTGGTGCAGCCTGCAATATTGATGGTAATCAAAATGGCGAGTTTTACCTCATGGCTTTCGATAAAACTGGAACCAATTACGCCTGGATGGGAAGTAGTGGTAACTGGTCGAGTGAGCCCAAGCCGATTACCGAGTGGGCGCAAGGGACTTATCCTTATATTGCCTCCGGCGTGGGTGCTTTGGCTTTCCGACACAAAGATCCGCTTGGACCAGCTTCTCGTTATGTCTTTGATGGCCCCGGCGACGATTTTATCCAGTTTCATAATAATTATAATGGGAATGGTGCGGCTTTCCTTTATCCCCTAAATACTTACGAATGGGGACAAGATTATTCCATCCCATTTGAAAAGGTAGGAGCTGGTATTGGCTTTTTCTTAGGTACGCAACTTTACCACATCCTTTTTAATGAGAGTGGTACAAAATATACCGTGTACGGCAATTTCGATGGTTCTGGTAACTATTTCAAAGGACCATTTGACTTATAAAAATTGATTTTTTAAGTAGCTTAATAAAGTCATCTGGCCGAGTGGCCAGATGGCTTGCTACTTTGAAAAGGTTATTTTAGTGAAAAATTAAGGGAATTACTTAAAATTCATTTATAAAAGACCTGCTATCACCAGTTATACTGTTAATGAAATTAGTCCTTACATATTTATTTTTTGGATGTCTCCTGGTTAGCTGGAATCTACCATTGTATGGGCAGAGCAGTGAGGAAATTGCCGACGATAATTATAAAAAAGGGAAAGAAAAATATTACGATGGAGAATATGAAATAGCGGATAGCTTATTCCAAGATGCTTTACAAAACTATACCGCAACTCTTGGGCAAAACCACTCCAAAGTAGCCAAAACCTACCGCCGATTAGGAGATGTCTATCGTCGACTACGCTTCCATCGTTCGGCATTGGATTATTATGCACAGGGACTCCACATTGCAGAAGGCTTACCAGATTATCCTTTGGATGAGATCGCTCAATTTCATATGCGCACCGGCTCAGTTTATAATCAAATGTACCGATCGCGCGAAGCACAAGCGGCCTTTCAACGTTGCTTGGGCATGTATCGAGAAGCCTTCGGAGAAGTTTCTGAAAAAGTAGCGACGATCTACATGAATATTGGCATCAACCAAACCAAAATGAGTAATTACCGGGATGCTGAACGGAATTACCTGAAAGCCTTTGACATCTACCAGGAAGTTGCGGCGCCGAATAGCGTTGCTTTCAATCGTATTTATCTTAACATGAGTACGCTCTACCGTAGAATAGGGGATTATGATCGCGCGGTGACTTATGGCGAAAATGCGCTCAACATCAAGTTAATGAATTATCCACCGGATCATCCTTCTATTCCGAAATACTACCGGGCAATTGGTCGGGCTTTAGAACAAAGCGGTGAATTAGACAAAGCTTTACCTTATTTTGAAAAAACACTCGCTTTAGCGATTACCTCCATTGGCCCAGATCATCCCGAAACGGGAGGCGCGTACGGTGAGCTAGGCAATATTAAAGCCGAACTGGGTGAATACGATGCCGCCATTGCAGCTTATCAGCAGGCGCTTCAGATAATGGAGCGGCGGCTTGATTTGACCCACCCTTATTTGGTCGGAGGTTACTTCAACCTTGGGCGTGTTTACGAAAATCAGGGGCAATACGAGCGTGCTTTGGTTTATTATCGAACCGTGCTGGATAAGTTTAGTCAGCGAGAAGCGCCACCCCCCAAATTATTGGCTCAAACCAAGCGGGCAATTGCCCGTACTTATCTGCTGGCAGAGCAACCCGATACGGCTATTTACTGGCTGAATCGAGGACTAAAGGATTTCGTCAATGTTGCTGATTTTCGGACCAACGATCTCTACGCTAACCCCTCACTTAGTGAGGTGCAAGCCGATAAAGAAGTCATGAACCTCCTGCGTTACAAAGCACAAGCATTTAGCCTGCGCGCGCAGCAGCAAGGACGTGCAGCCGATTGGCGCGCGGCTTTTCAATGTAGCCGCTTGGCCATTGAATTGATCAATCGGCTGCGGCGTACCTATCCTTCGGAGCGATCACGTCAGTATTTAAATGAAAAAGCGGCTAGCGTTTATGGCGCCAGTATCGAACAGTGCTATGCATTATATCAAGTGACAGATTCTATCCATTATTTGCAACAAGCAATGGAGCTCTCTGCACAAAGCAAAGCCAGTATCCTTTGGCAACATCTGCAACAGGACCAAGCCCGACACATTGCAGGTATCCCCGAAACCGCCATCGAAGTTATTCAGCGTTTGGAGCGAAATTTACAAGCTGCACGAGAGGCTATGGCGGATTCATCTTCTAATTTAAGCCGCCGCCAGTTACAGGAGGCAGAGCTGGCTTTTCTACAAGCCGAAAATGAGTTAGAAAGGCAATACCCTAATTATAATCTCCAAAGGTTGGCATTGGCGCCTTTGCGAATTGACCAATTACAAGCCAAATTGGCCAAAACAAGAAGTGCATTGATCGACTATTTTTATCATGATGATCAATTGTTTGTTTTTGTACTCACAGAAAATGGACTGAAAGCTTTCCAAGCTAAGGCCGATGAACAATTTCGAACGGATATTGAGAAGGTGCGTTCCCAGCAATTAACCCAACTATTGGGGCAAGCTGACATGAATACCCATTTTATGGAGGCTATTGCGCGTTTAGATCAACAGCTCATTGGAGACCTGCGGTCGACTTTAGCGGGGCTGGATCATCTGGTGATTATCCCACACGATCGCTTACATTATCTGTCGTTTGAAATGTTGGCGCCCCGGCCACAACAAGCTGATTTTGCAAGTATGAACTATTTGCTGCGCGATTTCAGTATCTCGTATCAATGGTCCGCAATTTTTTGGCTAAAACAAGGGGCGGAAAAACAGAGATCAGATTTTGCACGCAACTTTACTGGTTTTTCACCTGCGTTTTCTGATACCACTGAAGCGGTAGCTTATCGGACTTTACCGTATGATTTACGTTATAACGAAGAAGAGGTAATTGGGGCGCAGCAGTACTTCTCGGGAATTGTACGCAAGGGGACAGCGGCTAGTGAAGCTGCATTTCTGGAATTGGCCCCGGAGAGCCGGGTGCTGCATTTGGCTACACATGGACTAGCTAATGATCAATTTCCTCTCCAATCGGGCCTATTTTTTTCTGCCACCTCGGATTCTTTGGAAGACGGTTTTTTATCAGCCTTGGAGATTTATGGATTACAGCTTCCGGCCGAGATGGCGGTCATTAGTGCATGCAATACAGGCTATGGTCGTCTAGCTACGGGGGAGGGAGTGATGAGCCTGGGGCGAGCGTTCAGCTACGCTGGTTGCCGCAGTGTTTTGATGAGCCTTTGGTTAGCTAATGATCAATCGACTTCTGAGATCATGAGTTACTTCTATGCCCACCTCAAAGAAGGCTATGCCAAAGATGAAGCGTTGCGACTAGCAAAACTAAATTATCTTGATCATGCTGATCCGGTAGCGGCACATCCATATTTCTGGGCAAATATTGTTGCCATTGGAGAAATGGAGCCACTCACCACTACTGGTAAGGGGTTCAAGCAGCAATGGTTATTCTACTTACTTGGACTAATTGTCCTAGTTATCGTTTTTCGGCGACGCGTATTGCCGACCTAGCCTGCTCTTTTTCGTATTTTAGTTTACAATTTTTCTAAAATCTTCTTATCTTTAAAAAGATTTAGTAGGGAAAATTCCACCAAGAATAAGTCTAGAGGTTTAGCTTCCAGTTCGAATTTAACCAATTCGGCAGTCGCAATACACGGATTGAGTGTACACTCAACCGCTGTCATTGCTGTTGTCGTTGATCGCAATAAATAGCAAACCGTTTAACCAAAACTGTCCATTATGAGACGAATTTTACCACACACTCTCACTTCGATTCTGTGTCTTTTGTTTTGTGGAGGGATTTCTGTTTCAGCTTTTGCTACTACAGATCCTATCCAGCTCGATCACGAGCAAGGCCGTTACGCCTTGTCGTTATCGCAAAGCCAACAATCTGTCGAAATCTGTGGCCTGCAAGCCGGCTCAGCTTATCGAGTGAGTTATTTAAGCCCTGATTACCCCGAAGCGCAATTCGCTTTTCAATTAATGGGCAAAAGTACTTCTTCTGCTTTGGCTTCTGACTTCATCTTATTCACAGCCAATGATGAATGCCAATCTCTAGAGATTGAGCGCTTGGATGCTTCCTCGGCGGATGCACTGGAAGGTTATCTTTCGGTCGTATGCCAGGATTGTCCCGTTACATCTACTCCACGTCCGGAGTCGAATGGTGGGGCCCGTAATTCTATTGACGTAGATCAGTCATTTACGCCTGCAGAATTGATTCAAGACATCTTTATTGGTGGCGACTGTTTCGATGTGACGAACGTCACGGCCATTGGACCACCAATGGGTAGAGGCCTTTTCAGTAATGCTGAAGCCGTAACGGGCTTCGGTAAAGGGATCATCCTATCGACCGGAGATGCCAGCGATGCCGTTGGCCCTAATAACTCTGGTAGTACAACCGGTGTTCAAACGCCGAATGCGAACGATGCTGACTTGGCACAATTAGCCGGTATCAATGTCAATAATGCGAACGGGATTGAATTTGATTTTATCCCGACGGTAGATAATTTGACGTTCCAGTTCATCTTTGCTTCTGAGGAATATTGTGAATTCGTAGGCTTTAATGATGCCTTCGGATTTTTTGTGAGTGGTCCTGGAATTAATGGTACCTTTTCTAATAATGCCATCAATATTGCTCAAATTACCGGTACGACCACCAATGTGGGGGTAAGTACTGTGAATCAAAATGTAAATAGCCAATTTTTCATTGGAAACTCTGCTTCTTGTGGCCAAACCAATGCGCCAGATGGAATTGAATACGATGGATATACTACCATCTTTACGGCGGAAGTAGACGTACAACCTTGTGAGACCTACCATATTAAGTTGGTGATTGCTGATGCTTCCGATCAGGTTTACGATAGTGCCGTACTACTCGGTGCTGGTACATTTGATGCAGGAGGTGAGGTATCTATCCAGGAAGTTGTTCCCAACAGCAACGATAATATAGCTATTGAGAGTTGTCAGGATGGTCAATTCCACTTTACTCGGAATTCAATTGATTTAGACCAACCACTAACGTTGAATTTTACCATGTCGCCCAACAGCACCGCGACACCCGGTGAAGACTACGTTCCATTTCCAACTTCTATTACTTTCGCACCTAACCAGCAGGTCTTTATCTTGGATGTTGATATCATTCAGGATTTGATCACTGAAGGGAATGAGAGTATTATTATTGAAATTGATAACGATGCTTGTTCCTGTTTAGGACAAACCGCAGAACTCATCATTGAAGATTATGTTCCTTTGGAAATCAGTCCATCAACGGTGACCTTGTGTGGGCCATCGGGGGCGACGATAGCCCCTGATATAATAGGTGGAGCACCTTTATTTTCTTATTCGTGGAATACCGGTAGCTCCGACCCTGAAATTACCGTTGGGCCGGCTACCACTACGGACTACACGGTTACCATTACAGATGCTTGTGGCGAGTCAACCTCAGGTACTGTTACTGTGGATGTACTGGAATTACCAACGGCAACGATGACCAGTGCAACCGCTATTTGTCTCGGTGATCCGAACCCCTCAGCAACGATTGAGGTCAGCTTCACGGGAACGGGACCTTGGGATTTTACCTACTCTGATGGCGGTACCCAAACGACCATTACCGGCGTTACGGATAATCCATATTCTTTAACCGTTAACCAGATCGGCACTTATTTCCCGGTTTCAGTGAGTAATGCTTTTTGTGATGGTACTGGTATTGGCGCCGTTGATGTGGAATTGATCGATGTAGAAGTGACGACTTTAGCAACGGATATTAGTTGTAATAGTGCCGGAAACGGAAGCATTGATCTGAGTGTAGTAAGTGGTGATATGCCGTATGGTTTCCAATGGAGTAATTCTGCCCAAACGGAAGATATTGGAGGTCTTGGACCAGATACTTATATCGTTACCGTCACAGACGATAACGGTTGTACGGAAACGGCTCAAGTAACAATTAATGAACCTGCGGAGCTTATTGTAGATATCAATGAAGTCGCACCGATCTTATGTAATGGTGATTTTGGTGGCACCTTGAGTGCTGTCCCACAAGGAGGGACACCGAATTATACTTATAGTTGGAGCAATAGTTCCGGTTCTCCTTCCGCCTCACAACTGCCGGCAGGAACTTATACGGTAACGATTTTTGACCAGAATAACTGTACCAACACAGCTACTTATATCTTAACCGAACCAGATCCAATTGTTTCCACTATCGATTTGGTCCAGAACGTGAGTTGCTTTGATGGCAGCGATGGGATCGCCAATATCAGCTCTATTGGTGGAACCAGCCCTTACTTTTATAACTGGTCAGGTGGTGCTGATCCTAATAATCTCGAAGCGGGTAATTATACCGTTGATGTAACGGATATTTACGGTTGTGCTACAACCGCTGCTGTCTTCGTTACAGAACCACCACCGATTATTCTGGATGCTACCGTACTGTCTAATGTGGATTGTAATAATCCGAATGGTGGTGAAATCGATCTATTAGCTGTAGGAGGAACTCCTGGTTATCAATATAATTGGGACAATGGTGCCGGTAATAACGAGGATCCTAGTGGTCTGGATGGTGGCACCTATTCCGTAACGGTGACTGATCTCAATAATTGCGAAGCGATTACCTCAGCGGAGATCACTGCAGATATTGATTTGCCGACGGCAGTAGCCGGTGTGCAAGGACAATTGAATTGTAATAACGGTTCCGCCAGTCTGTCTGGAAATGGATCAAGTGGGACAGGTAGTCTGAGTTACGAATGGTTTGATCCAAACGGTACATCTATCAGTGATCAGTCTAATACCACGGTTAATGATGCGGGAACCTATACCTTGGTGGTCACTACAGCGAATGGCTGTACTGACGAGTCAACGGTAGAAGTTCAAGAAGATGTCACTGCACCTCAAGCGGTTGTGGACTCAAATGGTGACCTGACTTGTATTCAAACGTTGGTAACCCTCGATGGTAGCAACTCCACCGGTGCCAATCTTCAATATAGCTGGGAAGACCAGCAGGGCAATACAATTGGTAGTGGAACTAGCATCGATGTGAATACTGATGGTGATTATACTCTCATTGTTACTAATACCGTGAATGGGTGTACCTCGGATGCAAGTATTGCAGTTCAAGAAGATGTGACTCCGCCGAGTGCTCAAGCTTCGGCTAGCGATGTATTAGATTGCGATGTGACTTCTGTCAATTTGGATGCCGTTACTGGTGGGGCCAATTTGAATTATGAGTGGGAGGATAACACCGGAACAAGTATTGGTGGCGGTTCGCAAGTTGGTGTTAATTCGCCTGGAAACTATACGCTCATTGTTACTAATACGGATAATGGCTGTACGGCTACCGACCAGGTGCAGGTACAACAAGATATTGCAACTCCAATTGCCGACATTCTACCTCCTACAGATTTAGATTGTACAAATACCTCTTCTTCTCTCGACGGTAGCGGCTCCAGCGCAAATGGAACCATTGCTTACGAGTGGCAAGATAACGGTGGCAATACCATCGGTGGTGCCGCAACGGTTGATGTATCGGCTAGCGGTACTTATACCTTAATCATCACCGATACAGATAATGGATGTACGGCCTCAACGACTGCTGACATTGAGCAAAATGCAGACTTACCAGTTCCTGTAGCAACAGCTAGTAATTTGCTGACCTGTGATTTTCCTGAGTCTACCCTAGATGCTTCTACTTCAAGCGGAGCAGGAAATTTAGGCTACGAATGGCAAGACTCTGGTGGGCAAACCATTAGCAACGATATTAGCTTTGATGTCAATACACCTGATACTTATACGCTAGTCATTACGGATGCAGACAATGGTTGTTCTGCAACTACTGATGTAGTGCTTGGTCAGGATATCGCTGAGCCTATGGCTGACGCAGGTAATGGTACGTCGCTGACTTGTGTTGATCCAGAGGTGACTCTTGATGGAAGCGGTTCTAGCAGTGGCGCTAACATTGCCTACGAATGGACTAATGCTGGTGGCGTAGTGGTTGGTAACGATGTCCTGGTAGATGTGACTCAAACGGGTACGTATGATTTGGTGGTTACCAATACCGATAATGGTTGTACGGCTGCATCTAGTGTAACGGTTACGCCGGATGCTGATCTGCCGGTAGCGGACGCTGGTAGTGGTGCGACCTTGACTTGTACCCAGACTGATGCTAATCTGGATGGAAGTGCATCAAGTGCAGGTGCCGATATTGGCTATGAGTGGTTTGATCCACAAGGCAATAGTCTTGGTGGTGCAACAACACTGACGGTAAATGCCATTGGTACCTATACTTTAGTTGTTTCCAACACCACTAATGGTTGTAGTGCCAGCTCTTCGGTAGAAGTAGATGAAAACTTGGTGGCTCCCCAACCTGTAGCCGCTGATGCTTTACTGACTTGTGATGCTACCACCGTAACCTTAGATGGTACCGGTTCAATTGGTAATAATTTGTCGTACGATTGGCTGGATGCTGGTGGTAATTCACTCGGTGGCTTGGCTACACAGGATATTTCAATTAGTGGAAACTATACTTTGGAAATTACTGACGGTCAAAACGGTTGTACCGCTAGTATTCAAGTAGAGGTTGATGAAGATACAGCTGAGCCGACGGCATTGCCTGACGCTGATGGTATCTTGACTTGTACTAATTTGAGTGTAAATTTGGATGGATCGAATTCGACTGGAGGCACCTTGACTTACGAGTGGGAAGATGTGAACGGTAATAGTTTGGGACAAAGTGCGATGGTGACGGTTAGTGATCCTGGTGATTATAATTTGATTGTTACAAATACAGATAATGGTTGTTCTGCAACTCAAGCTATCATAGTTAATGAAGATGCAATTGATCCTGTAGCCGACGCCGGTGATGATGGAGCAATTGATTGTATAAATACTTCTGCCATCCTCAGTGGTAGTAATTCCAGTGGAGGAACCTTAGCTTTTGTTTGGACGGATAATAATGGTAATGTGGTATCGAACACTTTTGATTTAATGACTAGCCAGGCTGGTGACTATCAGTTGGAAGTAACGAATCAAGATAATGGTTGTACCGCCATTGATGTAGCAAGTGTCGATGCCTTTACGACACCGCCTACCGTTGACGCAAATGCGAGCGGACTGTTAACTTGTGCCGATACTGAGATTACCCTGGATGGTAGTAATTCTGCGGGTAGTGGTACGCTGACTTTCGAATGGTTGGATGAAAATAATCAACCGATTGGAAGTACTTCACAACAAGAAGTTGCTAATACCGGTACTTATACTTTACAAGTAACTGATAATAGTAACGGTTGTACTGCTTCGGAAGTCGTTTTGGTGTTTGAAAATGTAACGCCTCCAACGGCGAATGCCGGAACAAATCCAACGCTCACTTGTGACCAAACCTCAGTTACGCTCGATGGTAGCGCCTCCAGTGTTGGAGCAAATATCGTCTACGAATGGTTGAATGCTGGTGGTGTAGTCGTTAGTAACGACCAAAATCCATCGGTGAGTGAAGCCGGTATGTATACCTTGACTGTTACTAACCAAGATAACGGCTGTACCGCCAATTCGGACGTGGAAGTTATCCCGGATGCAAATCTCCCGGTCGCTAACGCTGGTCTTGAGAGTATTCTGACCTGTGCCAATACCGAAGCGACCCTTGATGGTAGTGCCTCTAGTGCTGGCGCTTCGATTACATATGTTTGGCAAGATGCTAATGGTACGCCAATCGCTAATGAAATAACGACGGATGTGGCGACTCCTGGTGTTTATACCTTGATTGTAAACGATACGGACAATGGTTGTACTTCTAGTGCAAGTGTTGAGATCCAGGAAAATACGGAAGAACCAGTTGCTGATGCGGGTTCACTAGCTACACTAACGTGTACTACGACCAGTACTTTGCTGGATGGTAGTGCTTCGCAATCTAGTAGCGGTGATCTACAATACCTCTGGACGGATCCAAATGGAACCGCGATCAGTAATGAGATGAGCGTGGAAGTAGCTGGCGCTGGTACCTATACGCTCGAAGTTACTTCAGACAATGGTTGTAATGCTTCTTCTACCGTAGAGGTGGTTTCCGATACAGAATTACCGATTGCAGATATCGGAGATGGTGGTATGCTGGATTGTGCTGTAACCCTGATTGAATTAGGTGGCGGAATGACCTCTGTAGGTCCGTCTATTAATTATGCATGGACGGATGCTGATCAAAACGCGATTGGCTCAGATGTTACCTTGGATGTAGCTCAACCCGGAGCGTACACGCTCGTGGTTACGAACACCGTAAATGAATGTACCGCCGAAGCATTCGTGGCGATTGATCAAGATATCGAAACGCCGCTTGCTGATGCCGGCCCGCTGGTTACCCTTAATTGTACAGCGCCATCTGCTTTCGTAGGAGGTAGTGGTACGAGCTTGGGTAGCGATTTTGTCTACAGTTGGACCAATAGTGGTGGTGACTTGCTCGGTGACGAAACAACGGTACAAGTATCTACTGCAGATACTTATATGCTACTCGTTACGGATATCACTAATAGCTGTACCGCAGAAATGTCGGTTGATGTAGACGATAACTTTGATACGCCTACGGCTGATGCTGGAAATGGCGGTATCCTAACTTGTGATGTCTCAACCGTCAGTTTGAATGGTGGTAACTCTAGCGGTAATAACCTGGCTTTTGCCTGGTTGAACGAAGCTGGGGTAGAGGTATCTAACGATGCTGCCTTTGATGCTACGGAGGTCGGTATGTATACGCTGATCGTAACGAATACCGAAAGTGGATGTACCAGCACATCTCAAGCGCAGATCACACCGGATGCGAATCTGCCAACAGCAAGCGTATCTGTAGATGGCGAAATTACCTGTGTAAATAATGAAGTTCAACTAGATGGTAGTAATTCTTCTAGTATCAGTGGTAATATTTCCTACAGCTGGGAAGATGCTAGTGGGAACGAGATTGCCACAACATCTGAATTACCTTCAATGACGCCCGGTTTGTATACCTTGATCGTTACCGATACAGATAATGGTTGTACGGCTTCTACCGTCGCTGAAATTATTATTGACATCGTACCTCCGGTTGTTGATGTCGTCGAAGATCAAGTTTTGACTTGTACGGAGACGGATGTAACGCTGAGTGGTTCAGGCGATGGTGTAAATATTACTTTAGAATGGACCGATGCGCTTGGAAATGTCTTAGGTGATACTGAGGATATCTTAGTCGACTTAGCTGGTATTTATACTTTACAAGCCACCAATAATATCAATGGTTGTGTCAACGCGGAAAGCGTTGAAGTCTTCCTGGATGAAAACTTCCCGGTAGCTGAAGCTGCTGTAGATGGTCCTTTGACTTGTGCCATAAATATGGTGACTTTGGATATCGCAGGCTCTGCTACGGGTACGAACATTAGCTATCAATGGCAAGATGCCAACGGAAACGTTTTAGGCGATGAATTGATTCAGGAAGTAAGTACTGCAGGTGCTTATACGCTCTTGGTCACTGACGCGGATAATGGCTGTGTTTCTCAGGCATTGGTTGATGTACCGGAAGATATCGCTGATCCGGAAGCTATCATTACTGCGAATATTACGGCATTGGATTGTAATAATACCAGTACTTCTCTGGATGGTATTGCTTCTTCCTCTGCTAATGGCCAACCGATCGAATTTCTATGGAGTACTTCTGATGGTCAGATTATTTCGGGTACTAATTTAAGCTTCGCGGATGTAGACGCAGTTGGTACTTACCAGTTGTTGATCACCGATGCAGTCAATGGTTGTACCGCAACGGAAACCTATACTTTGGATGGTAACTACGATGTACCAAATGTATCAATCGCTTTACCTGTAGAATTGAACTGTGATATTACCGATCAGACACTGAACGCTAATGTCAGTCCAAACGGTGATTATGTTTATAACTGGCAATCCAGTACAGCGGGCGGTATCGTAAGCGATGGCAATACTACCTTACCACTTATCGACGAGCCAGGTACTTATACCATTATCGTTACCAATAATGAAAATGGATGTACTACCGAAGCCAGTACAAATGTGGATCAGAATGTTCAAACTCCGGTTGCGGTTGTAAATGCCGAGGCTGCATTCAGTTGTATTAACGAAAGTGTAGGCATCAATGGTAACGGATCTGATACCGGACCAAATTTCGTCTATAGCTGGACGGGGGCTGGTGATATTGCTGATCCCGGTAATCTCGCAACGACAGTCTTTGCTGCCGGCGATTATACCCTGCAAGTGACGAACTTACTGAATGGCTGTTCGCAAACGGCGCTTTTGACCGTTGAAGAAAGCGAAGGTGCACCTACCGCTGCTGATGTTGCTATCAACCAACCTGAATGTGTTGATGATGCCGGAAGCTTAGGTGTTTTGACCATCACCGGTGGTACAGGACCATATGTTTACTCTTTGGACGGTGGAGAAAGTTATAGTGCTCAAAGTTTCTACAATAATCTCTCACCGGGTAACTATGATCTTTTGGTCCAAGATGCTATTGGCTGCGAGTACGAACAAAGTTTCACGATTGATGCGCCTATCGAGGTTTCCGTAGAATTGGAAACGGAGGTCGAACTAAGATTAGGTGAAACACATCAATTAGATGCGAATATCAATATTCCTCTCTCGGATGTCGCTTCGGTGATCTGGAGCCCGGCAACTGGTTTGGATTGTACGGATTGTTTGGATCCAATCGCGAGTATTGATCAAACCACGACTTATACGGTTACCGTCATCAATAATAATGGTTGTATTGCTACTGATCAGATTCTCCTACGCATGAATAAAAAACGCAATGTTTTTATTCCTAATGCCTTTACACCGGGGAACGCTGATGGTAATAACGACAAGTTCATTGTATTTGCTGAAGGTGATCAAGTGCTGCAAATCAATACTTTCCGAGTCTTTGATCGTTGGGGAGCGTTGATGTTTGAACAATACAATTTCCAGCCTAACGATCCGCTTTACGGCTGGGATGGATTCCACCGTGGCGAACCACTTAATCCAGGTGTGTTTGTTTACGTTGTGGAAGTATCCTTTATTGATGGGGTTGTGGAATTGTATAAAGGGGATGTAACGATCACTGATTAGATTCAGAATCTAACTGGATAGCGCAAACGGAGCTATTGGCAATCAAGCCGGTAGCTCCGTTGCTCGTTTATGATGAAGAACTACTGGTGGAATGAAAAAGAGCCAGCCCACGGAAGGTACTGACTCTTCTAACCAATGAAAAGTGATAATATACGCTATAACTAATTGCCTGAATTATTGCACCGCAAAAGGGTGAAAAACAGTGTCCCCCTACCCAAAAGATTCTTGTAAAGGTGTTTTAACGGAGTGACCGAAATTAATGGGACATTTGCCAACCATCTGGTTACATAACCGCCAAGGCTTGAACAATCGGCCAAATTTGTAGACAAGAATCGAAAATTGGGCAAGGGGTTACTGCTTACAAAAAGGGTGTAAAAAACACTATTAGGAAGAGTACTTGATAAATCAAAACAGTATTTGAGGCTTTGTAGGAGATTTTGAGTGTGGATAATGATCCACGTATTCAATGATAGCTGCATAATCGGTGATTTAAAGTTCACATTGCTGCTGTTTGGCAGTTTTGTGTATAATTCGTACATCTGATGCACAGAAAAACAACCGCTACCTCTTCCCAAAAAACTAGGCAGCGGTCGATGTACGAGACATTTCGGTGTTGGTTATGTAGCTATGTAGTTCTCAAAAGTTGTTTAAAAGAAAAGCTGTTTTACAATACCATTCAAATGTACATGCTTTTAGGATGCAACATCTAAACTCTGGTTGCAATTCTCCTGCAATGGACTCTGGATTTGATGCAAAAGGCTCAAGAAATGTTGCATGGAGGTATTTGGCTGACTTGGCCGCACTTTTCTACCTTAGAATTGGATTGAGATAGTAGCTGAGAAGATTACTATTAGCGCAGTATTGATGAGTTTTAGTTTTTAACCTCAATCACCCCTTCAAAATCTCACCTGGCGTGTGGCCGAATTGATCTTTAAAGCATTTATAGAAATAATTAGCGTTACTGAAGCCAACCATTTGAGCAATCTCTGAAACATTACCCGCATCTTTTTCCAGCAATTGCCGGGCTCGCTCTAAGCGGAATTGGCGCAGCAAAGCGTTTGGCGTATCGCCGGTAAGGGCTTTGATTTTTCGATACAGCTGGCTGCGACTCATGTGGGCGGCCCGGCTCAAGGCTTCTACTCCGAAAGCTTCGTTGGCTAGCTCGCGTTCCATGATCTCAAAGATGTTTTTCAGGAAGACTTCTTCCCGTGAGACCACCGTGGTGAGTTCACGTGGTTGGTATACGACCTTTTGTGCGAAACGTCGTTGCAATTGCTGGCGCTGGGCAATGAGGTTTCGAACGCGCAGTTCCAGCTCCTCCGGGTCAAATGGCTTAATTAAATAGCTATCCGCGCCTTTCTCCAAGCCCTCGATCTTTTCTGCCCGGGTCGCCTTGGCGGTTAATAAGACAACGGGAATATGGCTGGTGCGATCATCTGCTTTCAAGGCCTGACAAAAAGCATAGCCGTCCATCTCCGGCATCATCACATCACTGACTATTAAGTCGGGCACCAGTTCGATGGCCAAGGCGAGGCCAGTTTGACCATTTTCAGCTTCAACAATCTGATAGGCGACTTGAAGCTGCTGTCGCAGCACGTAGCGCAGATCCGCATTATCTTCCACGATGAGTACCAACGGCAAGCTGGTTTCGAGCGGTGGTGTCGCAATGGGGGAGGAGGGCACACGCTCAGCTTGAGGTGCTTGCACAACTTTGGCAACCGGTGCAACAACACGTTCTTCTGAGCCGTAAGTCTCAGCTTTAAGGGGGAGACGAACAAAAAATGAGGTGCCTCGGGACAATTCACTCTCTACCCTTATATCACCTCTATGGACTTTGACCATTTGTTGAGTCAAAGCCAATCCAATTCCTGTTCCTTCAAAAGCACGCGTTGAGCTATCGTCAGCTTGATAAAAGCGGTCAAAGATGTAGGGCAATTGCTCAGTGGGAATTCCGGGACCATCGTCTTTGACCATAATCTCTACCATTGCATCTCGGATGTCTACCAATACATTGATTTCTCCATCTGCAGGCGTAAACTTAATCGCATTGGATAGCAGATTATACATGATTTTTTCCACCTTGTCGGCATCAAAAAAGAGATGAAGCGGACTTTGCCGACTCACGAATTGTAGTCGGATGCCTTTTTGCTCGGTCATGGACTCAAAAGAGCGCACTAGATTTTTTAAAAACTGACTCAAATCCTGCTCGCCCACCTGCAGCTGCATTTTCCCCGCTTCAAGTTTTGACAAATCTAAAAGTTGGTCGATGAGGGTATTTAAGCGGCGTGCATTGCGTTCAAGAATTAGCGCTTCTTGTTGGCCTATAGTCAATTCTCCCTCGCCTTTAGCCTTGGGCAGGGTATGCAAAATGAGACTCAAGGGGGTACGAAACTCATGGGTGATGTTGGTGAAAAAATGGGATTTTAACTGATCCAGCTCGATGAGTTGTTGCGCTTGGGCTTTTTGGCGCAGCCAGCGGTACCGAGCCCAGAAGAACAGGCCCGCGATGAAACTAAGTAAAATGAGCCCCAGGGTTAAGGTCCGATTATATTTATTTTCTTGCAGTGCGATTTCCAGATCTTTGACGATCAAAGCTTGTTCCTTTTGTGCCAATTCATAATCGGCAGCCATTTGCGCCAGCGTATTATTTTTTTCGAGAGTATAAACGGAATCCATCAGCTCTTGCCGAATGGTCTGATACTGATAGGCTTGCTGATATTGCCCCAAAGCTGCGTGGTTCAGCATGAGATTTTCCAGAATATCGTGTTGGAGAAAGATATTATTTTGGACCAATGTTTCCGCTTCCGTTGCGTATTGTACCGCACGCTGATATTGCTCCAAGTGATAGTAGAGAGACGATAGTTCGTTCAAAGTATAAGCGGTACTAGTCCCATTACCAATCTCACGCTTTAGAATTAGTGCTTCGTCCAACCTTAATTTTGCATTTTCAAAATCTCCCACAAAAGTGTAGGCGCTACCGAGATTATTCAGAGTGATTGCTCGGCTCCTTTTACTAGCATTTTCTCCACAGCGGCCAGTGAGCATTTCTTCCAGCAAGGCAATACCTTTTCGTTTTATGGCGGTCTCTTCGAAGCTTTTGTAGGTTGTGGCCAAAGTGGACATCAAACGGCAATACCCCTTGTCTACCGCTTCCGATTCGTGGATGGCTTTGGCTTGCTCAAAAAAATCGACTGCCTTATCCCAATTGTGCTGTAAGCGGTGGAAATCACCCAAGGCATGCAGAATTTTGGTCTGGCGTTGAGGAGTAGAGTATTGATCGGCCAGGGCTCGTCCCGCTAAAAGTAGCTCCATCGCTTGGGCTGATTGCCCCTTTTGGCGAGCGATTAAAGCTTGCTTGCAAAGTAAGGATAATTGGCCATCGATGTCGTTTTTAGCCTGCAGGATAGGCTGTAGTTGTCCAAAATAATTCAAGGCCAAAGCAAATTCATCGTGATGCAAGTAGCTATCGCCTAGCAGCCAAAGGGCTTCGATTTTTCCCTTGGTATGATCTTGTGCCTGGGACAGTGATAAAGATAACTCTGCATAATATCTGATGCTATCCTTCTGCGAAAATTGAGGAATAATGGCTTGGAGTTGATTAATGTAAATGGTGTCCTGCTTGGTAGGAAGGCTCGCCATCAAACTGTCGATAGTTGATGGCTGTGCAGCGGTAAGAGAGATATACAAGCAGCACCAGAGCGTGAGGCAAAGTCGTGGGAGATGACGCATTTGTTTCAGATCTTCGAACTAACTAACGCATTAACATATTGCGTTTTTTTTACAAATGTACGCTAAAACTGTCCGATTTCTCTACAATTATGTTGCAGAAGCCTCAAGGGATGTTGTAAAATGATAGGGATTACTAATTTGAGATAAAAATTAATATGTAATTCGCGAATATTCCAAGCTAATCAATATTGATTCCAGCTAGCTTTGTTTTAATCAAACTAAGAATACGACTTCTAATACAATGGATTCTATAAAGCTATGAAAGTGAATTCTGATTAATACATAGGACCATTTGTTTCTTCGAGCAGCTGAAGGCTGCTTTTGGTGACCACTAGGATGACCTTAGTGGTTTTTTTGTTGATGTATTTTACTCAGTTAAAATTTTCTTGCGTATTGATTTTCGCAAAAAAATAGTAATCGGACCATAGGTTACTGCGGCGCATCACAGCAGCTTAAAATCCACCGGAATATTTTGCTGATCTTTTGCAATACTTGTAATTACTTCATAGATTTGCGTCCAGAAAAATTAAGATTAAAATGAGTACAGATACAACACCGAAATCACATACCACCGACTGGATTATTTTCTTTGTCTCTACTGCTATTTGCGTTTTCATGCTGATGTATATGTCAGAATGGTTTTGGTTAGCTTTGCCATTTGTAGTTACTTATCTGGTAAAGGCTTTAGACAAAATGTAGCCTGAGCTACTTAGGTTCGTGCTTGTTTTTACCCGGAATTACGATTATTTTTGTAGTTCAACCCTGTCTTGCGTTTAATTCATTCTTTTTAATAGAACAACAAATTCGTTGATTCTCCCTGATTATTATTCGACGAATTGTTTGTATATTGATATTGCTGCCTTTTAGCAGTTCGATTTCAGCTTCTCTCCAACCCTGCCAATGGTCGCCATTGGTCCCCTGATTGCGTATATTACAGACTCTCTTAACGCTGGGAAAAAATGAAAACCAAAACTTTACAACTACTCTTTTTATGCCTATTCGGTACTGTCTTTACCGTTCAGGCACAGCAGTATACTATTGAAGGTCCCTCCGTGCTTTGTCCAGGAGATTGTGGGGTTTATTATCTGCTTGATGATAATGGATTTCCTGTAACCAGTCCTGCGGTTACCTGGACCGTAAACGGTGGGGTGCTTGGAAGTGTTGGAGCAGGTGTAGCGGATATTTGTATGTTTGATGAAATTGTTGAGATACTAGTCTTAGTAGATGGCAATACGTCAGTGTCTTTTATTGTGCTCTCTGATTTGATTGAAGATTTAACCATCGTTCCCCAATCTACCGCAGCCTGTTTAAGCGACTCTCTTAATCCTTCGACTTGTGATCAGGTGTGTGCTTTTAGCTCGGCTACTTATACCGTGACCGGTATTGACCCTACATCCTCTGTCGAATGGCAAGTATCCGGTGCGGAAAGCTACTCACCAAACGGGAATCAGGTAACGGTTAATTGGGGGGATGCCGGCTATGGGCTGGTCAATGCTCAGGCATTTGAGGCGAATTATCCATTGCAGTTTACGATTGATTGTATCATGCTCTTTAACGGAGAACCAGATTTTAACAGTGGGGTTGGAGGTGTGATTGTAAATGGGATGCCTGGTACTTACGATTTTTATTTTTCCAATGGAGATACTCAAACGGCTAGCAATAATACGATCGTTGCAACACAGGATTTAGTACCTGGTACTTATTCAGTAACGGTAACGGACGAACTTGGCAATACACAAGAATGCGCCATCACGATTCAGCAGGATTATCCTTTCAATGTGCTATATGAATCCCATCACCCTGAGTCTTGTGATGAGTGTACGGGCTCTTTATATCCTTCTCATTTCTCTGGTGGTACAGGACCTTATTCTTACGAATGGAGCACAGGAGAAACGACACCTGCACTTTTTGACCTTTGCCCGGGTACTTATGGTTTAACCATTACGGATGCCGATGGTAACAGTATTGTTGAGGAATATAGCATATACTGCCCAACCGGACTCAATAACTGTCAATCCTACGGGGAGCTTTGTGTAGAAATCCTTGAAGAACCAACGGCAGATTTTACCACGACTCCTCCTCCAGTAAATGGCGTTGTGGAGATTTGTGAAGGACAAACTGTATTTTTTGAAAATCAATCGGTAGGCGCTAGTCTGTTTACCTGGGATTTTGGCAACTTGGTGTCCGCTTCTTCAGTTAACGCGGAGCACACTTATCTTTCGGCTGGTACTTACGAGGCATTTCTGATTGCTCGCAACGATTGTTTTTGCGGAGATACCAGCTCCGTCACGATTATAGTCGAAGAGGCCATTGCCCCGACAATTGATTGTGCTGGAACGGTCTGCCCCGGAGAAGAAATTACCTATACCGCAGATGCGGATTGTGGGACCTTCACCTGGATGGTGACGGGAGATGGCACTGTGGTGAGCGGTGGTGGGTTGAATGATGACTATATTACCATCAATTGGGGTAGTGGCCCCGAAGGGATCATCGGCCTTGACGTCAGCGACTGTAACGGCGACTATTGCCTGGAGCCCTTATTAGAACTCATCCCCATCATTGATGATAATGCCGAGATCGTTGGGCCGGAACGTGTCTGTCGCGCCTCGGAGGTAACCTATTCGATTACCCCCTTTGAAGGCACTTCCTTTACCTGGACCACTTCAAACCTTGGGACGATCAATACTGGCCAAGGAACCAATGAGATCACCGTCCAATGGGCCGATGTCTTGACTTCCGGGACACAATATGTCGCAGTGGAATATGAAAGCTGCTATTTGGGATGCGGTGGCCGGGATACCATTTGGGTAGACATTTTGGCTGAATTTTTTGTAGAAGGGGAAATCGAAGTTTGCCCGGGACAATCTTACACCTTTAATACTCAGAACGCTGAGACGGGAGGAGGAGTGGTTGATGCCAATTGGACCATTTATGATATAAATAATAATGTTGTTCAACAATCTGGCGCAGCTTCGGAGAACTTCACGGTGAATTTTAATTTTGGATCGGGCCAATATTTTTTGGTAGCAACAGCCGATACACCGGAGAATTTCTGCGTGGACGACTATACTATTTTTCTAACGGTAGCCGATCCAACACCTGCACCCGCTGGGGTAGAGGGTGAACTCAATATCTGTCCCGGAGAGACCTATACTTACCAAGTAACTGGCGCCAATAGCGGTTTTAGCTACAATTGGTATATCATCAACGGTGGCAGCAGCATTATTCGCCAGGGAGAAGCGGTTAATATCACCTGGGGGGCTTCGCCACCCTACAATATTAATTTAACCCAAACCAACGTCGAAGGCTTACCTTGTGAATCACCCGATATTGGGGTATCCATTCAACCTATTAGCACGGTTGATATCGATGGCCCAGCTGCACTTTGCCGGGAAGAGATAGGCATTTACTCGGCGACGACCTACGAAGAGGTGGAATATAATTGGTCCATCTCACCAGCTAATGTGGGCTCCATTATTAGTGGTGAAGGGACCCATACGATTGAAATACAATGGCATAGCACCGGTAATCATATCGTTGAGCTCGATCTTTGCGGTATTAGCCAGACTTATAATGTAGTGGTCAATGAATTACCTCAGCCGGTTGTTTTGGATGCGGAAGCCTGTCCGGGGCAAACGACTACAGTGCAAACCACCGCGCCTTTTGTTAGCTATGTTTGGCGTAATGAAACAGGTTCACAAGTCTCTACTGCGCCTAGTCCTAATTTAGGCCCTGGCTACTACGAAGTCATTGTTACCGATGTGAATGGCTGTACCGGTAATACTACTTTCTATATCGAAGAATTACCCAGCCCATCCGTTACGATTTCTACTCCGGATTTAGGGAATTTCTGCGAGCAAGGCGGTTCTATGGTGCTCTATGCTCTGGAATCTAGTTCGGGCTTGGATTACCAATGGTATTTCAACGGCTCACCCGTTGGAACGAATAGCTCTTCGCTGACAGTGACGCAGGAGGGGAGTTATTATGTGATCGTCACCGATCAAAATGGCTGCACCGGGCAGTCCAATGTCCTGGGATTGAGCTGTGGTATCTTACCTGGCCCGCCTTCTGTTTGTGAACCCCTTGGAGATATTGGCTTTACCATTGTACCGGGGAATTCTTGTAATGAAAGTCAATATTTGAATACTTCTATTAATGATATACCCGGGACTTGGTCGTGGGCGTTTTTCGATATTGTTTCGGGAAGTACGACTACTTCAGGCCAAGAAAATCCTAATCATACCTGGGGAAATGCAGGTTTCAATTTAGTCACCTTTGCCGTACAGGTACCGTCGACTACGCCCGGGCAAAATTGTTTGCTGACCACCTATAGTTTTGATACGATTCCCTTGGTAGCCAATTTTGCGAGCGAACCCGCTTGTATTGGTCAGCCTAGCTCCTTTTTTGATCTATCTGTGTTTGTACCACAGACGAGTATCGCTGGCTGGACATGGAACTTTGGAGACCCTGCCAGCGGCATCGATAATGTTTCTACTTTACAAAATCCACAACACGTCTATTCTACGCCTGGGTTTTATAGTGTTACCTTAACGACTACTGACCAAAGTGGTTGTATCTCCGAGTTTTCTGAAACAATCGAAATTTTACCCCCACCACTTTCCAGTTTTTCTATTCCCGGCGTTAGTTGTGTCGGAGGAGCCGTGGCTTTCAGTGCGACTGGTCAATATACAAATGTGATTTGGGATTTTGGAGATCCCGGGAGTGGTGATGCTAATAGTTCGAGTGTTGGTTCAACTTATCACGTTTACGAAAATCCTGGTACCTATACTGTGACGCTTACCGTGGAAAATATCTATGGCTGTACGGAGTCCACCACTCAAAATATTACCATCGATCCGGTCAATCTTAGTGGTTTGATCGATGTCGTACCAGCTAATACCATTTGCGAAGGAGATCAAGCAACGCTGACGGCTCCTTTGGGCAATGCTTATCAGTGGTCTACAAATGAGGTGAGCCAAAGTATTACGGTAAATACTTCGGGAGTCTATGAAGTAACTGTTTATGACGCCTTGGGCTGTGCTTATTATCCACCCTCGGTAACGATTGATGTCATTGCTGCACCCGATGGTCAAATTACGGCAGTCGAATACGATGAGTACGGACAGCCGATCAATACTATTTATAATAATTATGAAACCTGTTATGGTGATGATGTCTTCTTGCAAGTAACGGAGAATGTCAACTATGCTTACGAATGGTCGACCACAGATATGACCACCGAAATTTCTTTCACCGAAGAAAAAGACAACTTACTGGAAGTCGGCACGCACGATTTTACCGTGACGATTACGGATTTGACTTCTGGTTGTACCAGCGAAATCGGCCCATTCACCGTGACGGTGCATCCTGTACCGGAGGGCATCATTATTACGTCCAATCCGACGGAGCCTATTTGTGAAAATACCATCACAGAAATTTCTGTCTTTAATCCTGATCCGAATTACACCTACATTTGGAATACGGGCGAAATAGGTACTTCCATTACTACTTTCTATGCCGGCGAATATTTTGTCCGGGCTATCAATATATTTGGTTGTGAAGGAATTAGTAATCGGATCAACATTACCGAAGGGCCTAATATTGATTTGGTACCGCAAGGTTGTCATACCCGTTGTAACCCTGATACGATCTGTTTGCCGTTTATCCCCGATGTCGCTAGTTATCAATGGTTCTTGGATGGAGTAGCGGTTCCTGCCCCTGAAGGTACCATGCCCGATTTAATTGCCACGGAAAGTGGTGTTTATACGGTAGAAATGACCAGTACTTCGGGTTGTGTAGCACTATCGGGGCCTTTGACGCTAGATCTTTACGATGGCTTCGGCTCGGTACTGGGTAGTGTATATTTTGATGTCAACGCTAACGGTATTATCGATGCCGGGGATACTTTGGTCCCTGATATTCCAGTCATTTTACAAAATGGGGGTATTAATCTCGATACCTTAATCACTAACGGTGATGGCAATTTTGGCTTTGTTAATATCCTTTCGACGGACTACGATATTCTTTTAGATAATCTGAATCTACCTCCTAATATGACTCCAGTTATTGATGCTGGTGTCGCAAATTTAGTGGGTTGTGATGATGAAGCGGTAGTTGATCTATTGCTGATGTTCCAGTGTACAGCTATTTATGACTCGCTCGATTTAGAAGTTTGTGAGAATAGCTCGGTGATTTATCAATCCGTTGAATTGTTCCCGGGAATGGTCCAGGACTTTACTTTTACTTCGATACAGAGCTGCGATTCTATTGTGACCGTATCCGTCACTGGATTAGATACTAGCCACTTTGCGCTAACCCTTTTCGCTTGCCCGGACGGTACAGTAAATTATAATGGTACCGACCTCGATCCAGGTAGTGTAACGGATTTCACCTTTACCAACGCTATCGGTTGTGACTCTATCGTTACAGTGACCGTGGAGCCATTAGCAGAAAGTAGTTCGGAGCTAGAATTATTCGCTTGCCCGGACGGTACGGTGAATTATAATGGCACCGACCTCGATCCAGGTAGTGTAACGGATTTTACCTTTACTAATGCCATTGGTTGTGATTCTACCGTCACGGTGACCGTGGAACCATTGGAGGAGAGCAGTTCAGAGTTAGCATTATCGGCTTGTCCTAATAGCACTGTTGATTATAACGGAACGGATCTGGATCCAGGTAGTGTGACGGACTTTACCTTCACCAACGCGGTGGGCTGTGATTCTGTGGTCACCGTGACTGTTTCCACCGCTCAGCAAGATTCAATGGGACTCATGCTGTCCGCCTGTTCCGGTAATTCGGTTGATTATAACGGGAGTACTCTCGAAGTGGGCTCCATTACGGATTTTACTTTCACTAATACGGTAGGCTGTGATTCTATTGTCACCGTAATGGTTTTGGAAAATACACCTAGCGTCAATGACACGACCTATTTTGCGTGTACTGGGGATTTTATTTTTCACGATGGCATCCAGCTCGTGCCGGGGACGGATACGACATTCATTTATACTAATGCCGTAGGCTGTGATTCTACCTTAAGTGTAACGGTTGTTGAATTATTGGCCGCACAGACGGACACCATTTTACAAACCTGTGAAAATAGCAGCCTCTTTTTTGACGGAGTGGAACTGTTCCCAAATACCATTACAGATTTTAATTATACGGCGGCCAACCTCTGTGATTCTACCGTCACGGTATCGGTACTAGGATTGCCGACTTCGGACAGCTTGCTGAATCTAGCAGCCTGTGAGAATGGCACAGTGTCGTACAACGGTGATGAACTGGCTGCCGGATCAACGACAACCTATACTTTCATGGGCTATCAAGGCTGTGATTCTGTAGTAACCGTAGTGGTTGAGACCCTTTTGGCTTCAGATTCGCTATTGGAGCTGTCAACCTGTGAAAATAGTAGCATCAACTATAACGGCGATGAACTTCTGCCTAATACTACGACCGAATATACTTTTACCAATGCCGTAGGCTGTGACTCCACGGTGACGGTTATGGTTGCTGGAACGCCACTGAGCGGTAGTGAAGTGAACTTGGCAGCCTGCCCCGGTGAATCTGTCGAGTATAACGGCACGCAATTACCTGCAGGTAGCACGACGACTTTTATCCTCGATGATATCAATGGTTGTGATTCTACGGTAACCGTCGTCGTAGACGAATTGCCATCTTCGGCGGAAAGCCTATTTCTCTATGCTTGCGAAGGTAGCTATGTGACTTATCAAGGGCAGCAGATTTCAGCGGGACTATCGGAGGCGTTCACCTTTACCAATAGTAGTGGTTGTGACTCTCTTGTCAACGTATTTGTCCTCACTTATCCTGAGATACAAACAACTTTCATCGAACTTTTCGCCTGCGCAGATGAATCCGTAGAATACAACGGTGAAACTTTGGCGGTCGGTAGTTTGGAAGAATATATCCTCACCGCTGCCAATGGTTGCGACTCTTTGGTTGAGGTTGCCGTGACGGCTTACCCAGAATTTTCCTTTACCGCGGAGTCTGATATGAGTTGTTGGAATGAAGATGAAGGGACAGTTACGGTCAATGCTCCGGTAGGCGGCGTGGCGCCATTTGTCTATTCTTTAGATGGTAATTTTTATCAGCAACAATCGGAATTTATCGGTTTGACGCCGGGAGATTATACCTTGTACTTGCAGGATGCAAACGGTTGTATAGAAAGTGAGCCCATCACGGTCGACGAGATTGAGCCGCTTGACATACGTTTCCTCGAATCAGGTATCCCCTGTGATTACAGTCCGGTACGAATTGGTGCAGAAGTACTCAACGCCGGTGGACAAAATATCAATTACCTCTGGAATAATGGAGATCAGTCGCAGTATATAAATGTTGATACACCGGGTGTTTACACCTTAATTGTCGATAACCTTTGTGAAACGATTACGCATCAGTTCAATATCGAGATGATTGACGATGGCCGTGAGGACTTCTTATTCGTACCTAATGTATTCTCTCCGAATGATGATGGATTCAACGACGAATTTCAAGTCTTTGTAGGAAGTGGCGTCGAAGTGCTGAGCTTTGAAATGCATGTCTTCGACCGCTGGGGGAATGCGCTGTACGAATTTGAAAACGCCTTTGATAGCTGGAATGGCGCCTTTAGATCTAAAGCAATGGATGAAGGCGTTTACGTCTGGTACTATGAGGCGAGAGTCTTGACTTGTGGACGTGAACTGGAACTCTTCGATAAAGGAGACGTGACGATCGTGAGATAATTCAGCAACAATCTAATAAGCAAACCATAGGTCGGATGCTTCTTTAGTATCCGGCCTTTATCTTTTCCACAACTCCGGTACAAATTAATGCCCATTGATTATCTTTAGCGTTCATACTCGATTATTGTGGAAAAAGTCAACTATCCTCTGCTGTATTATCAGCTTAACGAACATGCGGTTTTGGGATTACTGGTTGGAACGAATTACCAACTGGTAGATAATAATGTCAGTTTAATTAAGCAGGCTTGCCAGGAATATTTACAGAAAATTTATAAAAAACACGACTATTATCCTTATTCCGAGATTCTGGAACCGCGCCTCAAAGTCTTTAAGATCAAGATTCGGCCAACCTACCGCGAACGGAATGGTGCGTTTCCAACTGCCGAAACAATTGAGGTGCCCGTTCCGGTAGTCTACGGCGAGACGGATCAGGGCGACTACGAAGCCCACCTTCCGCTGTTTAATGAAAGCTTTTATTATTATGATCAGCGGCAGTTTAAATCACTGGTGAATCATTTTGCGGCGGATTTGCTCAATCGCATGCAGCCGGCAGATTTGTACAAATATATGCTTGATCCCCAGCCTGAGCTAGATACTCTGAGCTTGCGGGTTAATTTGGATCGTAAGCGCCGACGTAGTCCGGTCAAAGAAACGGAAACCTACGAGAACCTCAATCGATTGGCGGTGCGCTATCCTTTTCCCAAAGCGATTCGCAAACAGCGCAGTGCTGCCCCAGAGGCGGCCTGGGAATTGGATGATAAGGTCAACGAGGTGATGGATAAGCTGGTGAATATGCGCGCGAATCTCCTGATTGTCGGTAACCCCGGTGTTGGAAAAAGCGCTGTGCTCATGCAAGCCATTCGCCGAATTTCCAATCAATCACGTAAACTGAATTTCCAGCTTACCTTCTGGCAGATTATGGCCCAACGTATCACTGCTAGCGCCCGTTATCTCGGCGAGTGGCAGGAGACTTGCGAAAAGCTAATTGAAGAACTTCGCCTCGCCAATGGCATCTTATGGATCGTTGATTTGATCCGCCTATTGCAATCGGGTGGGGAAGGCCCGGAAGATAGTGTTGCGGCCTTTTTACTCTCTTTTTTGCAGCAAGGTAAATTACAAATTGTGGGTGAGGTCACCGAGCAAGAGTTAGAAAGCATCCGGCGACTTCTACCGGGTTTCGCGGAAACTTTTCAAGTGATCAAGCTCGAAGAGTTACCACAAAACAAAGTACAATCCATTCTCGATAAATTTGCGGAATATGCACGCACGAATCATCAGATGCAAATCTTGCCCGAAGCCTTAAATCTGGCCTATCGGTTATTACTGCGTTATTTCCCCTACGAGAGCTTTCCAGGTAAAGGCATTAAGTTCCTCGGTCATTGTATCAGCGAGGCACAATTGAGCGAGAAAGATACGGTAGATAAGGCCGCCGTGATTCAGAACTTTGTACAGCAAACCGGAATGCCAGAGTTATTCTTGCGAGACGATCTACTACTTGATTCACAAGAATTACAGGACTACTTTGCTCAGCGAATCATTGGGCAACCGCGAGCCATTGAGCAAATGTTGAGTATCGTCAAGGTCTTCAAAGCGGGACTCAATAATCCCGGCAAGCCCATTTCGACACTCGTCTTTGCCGGCCCAACGGGAGTTGGGAAAACAGCTAGTGCCAAGGTGCTGGCCGATTACTTCTTCGGGAAAGGTCAAAAGCGCTCGCCATTGATTCGGATTGACATGAGTGAGTTTCAACACCCCGGTCAAATCAATCGCTTTATCGGGGCCGGCCGGGAGGTTGGAAAACTGGTACAGGATATCCGGGATCGGCCTTTTGCCGTCTTGTTGCTGGATGAAGTCGAAAAGGCCGCACCAACGATCTTTGATGCCTTGATGACGGTGCTCGATGAGGGGATGCTGGTAGATGCTTACGGGCGCGTGACGAATTTTAGGAATACGATCATTATTATGACCACGAATTTGGGGGCTTCTAATCGAGCCTCCATCGGTTATCGCGAAACGGATGATCCTTCGGCGCGCTACCTATCGGCCATTAATAGTTTTTTCCGGCCTGAATTTGTCAATCGCATCGATAATGTGGTCTTTTTCAACAGTCTGAACGAGGAAGATATCTATAAAATCACGTTGAAAGAATTAACGGGATTGCGTCAGCGCGAAGGCTTTATCAAACGAGGATTGCAATTGCATTTTTCTGAAGCTCTGACCCAGCATCTCGCGAGCACCGGATTCGATGAGCGCTACGGCGCCCGCCCTCTACAGCGCGCGATCGAACAAACGGTCGTGAATCCATTGGCGCATTGGCTACTGGAGCATCCCGAAGCGATTGATTGTGCTTTACAGGTTGATTATGATAATGGTGCTTTGCAAGTGTCCATTCAGAAGCGCTAGTTTACCATCTTTACAAAAACACCGTATGCCAATCCTTAGCTACTTGCCCCAAATATTCATCATCGTGTTCATCCCTTATCTGTGGATGCGACTGACCAAGCGCTGGGGGGTGGAGCAGTGGCTTAGTCCGGTGGTATTAGCCTACGCAACAGGAATTATTCTCGCTAATGTGCCCATTTTACCTTTGTCGAAAGCGGTATCGGAAGGCTTTGTCAGTGGAACTGTTCTGCTAGCTATTCCGCTACTACTTTTTGCGACGGATTTGAAAGGCTGGGTGCGTTATGCGCGCAGTTCCGTTTTGTCATTTGTGCTATGTGTCATTAGCGGGATGTTGGTTTCTGCTTTGGTTGGATGGTGGTTTCGCGATCAATTGACGGATGCTTGGCGCCTATCGGGCATGTTGGTTGGGATATACACCGGTGGTACCGCAAATGTGAATGCGATTGGTTTGGCGGTTGGTGCGGACAGTGAACTTTTGGTCTTAATTAGTGCAGCGGATATCTTTTGCGGGGGTATTTATCTTGTATTTTTAACTTCAGTGGCGAAACGACTTTTTTCCCGTTTTTTGCCCCCATTTCAAGCCGATACCTATTCTTCCGTGGAACAGACTCAGGTAGAAAAAGAGGCATTTCGATGGTCCTTTATCCTTAAGCCCGTTGGGCTGACGATTTTAATCATTGCCGCTAGTTTAGGCCTTTGCCAATTGCTGACCGGAGAATTGAAAGCCTTGGGACTGATTATTCTGGCATTGACGACACTAAGCATTGTTGCTTCTTTGTATAAAAGTGTACGTGATTTACCTTATACTTTTGAAATGGGGGAGTACCTCTTGTTGATGTTTTGCGTAGCCATTGGGATGGAAGCGGATTTTGGACAATTGATGCATGCGGGCGGTGAAGTCATTCTATTCACCAGTTGTGTTTTGCTGGGAACGGTGATGTTGCATCTATTGCTTGCCCGTTTATTTCGCATTGATGTCGATACGGTCATAATTACCTCCACCGCTGCTTTGTACAGTCCGGTATTTGTTGGGCAGATCGCGAGTGCCATACGGAATCGCAGTTTGATTTTTTCGGGTATGGCAACGGGCTTGGTAGGCTTTGCCCTGGGCAATTATCTTGGAATCTTTATCGCTTTTTTAGTAAAAAATCTGGGCGGTTGATTGGGCTTGGAGATGCGGAATATTAGCCCCTACGTTTATCATTAAATATCTTTCAAAATTTCACAATCCTCTAGCATGAAAAGCATTCCTCAGAAAGGTCAGGATCGAGCGAGTTTACTCACGGAAATGGAAAACATGAAGGCGAATGATTTGCGGTGGCGAGATGGGCGAAATTTTAGCTATGTCTACTTTCCGGGAGATGAGATTGTAGATACTGTGAAACAGGCATACCAAGCTTTTTTCTCAGAAAATGCTTTGAATCCCTCGGCTTTTCCGAGTTTGCGCCGCATGGAATCTGAGGTAGTGGCCATGTCTGCACATCTTTTAGGCGGGAGTGAAGCGACCAGAGGCAGCTTGACCAGTGGAGGAACAGAAAGCATTTTGATGGCTGTCAAAACCGCACGGGCTTGGGGCCAAAAGCATAAGCAAATTGCTGCGCCCGAGATCGTCCTGCCCGCCACGGCACATCCGGCCTTTCACAAGGCCTGTTACTACTTTGGCCTGAAAGCAATCGTCGTACCGATTGGCACTGATTTTCGAGCTGATGTCCCGGCGATGCGTGCCGCGATCAACCCTAATACTGTGATGATCGTAGGATCAGCACCGGCCTATCCACAGGGCGTCATTGATCCCATTCGTGAGTTGGCGGCCTTGGCGCAAGAAAAAGAAATACTTTGCCACGTTGATGCCTGTGTAGGAGGCTTTATGCTGCCATTTTTGCGCCAGACGGGTTATCCTATCGCTGATTTTGACCTATCGGTGCCGGGGGTGACCTCTATTTCTGCGGATATTCATAAATACGGCTATGCCGCCAAAGGGGCTTCAGTTGTCCTGTATCGGGATGCAGAACTCCGTAAGCTACAATTTTACGTTTACACACCTTGGTCCGGGGGGATTTACGGTTCCCCAACGATGACTGGTACCCGCCCCGGTGGTGCTATTGCGGCGGCCTGGGCGGCATTGCATCACATTGGCTTGGAGGGCTATCAGCGTTTGGCCCGGCAAACTAAGACGACCGCCGATCGTTTACGCTCGGCCATTGAAGCTATTCCAGAGCTGAAGATTCTCGGCCAGCCGGATATGACCATCCTCTGCATGGCCTCCGATGTCGTGGATATCTACGAAGTGGGTGATGAATTGGCGGTCAAAGGCGACTGGTTTATCGATCGACAGCAATTGCCACCAAGCCTGCATTTAACGATCACGCCCGCCCACGAGGCAGTGCTGGATGAATTTATTGCTGACCTGAAGGCCGCCGTCAAGAAATCCCGCCAACTCACCCTAAACAAGCTCAGTAAAATGGCCCAGGTGAATGCCATCAAAGGCATGAAAAAGCTATTGCCGGAACAATTGTTCGAACGCTTTCAAAGCTTCGCTGCTAAGAATGCTAAAGTAGGCGGGAAGCGGTCCGCAGCAATGTACGGCATGATGGGAGAGCTGCAGGGAAGTGGTAACCTCGATGACTTGATTCGGGAGTTTTTGGATCAATTAATGGGCTAATTCAGATAAAGATTTTATGTAGAGTATAAACTATGCATCGATTTGGCCGATTGCTTTTTGAATAATAATCAACTTAAGTTATGAAAATCAACTTCTATTTTTACTCTGCTTCTTAGCAGGTGGAAGCCTTTTCGCACAAAGTGATTTGGATAATATTTTTGATGAAACGGTCTTATCGGAATCTCGGCTTATTTTAAAGACGAATCCCATTACGATGCAGAATGGTGATTTTCCCATTTATGCTGAGGCTCGCTTGACGAGTCGAGTTTCCATTGAAGCCGGTGTGGGTTTGATCTTTGGTTATTTTTTAGATGAGTTATCCAATCGTCTGAGTGATAGCAGAGATCGTTTGTTTGGCAATATTGAAGAAGCGGTACAAGGTGGATGGAGCTGGCGCATTCAAGCCCGAATTATGCGCCACGGTGATGAAAATGCCAATATGGAAGGTCTTTATGGGGCACCTACCTTTCGGCAACGCGTCTATAACTTTGAAGGCCGCTCCGAAAAAGTGATCATTCGCGATTTTGTACTTATATCTGGCTATCAAACGCATCTTGTTGGTCGTCTTTCAGCGGATTTCTATATCGGCTTAGGCTATCGTTATCGTAAGTTTAAAAATGTATCGGCAACCAGTAGCTTTATAGGCGATGATCGTTCTCTTGGTTTAGTTTTTCCTATCGGTGTAAAACTCGGTTGGTATTTATAAAGCCTCCGGATAAGCCAGTTTTAAGTATATTTGTACACTATGGAAAACACATCGCGTTTGGGCGGACTGAGTTTGCCAAGCATCGCAAAATACTTGATCGTACTGGGCGTAGTCGCCTTCATCAGCTTGCTGTATCCAAATAATGCGCGCTTCAAATATAGCTTTGAAGCCGGACAGTCTTGGCGCTATGATGACCTGGCCGCTCCTTTTGATTTTGCCATTCTCAAGCCGGAAGGTGAGGTCAATAATGAAATCGAACAGCTCAAGCTTGATTTTTCGGCCTATTACGAGCTTAATCCCGATGTGGCGCGCCAACAAAAGCAGATTTTTCGTGAAGCTTTCCAACAACAATTGGAGGCAGTACGCGACGAGGGGCAATTTCCCAATGTGCTCCGTAATCCTGAACGCTACCAAAATTTCGGCCTGGAATTTATCGACCGCTTATATGCAACTGGCGTGATCCAATTGGCCGAGCAGCATCGCGAAAAAGGTCAGCAGTGGGTTATCAACGTCGCTGTAGGCAATACGACCCATCAACAAACTCTGCAAAGTTTTCTGACGCCCGAAAAAATTGAGTCTCGTATCACCGATTCGCTTTTCAATAGCGGATTGCGGGAAGCGGAGTTTTTACTGCCTTTGCTCCAGATGAGTTATCCTGATAATGTGACCTATTCGCCGGAGCTGACCGATAAATTTTTGCAGGAGCAAATCACTTCGGTATCCGCATCACGGGGGATGGTCAAGCAGGATGAGCTAATTGTTCAGCAGGACGGCATTATCACCGACGAGATTTATCAAAAGCTGATTTCCTTTCGTGCAAAATACGAGCAGGAGGTCGCTTCACGTAAGTCCCATTGGGGTGTATTTATCGGTTACTTTTTGCTGACCAGCTTAATTGTCGGTGTATTTATTTTGTATCTGCAATACCACGCGCGCGAAGTCTTTGGCCGCTATCGCAAGCTCGTTTTTATGCTGATGTGGCTGGTGATTTACAGCTATTTGGTGTACGCGGTAGAACTGAATTCTAGCCTGAGCGCCTACATGATTCCTTTCTGTATCGTGCCGATTGTGATCAAGATTTTTTATAATGATCGGCTGGCTTTATTCACGCATATTGTCGTCGTGTTGCTAGCTAGCTTCCTGTCTTCTTTGGGATATGAATTTACCTTTTTGCAGGTTCTGGCGGGAATCGTAGCGATCCTTGCACGGATCGAAGTGCGGGATATGTCGCGCTTTTTCTTTTCTATGCTATACATTTTTCTGGCTTACGCCTTAGGATATCTGGGACTGTCGTTGATTAAAGAGGGCGCCTTGCAGACCGTAGACTGGTCGGTGTATACCTGGATTTTCCTCAACGTCTTTTTGACCTTGCTGGCGTATCCATTGATTCCGTTGTTAGAACGCTTCTTTGGCTTTACTTCGGCGATCACGTTGGTGGAGTTATCAGATATGAATCGGCCGCTTTTGCGTGATCTATCGTTGAAGGCACCGGGAACTTTGCAGCATTCTTTACAAGTGGCGAACCTTTCCGAGGCGGCTGCTTCTCGGATTGGCGCGGATCAGTTGCTCGTCAAAGTAGCTGCGCTTTACCACGACATTGGGAAGATGCTCAAGCCGCAATTCTTCATTGAAAATCAGAGCGGGGAAAATCCCCATCAGGAACTCAGTAACCTGGAAAGTGCACAGGTAATTATCGAACATGTGACCGAGGGCGTACAGCTGGCGCGCAAAAATGGCTTGCCAAAGATTCTGATCGACTTTATTCTGACCCATCACGGTAATACCCGGGTAGAATACTTTTACCGCAACGAAGTCAATGCCCATCCCGACCAAGCTATTGATGAAAGCTTATTCCGGTATCCGGGACCTCGGCCAAGCACCAAAGAACAGGCCATCCTAATGATGGCAGATTCTCTGGAAGCGGCCTCTAAGAGTCTAAAGAACCCTACGGAACAGGACATCAACGACTTGGTCGAAAAGATCGTCGCTTATAAAATTAGCAATGGGCAATTAGATGAATCCAATTTGACATTTCAGGAATTGGAGCTTTGTAAGACCGAATTTAAAAAACTACTCAAAAGCATTAACCACGTGCGGATCGAGTATCCGGAGGAGCGTAAATCCTAAGCGTTTACCGAGACACCGTAGCGTCTCGGATGTTATCTTCGTCTTGGCCGTCTCGTTTCATTTTCACTCGATCGATTGCTTCGATGAGAATATAGTTATCCTGCATACCATGTTGCCGGGCTTGTTCGAAGTACTTTAAAGCTTCATTGTACTGGTCTACTGCTTTTTTTCTCTTTCGCTTAGATTGTTTCTTCTTGCCACGATATTCGTCGCCTGCCATCTCAGCGTTAAGGCCCATCGCAAAATATTTCATGCCATCGGGGGTGATTTTAGTCTTAGCAGCAATTTCTTCCAGCCATTTGATTTTGCCTTGTGCTTTATCCAGCTCTTCTTGGGTATCGATTTCCTGACGTCTGAGTTGATCAACCTCCTGTTCGTACAGCTCGACCATTTTCTGCAGAGAGTCACTTAGTGCCAGGCTTTCAGTGATGGAAGAATCGAGGCTGGTAATTGAATCTTGATACGCTAATTCCAGTTGTTCTATTTTTTGTTCGTAGCGTTCAGTTAGTTCGTTGTGTAGCTGATCGATGTCAGATTGATTAGAGCGATTAAGATCTGCTTTCACCGCTTTTACCTTGCCGCGCCAGCTATCGCTGAGGCTATCTTTTGCTTCCCGGAGTTGCTGGAATAAAGTATTTTTTTGATTTTCAAAATCCAGCTTGGTTTGCTCTTTCGACCATTTAAGCTGTTCAATAAGGCCATCCTTTTCACGGATCTCAAATTGCAGTGCACCGGTCTGCTCTAGGTAAGCCATTTCAATATCTTTCTTTTCTAACTCGAAATTTTTCTTTGCTAGTTCGACTTCTTTTTTAAATAAAAGATAGCTAAGACTGAATAGACTTACGATCAGTACCAGAGCACTGAAGCCGATCATCGAATTTCTGTTCTTGTTTGTTTTAGGACTTTTGACTAGCCGAATCAGGTTAACAAGGCTCCAAAGACCGGAAATCAATACTGCAATGTTCGCTAGGGTAGTAAAGGTAAACATATTCCCAAATTTCTAAATCGTTAATAAATCATCCATCCAATCCATGATCTGATTGATGGTGTAATGACACTTGTTCGGATAATATGTTATGGGAATATAAGCGTAAAAGTAAAACGTATATTGCAATATAAAGGTTTATAAAAATAATGCAAAAAACAAACTAATTGCTTTCTACCAAATGACTGGATTAATCGATAGGGTGGGGCGTTGAGCTTTACAAAGCTGAAGTTAGACTTTCATTCGTCCCTATAAGATGACGATATAGAAATGAAATGGATGTTAAATAGGTGTGCTATTGCTCCGATAACATATGATTAACGAGAAAGTTTTTGTCTTAAGATAGAGGTCGAACCTTAAATAAAGCGAAGGAATCCTGATTTTAGTCAGAAGCTATCTTTTGCTTTTCAAATCCATACGGGCAATGACGACAACCACTCTTACAGCAGTACCCGCGATTCGTGAGGTAATGCGCTGTAAAGACGTAAAAACCGTTTTCGATATAGAAATCGGTTCCTTCTTGTAATGGAGAAGACTGCTTGTTTGCAGGATTAGGCTTCTTGTCCACGCCACGTGAGTTGAGGAAAGCTTTGCCGAATCAGGGCAAAACTACCGAATAGAACGCCGGTGTAGAACAAGTCACCAATAACCGAGTTAAGGAAAAAGTAGTGCTCTGCGCCTGGATTGGACAAAAAAGGAATGGCCATCCAATAGCAAGTCATTAATCCTTCGAAGGTAAGTGGGTAAGTGTGCCCGTGCATCCAAGCGCCAAAGTTGGAGACAAGGAAAAAGATAACGGATGCGCCCAAACTAGCCCCGATGATACGCCCAAGGTTGATTTTGCGAAGTACTTTGCTTCCGAAAAGTGCAATCAAGACAATTGCTAAGAAGACATAGGGCTGGCTGAACCATTGAAAACCGTCGTAGTATTGAGCATAAATGACATTGTCCAGAATAAGATTACTGATCCAAAGTGCTAAGAAAGGAACGAGGTAAGCCAGATATTTCCGACTAAAGTAGGCTGCTCCAAATAACGCCATCCCACTGACTGGAGTGAAATTGGGAGGATGAGGAAGCAGACGACTTAAGGCTGCTAGGAGAATCATCGCTGCGACGATAAATGTTGCAAATTGACGAGATGATTTAGCCATTGGAAATATTGGTTTATGATTTTTGCTCAAAAACATTTGAATGTCACTGCAAAAGTAATTGAAAATAAAGAAGGTGAAAAATTGCCAGCTTATTTTTTACATCGGATTGACCATTCGATGATTCGAAATACGGCAAATCTTTTACCTTTGCGGGAACTAATGAATAAATAGCTTACCGATGAAAAAAGCCCTTTCTCTTTCTAAAATAGTACTCTTTTCTCTTGTTCTTTTTGCCATAGCTTGTGGTCCCAATACGAGTGACCAAACGGCTGATCAGCCAGCTGTAGCGCCTGAGGTTAATGTATACACCCACCGTCACTACGATACAGATAAGCAACTCTTTGCTGATTTTGAAAAAGAAACCGGCATCAAAGTTAATGTGGTGAAAGCCAGTGCTGACGAATTGATGAATCGTTTGAAGACGGAGGGCGAAAATTCCCCGGCAGATCTTTTAATCACGGTTGACGCTGGTCGTTTACACCGCGCCAAAGCAGATGACTTGCTGCAAGCGATCACCTCGGAAACAATCAATCAACAGGTACCCGCCCGCTATCGCGATGCGGAAGGTTATTGGTTTGCGCTGACTAAGCGCGCTAGAATTGCCGCTTTTTCCAAAGAGCGCGTAAAAGCAGAAGAGCTCTCGGCTTACGAGCAATTGACGGATTCCGAATGGAAAGGCCGAATTTTGATCCGTTCTTCCGGCAATATTTATAACCAATCCCTTTTAGCCTCTGTCATTGGCAAGGAAGGCGAAGATGCAGCCAAAAACTGGGCGGCCGGAATGGTCTCCAATTTTGCCCGCCCACCCAAAGGAAACGATCGTGATCAGGTCAAAGCTATCGCCCAAGGACTGGGAGACGTCGCTATCGTCAATACTTATTACATCGGCAAGCTCCTCGGCTCGGATAAGCCAGAAGAAAAAGAAGCCGGTGAAGCGGTTGGCTTAGCCTTCCTCAAGCACGCCAACGGTGGAACACACATCAATGTCAGTGGCATCGGTGTAACTAAATACGCTCCCAATAAAGCTAACGCCATCAAACTCATCGAATTTCTGACGGGTAAATCTGCACAAACCGCCTTTGCTTCGGCAAATTATGAATACCCTGTACATCCAGAAGTGGAACCATCCGAATTGCTGAAATCATGGGGAAGTTTCGAAGAAGACGATCTGGAACTGGATAAATTAGGTCGCTACAACGCTACGGCCGTTATGGTATTCGATCAGGTAGGTTGGGAATAAATCGATGCAAATCCTTCCGGCACAATCTTTCGAAGCGCAGGCCATTTGGTCTATTTTTCAGGCTTGTACCCAAGCGATGCTGGCCGCTAATATTAAGCAGTGGGATGGTAATTATCCTGATTTAGCTCAAATTCAGTTAGATATTGAACAAGGGGAAGCTTGGGTCATTCACCATGAGCAAGAACCATTGGCCACTATTACCCTGAATGCAGTACAAGATGCTCAATACCAAAACATTGATTGGACTTTTCATCCTGCCAAGGTACTCGTGATTCACCGCCTTGCGGTTCATCCCGAGGCACAGGGGCGGGGTTACGCGCGCCGACTATGCACTTTTGCCGAAGATTATGCGACAAACCATGGGTACGGTGCTATTCGACTGGATGCTTACAGTGAGAATCCGATTTCCAATCGCATGTACGAGAAGCTGGGTTATCGAAAAGCTGAAGGTGTCTGTTGGTTTCACAGCAACCAAGCCCCTTTTTACTGCTACGAAAAGCAAATTGAGCAGAAATGAATCGTGCTTGGCATATTGCTGCCTGGGGGCTAGCTTTGCTAATGGCGTTGCCATTACTCGTGCTTGTCATACGCAGCTTTAGTGGAGACGGTGAGACTTGGCAGCATTTGCAATCTACGGTTCTGAGTCGTTATATCTGGAATACTCTCTTATTGCTTCTGGGGACAGGCTTGCTCAGTCTGATTTTTGGCTTAAGCACCGCTTGGATTGTGAGCGCTTACACTTTTCCCGGCCGCCGCTTTTTTAGTTGGGCGCTGGTTTTGCCACTCTCGATCCCAACTTACATTGCCGCCTTTGCTTACGCTGGTTTATTTGATTTTACTGGACCGATTCAGCGCTTTACCCGACATACGCTGGGTTGGCAAACTGATGCTTTGGTGCCGTTCGATATTATGTCGATGCCGGGCGCCATTTTGGTGATTAGCCTCGTACTTTTTCCTTATGTCTATCTGATTAGCCGGGCGAGTTTTATGCATCAGGCTGGAAATCTTTTGGAAGCCAGCCGTTTACTGGGCAGAGGGAGTATAACGACCTTTTTTCGGGTGGCCCTTCCGGCGGCACGACCTGCGGTAGTCGGTGGTGTCAGCTTAGTCATCATGGAAATGCTGAATGACTACGGAGCGGTTAAATACTATGGCGTCTCCACCTTCACTACGGGGATTTTTCGGGCTTGGTTTTCTTTGGGCGACCTCACCGCGGCGGTACGACTTTCTCTTTGTTTACTTTCTCTGGTATTATTACTACTCGCCTTAGAACGCTGGCAGCGAGGCCGACAGGCCTACCAAAGTACCTCCAAAAGTCGCCCGCTGCGTCCGCAACGGATCAGAGGAAGCCGCATGGTGCTGGCTTGGAGTATTTGTTTGCTTCCCTTCTTGCTGGGCTTTGTGCTACCCGTTACGCAGTTGATCAATTGGTCAACGGATGGATTATCTGGTTTTGATTGGTCAGAATTTAGTCAAACCATTTGGAATACGGCGAAAGTAGCTGCTATCGTTGCCGTTCTCGGTGTATTGGTTGCCTTGGTTTTAGGCTACGCCGGGCAGCTTGGTGGACGTAGTCCGTGGCTACAACGACTGGCCACGATTGGCTATACGATTCCCGGAGCGGTCATCGCGGTAGGCGTAATGATACCGGTCCAATGGCTGGACGATTGGGTATCATTCTTCCTCATGGGAACTATCTTTGCTTTAGTGTATGCAGCCCTGGTTCGTTTTCTTGCGGTAGCCTATAATGCCATAGATTCAGGATTTACTAAGATTGGTCGACCATTGCAGGAAGCATCGACGATGCTGGGGGCTTCAACCTGGCGAAGCTTATGGCGTGTTCAATTACCACTCTTGCGGCCTGCCCTTTTGGCGGGCTTTATGTTAGTGTTCATCGATGTACTCAAGGAATTGCCATTAACCTTAATTATGCGCCCTTTCAACTACGATACTCTAGCCACCAAGGCTTTTGAGTTGGCCAGCGATGAGCAATTGGATGTCTCGGCGATTTATGCACTAATGATTATTGCACTAGGATTGGTCCCCATTATTTTCCTTAATCGCTTAATGAAGAAATAGAAAAATGGTGGGCGTTAAAGCAATTTAGCGGAATAACGATTTCCTTGGTATGGCGTTTCAATCATGTTCTAACTCTCGCATCGTTTCAATTAATTCTACTTCCACCTCGGAGGCAACATGCCCGGCGGTGAGCATTTTTAACTTAGCCAATGGATGTTTTTGACTCAGCTCGTAGGCAAAATAAGGTGGGCAGACCACATCGTATCGCCCCTGTAGGATGTATATTGGGATGTGTTGAATACGATACAATTCTTGTAGAATGAAATCCTCAGGTATGAAAAAGCGATGATGTGAATAATAACTCTGTATACGGGCTTTGTTAACGTAATCGGTGGCCAGTATGCGTTCGCGAATGGTCTCGGCTGGTAATGAATTTAAGAAGGCCAATTGCATCCCAAAATAAAGCATTTCAAAGGCGAAGTGGGTACGTTCTTCTGGTTGATCGGATAACAATTTTTGATAATAATAAGTCGCAACTTCTGCCTCAGGGACTTCGGAGGCTTGGCTACGATAGCGGGCCCAGGCTTCCGGGAAATAATCCGCTACGGCTCCCTTTTCCATATAATCTCGCATACGTATAGTGCCGGAGAATATACCTCGTAAAACGAGATGACTTACGCGCGTGGGGCAGGCAATGGCGTACAATAATGCCAGTGTTGCGCCCCATGAGCCGCCGAATGCAATCACTTGCTTTAGCTCCAGATGGTCCAAAAGCTTTGTGATATCCGATAGAAGATGGGCTGTTGTATTGTGTTCTAAACTTCCAGTGGGCCGGCTTTGGCCGGCTCCTCTTTGATCGAGCAAAAGGACTTGATAATGTGTCAAATTAAAAAAGCGCAGATCGTTGGAGGTGCAGCCTAATCCTGGCCCGCCATGGAGGAAGAGCACCGTTGGCCCAGCCGAATTACCGTGGACGCTATAATATATTTCGTGGCCATCGCCGACTGCTAAATAGCTCATTGCAAATGCTTTAGTGAGCCGGCCAAAATACGAAAGTCTAGCTTAAAAGGATTAATCTGGACAGATTAAAACCATGGACAACCACCACGGTATTTTTTACGCTTTTTGCGCTTTTTCAAGCGAACGCGACGGCCCTTAGGTGGCTTATGTTTTTTGACGGGATAGTTATGGATGACTTCTTCTTTTTCGGCTGGGGTGTCAGCTTCATCTTTTTGGTCAACGGGTGGTTTGGGGGTAGGTGTTACGTCTTCGGTTGGCAATTCGGGCTGGGTTTCCTGCATCACGAAGGTGTATGAAGTCTCCGTTTGGGAGGTAACCACTGCGACTTCGTAATCGGGCATGCGCAATGATTCCATGAGTAAATCCAAATTGTTTTCGGTCTCCATGCAGGGGCAATAATCGTCACCTTGAGCAACTAGAAATAGAGGAAAACAAGCAAGTACGTAAATCGTGGTTATGGTCTTCATATGGGGGAGAGTTTGGCTTAAAGACAGTTTGTACCGGTGATGGTTGCAGATGAAGCCTCATGAAATACCCCGCTAGTAATGAGGAAGCGAATGCAAGGGGTGACTGCTATTTCAAATTAATGCTAAGTGATTAGAATCTAAGCATGAGTCTAGACCAACTGTTGCGTATGTGTATCTCTTATTCTTGCAGAGACTTCATTATCAGAATTATAGATTGCTATCTGACGGAAGAAAATAAACCGCTGAGATTCCTAGACTTTCCACTTCCCTTTCCCATATTTGTAGATATAAGGAGTGCGATGATGCGCGAACGTCTTATGAAATACCTTCGGATACATATTCTACTGTGGGCATGGCTGTTGGTCAATGGGGGCGGGCAGGCACAGACCTATCTGACTAGTATGCGATACTACGGTATTGAGGAAGGGCTATCGCATAGCCAGGTGATGGACGTTCACAAAGATCAACAAGGCATGATGTGGGTACTGGCCCGCGACCAAATTAATCGGTTTGATGGGCAAAACTTTAAGCCCATCGCACACCAAAGCTTTTTTAGCTTCGCCGCGGAGATCGTCGGAGAAGATTCTGAGCGGGATCTCTGGATTGTCAATGCTTACCGTAAGAATGATATTCTGTTTTTTAATACAAAAACGGAAACGTTTAGGAGCTTTCGGCAAAAGTTTAAAGATACACCACTGGCTCCGCAAGAAAACATTATTAACTATCACATCAATACTGAAGGGCAGTGGCTCTTTGGGACAAGCAATGGCCGCTTACTCCACTACCATCCAGAAACCCAGCAGCTCCAATCTACATTTATTGGTGCAGGCTTACGAGTCAGACCCTTTTTTACAGATGCACGAGGTAACCATTGGTTACGTGCTTCGACCTCCACAGATGTTGTAGATCCGGCTGAATTGGTCGTTGTCAATGCTCAAGGTGAGGTTTCTCGGGGACTACAATCCTCAAATGTCATTTTCAACACCAAGGCAATAGACTCAACGTATTGGCACTACAACTCTAGAGATAGTTTATATATCAGTAACCTAATGGGAACTCGGGCTTATGACCTGCAAGAGTTTAGTAATCGAGTATTGCCAACTACTTATAGGAGCCAGTACCACTTCATACGACACGACTCAATACATGGTCATTACTGGTGGGCCAATGAAGAGAATATGACCGTCTTCCATCCTGAAAATGGACTGTTGGTTGATTTATTAGAGCTCTTCCCTGAGCTGGCACATACCAATGTTTTGGATGTTTTCCTCGATGAACGTGGTGTTGCTTGGTTGGCGACCATTAACGGATTGTATGAGCTCAATTGTCGCCCCAATCAATTTCAACAATATCTCTATCTCGATCCCGAGCGCACTCGCGATGAGGATTTATACAGTTGTCGAGGAATTTGTAGCGATTTTGACGGACGTATTTTTGCGAACGCAGATTCTTATTCTCTAGAATTGGATGAGGATAGCATAAAGGTTATCAGTGAGGGCTACTTGTTGCCATTTTGGGAGAACTATCTGGATCGGCAGGGCAATTATTGGATTAGTGCACCGGATACTTTACTACAATACCAAGAGCAAGAGCTTGTAAAGAAATGGCCAATGCCGATAGGCTCAATCTGGGCGATGGCTGAAGGCCGCAAAGGATTATGGCTGGGGATTAGTAGTGTGGAAACAATGGATACCACTTTGGTTTGTCTGGATGCTCAGGCCGGCCAGTGGACCGCCTTCGAACAGCACAATGGTTTTGACGAATTGCAAGCTAGTCGAATTTATGCCATTCAACCGTCCCGAGACAGCACTTTCTTCTGGCTGGTGACCACCAAGGGACTTTTTGTTCTTGACGAGGAACGTGGCATTCAGGCACGTTACTGGACCGGAGGAGAAGGGAAATATAAGTTGCCGCACGATGATCTGCGGCATTTACACGAAGATGATGACGGTTTGCTGTGGCTGGCTTCAACGCAGGGACTTCTTTGTATAAATCGTGGGCAGCAAAGCTGTCGACATTACACCGAAGATGATGGCTTATCACATAATAATCTCTACGCGGTTTACGAGGATGATTTTGGTTTTTTGTGGCTAAGTAGTGATTATGGAATTATCCAATTTCAGAAAAGTACAGAGCGTACTAAAATCTATTTACCTTCTGATGGCATTACCTATCATGAATTCAATCGAATTGCACACCATCAGATTACGCAATGTGCGGATCCCTCCCAAGTTGGTCGCATCTTTTTTGGTGGTCTGAATGGTATTTCTGCCTTTCATCCCCGTGACTTTGTAAAGAGTTTTGATGACCAACCTGATTTGCCATTATTATTGTTAGAATGTAACGTGTTTTCTGGTAAAACAAATCAAGTAGAGAACATTAAGCCTGATTTTTTAAGTCGACAGCTAGTGGAAATCTACCCCGGGGATCAGTTTTTAAATATCGAATTGGCCTTACTTGATTACGTCAACCCTAAGCTCATTAGCTATGAGTATCGCATCGAAGGCTTCAATGATGTTTGGACAACCAGCAAGGAAAATACGCTGCTGATCAGCGGTTTACCTTATGGTACCTTTGACTTGGTAGTAAGGGCGAAGACGGGCAATGGCTTGTACTCAAAGCAGGAGTTGCGGGTGCCGATCAAAGTATTACGCCCGTTTTATCGTCAATGGTGGTTTGCATTGATCCTTCTGGGATTACTAGCACTGGGGATTTGGACGGTGTACGGCGTAAGGACGCGTCAGTTGTTGCAGCAAAAAGTAAAACTCGAACGGGAGGTACGAGAGCGTACCCAAACCATTGCTCGCCAATCAGAAGCTTTACGACAGCTCGACAAGGTGAAATCTCGATTTTTTGCCAATGTTTCCCACGAGTTGCGCACACCGCTGACGCTGATTCTGGCCCCATTACAGCGGGTGCTCGCCCTTCGTAAGGATAAGGACCAGGAATCGGAGCTCCTGTCAACCGCTTACCAGAATGCGAAGAATCTTTTGAAGCTCACCAACGAAATTCTTGATCTTTCTAAGCTAGAAGCCAGTAAACTTGAGTTGGTCGAAACACCAGTGTTTTTCCTTTCTGAGGTGCGTCGCATCTTTTCGTCTTTCGAATCCCGAGCCTACCACCAGGGGATCAATTTTCAAATTCTCAACCGACTTAATCCAGATTTGCGAATCCAATTGGACAAACCAAAGTTTGAGAAAATTCTCAATAATTTATTATCAAACGCACTGAAATTTACCCCCTCGGGAGGAAGCGTCATCCTAGAATTGGACGAACGTGGCGATAAAATTCGATTGCAGGTAGCGGACACCGGAACAGGCATTTCTGCTAAAGATCTACCCCATATTTTTGAACGTTATTATCAATCAAAAGATAAAAACGCCATTACTGCCGGTGGAACAGGGATTGGTTTGGCGTTGAGCAAGGAAATTGCGAAGCTGTTTCGCGGTAAACTTTGGGCAGAGAGTGAAAAAGGACAAGGAAGCCGATTTATTTTTGAGTTTCCATTGAAACGCATCTCCACTGAGACGACTCCTCCGGCAGAAGTTATCGAAGAGCAACCACCAGCTGTTCATTCAGAACATCTCAAGACATCCGTCTTGCCCCCAAATGGCTCTCATCCTACGATTTTAGTAGTAGAGGATCACTCGGATTTGCGCAATTTTCTGCGCGTAATGCTTGAAGCTAATTATCAGGTACTCACTGCGGAGCACGGCCAACAAGCTTTGGATATACTCGGTAGCTCACAGGGCGCCACGATTCGACTGATTTTATCCGATGTCATGATGCCCGTGATGGATGGATTTGAATTGGTGCAGCAACTTAAGACAGATGCCAAGTACGCCGCTATTCCAGTGGTCATGTTGACCGCCCGAGCAGAATTACAGGATAAGCTTAAGGCATTGCGGATTGGGGTAGATGATTATATTCTTAAACCCTTCGAAGAGGAGGAGGTCTTGGTGAGAATCCGAAATTTATTGGAGCAAACGACCATTAGAGATCGATACAGACAAGAGCTACTGGAAGCCGAAGGAAATCCTACGATGCCTAAAGTAGCTGCGGACGCTTCTGCGATCTTGACCCTGCCCGATCAAGAATGGCTTACACAAGTGGAAGAGGCTGTGCGTCAAGAGTTGAATCAACCTGAGTTTAAAGCGGAGCAATTGGCGCAGCATATTTACCTGAGTAGACGCCAGCTGGACCGTCGCCTGAAAACACTCACAGGGCTGACGGCAGGTGAATATATCCGTGAAGTCCGTCTCCAGCAGGCGAGACAATTTTTAGAGCAACGCTCCTTCTCTTCCGTACGTGTGGTGGCCTTAGAAGTTGGCTTTAAATCACATTCTCACTTCTCCAAACAATACAAAGAGCGCTTTGGTAAACGTCCCTCTGAGTACTTCTAATCCTTTAATGAATTATGGACAAAAGCCCCGGAATGTCTAACTAGCGTTAGGTCATGTCCAGTTTTTGCACCCCCTTATCTTAGGTGATCCCCTATATTTGACGATAACATTTTAGAAGTAGTTTTTATGTTTAATTCAAATTCCCCTGTGCTTGTTACAGGGGAATTTTAGCCACTGTTGCTAATTCAAAAACTTGTAAGCTGCTGGTCGATGTTTCGAGATGTTCTATTCTTTTAAAGATGACATTATCTCATCATGAACCGCATTTACAAAGTCCAAAAGAGCTGAAGTCTCTAACCCGGAACTTACGAAGGTATCCTGTAGTAGCCCTAAAAAAAGTAAAAACGACTTATCCTAGTGGTAAGTGGTCATGTTATTGGTTAAAAAAATGGTAATCCACATTTCCGCTCTCATTCATTTTTTGGACGGAAATTTTACTACAGCAGGATACGCTCTAGCAGGAGTTCTCTGCTATGTCCAAAATAATTAACACAAACAACAAGATTACTTTAACCTTAACATGACCTGATGGTGTTGAGGCCCGATGGCTTCGATACCATCTTTTTTATCCCCTCGTCTTATTTCAAAATAAAGGCATCTTCCTTGGTGACGGCTCGAAAATAATCAGCTTCTTCTTTCAGGATCGCGGCCGTGGTACTTTCGACGGCTGCTATCTCCACGCGCACCCCACGGGATTTGAGGTGCCGTACCAATTCGACGTAATCCGAATCACCGGACATAATAATAATGGTGTCCACTTTCTCGGCAATTTGTGTCGCAAAGATCGTTAATGGAATGTCTGCGGATTTGTGACAGGGGACGACCGAGCCGTGAAAATGGCGATGCAGCCGGTCGGCTAGTTTTTCGGAAATGCTGACCCCTTCCCGGAAGTATATCAAGCGGTTTAGCGCCCGGTTATCTAGTATTTTAGCAATGATAATGTCGAAATTAAGCACCGCATTTTTCTTTTTTGTCAACTTGGTCAGGCTCATTTCAATATTATTACCGTCAATGAGTATGGCGACGGACTGTTGTATTTTTACATCTTCTAATGCCATGGATCGGTATATTGGTTTGTGGTTTAAAAATGGTAAAAGGTGAGACGGTTCACGCCATCAATCGGCGCCGAAGAGGATACTTTGTAGCTTAGATGAAGCCAATAGCACCACACAAAGATCACAAAAAAATTAATACCGAGTAAAGGCGATCAACGAATACCGGTCAGATAGTGTATTTAGACGAAAAGTTGTCTTTTCTACAAGATGGCATCTAAGATGAAACAGCCAATTAATCCACCAATTGAAACAATTGTTTCCATAACCGTCCAGGTCTTTAGCGTTTGGACGATACTTAAATTAAAATACTCTTTAAATAACCAAAAACCTGTATCGTTGACGTGAGAGGCGGTAAGGCTACCCGCTCCAGTGGCCAGAACCAAGATTTCAGGCCGCACGGCTTCGTTACCTCCAAGTGTAGCGGCTACGATACCTCCGGCCGTCATGGCGGCCACTGTAGCTGATCCCAAAGAAACACGAAGCAGTGCTGCAATCAACCAAGCCAGGAAGATCGGCGAAATATTCCAACTACCGGAGACTTGCTGAATGTATTCCTTAGCATCACTATCCACCAAAACTTGCTTGAACGCGCCACCCGCTGCGATGATGAGCATGATAATCGCAATAGGCTTGACTGCATCGCCGAGAGATTGCATGACGTCCTTCATCTGCCGGCCGTTGCGTAATGCCAGTAGATAAACGCCGGCAAGTACTGCGATGAGCAAGGCCATGTTGCTATTTCCGATGAAAACCAAAACATTGTAGGCGGTGCTACCTTCGGGGAATTGAAATTTAGCGTAAGCGCCAAGCGCCATGAGCAAAACGGGTAGCAGCGCAACAAAAATACTCATGCCAAAAGCCGGGAGTTGGTCTTCTGGCAAACGCTCATTTTTAAACAACTCAGGGGGAGCAGGCGTTTCAAATCGTCGTAAGGTGCTACCAAACCACCAACCAGCGATTAAGATCGTTGGAACAGCTAAGTAGAGACCATAAATCAGGGTGAGGTTCAAATCCGCGCCGTATAACTCTGCGATGGCTGTTGGTGCTGGGTGAGGAGGCAGAAAGCCGTGTGTCACACTCAAAGCGGATATCATTGGAATTGCGACGTATAGTAAGGGGAGTTTGGTTCGAATGGCAATACTAAAGATGATCGGGATCAGCATGATGAAAGCCACGGTATAAAACATGGGAATACCAATGATGAAGCCCGTCAGCATGAGCGCCGGTTGAATCCATCGCGGCCCGAAAAGGTCAACCAGGTAATCTGTGATGCGTTGCGCCGCTCCACTTTCAGCGATGACGGCGCCGAGCATAGCCCCAAAACCTAAAATCAACGCAATGCCTCCCAGGGTACCACCTACACCGTTTTGGATCGCTTTGATGACACTTGGAAGCGGCATCCCCAGTGAAATCCCCACCGCCAGGGCAACTAAAATCAGAGCAATAAAAGCGTGAAAGCGAAAGACTAAGATGAGGCTTAATAGCAGGGCGATACCGCCCAGAATGATTAGCAGTGGCATTGTCGTTTTGTTTTAAAAGCTATTGGATATCACCAACGGGATTGTTTCCACCAAATGTGACTTCAACTAAATATATACCATTTGTCATAATTAGTCTTATTTTGCGAATCATCAAAAAGAGCGAAAATGCGGATAGTATCTTTTTTTAGCAAGAAAGTATCATTTCTTGGTCTTTGTTTATGCTTGGTCGTTGGATTACAGGCTCAGGATCTAGAAAGTCCCATGTACAATGTCAACCGCTACGTCAGTGGAAGTATTGGCGTGGTGGGGACCATTACGAACTACATTGGCCTTAACCGAATCTTGAGCAAAGATTCCATCCCGGCGGAGAAGGTATTAGCGCTGCGTGACGAGGATGTGAATCGATTTGACCGGGTGGCGCTCCGCCAATCCCTTGATTTTGTGGATCAAGCAAAAATCTTATCGGATATTGGTTTGTACGCTAGTTTTGCGCTGCCGGCCGTTCTGTTTTTTGACAAGGAAATCGGCAAAGAATGGAAAGATATCAGTTTGCTCTATTTTGAAACGCAAGCGATTGCTGCCAATATGTACAGCTGGAGTCCTTTGGGGCCGACTTTCAACGAGCGTTATCGACCTTCCACCTACTACGAGGAATTGACTTTGGAGGATCGCCGCTTCGGTCGTAAGCGTAATTCCTTTTTCAGTGGGCATGTCTCCACTACTGCGACTGCGTCTTTTTTTATGGCCAAGGTCTATTGTGATTTCCACCCGGAGCTTGGCGCCAAAAAGTGGTTGATTTACACGGCGGCGGCTGTTCCTCCGGCTTTTGTTGGTTTATTTCGGGTCAAAAGTCTGAATCATTTTCCGACGGATACCATTGCAGGGACGATCATCGGTGGCGCTGTGGGCATTTTAATGCCTCATTTTCATAAGAATAAAAACAAAAAGAATCGACTCGGATTGTCTTCTATCCCTGAAGGCTACGGTTTGGCGATGCTTTATCGGTTTTAATGAACTGAGCGCTGTATCTTTGGCTTCTGATATTTTAATACCCTAAAGAATTTGATTTTTAGATTTCAAATTGTGATTCACTGGATATGGAGTACATCAAGGTTTTTTATGAAGGGTATATTAACTACGCCAATTATCTGTGGTATGAAATTACGCATCCCTCCTGGCACAACTACTTTTACTGGTTGATTCTGGTCTCTCTATTCTTTTTTGGACTGGAGATCCTGGCTCCTTGGCGAAAACAGCAAGCTGTTTTTCGTAAGGATTTCTGGTTGGATGTGTTTTACATGTTTTTCAACTTCTTTCTGTTTTCCCTTATCATTTATAACGCGGCTTCTGATGTTGTCGTCAATTTATTCAACGATGGCATTATTGCACTCACTGGCTGGGATATGCAAGCGGCAAATCCACTCCGACAATTTCCACTCTGGGCTATATTGTTGATTGGCTTTGTGGTGAGAGATTTTGTACAATGGTGGGTCCATCGTTTGCTGCATCGAGTCGAATGGTTGTGGCGATTTCATAAAGTTCACCATTCTGTCGAACAGATGGGCTTTGCGGCCCATTTGCGTTATCACTGGATGGAAAATGTCGTTTACCGAAGTCTGGAATATATCCCACTGGCTTTGCTCGGGATTGGACTGTATGACTTTTTCATCATTCATATCTTCACCCTCGCAGTGGGCCATTTCAATCACTCGAATATTACCGTCTCCGGTAAAGTAAAAGGGGCGGTACTTGGAGCATTGCTGGGGCTTGTGGTGGCAACGGGCACTGCTGATATCGATTTATTGGAAGAACCAACCTTGCTAATCCAGCTGCTGACGATCATCGGCGGAGCCGGAATTGGTGCCTTTGTACTTGGCCCGGCGATGAAGTTTTTGTTTAACAGCCCTGAGATGCATATCTGGCATCATGCCCATGATCTGCCCGATTCGCACCGTTATGGGGTAAACTTTGGATTGTCTTTAGCGATTTGGGATTATCTCTTTGGAACAGCGTATATACCGTACAATGGCCGTGATATAAGGCTTGGCTTCCCCGGAGTGGAACACTTTCCGGCCACTTTTGGTGCTCAATTTGTACAAGGCATCCGTAGTGAATCAGAATCATCTTAGCAATGTCAAAATTTTGACAATCTGAGATTGTGGAGAAAATTTTATAAAAAATTAAGAGGTCGATTTGTTTTTCTCTGGCAAATTCCAATATATTTGTGTCACCGGAAAATTAGATGACCACTACAATATGATTTTAATCCTCGTACATCAGCATCATCATACCGTTGCGTCGCTTCGCAAATGATGATGGCATGGTACTGAACAGAATACCGGAAAAGGCTTCGTCATTTGTGACGAAGCCTTTTTTTATGCTCAAAACTATTTTAAAGAATTACTGTTAGACTCCTCAAAGATTTTATTGAATAAGAATGAATAATACTCACATCCATATCCATCATCATCACTGCTTACACCATAGGTGTGAATGATGAGGTAATTATGGTATGTAAAAAACTAAAGACCCGTCGTTCGCGCGATGGGTCTTTTTTATTAATGGACTGATAATCAGCAGATTTTAAAAAAATAAATAAGATGTCTGATAAACTAAAAATTGCTATCCAAAAATCCGGGCGACTCAGCGATGATTCAAAAGCGCTGTTGCGCGAATGTGGCATTCGTTTACAAAATGGTAAAAACCGCTTATTGGCCCCCGCTACTAATTTTCCCCTTGAAGTGCTGTATCTCCGGGATGATGATATTCCGCAGTACGTAGAAGACGGCATTGCCGATCTGGGGATTTTGGGTGAAAATGTAGTGCTGGAAAAGCAGAAGAAAGTGACGGTTCGTCAGAAACTAGGCTTTGCTCGCTGTCGTCTGTCCTTGGCTATTCCTAAATCTGAAAACTACACCGGCCCGCAGCAATTTCAAGCAAAAAAAATCGCCACTTCCTATCCAACCATTTTGGGTGATTTTCTTACCGCTCAGGGGGTAGAAGCAGAGATTCATAACATCAGTGGCTCGGTGGAAATTGCACCGAGTATTGGACTGGCCGATGCGGTATGTGATATCGTGAGCTCTGGTAGTACCCTTTTTAGTAATGGATTGAAAGAAGTTGAAGTGGTCATGAAATCCGAGGCAGTACTTATCACGAATACAAGCCTAAATACAGAAAAGCAAGCGACTTTGGATCAGTTGCTATTTCGCATTGATGCAGTTAATCGCTCGAAATACAGCAAATACATCATCCTTAATGCTCCCCGAGAAGCCGTATCGGCGATTAGTGCCATTTTACCCGGTATGCGTAGCCCTACGGTTGTGCCTCTAGCTGAGGAAGGATGGTGTGCGGTTCATTCTGTTGTACAGGAAGAACGGTTCTGGGAAATTATTGACCAACTACGTCAGCAAGGGGCCGAAGGTATTCTGGTCGTACCGATCGAAAAGATGATTCTGTAGGTGATATTTCGATTAAATGGGTGCTTTTTTATTTCAAGCGACCAACTTTTTTTAAAATTTTTCTTGCTGATACCCAAGATGTTAAATCATCGATTTAAAAATATTTTGATATGAATTTATGGAATTTTAGGAAAACGGAATCTATAGATAGTAGAGAATATTCTAGAATCAGCTGTTTTGATCCTCTTGTCATAATATGTTTCTGGCAAAGGCTGGGAATGATATGCCTAAAAGCATTTGCGGTCGAAAATGGCCGGCGGCGGTGGCTGTGGGTGGGTCCCTCCCTCAAAGCCCATTCCTCTGCGCTCAAAACATCATTGCTCAATCTTGAAGCCTAAATATTATGAAAGTCTATAATCAACCTGATCCACAACTTTGGCCCGACCTCCTGGCTCGCCCCACATTAGATACCCAAAATCTAGAAACACAGGTGACGCAGATGCTGGACCGTATTCAACAACAAGGCGAGCCAGCCTTGGTAGAATTTACCCAAAAGTTTGATGGCGTGGAACTCCAAAATTTTCGAGTCAGCGCCGGAGAATTTGAAACGGCAGAACAACTGGTCTCCGCTGATCTAAAGAATGCCATCGAGCAAGCTGCTCAAAATATCGAACGCTTTCACGCCGCACAAAGGGAAATGCCTCAAGTCATCGAAACGATGCCCGGAGTGCGTTGTTGGCGACGAAGTGTCGGGATCGAAAAAGTAGGCCTGTACATTCCGGGGGGAACTGCACCATTATTTTCTACAGTCCTGATGCTGGGCATTCCCGCAAAACTGGCCGGCTGCAAAGAGGTTGTGCTCTGTAGCCCGCCACGACAGGATGGCACCATAGACCCGGTGATCCTTTTTACGGCTCGTTTGGTGGGGATCAGTCAAGTTTTTAAGCTTGGTGGGGTGCAAGCTATTGGGGCTATGGCCTACGGTAAAGGGGGACTGCCTGCTGTTCAAAAAATCTTTGGTCCTGGCAATCAATATGTCACGGCGGCCAAACAAATTGTCAGTCGTCAAGGCGTAGCCATCGATATGCCGGCTGGTCCTTCTGAAGTGATGGTGGTAGCGGATGATACTGCCGTGCCTGAATTCGTAGCGGCGGATTTATTATCACAAGCGGAGCATGGCAGTGATAGTCAGGTGGTACTTGTTGCGTTTTCTATGGCATTTGTGGAGCGTGTACAAGCGGCTTTAGAGCTGCAATTAGGGGAACTAACCCGGATCAAATTGGCTCTCGCTGCCTTAGATAACAGCGTAGCGATGGTGGTAGACGCACGAGATGCTGCCTTGGAATTAGTCAATGCCTACGCACCGGAGCACTTGATCTTGGCAATCAGGAATGCAGAGCCTTTTGGTAATCAAGTTCGCAATGCTGGTTCGGTTTTCCTGGGCAATTATACCCCAGAGTCGGCTGGGGACTATGCTTTGGGGACCAATCATACTTTGCCGACCAACGGTTTTGCCCGCGCCTACAGCGGCGTTTCTTTGGATAGTTTTGTTAAAAAAATCACCTATCAACAAATTAGCGAAGCGGGACTACAACGACTCGGACCGGTGGTTGAGAAAATGGCAATAGCAGAAGACTTGGATGGACACGCCAAGGCAGTAACGATTCGGCTAGAGCAGTTAGCGAGCGATCGTACCGAAGCCATCCAAAAAGAAATCGTTGAGATACCAATTGTACCTCGAATCAACTACCTGCTACGAGAAAATATCCGGGATTTACAGCCCTATCGTTCTGCGCGTAGCGAATTCACTGGATCAGCGGAGGTCTTTCTTGATGCTAACGAAAATCCCTATGCGTCGACCTTAAATCGTTATCCCGATCCTTTGCAAAAAGAATTGAAAACAGCCATAGGCCAACTTAAAGGTGTCACTCCCGAGCAAATTTTCCTGGGAAATGGGAGCGATGAAGCCATCGACTTGCTTATCCGAATGTTTTGTGAGCCGCGTCAGGATGAGATTATGATTTTACCGCCGACTTATGGCATGTACCAAGTATGTGCGATGACGTCGGATGTGGGCATCAAGCGTGTACCTTTAAATGCACAATTTCAACCAGAGGTGGACAGTATTGTCGGCTTAAGCGGTGCAACGGCTAAAATTTTATTCCTCTGCAACCCGAATAATCCAACGGGAACGACGATTCCAACCAAGACGCTAGAGCGGATCATTCGTGATTTTCCCGGAATTGTAGTTGTGGATGAAGCTTATATCGACTTTGCAGAAGATCAAACCTGCTTACGCCTATTAGATAGTTATGAAAATTTAGTGGTATTACAAACCTTTTCCAAGGCTTGGGGATTGGCGGGAGCCCGCTTGGGGATGGCTTTTGCACATCCTTTTTTGATCAAAGTACTCAATCAGGTCAAGCCACCTTATAATATTAATCAACTAAGTCAACGGGCGGCATTAGATGCTTTACAACGTTTAAACGTGATGGAGCAGCAACGCAGCGAAACCTTACAGCAACGCCAACTTTTGACGAAGGTGCTGAGCACTTTTGATTTTGTAAAAGAGGTCGTTCCTTCCCAAACCAACTTCTTACTCGTTCGTGTATCTCGCCCCCAGCAATTGTATCGCTTTTTACTAAAAAGAAGCCTCATCGTGCGGGATCGTTCTCGGCAGCCAAGATGTGAGGGCGGACTACGTATTACGGTCGGTACCCCCTTTGAAAATAAACGTTTGTTACAAGCACTAACCCAATATCAGGCATCAGCATTATCCTCAAATCCAACGATTTTAACTCAGCAAAAATGAAAAAAGTACTTTTTATAGACCGCGACGGCACCCTCATCATTGAGCCTCCAACGGATTATCAGGTAGATAGTTTAAAAAAACTGGAGTTCTATCCAGGCGTGTTTCAAAATCTGGCGCGCATCGCTCAGGAATTAGATTATGAATTGGTGATGGTCACGAATCAAGATGGCC
>JANQQI010000109.1 GCA_028285085.1 Saprospiraceae bacterium | reverse complement strand
CAGGCTAGCGACCGCTCGGCAGGTGACGAAGTCAAATTTTCGCTTTAGCTCTTCTGAGCGTTGGTGGTACGCCTTGGCATTTTTGAGTTCCAGTTGCTCGATGATGGCGTTTACGACGCGGATCTTCTTACCGGTGCCGTCGATCAAGGTAAAGCGCGATTCCGGGAATAAAATTGCTAGTGGAATACCGGGTAGCCCACCACCTGTTCCTAAATCCAGAATTTCGGCACCGGGCAAAAATTGGACAACTCTGGCAATGGCCAAAGAATGGAGGATGTGCCTTTCGTAGAGGTTGTCAATATCTTTACGGGAGATGACATTGATCTTGTCGTTCCATTCACGATAGAGCGGCCCCAATTGTGCAAATTGGTGCTCTTGCTCGGGCGTTAAATCGGGAAAATAAGATCGGATCAATTCCATACCGTATGCCTTTTCGGCAAAGGTAATAAATTGGAGCGTGAACTATACCGATTGTCTATCGAGTGGATGACAACCGGTAAGTTCAAACAGGTGTTCTAATCAGATTAGGAAATAGGATACAGGGCAGTTTTTATCTTTGACTTTGTCGTTGACGTGAACGTGTACGAGGTCGACGAGTAGATGTTTCCAAATAGGCTTGTGCACCGGGCTTTTGTAAAATATTGTATAAGATTTCTTTAGCGCGGAATAATTGCGCTTTTACCGTACCGAGAGGGATGTTCAACTCCCGGGCAATTTCGTCGTAGCTCAATTCCTCGAAAAAGCGTAATTCGATCATCAGGCGGTATTTTAGACTCAATTTATTGAGCACATTGCGCATCAATTTGAGGCGCTGTTCGCGGATGAATACTTCTTCGGGATCCAGATTGCCTGAGCGAATATTGCTAGAAAAATCATGATCGCTATTGGCCTCAATTGGATCATCGATCGAAAGTAAATTCAGACGTTTTTTCCGAATGTAATCGATACAATTATTAATCGCGATTTTAAATAACCAGGTACTGAAGGCATAACGCGGTGCGTAGCTCGGTAGCTTGTTAAAAGCTTTGCCGAATGCTTCCAGCGTTAGATCGTCAGCATCTTCCCGATTATTAACCATCTTAAGCATCATGTGATAAATGGAGTTGCGGTAGCGCTCCATGAGGATGGTGTAGGCTTTTTGATCGCCTTGAATTGCTTTTTGAACGAGTTCGTAATCTTCTTGTGCTCGTTGGGATAGGTTCGTAGTTTTTGATTTTACTTCCATCGATCTGTATTTCCAATGAGTAATACCGGAAAGAATACCAAATAGAAGCAAGCCAGAGCAGCATCAAGTATCGGTGTCCATTTTAACAGGGGCGTGTCGTTTAACTGTTTCAATAGCAACCGACTGATGGATATGACCAGGGATATTCTCACCAGATAGATTATAGCAACAACAAATATTGTGCTAAAATCAAATATTAGCACTAAACCTCCTGTGTAGTGCAAGAAATGACTCGAGGAATACAGCCCCAGAAGTAGCTGGTGTTTTCGTTGATAGTGTCTGCCTGCGGTCAGATGTCTTGCCTTTTGCCGATAATAATCCACCCATGTGTTTTTCGCATCCGAATACACAAAGGCCTCTTTTTTAATGACCACGCCTACGTTACTAGCATGCGCCACCTGATTGATAAACAAGTCGTCATCACCAGATAATAAATGCTCGTGTTGGGAAAAACCGTTAGCCTGCCGAAATAATTCTTTTCGGTAGAGTAGATTACGGCCTACTCCCATGTAGGGCATACCGGCAAGTGCAAAAGAAAAGTATTGATAAGCGGTCAACAGTGTCTCATAGCGGGCCCACTTATTCAAAAAACTTTTCGCTCGCCGGTAGGGTGCATAACCGAGGACGATACTGACTTGATCATTTAGGGGACGTGTCATCTCCTGAATCCAGTCTGTACTTTCGGGTATGCAATCGGCATCTGTCAATAAAAGAACATCGTAACGGGCTGCTTTAATGCCCTGAGCAAGTGCAAACTTTTTTCCACTTTCAACAGGTTTGTCACAAACCGTCACAATGCGCAAGATAGGATATTTTATATGAAAATTCAATAATATGTTCGGCGTCGCATCGGTCGATGCATCGTCAACGACCACCACCTCATAGGAACGGTAGTTTTGGTTTAGAATACGGTGGAGATTTTTCTCTAGATTTTCGGCTTCGTTGCGCGCGCAGATCACAATGGAGACCGGCGGCTGTTTGTTTGACTCTGAATTTGTGACACGAAAAAATGCTAAACGGGAGAATAAGAACAACCAAAAAATAATTTGTATAAGGGTTGCTCCAAGGAAAATGATCCAAATGATCGTGCTGATCAAGACACCGTTTTTTGAGCGATTTGTTGGATACGTTGGCTAAGTGATTGACGCTGCTGCTTGAGAGCTTTTTGCTGAGCGGCAGCCATTTGGCTAAAGCGTTGCTGGGCGCGCCATTGTCGCCATCGCCCTCGGTAACGCCACGCCAGCCAGCCCATCGGCAAGAGAGAGGCCAGATAAATCCAGCCCCAAAGTGCTTCTCCGCTGATTTTGGTCACCCCCCAACTTTGTAAACCATAAAAAATGGGGACAGTGAATAAACCAGCAAGTGTCTTGACCGTAGAATCGTAGCCGACGAATAGATTCAGTCGCTTCGCGATCCAACCAGGAATACCGAAGGCCAGCCAATTGTTGATCCAGCCATAGAGAAAGAAAGGCACCCCTAGTAATATTTCTAAAATGTTGACACTGGATTTATAAACAGCGGCATCATTCGTGCCTTGCTTTTCAAGCGCTGAAAAATAGTGCTCTGCTTCTTGTTGAAGTGCTTCTTTTTCCGTGGGGTCGAGGGTGCGCAAATCAGCCAAAATACTTTGGGCGCGTTGCAGGATAGCTGCATCCTCGAGCGGGGCTTCGGTAGCTAATACCTCTTCCAGTCGGCGCAATAACTGTTCGGTAGCATCATCTTCGGTGTGCAATACCAGTGATTCGAGGCGACTTTGTAAATCTCGCGTGATGGCTTTAGCGGTTTTGAAGGTGTCCGCTTGGTAGGCCGCTTTATAATCTGCGAGTCGAAGCGGTTCGCCTACGTTCAGAGTCACTCGACTCCGAAAATTCGCGGGCGCAGTATACGTCAAGCCAACGGGAACGATGGCGAGATCTAACGAAAAATCATGTTGCCGCTCCGCACTCAACGCAATACGGGCGGTGCCAGTCTTGATGCGTCGAATTCGGCGTTCGGGAACACTAGTTCCTTCCGGCGCAATGAATAAGCAACCACCACCTGCCAGGAAAGCATCACAGCGTGCAAAGTTATCTTGATTATTGATGCGTCGACCATTCACGTCTTGTGGACGCTCAATGGGGATGCAGTACAACGTATTGAGGAGACGACCCATGATTGGGTGCTTGAACAGGCCGGCATTAGCCAAGAAGAATACCATTTTCTTCGTTCGACAAGCCACATTTAATGGATCGAGGAGCGTATTAGGATGGTTTGAAACGAGAATGGCCGGATGGTCGAACCGTAATCGCTCGGGATGGATAATGGTCGTTTTTGAAAAAAATATTTTAAAAATCGTTTTGACCAATATCTTCAAAAACTGATAGAAAAGGTAGAGTATCGGATTCATCAGGCGCGAAAGTTAAGCAGAAAATCCTTTACATCATTATCAAATAGTGGGCCTTCATTGAAGTGAAATGCCACTCGGACTGGCAGAGCAAAGACCGGCAACCGTTGTTGCAAGAGAAAATTACGGTGCAATTCGAGGCGCATAGCATCTTTTTCTGTGGTCAGAATAATCTTTTGTTGGCCTTCCATTTTACGGAAAGTGGTCTCCAGTTTTGAAATATCAAATTTCGTGAAATAATGATGGTCTTCGTATTCTAAAGTTTTGACGGAGCGCACCTGATCATCGAGATAACTTAATAGATAGTCCGTTCGGGCAATAGCGCAAATGAGGAGTACATCCAAATCTTTGGTGAGCCGCAGGCGGCGGCCCGGCTGATGGATGAGATACGGAAAATCGTATTGATAATAGGAAAAATAGATGCGTTGTCGGGGAAATGGCCGAATTTCATCCAGCATTGCGATTTTATCTGCTTCGCTAATCTGAGATGGACATTTGGAGACCACGATGATATCTGCCCGTTGGTAAGCAGATCGCCATTCGCGAAGCCGTCCGGCGGGAAGCAGAAAATCTCGCGTGAAGGGCCTATGAAATTCAGTGAGCAAGATATTCAAACCGGGTTCTACGGAACGGTGCTGGAAAGCATCATCTAACAATACGGCCTGTGTTTTCGGCCAGCGTTGCATGATCTGAGGAATAGCAAAAGTGCGGCTTTCCGAGACCGTGACCACAATATCCGGAAATTTTCGTCGGAATTGTAATGGCTCGTCTCCCACTTGATCGGCACTGAATTGTGGTTGTACTTCCAGAAAACCTCGCGTCTTGCGCTTGTAACCGCGGCTGAGTGTCGCAACATCGATATAATCCTTGAGCAAGCGAATCAGATATTCAATGTGCGGCGTTTTGCCGGCACCACCTACGGAGAGATTGCCTACCGAAACCGTAGGGACATCAAAGGAGATACTTTTCAGCACCCCGTTGCGGTAAAAAAAATCACGCAAACTTACCCCCAAGCCATACAAAATGGAGAAAGGTGCCAGTAAAATTTTAATGAGCGCTTGCTGAATCATATCGCTTTTGAATAAACGGCATAAATGTAAGAAAAAAGTAATGGGACATTTTTATCTTCTCTTTCACAATCGAAATTTTATCGTCCCAATGAATAACGATTTGTAAAGTTTACATTAAGATTATAGCGAATAATTGTAAAATGTTCTTTTCACTTCCGCTTAGATTGTAACTTGCAAGCAGGTTAAAATAGTTTTGACAAACTAAATTGAGGATTGTTTTGGCCTTCCATCTCATACCAAAAGCAAGCATACGACATGAAAGCAATGATACTGGCAGCAGGAATGGGAACGCGTCTCCGGCCGCTTACCGATTATCAACCCAAGGCAATGGTAGAAGTTGGAGGGATGCCTTTACTGGAAATTGCCATTCGGCGACTCATTCAGTCGGGTTGTCGGGAGATCGTCATTAATGTGCATCACTTTGCGGAGCAAATCATTCGCTTTCTGAAAAAGAACAACAATTTTGATATCCATATTGAATTGTCCGATGAGCAAGATCAATTATTAGAAACCGGTGGCGGCCTGCTCAATGCAGCTAACTTTTTCAATGATGGCCAGCCTTTTTTACTTTGCAATACCGACATTCTGACTGATCTTGATATTAAAGCATTTTATAATTTTCATTTAGAAAAAGATGGACTAGCGACTCTGGGCGTAAGGCGACGAGAGACTTCACGCTATTTCATTTTTGATCAAAATGAACACCTTTGCGGTTGGACCAATGTCAAAACTGGGCAGATTAAGATGAGCCGTGCGGTGACCGGAGAACTACAAATGTGGGCTTTTAGCGGCTTGCATATCATTGATCCGGCGATCTTCGAACTGATGCCTGCACCCGGGCGTTTTTCCATCGTTGATGTGTATCTTAAAGCCGCTGCGAATCATCAGATTAATGCGTATCCGCATGATCATAATAAGTGGCTAGATGTCGGTACCCCAGAGAATCTAGCTACTGCAGAACCACTCATGCGCGAGATTATAACAACCTTTTAGTACCTTAAATACCCACTGAAACCACAGATCGCGGCCCGTAGACTTTAAAAACAGGGCCAACAATTGAAAAATGCCGGAATCCATTTTCTGGCTTTCGTTGGATCAACATATTAATTTTACCTTTGTGTGTCGCTTCGGCAGACATATTTTGGAAATACTCAAAACAAAACGGCATCTCAAACTATGAGTAGACTTCCCATTGGGACTTTCGTGAATATGACCACCGTCTTGGTCGGTAGCTTGATTGGCCTCATGCTCCAGCGCGTTTTTCCCGAAAATATCGAGACTGTAACCTTGCAGGCCGTCGCCCTTGGAATTCTGTTGATCGGTGTGCAAATGAGCCTTAAGCTTAAAGATGAGATGCTATTGATTTTTATCTTTAGTCTCATTCTTGGTGGTATTATTGGTGAATCACTGGGTATCAAAGAGTTTTTGGAAGAATGTGCCAATCTATCCCGCGAGCACCTCAATATTGGTCAAAAACGCTTCAATGATGGTCTGATTGCGGCCTTTATCCTCTTCTGTGCCAGCCCAATTACCATCGTCGGGGCCATCGAGGAAGGCTTCAATAATAAGCGTGAACTTTTATTGATTAAATCTGTCCTCGATGGCGTCACGGCGATTGCGCTCGCTTCGAGTTACGGTGGCGTAGGCGTCCTATTTTCTATCATACCACTTTTGCTGGTGCAAGGTGGCATGACCTTGCTAGCCGGGCGCATCAAGTCGGTCTTTACCAAAACGATAATCGCTCAGATCAGTGCCGTTGGTGGAGTCTTACTCGTCGCTTTAGCCATCAAAATTCTGGTTGGGGAAGAGATCATGGAAAAGCTCAAAGTAGCTAGCCTGCTCCCTTCACTGGTGATCGTTGTTCTTTTGACGGCTGGTTATGCCCGCCTGAAGGTCAAATTCTAAGGTTGTAGAATATCGTGACCGATGGCACACTCCAGGCACCGCTTTTGTTCACAATAGCGGTTTTTAAGCTGCAGTAAGCCTTGCGACTGGTAGGCTGACTCTGGTTTTAAGCCCAAACTTTCCCATTGCCCCAAAATTGCATTTGATTCAGCCGGTAAAGCTTCCAGTAGCCGCAAAGCCGTCTCTCGGTGTTTGGGCTCATCTCTTTCCTTTCCGTAGAAGAAGAGCAAGGGGGCAATCGTATTAATTACTAATAAATGGATAGCGGAAGTCCCGAGTGATTTCGGGTGCGCCTTTGCGGATTTATCAAATACGTAGTGCGTTTTCCAATAGTTGGATAAAGATACTGCAAACATGTTTTCAACTTCCTTGATCCGCTGTACTGCTAGTAATTTGCTGAAGAGATGATTGCTTTGGAAAATGAGCTGTGCTAGCTGGGCGATGCGAATGGTCGGAAAATTCGCGGGCCGCAAACGCATAAAGCGCCAAGACGTAACCGGGATAGGTTTGAGTTGATGTTTCTTTTGCAGATGGGCGTATTCCCGTTGGAGTTGTTGCGGATAACTGTCTTTAAAATCGCGACCGAGCATTCCGGCCTGACCAAAGAGTAATGCTTCTAGCAATACACGACGATTGCGGTATTGTTGGAGGAGCTTCCAGGGTGTCGCCCGGGCCAGCTGATCAAATGGCTCGGCGTTGACCTTCAGGCCGAAGTTCCGGGCCAGGAAACGAAAGAATAGTGCTTCCCAATCTTGTTTGAGGGCTTGCAGGGCCCGGTGCATGTCCTGGGTTTTTTCTTCGAGGCGTTCTACCATCAGTCGGTCGATCCACAGATCCCGCGTAATCGCTTTAGTGGTATGGAAAAAATGCTGGCATGGAATCCATTGCTTACTTTGTTGTAGACTGTGGTACATCTTGAGGGCACGAGCGGGGAGGCGTGAATGTAGTTCCAGGCAGGGGATATAATCTTCAAAACCGGGGCGCTGCACGGGCTGGTCTTCTTCTAAAACGACGTGTAAAATAACGTTGGCGTAAGCCGGGTCATCTTGATGACGATGCTGGTACCATTCGGAGGCCTTGATGTGGATCTCGATATTTCCGGCCCAAAGGGTATCACCGATTCTGATTCGGGCATTGGAGAAGTCGGGGCCAGAGTGGAGGTTGTGCGTACCAACGTGCAGAACTTCCAGGGGTACGCCGCGGGTGGTGGTTAGATTTTCAAAAGCAAAGCGTCGGGTTCGCCAAAGGAAGTGTAAGAAATCTTCTTTCATTGGATTCTGGTTGAAGCAAGCTGCGTCTGATTCAAGATCGTAGAGCTTGCGTTAGAGAAAATGATGCACTTAAGCACATCTGTCTCTATCTATAGATTCCAAAAAAGGTCAAATTCCATAAATCAAGTCATATTTATTTTTTAGCCAATTGTTTTGAAAGGTTTTATTTAAATGAAAAGATCTTTCAAGCCAGAAGAAAAATGATGTGAAAATGAACTAGCTGGCTCTTTCCGTAATTGGTTAAAAAGAACAAACTTTATTCTTCATTTTATCATTAATCCAATCTAACTGTATATGACGCTCGACGAACGCATTGAAAGATCAGAAACACATATTTTTCGTGCCGTATTTCCAAATACTACGAACCATTATGATACCCTGTTCGGGGGCAATGCAATGCAATTGATGGACGAAGTGGCTTTTATTACGGCAACGCGTTTTAGCCGCAAGAAGGTCGTTACGGTAAGCTCCAGTCAAATTGATTTCAATAAGCCTATCCCCAGTGGAACTTTGATCGAATTAGTAGGGCGAGTCAATCGTGTGGGACGCACTAGCCTGGACGTAAATGTGATCATCTACATCGAGCAGATGTACTCCGATCATCGTGAAGAAGCGATCGAAGGTACTTTTACTTTTGTGGCCATTGATGATCACAAGCAGCCGATTCCGGTACTTTGACTTTAACCCCGACTTAACAAATAAGCTACTGCATTTCAACGTTTTTTGTTATACATTGAACTTAATAAATAGTCTGGCGGAACAATGGATTGCTCATTTCTGAAGTAATTCTTTCTGCCTTTTACAAAACAAACGATGAGATTAATTAAAAGCATATTGTTGTTAAGTGGTTGTTTGCTCTTTGCTTTATCGGGGCAAGCACAGACCGAAGAACGTCGCGAAAAGATTCAGATGAACGGCCAAGTCGTGACGGCATTGATCACCGAAACGGATACCATTGTGATTGCCAACCTGGAGGAGATTTCAGTCTCTACACCTCGGCGTTTTGCTAATTATGCCGAATACAAAAAGTATAAAAAGTACCGCTATTACGCGGCTAAGGTCTATCCTTACGCAGTCAAAGCCATTCGCATTTTTAAAGAGGTTGAGTACGTTACCGAGAATATGAGTAAGCGTAAACGCAAAAAACATATCAAGCGCTTACAAAAACAACTGAAACGTGATTTTAAAAAGCCGCTTAAAAACCTTTCCAAGAATCAAGGCAAACTCCTCATCAAAATGATCGAACGTGAATTGGATAAGCCATTCTACAAGCTGGTCAAAGAGCTACGAGGGGGACTCACGGCCGCTTATTGGAATCAGCTAGGCCGATTTTACGGTTATCGCCTCAAGCGCGGTTATGTAAAAGGTGAAGACCCCATCATGGATGCGGTATTACAGGATTTTGATGTGTCATACGATCTGTAAGAATTGCGGGTCTTGGCCGAAAATGTTCCACTAAAAATGTGCGGAGAAGTTGTAAATTTGCGCGGGGTAAAATTGCCCAGCTGCAAATGCCATACTTATGCTTGATTACAAAAATCCGCAATTGATTGTCGAAACCGCTCAGCTTGAACCTGGCAAAGTCAGTTGGCGGAGCCCTTCCAACCTTGCGATTATCAAATATTGGGGGAAATATGGCCAACAATTGCCACGTAATCCTTCTATCAGTATTACACTTGATCAGGCATTTACAGAAACGACGCTGGCCTATGCACCGAAAAAAGGTGTCGATGAAGGGCTGGCTCTGGAATTTTACTTCGATAATCAACCCAACGAAGCTTTCCGGCAAAAGCTGCTGAAGTTTCTCGAAAGCATTACTCCGATCTTTCCCTTTCTCCGGCAATTGGAATTGACGATTCACTCCTACAATTCTTTTCCACATTCAGCGGGGATTGCTTCCTCGGCTTCTGCCATGAGCGCCCTAGCCCTCTGCCTTTGCTCGCTCGAACACCAACTCTTAGGGACTTTGGCCGATGATCAGGCTTATCGACAAAAGGCTTCTTTTGTGGCTCGTTTAGGATCGGGAAGTGCTAGCCGGTCTATCTACGCCAAGATGGCTGCCTGGGGCGAGAGTGGTGAAATTCCAGGTTCTTCCAACCTCTATGCAGTGCCTTACATCGAGGAGCTACACGACATTTACAAAACCTGCCATGATGATATTCTCATTGCTAGTCGCAGCGAGAAAAAAGTCTCTAGTCGAGCTGGACATGCTTTAATGGAGGGCAACCTCTATGCTGAAAACCGTTACCAACAAGCGCGGCAACGGCTACATCATCTAATGGAGCATTTGCGCAGTGGTGATTTCGATGCCTTTGGACGAATTGCCGAGAACGAAGCGTTGACCTTGCACGCTTTGATGATGACATCTAATCCATCGTATTTGCTCATGCGTCCGAATACCCTGAACATGATCGAGGCGGTTCGGGACTTCCGAGAAGACACTAAATTACCACTCTATTTTAGTCTCGATGCCGGCCCTAATTTGCATTTACTCTACCCAGATGAAGCCGCCTCACCGATCCAGGACTTTATCCAAAGTGAACTCAAACAGTATTGCGAAAACGGCGAAATCATTGCCGATAAAGCCGGAGAAGGACCGTTACAATTATAATCTCAAAGAACCTTTGGCGAGTATATGACAAATAGGGAAAACTGAGTTTTATTCTTCACTTCATTTGCCTATCATTGATTCGGTTTGAACTTTTACTGCCTAATCGTATTACGATAGTTAGAAATAGTTCTTTTATAAACTAATCACTTCATTATTGAAAAACACTTTTACCCGATGAGAATTTTGACCTTACTTTTCCTTTTGGTATTTGCCATACAAGCCAACGCCCAGGAAGAATGGACGGAAGTAGAGAACCTACCAGCTAGTGCGCGGCACCATCCAATTACCTTTAGCTACGGTGGCTACGGTTACTTAGTGACGGGGGCTACCCAAAGTATTTATACTAGTGATTTTTATCGATACGATCCTGTGGCCGACGAGTGGACGCAGCTACCTAACTTCCCCGGCTCTGCGCGTGGATTCGCTTATGGTGTAACTTATAATGATAAGGCTTACATTGGTTTTGGTGTAGGTGGTAATAGTTATTTAGGTGACCTGTGGGAATATGATTTCGCGACTGAGATGTGGACGCAATTAGCGACTTGCCCTTGTTCTGGTCGGGCTCACCCTGCTTTTGTGGCTGCTCAGGGCCGGATCTTCATGGGACTAGGTAATGATTTTACAGGTGATCTCGATGACTTTTGGTCTTATGATATCGCAACTAATCAGTGGACGCAAATGCCGGATTTCCCTGGTGTACGTCGTCACCACCCCTTCTATTTTGATATAAACGATCAGGTGTATGTTGGCTTTGGTCATCACACCTCCACTATTTTCGATGATTTCTATCGCTTTGATCCCGCAGTGGACGAGTGGACCCAGATGAACGATTTTCCAGGAGAAGGTCGTGTAGCTGGTACGCAGTTTTCATATGATGGTAAAGGCTATGTTCTTTCTGGTCAAGGTGAAGACCATCAAAACTTGGATACCGGAGAATTTTGGGAATACGATCCTCTTACCGATAGCTGGGTAGAATTGGATCCACATCCAGGCACTGGCCGATGGGCTCCCGGTTCATTTATGATCGACAATGAGGTGTATATTATGTGTGGTGAAGGGAATAACTTGCTCAATGATATGTGGCGTTATACTTTTGAACTGCCAGTATCTGTTTTTGAACCAGAGCAGAATTATGCAGATTTGACGATTCAACCGAATCCGGCAAAAACGCATTTGGATCTTCAACTCAATGATTTGACCGAAACATTGCTTCAGGTACAAATCTTCGATATGCAAGGTCGGCAGGTAGAGGCCATCCCAGGAAATAATACAACGATTAATATTTCTAATCTTCCAATGGGGCATTATGCTTTGATTGCACAATTTGCTTCTGGCCAATCTGGACGTGTCTTATTCCAGAAAGTAGATTAGTCATAAAAATAAGGTTTGAATAGAAAGACCTCGTAGGCGTTAGGCTTACGAGGTCTTCTTATTTTTTGAAAAGTATTTTAGAGCTTGGTTGGAAATTATTAATTGGTCTACAAACGTCGCTTTTCCGTTTACACTTCAGCTTTTTATTTTATCCGCAGGCGGTTCTCTCCGTCAAATGTCCATCGGACATTTGGTTTCAAAGAAACTGCACTGCGTTCAGATAGCCTCCGACTATGCTCCTCAAAAGAAATCTCGTTTAAACAAAATAATATCAGTTTTCGACCTAAAGAACAAATTCCAACCAAGCTCTTAGTTATAAATCCATCCTGCAGCTCCTCCTCCTGCTTTCAAATCCAGAATCAATTGCCCACCCGGTTGTACGCCTATTTCCCGGCGCGCGTAATCCATTGGCTGGCGATTGGCATTAGCGCCATCCACGAAAAACTCCGAGCTGTACCAACCCGGCTCTAAAAAGTCAAGCGATACCGAAATCTGTCTGGGCGTTCCATTATTGAGGGCACCGAGATACCAGTGATCGCCTTTGCGCCGGGCAATGACGATATACTCTCCGAACTGCCCGGCCAATACGCGGGTGTCATCCCAGACGGTCGGTACTCGACTTAAAAAGCGCAAAATATCGGGATATTGCTCGTACTGCGTTGGCGCATCACACAGCATTTGGAGTGGGCTGTAATAGACAACGTACATCCCCAGTTGGTGGCAGCGCGTGCCTCGGGTACGAGGATGGCTAAAGCTCACATTGAAATCTTTAGGCGTCACATTAGTCATGCCCCCTGGGGTGTAATCCATTGGTCCGGCAATCATTCGTGTATAGGCTAAAGTGACATTGTGCTCCGGGGTCACCAAGGTTGAAAACTTATTGTATTCATTGCCCAGGACGCCTTCAAAATTAACTACATTGGGATAGGTGCGATGGAGGCCGGTAGGTTTTGAGCAACCGTGGAAATCAACCAATAGTTGGCGTTGAGCCGCCGCCGCCGCGATTTGTTCATACCATTCTACCGCAACTTGATCATCACGATCGATAAAATCAACCTTGACCCCAGCGATGCCCCATTCGGCAAATTGATCAAGGGCGTCATCCATGCGATCCAGCAGCGTACGAGCGACACACCAAAGAATGAGGCGGACATTCTTTTTTTCAGCGTATTCAACTAAGGCCGGAACATCAATTTCCGGTCGCTCTAAAAACAAATCGAATTGATCACTCCAGCCTTCATCCAGAATGATGTATTCCAACTTATTGCGACTGGCAAAATCAATGTAGTATTCGTAGGTTTTGTTGTTAATCCCTGCTTCGAAGGGTACTCCCGATAGCTGCCAGTCATTCCACCAATCCCAAGCCACGCGACCGGGCTTGATCCAATCCGTATTAGCAATTTTGGAAGGCCGGGACAATTTATAGACCAAATCATTATCCGCTAACTCTGCATCCGTATCCGCTATGATCAGGACGCGCCAGGGAAAGTCTCGACTGCCATTAGTACGCGCAATATAATCCGTCGTGGAGGATACCACTCGCCCAAATTGGCACCACCCCCCCGGCGCATCGGTCAAAGGATAGGGCGGATGCAGACCGGCCAGATCATAGCGGTTATTGTTGTCGGTACGATAGAGGTATAGCCCAGGATAATCGTAGAGATCAGCTTCTGTGATTGCCATTTTCATAGCGCCTTTTTCCAAGACCATTGGCAGGGACGCAAAGCTGTCAGCCTGCATTTGATCGATCGGATGCTCGGTATATCGTTTTTCAAAAGATGAATGAAAACCACCCACTTCATGCGCCCAAGTCCGATGATTATCCAAAAAACGGTACATCACTTCCTCTTGTTTGATTGTGATTTCTCCAGCCAGCCGTGTTCGCCAGCGATAGGCGACGCCATCATCATACGCCCGAAAGATCAAACTGTAGTTGTCGCGAAATACGAGCTCTAATTCTTCAAATTGATCGTGAATAGTATCGCGGATGCCCCAGACCGTTGCTAATTGTTGGTTGGTCGATCGGCGTAAGCTATCTTTTAGCTGTGGTTGGTCCCCGAGTACTTTCTCATCAGCAAGCGTCATAGATAGCGGAGATGACCACAGGAGCGTTTCGTCACGATGCTGTACACTATAGTAAATGCGGTCCGTCAGTTGGATTTTAATGCTGGTTTCGTGGTTAGGAGAGTGTAGGATCAGCTCTTGAGCTTGTACGCTGTAACTAATTAAGATCGCGCACCAAAGGAAATGTTTCCAATGCATGTTTGTTGGTTTTTGTTTTCTGGACTTAAGACAATGAGATTTGGATTTGGAATAAATTATTTTGACAAAAGATAAATGTTGATTTATCTACCCAATTTCTCAAATAAACTATTTTTTAAAAATAGAAAAATTCATCCTTCTGTCAAGTATGAATTATTTTGTGGAAAAAGGTTCGACTATGTTGAAATATTTATGCAGCTATTGTTTCTGTTGCTTAGTCATGGTAGGGGGACTACAAAGTCAAGAGACGCCAGCCTTCGCAATGGATGAAATACCCATGCAGGATTTAAGTGCCTTTCAGGCTTCGGGAGGAAATAATTGGGCCATCGCCGGTAGTGTCTATGCAGATTGGCAAAGAGACGGGGCCTTGGTCGTAACAGCTGGAACAGGCGTTTTAGTCAATCAACCTAATGACCAACAACGGGCGAATTTAGTCAGTGTATTGGAGCATGGTGATCTTGACTTAGAGTTTGAATTTCTGATGGCCCGACATTCCAACTCTGGGGTTTACCTACAAGGTCGTTACGAAGTACAATTGTTGGATAGCTGGGGAAAAGTGCAAGCTGGATTTGGCGATTGTGGCGGCATTTATGAGCGCTGGGATGACACACAGCTTGAAGGACAAAAAGGCTATGAAGGCTACGCGCCTCGTGAAAATGTATGTCGAGCTCCCGGGTTGTGGCAGCATATGAAGATTGCCTTTCAAGCGCCACGCTTCGATGGGAGTGGACAAAAAATAGCGAATGCGCGCATCCTCTTCATTGAGCTCAATGGGACGCGCATTCACGAAAATATCGAACTAACCGGCCCAACCCGGGGCGCGGCTTTTCCCGGAGAAGCCCGGCTCGGTCCTTTGCTCTTTCAGGGCGACCACGGTGCCGTTGCATTTCGCCGGATACAATACCGCAATTATATTGGGCAGGCGCCACGTCTATTGAATATCAATTATGAGTTTTCCCGGGGGGCTTACGATTATCCCCCGGATTTCAAAACGGTGGCGATCGATGCTTCCGGTGTTACTAATGGCCTAACCTGGGAAGCGGCCAAAACTAAAAATGAATTTGGTTTGCGCTTCACGGGGCGCTTGCAGGTGGCAAAAGCCGGAAAATATAATCTGCATTTTACAACTAATGGCAATGGCGAACTGAGTATCAATAACAAAAAAATATTCACGAATCGCTGGTGGTCTCGTTCGGCTATGGTGGAGCTGCCTGCGGGGGACTTACCCATCGAGGTGACTTACGCGAAACGGGAGGGCTGGCTGCAGCCACGGCTAGGCGTTTTTATTGAAGGGGAAGATTTTCGGAGTACCCCCTTACATTTACCCAGTTCTTATCTGCTGAGTAATCCGGTGGACCCCATTCGCGTAGAACCTCGACAGCGACCGGAAATCTTGCGTTCTTTTGTCGATGTGCCTAATGCCAGTGCTAGTAATAAAGAGCGGATCGTGCATGCCATCTCAGTAGGGCATCCCGATCGATTGCACTTTACCTACGATGCCGATGAGGCCAATTTAGTTCAAGTTTGGCGCGGTCGATTTCTGGATGCGACGCCAATGTGGAACGATCGAGGTGATGGCAGTGCTCGCCCCATGGCTTGGCCAATTTTGTTATCTCAAGCTCCACCATGGCAGCCAGCGGAAATGGTGCAAGAACGTTGGCCGGATAGCTTGTCAACGGAGGCGAGTTATCGATTTTTAGGTTACCGCCTCGGGGACGATGGCATGCCTACTTTCCAATACCAGATTTATGATCTTAAAGTAGATGATCAATTCCAAGTGCTTGATGATGGTAAAATCTTAGAACGTCGGCTCGAATGTGCTGGGACGCCTACAGCGTCATTATTATTCCGAATTGCGGCCGGGGACAAGATTCAGGAAGTTCAGCCCGGAATCTACGCGATCAATGATCAAGAGTATTATTTACAGCTGCCGGCCGATCGGCAAGCAATGATTAAGTCTATGGGCGGGCAGGATGTTTTACTCCTTTCCATCGATCAGGCGAGCACTATTGTTTACACCATCATGTTTTAAAACACTCACCTCATGCGATATAAATTGATTCAGCAGATTTGCATTTTTCTGATTTCAACCGCAGCTTTTGCTCAGGATATTCCGCCGGTAGAATCAGATTATTATAAAATCATCACCTTACCTGTTCCCGAAGGTATTACGTTGGAAGTAGGGGGACTCGCTACATTGCCCAATGGTAATTTGGGAGTATCTACACGTCGCGGAGATGTTTGGATTGTTGAAAATCCCTACATGCAAGAAGGAAGTAATCCACATTTTCGACATTTCGCCTCAGGTATGCACGAGAATTTGGGCTTGGCGTATAAAAACGGTGATTTTTACGTAGCGCAACGTGGTGAGCTAACCCGCTTGCGCGACACCAATGGCGACGGCCGCGCGGACATTTACGAAGCCGTGTACGTTTGGCCAATTTCGGGGCACTATCACGAATATTCTTTTGGGCCAAAGATCGCCCCGGATGGCAGTTTTTTCGTAACGGGTAATGTCGCTTTTGGTGATCCCGATTGGTGGAGTGGTAAAAGTAAAGTTCCTTGGCGAGGCTGGACCATGCGCATTACACCCGACGGCGAAATGGAACCTTTTGCTACAGGGATGCGCTCCCCTTGCGGGATTGGGATGATTGGCGATGAGTTTTTCTACGCTGATAACCAAGGAGACTGGATGGGCTCCGGTGGGTTGGTTCACGTTGAGAAAGGTGATTTTACCGGCCATCCGGCAGGACTACGTTGGGCCGGTAAGCCAGAATCGCCGGTGAAGCTGAGCTCTAATGATATTTATTATCGGGTCAGTCCGCGTTTTGCTGCTGAAGGCCGCCCGCCTACCAAGCCGGAAAATATTGCCGACGAGCGGCCGACCCCCTTGTTTGAATTAGCCGCGGATTTACCAGCGATTAAACTACCGGCTGTTTGGTTGCCACATGGGGTTCTGGGAATTTCAACTTCAGAAATTATCCAAGATAAAACCGGAGGACAATTTGGCCCGTTCAAAGGCCAACTCTTCATTGGTGATCAGGGGCAAAGTAAGATCGTAAGGGTGTTTTTGGAAAAAGTGAAAGGAGAGTATCAGGGAGCCGCATTCGGTTTTATTGAAGGCTTCCAATCTGGTGTTTTACGTATGGCTTGGGGCCGTGACGGGTCAATGTTTGTTGGTCAAACCAACCGAGGTTGGGGGTCGACAGGTAAAGATCCCTATGGTTTGCAACGTCTCGTTTGGACGGGGACCGTACCTTTTGAAATGAAATCGGTGAAAGCCATGCCAGATGGATTCGAAATTGAATTCACCCAACCGGTCGACAAGGCGAGCGCAGCTAAGCCGGAGGCTTATCAGGTGACTAGTTTTATTTATAAATATCATCCGGTTTATGGAAGTCCGGCCGTCAATGACGAAGACTGCCCGGTTCGAGGCGTCGTGGTCTCCAAAGATGGCCTGCGTGCCCGTATCGTTGTCGACAATCTAAGGGAGAAATATATTCATGAAATCAAACTGACGGATGTACGTAATTATACCGATGGTCATTTGCCATTACACGCTACGGCTTACTATACTTTAAATAATATCCCGGACGGTGAAAAGCTAAAACTTCCCGATCCGCCGGCATCGAAGCCTAAATCAATGAAGCATCATCAGCATCACCAGAAGACGACCGATGCTGCGCCTAAAGCCGAAAAAGATAAGCCCAAAACGGCGCCCAAGAAACCGGCAAAGCCCAAAAAGAAAGTAACCAAAAGTACCGGTAAAAAACGTCAAACCAAACAGCCCGCGAACTGGAGCAAAGTGGATCAGACGGTGGTGCTCGCGACCTTGCCGGGGCTACGTTATGATCAGTCAAACATCAAAGTCAAAGCCGGCAGCCGCGTGAAGTGGTCTTTTTACAATAATGATGACATGCCTCACAATGTCGTGATCGTTAAGCCGGGTAAAGCAGATGCAGTAGGTACTGCGGCTATCGCCCTCGGGATCAAAGGCACAGAATTGAATCACATTCCTAAAACTTCGGATGTACTATTTCATACACGTCTGATGCCTCCAGGAACGAGTGAATCTATTTACTTTGAAGCACCTAAACAACCGGGTTCCTATATCTACGTTTGTACGGTTCCGGGGCATCATAAAGTAATGCGCGGGACTTTGGTGGTTGTGCCTTAGCCTTCAATTCTATCCCTCACGCAACGCTTTTCCCATTTCATAGGGTAAAGAAAAGTAGTAAGTGGTTATTTCCGCTTGCTACTTTTTTTATTGACCCTTCAACCACAATATTATGAAAACCCGATGGTTACTATTCTGCCTGCCATTCTTCGTCCTTTTATCTTGTCAGGATAAAGAAGACGATTTACCCCAAGTTACCCCAACTCCAACCCCTACGCCTAGCACGAATACGCTTAATCTCTCTGATTTACAAGTTGGACAAAAATCTATTTACCGTCATTATCGTGCGACTTGCGATGATCTTGAGAACACTTTTGAATATACCGGCGATTCCATAGTAGTGGAGGTCATCGCCATAGATAATCAACTTCACTTTGATGAATACTTTACCGCTGGCTCAGTGAATCAAGATACAACGCACCGTCAGGTTCCCGTGACTAGCAAAGATCAATTATTGTTATTGCCAGAGCGCAACCAATCCGCACTGTTTTTCTTCTACGGAAGTGATACCATCCACTTGGCGCCAGCTATACGCGAAGATTTAGAACAAGCCAGTTGTCGAGTCATCCAAAGTGGTTCTCCTTTCATTGGCAATGACATTGGACATATTCCCAGCTTTGAGTTGGAAGATATCAAGCACTATGACAAAACGATTGTGTCTTGCGTCCCCATGATTCTAAATATGGAAGCCTATCTGCTTTATGATCAAGAGCAACTTCATTTGACTTATACCTTACAGGGATTTGAGTTCATGGGAGTAATTACGGAGCATATTGAAGGATGGGAGTTGGTGAAAGAATAGCAAAAAATCAGAGCGTGTTCGAAATTTATTCTTTAGGTCGAAAACTGACAATTTTTTGTTTAAGCAAAGCTCTTTTTGAGGAGCATAGCCGGAGGCTTGTGAACGCAGTGCAGTTTTCTTTGAAACCAAATGTCCGATGGACATTTGACGGAGAGAACCGCCTGCGGATAAAATAAAAAGCTGAAGTGTAAACGCAAAAGCGACGTTTGTGGGCCAATTAATAATTTTACGAAGATGCTCTCAACTTTTTGAGTAATTTCCAGATGATAGAAGGAGGGGTTTAGGGCCATTGTGCTTTCTATCCCTTCTCTTTTTCTGGTTCTAATATAATACAAAATCTATCACACTTTTTAGTCGTTTTAGTATCTTGTTTTGAAGTATAAGTATTTGATAATCAGTGGATTGGGTAATTGTGTTTGATGTGTGATGTGGTGTGGAACGCTGCCATTAAATTTATCACAAACCCCAAAAAATCAAATTGTTGCTGCCTCTGGTTGAGTTTACTTTTGGTGCATTATTTACACCAAAAGATCATATCATGTTTTTCAAAACAAACTTTCAACCTTTACTCCTTTTCCTATGTCTCGGCCTGAGCCTTATGGCCTGTAAAAACAACGATGATGATAATGATATCGAACCGCCTGGCGTTGATGCGGGCTACGGTACTTTAAGCATGAAAGTTGACGGTGCAGATTGGTCCTCCAAGGATGACGTTGACGGCGCTGTCATTGGAGAAAGTCAAGGTTCGCTCGTCATTACTTCGACGGGTGAAGATGGCAGCCAATTCAACATCCAACTGCTAACCCCTGACGAAGGTGACACCTGGAATTTTGATAACGGTGGCTCCATGTCATTTCAACCCGATGGGCCTACGGCGGCTAATACTTTTATTTATACGCCCGGTCAGGGATTTACCTCAACAATTACCTTCACCACTTATAATGATAATCGCGCAGAAGGCACCTTTGCCGGAACGCTGTTGAAATTTACAGCGAACGGCACCGAGGAAGTGGTCATTACCGACGGAAAGTTTGATTTGAATTTTTAAATTCAGGAGCTCCGATCGGTTTAGGTCGGAGCTTCCAACCGTCGAATGAGCCATTTGTAAGGCAAAATGTATTGAAACATTTGCTGATTATCTAGGGTCTCAATGCGGGTATGCAACCCCTGCTTTTGTTGCGTATAATCCCGCAATACCGCACGATCTATTTCGAGACGATAGTATTCAATCAGGAATTGGATGAGTAGTCGAAAACCACTGTTTTGACGCTCGTTATAGTGCAGGCTGTGTCGCAAGTTTTGTAGCTCTGTCAGTGCTAAGTCTGGTAACTGTCTTTCGAAATAAATCAGCGATTGGACAATCCGAAAGTAAAAATAGTTATAGAGTCCACCTTCTTTGCGATTGCCGGGAATACAGGTTTCGGCCTCGTCCAACTGGCCAAGCAAAAGGTAGCACATCGCTTGGATATTTAACAGCCGATCTTGCACGCGCTCATTGTTGAGCAATAAAGCAGTATGCTCGTCAATCAACGCCAAGGCTTCGGCATAATCCTCCACCCGAACGAGGGTGGAAATGAAATTGAAAAGGTAAACCGCAAGCTCTGGGTTAGGGATTTTGCTGCGATGGGTAAGCATCCGCCGATGGTAATCTATCGACTGAGCATAGTCTCCTGCCAAAAAATAATGCAAAGCAATGGCCGCTTGAATCTTAGCTTCTTCTGCTGCCCGCTGGAAAGACTTCCGCTTGATATTGGGCAGAATGTCCAAGGCATGTTTCAGGCTGTCGACATAAGCCACGCCCTGTTCGCCGTAGGATTGAGCCAGTAGCAATTTGTAACGCAGATAAGGCTGTTCGGCTTTTTGCCAATCCAATTGAGGAGGATCAAGAAGACTGCGCTGTGGCGTTTTGGGTTGCAATACACTTAGCGTCTTATGGGTAAAAGCCTGGAGACGCCGGGTCTCAATGAGTTGGTACAAAAATGCTTGGCCTTGCAACTGCTCTAAACTATCAAGTTGCTCTTGTAGCTGTTGGTAATTGATTTCGTTTGGGGAAATTTCCCTGATGAAAATGCGAACGTACAATTCCTGAATTCGACTGGCCCAGTAAGGCTCGTCCTGTGTGCGCATTTGATCAAGCGTTTTTTCACATTCTTGCTGAAAAAATTCAAAGGGGGCTCGCTTAGCGATACTCTGTAGGTAGAAAAATCGAGCTTGATAATCATCGCGGCGAAGCACTTTCTGCCACTCTCTTTCAGCTAAAAAAGCGCGGAGTTCATTACCGAGTAAGCGCATCTCATTGCGCAGCAAATAGCTTTTTTCAGTTTGGTAAGGTTGCTCGTACAAGGCTTGGAATATGCTTGGCGGATCGAATGCTTTTTCTTTTCCACTACTATTGATTAACTGATACAGCTTGTAAAGTAAAACACGTTTGTGCGTCTGCAATCGAGCCGCAAATGCTTTGCGTTCGGTGCTGCCTAGGATGGCAAAGAGCTGGAGGATTTTAGGGGTTTTCAAATGGAAATAACCTATAAAACACAATTTCTAAAAATAACAAAAAAACCATTTTAATATGAAACGATTGAATACTTTATCCCTTGCATTTGCCCTGCTCTTTGTCTTTGGGAGTGGGAATGCTCAGCCAATCATTCCAATTGATATCTGGCTTGTACAAGGCGATTTGGTAGAAGTAAAGCGGATTCTCCCGGGGGGAATTGACGAGGGGCCTGCTGGTGCAAACCAAAGCTGGGATTTTTCGAACATTAGTATTGATACGACTGATCCTGACTTCTTTTGGGAAGCACTTGATCCCGCTACGACCGCTGAGGCCAGTTCGTTTTCCGATGCAGATATTGCCGTATATATTCCGCCACGTGGGGATTTGGTGTATTATCGAACGGTTGGGGAGACTGTGGAATCCGTCGGGATGGTGACTGCTCCCATCGATAGTATTGGCTTTCCTTCACTGGTGATTCCCTACGATGATGCAGAGCTTTCTGGAACGTTTCCCTTGGAATACGACAAGAGTGTTGGGCCAGAATCTTTCTCGGGAAGCTACACTTTGGATTACGATAGTATTCCTTTTGCCCTGGATTTCGAACGCTTTGGGACCAGCTCCTGTAATTGTGATGCTTATGGTACGCTGACTTTACCCAACGGCACTTGGGATGACGTGCTACGTTGCCGTTGGGATCTGATGGCGACCGACAGTTCTTCATTTAGTAAGTCGGTCACGCACAGCTGGAGCTACCTTTGGTACGAGGCAGATACCAAACTCTGGTTGTTTGCCATTTATTACAATGAAATGCTCGAACCGATCAGTGGTCCGATCAGCAAACAGGTCTTCTATAACGAGAATGCGATTATGGTGGCCAACGAAGAGGTGGCAACCACAAGTTTTGAGATATTCCCTAATCCTATTATGTCCGGTCAAGATTTACAACTTGTCTTTCCCGAAAGCCTTTCCGGCAATTTGCAATTATTTACAGCTTTAGGACAATTGGTTCAGGAAGAAACCATAGCTATTTCTGCTGATACGCCATTCCAATGGCCCTTGTCGGAGACCTTACCGGCTGGCTTGTATACTCTGCGATTGCAAAGCGCTGACCAGCAAATGATGCAAAAAATTCTAATTCAAACTTCTCGCTAACAGACGCTCTTGTGCGTAACTCCAGAGTAGTCTAAGCGTCTAAAACTTCACTCATGTCACGATATTATATTCTTTTTGTTCTATTGCTACTGACCTGTGGCTTGGCCGCCCAAGATGTAGAAGGTAGCAGCGATCACCCTTTGGTTAATCGTTTTCCGGGGGCCACTATCGGATTTCACCAAGTGGAAAAATTTGTACCTTATTATATTGCGGTAGGACCGGTAGTGAGTTATCGGAAAATTGACGATTGGTTAGAAGTAGAAGGTCAGCACACCCGAATTTATTACACGATTAAAACGGGGAGTACCTTTTACGAAGTGTACCAAAATTATCGCAATGCGGCCCAGCGTTCGGACTTCAAGATGCTGGCCGAAGGCGCTCATCCTGATCGTAACATTGCTAAAACCGTCGGTGGCGGGAGTTGGATGACCACAGCTTATTCGCGTAATCCATTTCCGACCAATAGTCCGATCCGATTACTACAGGGTAGTGCTACTGTGGGTGGCTCCGGGTTTTTTGCTGCGCAGCTATCGCGCCCAGAGGGCGATGTTTATCTCGTTGTTGGCGCAAAACAATACAAAGCAGATGAAGTCGTCGTATTGGTTGATATCATTGAAACGGCTAGCCTTGAAGATGGTAAGATTAACTTGACGGAAGATTATCTAAGTCAGGCCATCGAAAGCGAAGGTCGGGTAGTGTTGGATGGCTTGTACTTTGATTTTGATCAGAGTACTTTGACTGCAGAGTCAACGCCTAGCCTTGAGACCATTGCAGCCTTTCTCAAGCAGCAATCAGCGCTGCAATTCTACGTCGTTGGGCATACGGATATGACGGGGTCACTTGAGTACAATCGAAAACTATCACAAGAGCGAGCCGAAGCGGTTATTTCGTCCTTGGTTGAGAAGTACGGCATTGCCAAACGACGTCTCGAAGCACACGGATTAGGTTTTTTAGCGCCTCGTGCTAATAATGCTACCGAAGAGGGCCGGGCTAAGAATAGAAGGGTAGAGTTGGTTTTGAAAAAAGAGTAGTTCTTTAAAAATTGGTAAGTATTAAACATAAGATCACTCGTTATTTGAGTGGTCTTTTTTATTTAAAATCTATCAATATTTTATACAGACATTCTTTGGTTCTGTGAAGAAACGTAAAGCTTCCAAACCACCTTCTCGCCCCACACCTGAATTTTTTACCCCACCAAAAGGTGTGCGCAGGTCGCGCAAAAGCCAGCAATTTATCCAAACGATGCCCGCTTGTAGCTGCTCCGCAACGCGATGGGCGCGAGGTAGATTGGTCGTCCAAACCGTAGAGGACAAACCATAAGTGGTACCGTTGGCGTAGCCAATGACTTCCTCCTCGGTATCGAAAGGCGTAATCGTCACCACGGGCCCGAAAATTTCTTCCTGATTTGTGCGACAGTTGGGCGCCAAGCCCTCAATGACTGTCGGCTGTAGAAAGTACCCCCCCGCAAGCTCGCCATCCAAGCTTAGGCGTTCGCCTCCACAAAGGATGGTACCACCTTCTTCTCGGGCCAAATCTAGGCAAGCCATGATTTTTTCTAAATGAGGTTGGGAAACCACAGCTCCCATTTTTGTCCCCTCCCCGAAAGGATCACCAACTTGTAAGGCTTTAGTACGCCGAACAAATTCTTCCCGGAATTTTTCGTAGATCGGGCGTTCCACATAAATCCGCGAACCACACAAGCAGATTTGGCCACTATTCGCAAAAGAGGAACGAATCGTTGTCTTCATCATCTCCTCGAAGTCGCAATCAGCGAAAATGATATTCGGATTTTTACCTCCCAATTCCAGCGATAGTTTCTTAAACATTGGAGCTGCGGTACGCGCCAGATGTCGGCCCGTATTCGTCCCGCCCGTAAATGAAATAGCCTTAATCCGGGGATGCTCCACGATGGCTTGGCCGGCCTTCGGCCCCAGCCCGTGAACAATATTGAGGACGCCGGGGGGTAAGCCCGCCTCTTGGCAGATTTTAGCTAGTAGATAGGCGGTCATCGGAGTGACTTCGGAGGGCTTTGCTACGACGCAGTTGCCTGTTGCTAACGCGGGTGCAATTTTCCAGCTAAACAAATACAGAGGTAAATTCCAGGGCGAAATACAACCTACGACACCGATGGGCTGGCGTAAGGTGAAGTTCGTTGCCTGGCCTTCCATGTGGTGACTCTCGGAACTGAAATGCAGAATCGCCGTCGCGAAAAAGCGGAAGTTATCACGGGCGCGCGGGATATCGATGCGACTGGAAACCGATATCGGTTTTCCCGCATCAATGCTTTCCGCCCGTGCTAAATCATCGAGATGTTCGTCGATTAGATCCGCGATGCGTAACAGAATCCGAAAACGTTCCTGCGTGCCCGTGCGGGACCAACTGGGAAAGGCTCGTTCTGCCGCTTCAACGGCTTTTTGTACGTCGGCCGCATCGGAATCCGGCAAATAAGCATAGACTTTTCCGGTCGAGGGATTATAGTCGTCGATATAGTTGCCAGAAATTGGTGGGACGAGCTCACCGTCAATAAAATTTTGGAGATATTGGTCTGTGGTCATGCCAGGGCTTTTTGCTGGCCCCTAAGATAGCAATGTTCGACCGAAAAGGAATGGCCCGCTACTGCTTAAAATTGGCCATTATTTAGACGGTAAATAACGGCAAGCACTGTTTGGCCGACAGCACGGAGCGTTCGGCGATCGATCACGCTCATATCGTCTCCCTGCGTATGCCAGTAATGGCCAAAGCCCGTTTCACTTTCCAGTGGCCGATTGATGATGTCAATCATCGGAATGCGCGCAATGCGATTCACAAAGAGGTGATCGTCGATTAAAATGCCCGTTTTTTCGGAAACGAAGTAATTGCTGTAGCCCATGTCCTGAGCCAGCTTCCAGACTTTATTCATAATGGTAGGAGCGAAACTCATGGAGGTTTCGTCAAGAGTGAAACGTGCGTTTTTTGCGCCTACCATATCGAGTAGGATACCAAATTCAGCGCGATAGCTACTGCGATGCAGATTGTTGGCCCAGTGCTGGGAGCCCAGACACCAGGTGGTGTAATCTTCGCCTTTACTTTCACCGTAATCTTCTGCGTCAAACAAAATGATGTCTACCCCCAGGTCGATTGGGTTGGCCTGAAGCTGGCGCGCGATTTCGAGCAGGACGCCAACGCCGCTAGCGCCATCATCGGCTCCCAAAATAGGTTGATCGCGCTTATTCTCGTCCGGGTCATAATCCGCGATATGTCGGCTATCCCAATGTGCCGCCAGCAGGATACGTTTTGGGTTATTGGGCTGATATTGAGCAATGATATTGGTACCATTTAGGACCGTCCCGGTATAAGCTTCCGCTTGGAAATCTTGTTCGATGACTGTGGCACCAAAGCCCTTGAATTGATCAACCAACCAGGCCCGCGCTTGCTTATGAGCATCAGAGTTAACCACCCGCGGCCCAAAGGCAACTTGTCTGGATACATAGTTATATGCTGAGTCGCGATCAAAGCGCGGTACTTTTACCTCAGGTTTTGGCTTCGGAGGTTCTGGAGTAGGTTCATTACCACAACCGGCCAGAAATACCAAGCCAAGCAATAAAACGGGGATAAAACGCAGATAGTGGCTCATAATTATCGATTATGCTTTACTCCAGGTAGTACCTTCTTTACTGTCTTTAAGTTGAATTTTAATGGCAGTGAGGGCATCCCGAATTTTGTCAGAAGTCGCCCAATCTTTTTGCGCGCGTGCATTTTGACGGATATCAATAATTAAATCCATAAGTCCACTCAATGCATCATCATCACCATCAGCTTGGGTTTCATCTTTTAGACCGAAAATATCATAAATGAAAGTCTCAAAGGTACCCTTTAGTCGATCCAAAGTACTTTCGGTGATTTGGTCAAAAGGTAAGTGTCCGTCACGCAGGCCATTCACACGGGTAGCAAGCTCAAAAAGACGTGCTAATGCTTTGGGCGTATTAAAATCGTCGTCCATTTCTTTGAACGTCTGATCAATCAATTGATCAATTTCCTGCTCCAAAGCGCCGGCAGAGCCATTGCCCGGATGCGTTAGCTTTTGCAGGCTCTGATTGGCTTCGAGCAAACGACGGAAACCTTTTTCCGCGGCTAGTAGGGCTTCATCGGTTAAATCCAAAGTGCTGCGATAGTGCGATTGCAACATGAAAAAGCGGATAGCCATTGGGCTGTAAGCCTTTGAAATATGCTCGCTATCACCCGAAAACAACTGCTGCGGGGTGATGGTGTTTCCATCGCTCTTCGACATTTTCCGACCGTTCATAAGCAGCATATTTGTATGCATCCAGTAACGAGCCGGAGTGCAGCCGCAAGCCCCGTGATTTTGGGCAATTTCGTTTTCGTGGTGTGGAAATTTCAAATCATTACCCCCACCGTGAATATCAAAGGTTTTGCCGAGGTATTTAGTGCTCATTGCCGAGCACTCCAAGTGCCAACCGGGGAATCCGACGGACCAAGGAGAATTCCAGCGCATTAAATGCGTTGGTTCTGCTTTGATCCAGATCGCAAAATCAGAAGGATGTTTCTTCTCACTTTGATTTTTCAAATCATCACGTGATTCCGCCAGTAAGTCATCAATGACTCGTCCCGAAAGCTGGCCGTATCCCTTGTTATCTTTGGCAAATTTTAAAGTATTGAAATAAACAGAACCATTTTGTACATAAGCGTAGCCATTATCCAAAATGTCCTGCACCATTTCAATCTGCTCAATGATGTGACCCGTTGCACGCGGCTCAATACTCGGTGGTAGTGTATTGAAGATACTCATCATGCTATGGAAACCATTGCTGTAGCGTTGTACTACTTCCATTGGTTCCACCTGCTCCAAACGTGCACGCTCCGAAATTTTATCTTCTCCACCCGTATCTACATCGCCAACCAAATGCCCCACATCCGTGATATTGCGTACATAACGCACCTGAAATCCACGATACATCAAATAGCGATAGATGATGTCAAAGCTGACGAAAGTACGACAGTTACCAAGGTGAACATCACTGTAGACGGTAGGCCCACAAACGTACATGCCGACGCGGCCATCTACGAGTGGTTCAAATGTTTCTTTTTGACGCTTAAGACTATTGTAAATCTGGATGGTATGACTCATAAAATAATGTAGCTATTCCTAAATCGTATCGAGTATGCCAAGGGGATTGCTTTTGCGAAAAAACGATCTCTTAAATTAAGAGATGGTGGTTAATCTCTTCGGCGCGGCAAAATTACATAATTTATGGATACGGCGCAGGGAGATTAAGGTTTGGGAAGCAGAATGTTTTTTGGGCGAGATGATTAAGAACTGCTACTATCAGATACAATAACTCCTACGGAGCAGAAATAAAGGAGTAGACCACCTGAATTCTGCCTACTCCTTTGATCATATTATAAATTATCTCTGAGCCAGTCGAAAATGCGATCACCAAGTGTGGGATCATTCAAGATCATTTCTGTTCCCGTGAGATCGGAGTCCAGAATGATTTCCAGCTTTTTGGGTTCCAATGATTCATTAAATAAGTCTTCGGCATCTTGAGCTTTAACACCATTCAAATCCAATTCGGAAGCGATAAAGTAACTGGACTGGAGCTCAAAGTCTGCATAATTCGCGGATAGTTCAATCACGGCGGTTCGTACAGGAGTGAGTGCAACGGCGGTTTTGATCGCCAATTCATCGGTGCTAGCAGCGATACAAGCCAGCTCGGCGCCGAGTTGAGTACCGATGGCCGCAATTTTGTCTTGGTTCACTAAAGGTTCATCTTCGAGGAAATCTAATGCGGCTTCCAGGTCCAGTGGCGCCCGATCGGGGTCAGTCAATAAACCAGCATTAGTCTCACCATCATTTTCGGATTCGCCGTAGTTGCGGATGTCATAGGTTAACACAAAATAGTTCTCCTCAATCAGTCGATCATAAAATGGATGGTCTTCCCATTCTGAGCGATCACTATCATTAGCATGAATAAGAATAACGGTTGGCGAAGGTATATTCATCGCTGTAGCCCTGGCCGTCTGTCCGGCGATGCGTACACCATCTTCGGTGGTAAATGAGATGATCCGTTTAGTAACAGGGGATATTGCAGGTTCTGGATTGGTGGTGCTATCATCGTCTCCGTTGCAAGCGCAAAAAAATAAAATGCTGATTACCAATCCCCAGTTGAGACACGGTCGAATAAGCTTCATACTGTGACGAGTTTAATGGTGAAATAAAATGAAATATGGATTGGATGGAAATTGACGGAAAACGATTTAGCATCAACCGTCAAGCAGATTGGTTAAGCTTGAAGTTACCAAAAAGGAATGGTTTGACAAAAAAGTTAACAGCGAAGAGAGGTAATAACTAGGCTTATCCCATCACCTGCTCGGGCTGGCGTAAGTCGAATTGCTCACGGAGAAACTGTAGAGCCACCTGATTGAATTGCTCGTAACGTTCGATATTGCAAATGTGGCCACACTGCCTGAAAATGACCAAGTGGGCGCGCTTTTGTTGGGAGACGAAACGCCGCGCTGCTTTGAAAAACACATGATCCTGGTCACCCATTACGACGAGGCTGTGATTTTTCAACTCTTTGTGGAAAAACTGGCGAAGCAGGCGGAAAAAATCTTTATAAATACCCACCCACTTCAAATATTCCCGAGGACTTAGTTTCTTAGACTGTAAGCGGAAAATTCGCCGTGATTTTTGGTGATTTTTCCGTGGAAGCACCACCCACGAAAAAAGATCATACATCGCTCGGTAAGGGAGAATGTAATTAAGGAATTTAGCGGAGTGCACGAAGATTTTCATTTTCGTTGTAGCACGGAAGACACCGCCCGCCATGATCATTTTATCGATAAGGTCCGGGCGTTTTTCGTTGAGCTTTTGGAGCAAGACACTTCCCAGAGAGAGCGACATAAAATGGGCTTTATTAATATTGAGATGATCAAGCACCTCAATGACATCGACGCAGAGGATTTCGAAATTATATTCCTCGTAGGCGGGCTCGATATTTTTGGACAAACCGTGATCCCGCAAATCCAATAGCAGTAAATTGAAATAGGGGCTAAAAGCTTCGCGTTGGTAGCGCCAGGTGGCGATGCCGCCACCTGCACCGTGGATAAATACCACCCATTCGGCGTCTTCTCGGAGTATATGTTGCTCGTAATGAAGCATAATTGTGGATTATTCTTGCCATTTTTCCGCGCCTTCCGTCGCGGCCTTAATTTCTGCGAATTGTCGAGCGATTTCAGCTTGCACTTTTTCTACGACCTGCTCGACCGGGATGATTTCAGACTCGCCGCTATCTCTTACTTTGAATTCCAAGCCACCATTTTTCAGGGAACGCTTGGAAATGGTCAGGCGAATCGGAATACCAATTAAATCTGCATCGCCAAATTTAATGCCTGGAGAAGCGACTTTCTTGTGGCGATCATCCAACAAAATGTCGATTCCAGCTGCTTGCATCTGCTCGTAAAGAGACTCTGCGTGACCAATCACCTCCTCGTTATCTTGTAAAGAAACTAAAATAACTTCATAAGGCGCAATGGAAATTGGCAAGCGAATGCCGCGCTCATCCTGATATTCTTCTACAAGGCAGGCCAAAATACGCCCTACACCGATACCGTAAGATCCCATGATGATATCTTGTTCACGCCCATTTTCGTCCATAAAGCGGGCACCCATTCCGTTGGTATATTTAGAACCTAATTGGAAAATGTTTCCTACTTCAATGCCTCGCACCGAACGTAATTTGTGATCTGGATTATCGGAGATGGGACAAGTCGCACCATCGTAGGCGGAGACAATATCTTCGACCATATCGGCAGTGTAATCGCGATCGTAGCAGACATTTTCGTAGTGATAATCGACTTCATTGGCGCCCGCTACGAGATTATTAGATTTGACGATCAAATCGTCAACGATAACGAGCGCTTTGCTACGATCGATACCAATTGGTGAAGCGTAGCCGGGTACTGCGCCGATAGATTTAATTTCATCTTCTGTGGCGGGGCGCAACTGATCAGACTTACAGTGCTTCTGCAGCTTGATTGTGTTCAACTCCATGTCGCCCCGAACAACAGCCAAAATAACTTTCTCCTCGCCTTCGATCACACCGTACATAAAAACAGCCTTAGCGGTACGGCTGGCCTCGACATTGAGAAATTCAGCGAGTTCGTCAATAGTCTTTTTGGCTGGCGTGTGTACTTTTTGTAAAGGTTGCGGCGCTTCTTCAACAAATGTCTTTTTGAAAGTAGCCACCTCCTTGTTCGCACGATAACCACTCTCGTCGCAAATGTAAATAGTGTCCTCACCGATTGGTGTTAGGTACATGAATTCATGAGCTACACGTCCCCCCATCATCCCAGTATCACTGAGTACGGCCACCAAAGGCAGCGCTGCGCGCGCACCAATGCGGAAATAAGCATCGTAGTGGGCGATGTATTGCTTTTCGAGACCTTCCCAGGTGGCATCCAGTGAATAAGAATCCTTCATCGTGAATTCTCGAACGCGAATCAATCCGGCCCGTGGGCGTGCCTCGTCTCGGAACTTCGTATAGATCTGATAAACTAACTTAGGGAATTGGCGATAAGAGTTAATTTCTGTTCGACACAATTCCGCAACGACTTCCTCGTGCGTCATTGCTAATACCATATCGCGTTCGCCACGATCCTGAAAGCGGACTAATGAGTCGTCGATATCGTGCCAGCGTCTGGTCTTTTTCCAAATATCGGCCGGGTGCACTACGGGCATACAGATTTCCACGCCACCGATGCGGTTCATCTCTTCGCGCAGAATTTGCTCAATTTTCTTCAGGCTGCGCTGGCCCAAATGCATGTAAGAGAAGATGCCGGCTGCTAACTGACGGATATAACCGCCTCGGATTAATAGATTGTGCGAAATGATTTCCGCATCCTTGACATCTTCTTTTTGGGTACGACCCATTAAATTTGAAAATCGCATAGAATAAAGTGTATTGCTTTTTTGCCCAAAGGTAATTATTGTAGAATAAAGTCTGACTGTTGAAAAGGTAAAACCTTCCTTCAGTATCACCTTCTCCTCTTACGCAACTTTAACATATTAGTTGCTGTATGCCTTGGGCGGCTGCAGATACGGTTTATAATGGTCGGAGGCTGGACATACCACCATCAATTCCGATCACCTGTCCGCTGACCCAGCTACTCTGATCGGAAAGCAAAAACCGACCAAGTTCAGCGACTTCTTCCGCTGAGCCGACGCGCTTCAGCGGGTGGCGTTGGGCTGAGGCTTCGCGCTTCTCGGGCGTAGATAGCAATTTAGAAGCCATCGGCGTATCCGTCAGTGATGGCGCGATGCAATTCACGCGAATGCCGGGGGCCAATTCAGCGGCGAGCGAGCGGGTTAGGCCTTCCACAGCCCCTTTTGCGGCGGCTACCGAGGCGTGATAAGGCATTCCCTGACCAACTGCTACAGTACTAAAGAGCACGACGCTGGCGCCATCGGCGCGCTTGAGCGAGCGCAAGTTAGCTTGCAAGACTTTCACGGCACCAAGGACGTTGATTTCAAAATCATTGCGGAAGTGTTCGGGCTTCAAAGCGCGAAATGGCTTGAGATTAATACTGCCCGGACAGTAAGCAATGCCATGCAATGTATCCGGTAAACCATCTGTCGAGAAACCATCTTCGGTTACATCACCGGATAAATGATGGACATCCAAATCCTTTAATTGATCATTCGTACGTGAGAGGACATACACTTCATGTCCAGCTGCTTTCAGTTGTCGAGTGAGGGCTAATCCAATCCCGGAACTACCGCCCACCACGAGGTAATTTTTATTGTCCATTTTCTGCTTTTAGCGCTTCGATTTGCTTTGCTAATTCTTCGGCTTCTCCCATTAGGCGAGCGTAGCCTTTGATATCACCGGAACGTTGCACATCACGTGCCTCTTCCAGCATCGCGTAATAGCGTTTTTCCATCTTTTTGATGGGATCTTTTTTGAATAATCCAAACATAATTCAGGTTTTATTTTACAATCCAACTACTAACAGTAAATGGGGTAAAAAGTTGGCGGGTAGAGTGGAGGTAGAGCCTGTACTGACTGAGAAATTAGACTAATAATTGGTCGTGAGAGAAGAGTTGATAGAATCGGGAAAGCGTCAAATATTCTCTTTTTCGTTAAAATTTTGGAAAATAATATTTGAAATGGTCTAAAAAAATAAATTAAATAATGTAATTATTACCTTAGTGTAGAAAATGCAATAACTGATGAGAACCATTAATACTTTCCCCACTCTGCTATTTGGACTTGTGCTTTTACTGTTTTTTTCTGCCTGTGAAGAGAGCGCTGATGTACGGGTTCTGGTTTTTTCAAAAACAGCGGGCTACCGCCATGCTTCCATCGAGCCAGGGATCAAAGCGATCCAAAAACTCGGAAAAGAAAATGGTTTCAAGGTCGTCTCTACAGAAGATGCAAATGCATTTCGCGAAGAAAACTTAGCGCAGTATGCCGCCGTCATTTTTCTCAATACCACCGGTGATGTTCTTGATCATGTGCAGCAAGCTGACTTCGAAAGATATATTCAAGCCGGTGGCGGCTATGTAGGCATTCACGCCGCCGCAGATACCGAATACGATTGGATGTGGTATGGTAAACTCGTCGGGGGCTATTTCAACGGGCATCCCAATAATCCCAATGTACGCAAAGCCGATATTCAGGTTTTAGACAAAAATCATCCTTCCACTAAAATGCTACCCGAACGCTGGGAACGCGACGACGAGTGGTACAATTATAAAAACCTTAATCCCAATACTCAAGTGCTCGCCAATCTGGACGAAACGACCTACGAAGGCGGCACCAATGGTGAAAATCATCCCATTGCCTGGTATCATGATTTTGATGGTGGCCGTGCCTTCTACACTGGCGGTGGCCATACGGATGCCAGTTTTGTTGAGCCATTATTTTTAGAGCATCTACTCGGCGGAATCCAGTACGCCATTGGCGACAATGTACGGGACTACACTCAGGCACATCACCACCGGGTTCCCGCCGCCAATCGATTTGTGAAAACAGTTTTGGCGCAGAACCTCAACGAACCAATGGAATTGGATTTGTTCCCCGACGGTCGAATTTTGTTTGTCGAACGTGCAGGGGCCATTAAGCTGTATGATCCCGAAAAGGATCGCCTGCGTGAAGTGACAAAATTCCCTGTGTTTACCAAATACGAAGATGGTTTATTAGGGATGGCGATTGATCCTAATTACGAAGAGAATAAATGGATTTACCTGTTCTATTCACCGCTGGGCAGCAAACCTGTGCAGCACATTTCCCGCTTTGTATTCGACGACGATAGTCTGCATTACGCTACCGAAAAAGTAGTGCTTGAAATCGACGTGCAGCGTGATGAATGTTGTCATTCCGGCGGCTCACTCGAATTTGGACCGGACGGCAATTTATTTATTGGCGTAGGAGATGACACCAACCCCTTCGATTCGGATGGCTTTGCACCTATCGATGAGCGCCCCGGTCGTAAACCTTGGGACGCACAGCGCAGTGCAGGAAATACTAACGATCTGCGCGGCAAGATTCTGCGGATCACTCCACAAGCAGATGGCTCCTACACTATCCCCGATGGGAATCTCTTCCCGGAAGGGACCCCGGATACACGGCCGGAAATTTATGTGATGGGGTGCCGTAATCCTTTCCGCTTGTCTATCGATGCCAAAACGAAATATCTCTATTGGGGAGATGTGGGGCCCGACGCGGGTAAAGATCAGGAAGATCGTGGCCCTAAAGGGATCGATGAAATCAATCAGGCGAGAACCCCCGGCTTTTGGGGCTGGCCCTATAGCCGAGGTAATAATCAAGCATACCATGATTACAACTTTGCCTCTGAGACCTCCGGGCCACTTTTCAATACTGAAAACCCAATTAATGAGTCAGCGAATAATACGGGTTTGCGAGAATTACCACCAATCCAGGAATCTGTGATTTGGTATTCTTACGATAAATCACTAGAATTTCCGTGGGTGGGTACTGGCGGTAAAAATCCTATGGCTGGCCCGATCTTTTATAGCGACCTATATGATCATGAGGAGAAATATCCAGAGTATTTCGATGGAAAATTACTGATCTACGAATGGATGCGGAATTGGATTTATCTGATGAAATTTGATAGTAGCGGGCAAGTTGTCAAGATTGATCCTTTTATGCAAAACGAGAAATTCTCCCGGCCAATGGATATGCAGTTTGGGCGAGATGGTAAATTATATTTGCTGGAATACGGGAAGCTGTGGTTTTCGCGTAACATCGATGCTCGCTTGGTGCGGATTGACTACGTGCGTGGCAATCGTGCCCCCGTTGCTAAAGTCACTGCCAATAAACTTGTCGGTGCAGCTCCGCTGACCGTCATTTTCTCGGCCGCGGATTCTTACGATTTCGACGGTGATCCACTCAAATACGAGTGGCGTTTTACGGGTAATGGTGTTGAAAATCGTTCGGCTTATCCAAGTTATACCTTCGAAAAACCTGGTGTGTATCAGGTACAACTTAAAGTGACGGATCCTGATAAGCAGTCTTCCGAGGCGACGATCGAAATTCAAGTAGGTAACGAAGCGCCAAAAGTTGAATGGGAAATCGCAGGGAATCAAACCTTTTATTGGGACAATCGACAAATTGACTATCAAGTACAGGTGCGTGACAAGGAAGATGGGAATACCGATGATGGCTCGTTGTCGAAAGATCAGATTCAAGTGTCCTTCGATTACTTGCCACAAGGCTACGATATTACAACGATCGCTCAGGGTCATCAAACGGCCGATCAGGTTAGTTCTAAACCCAAAGGACTGGAGCTGATTGAAGCATCGGATTGTGCGAGTTGTCACGCCAAGGAAAAGAAAGTGAATGGGCCGAGTTATATTCAGATTGCGAACCGCTATCGTGACAATGATTTTGCGGTCTCGCACTTGCGTAAACGCATTATCGAGGGGGGCTCCGGAAATTGGGGCGAAACGGCAATGGCGGCGCATCCACAGTTGACAGAAGAACAGGCGAGTGAAATGGTGCTGTACATTTTATCCCTCGGCGCGCAGCGCAAAGTGGCCTCCGATTTCCCTGCTGAAGGTACTTTTGTGACGACTGATCATATTGCCGAAGAAGAAAAGGGGCGGTATATTTTGATGGCATCTTATACCGATTTGGGGAATGGCGAGATCACTTCGATTACCGAGCAAAATCAAATTGTATTGCGCCATCCGAAGATGGAAGCAGAGCGATATGATCGCTCCAGCAAGGAGTTTGAAATTCGGGATGGCTTGGTTCGCGAATTATATCACAACGACTTTCTATCCTATGCGGATATCGATTTCACGGATGTACAAGCTTTAACCTTTGCGGTAGGCATGCGACCTGATCGCGAAATCGGTGGCCGTATGGAACTAAGGTTAGATGCTCAGGACGGTGAACTCATTGGGCAATATGATATTGACAAACCAGGAGAGCATCGTGTGAATTTAGAAAAAGATTGGACCGGCCGGCATGATTTATTTGTCGTGTTCCGAAATGCCGCCGAGCAAAACAAGCAAATTGTTATGATGGATTGGATTGAGGTGCATCCCCGTATGGAGCTATTGGGGCTGAAATAGAAAAATTACCCCTTAGCTTCCGAATTGGAACTTTGTATAATGATGATAGAGAACATTTAAAAAAGGTATAATTAACAGTATGAAACAACGACATTTACTCTTTTTTACAAGTCTTTTTTTACTCCTGTTTTTTGCGGCTTGCAATAGTGATGCGCCGAGTACTGAAACCAATGATGACCCTGAAAGGCCTAATGACCCCTGGGTGTTCCGATCTGTTTTGGATGTACAACCCCGGATGTTAACGGCGGCTTTACACGATGATCTTTGGGTGGCGTACAGCGCTGACGATGGTAAGTTGTACAAAGCTTGGCGTGGCCACGTCAACTTTGACGGGGCTGTTTATACTACTGCCCACGGTCCTCAGCCACTTGCCGTTGGAGATATTTGGCTCCAAAATAGTTTTGAGTCACCTTGGTTAGTTCAGGAAAATGGACAGGATATTCCGGCTAGTAGTAATTATCTCGGGCACCGTTTCGTAGATGATGGTGTGGAAGTAATGTATGAAGTAAGTTGGAATGATAAAAAAGCACGTGTTTTTGAACGCCCCGAATACTTTTCTTACGCTAGTGGCCTGCCTGGGTTTGAACGCATTTTCACAACTCAGGATGTGCCTGCCGGAGCGACACTAGTCTTACAGACTAATGTGGCATCCATTGGATTTGCAAATAGCATCGAAACGGATGGAGAGTTTAACGTGACCGGTGAGAATAGCCGTGAATATAAAAATGTGTCCTCAGTCGATGTCGAGGGACGTTTGAGTTTAAAATCGAATGACCAGACCCGCTTTGCAGTTAAATTTTTGAAGCGACCTACCATTGCTGACCCAAATCGTAAGGATGAGGATCAAGCTGATGAAGATACACCACTTGGTTATCGCCTCATCGCTCGCAATGATTGCAAAACTTGCCACAATACCTATCGAAAAACAATTGGCCCGGCTTATGTCGATGTTGCGGCCAAGTATCAAAATACGGAAGAAAATATTGGGATACTCACCAATAAAGTGAAATATGGTGGTTACGGTGTTTGGGGTACACAAGTGATGAACGCCCATCCGGATGTCCCCGAAGTAGATATCCGAGCCATGGTTGAGTACATCATGTCTTTAGATGCTGAGGAGGAAGCGCAGTTAGAAAATATAGCAACGCAGTCGCCTCCTGAAGATCAGGATTATGTGTACGGAGATAAAAATGTCAATGAACAGGATTTGTTGCCGGGAGTAGTTGCTCGGATTTACATGCACGATAAGGATTTGACACAACTGTCGGATATAGATACCGATCAAGATCCTGCCTTTGCAACCATGGTACCTAATGTTCAAGCTTCTGATAGTGACTTGCAAGGTTTGCCTAATAACTTCGCCATTTTAGTGGATGGTTATTTGAATATTCGAAAATCATCGGTGTATCATTTTCGCTTGAATAGTGATGATGGTTCTCGCCTAACCATTGGCACTGAAATGGTCATCGACCACGATGGCTTGCACGGTGCATCCAACATGGACGGCTCGATTGCCTTAGCGGAGGGATACCATCCTTTCCGGGTAGAATTTTTCCAGGGTGGAGGTGGAAAAAGCTTGGTGTTGAGTTGGCGTACAGGGAATAGCGGTGAATATGTTGTTGTACCACCGGCCGCTATGGTGCACCACAAGAAAGATCAACCGGCCGAAGTCGTTGCAAGCCCAATGGGTAATGAAAACCGAATTCCTGGCAACGGCTATCCGCTGGAGGCTGTACATCCGTCTTATGATCTGGCTCAGGCCCGCCCAGATTTATTTACGCCTAAGGTCGGTGGCATGGATTTTCTGTCCGATGGCCGCCTAGTTGTGAGTACCTGGGATGCTGCGGGATCGGTATTTATCGTTGAAGGTGCCCAATCGGGTGATCCTAGTCAAATGCAAGTGAAGACCATCGCTAAGGGATTAGCGGAGCCATTAGGCTTAAAAGTGGTAGATGACGAGATTTATATTTTACAAAAACAAGAATTGACCAAGCTTGTCGACACGAATGGCGATGAGGTCATCGATGAATACCAAACGGTGTGTAATAACTGGCGAGTATCAGCCAATTTCCACGAATTTGCGTTTGGACTGGCATACAAGGATGGTTATTTCTATGGCACCTTAGCTACAGCAATTAATCCCGGAGGGGCTAGTACGCAGCCACAGATTCAAGATCGTGGGAAGGTCGTCAAGATTTCGAAAGCGGATGGTAGCATGGAATTTATTGCCAGCGGCCTCCGCACACCTAACGGCATCGGAATCGGTGTTGACAACGAATTATTTGTTGCCGATAATCAGGGGGACTGGTTGCCGTCTTCAAAGATTGTCCACATTAAGCAAGGGGGCTGGTATGGTTCCCGCTCCGTGGACTTTGAAGGCACTGCAAATCTGAAAGAAGATTTACCTGTGGTGTGGTTGCCACAGGATGAAATTGGTAATTCGCCTTCTACCCCGGTTTATCTCAACGATGGGCCTTATCAAGGACAAATGATTCACGGTGAAGTAACCCACGGTGGGGTGAAGAGAGTCTTTGTAGAAAAAGTTAATGAAGAATACCAAGGCTGTGTATTCCGCTTTACCCAGGGACTCGAAGCTGGTGTCAATCGTTTGGTTTGGGGCCCAGATGGTGCTCTATACGTTGGTGGTATCGGCTCAAGTGGTAACTGGCAACATAATGGAACGCTTTGGTACGGTTTGCAGCGTTTGAAATACAACCAAAAGCCAGCTTTCGAAATGTTGGCTGTACGGGCTAAATCGAACGGCGTTGAAATCGAATTAACGGAGCCATTGCGTGAAGGCGATGGCTGGAATGCGAGTGATTATCTCATCAAGCAATGGTACTACAAACCAACCGAGGAATACGGTGGCCCAAAATTAGACGAGCGGGAATTGCCAATCCGATCAGTTAATGTATCGGAAGATCGTCGTAAAGTCTTCTTGGAGCTATCGGGGATGAAGTCCAATCATCTGTTATACGTCAAAATAGAAAATTCATTTATCAGTGAAAAAGGGCAAGGCCTGTGGACGACCGAAGCTTGGTATACGATGAATAATATTCCACAAAATCAACCGGGTTTCCGCACGCAGGCGCCGCCACCGCTCGCTCCGAATACCCTCACTGCAGCTGAGCAGGCGGCGGGCTGGAAATTGCTTTTCGATGGCAAAACAACCGCTGGCTGGCGTAATTTCAAAAAACAAACGATTGGCTCAAGTTGGATAGTGCGAGATAATGCGCTTTCTCTGGATGCTAAACGCAAGGATGATGGCGGCTGGCAAGCGGCCGATGGAGGTGATATCATAACTGACGGGCAATACGAAAATTATGAATTGCAGCTCGAATGGAAAATTGGGGCCTGCGGAAATAGTGGAATCATCTATAATGTTGTCGAATCAGATGATTATGATTACGTATGGCAGACCGGCCCGGAAATGCAAGTGCTTGACAATAGCTGCCATCCCGATGCAAAAATCGAGAAACATCGCGCGGGTGATTTGTACGATATGATTGAATGTTCCTTTGTAACAGTCAAGCCAGCCGGTGCGTGGAATCATATTCGGCTTGTGGTGAATAATGGAAAAGTAGAGCATTGGCTGAATGGCTATAAAGTCGTCGACTTTGAGATGTTCACGGATGAATGGACCCAGATGATCCAAGGGAGTAAATTCCACGAAATGCCGGGATTTGGAAAAGCACGCAAAGGACATATTTCTCTGCAAGATCACGGCGATCCGGTCTGGTATCGCAATATCAAGATTCGGGAGCTTTAAAAAAAATTGCTAAATTGGTTGCAGAGCATTTCTAAATTACTTTACAAAACGAAAAACCTCTTTAAACTATGAAATCGGTTGACCGCAACAGACTTTTTATCGCTAGTTGCCTGGCGCTGTTGGTAACATCAATGACCTTCGCCATTCGCTCGAAAATCGAATCGGAATTCGGTGGTTATGGATTGACAAAGGAAGAAATCGGCTGGGCTTTCGGGCCGGCCTTCTGGGGCTTTACCCTGGCGATGTTTGCGGGCGGTTTGATTATCGATATTGTCAAGACGAAAACTGTGGTTTGGGCAGCCTTTATCTTTCACCTAGTTGGGATTTGTGTGCTGCTCACCGCCAGAGATGCTGAAATGCTATTCCTGTCCAATATCTTTATTGGCCTTGGTAATGGTTCCGTAGAAGCATCGCTCAACCCCATGATCGCTACGCTTTATCCAAAGAATAAAACGAAAATGCTCAACCGCTTCCACGTTTGGTTCCCCGGAGGAATCGTCATAGGTGGCTTACTCGCTTGGGTATTGATGGATCAGATGAACTTGAGTTGGCAGTTGTTGTCATCCTTGCTATTTATCCCACTGGCCCTATATGGTTTCCTCTTCTTTGGACAGAGTATTCCCGAAACGGAGCGAGTAAGCTCCGGGGTCTCTTACAAGGATATGTTGAAAAATGTAAGTGCGCCTTACACAATTATTTTGCTGATTACGGGTATGATTCTTATTGCATCCATCCAGGGATGGGCGTTGGATTTTACCTCGACTTATACTCAAATTGGCATCTTGGCGGTGCTGTTGTTGATCTTTGTGGAAGGCCGTATTGTGAATAAAATGGGACTATTATTCCCGTTTATGCTCTTCTGCATGTTTTTGACGGCTGCCACCGAGCTAGGTACCAACCAATGGATCAACGCTCTACTCGAAGATAATGGCGTCAATCCAATGATCATCTTGGTCGTAGTGACGGGGATTATGGCCGTAGGACGCTACTTTGCCGGACCATTGGTACATCGACTGAACCCTTCAGGGGTGCTGCTCGGATCTGCGATTATTTCAACTATCGGATTATACTGGATGAGTATGGCTAGCGGGCCTGCCATGACCCTTGCTGCAGCAGTGGTCTTCGCGATTGGTATTTGCTACTTCTGGCCAACGATGTTAGGTTTTGTGGCGGAATACATTCCTGAGAGCGGCGCGCTAGGTTTATCCATCCTAGGCGGCGCCGGCATGGTTGCGACTTCATTGATCCTACCAATGATGGGAGAATCTATCGAAACGGCAGGTGCTCAGCAGACCATCCGCATCATGTCTATTCTGCCAGCAATACTAACGGTCTTATTTATCGGATTGTATATGTACATGAGAAATAAAGAGAAAAAGACGCTCTAATTATCATTTTCCCAATTCAACCCTAACCATCATGCGAAACGAAAAGCCAAAGCATAGTCGCCGGAAGTTTATCAAAAAAGCAGCACTGGGTACTACGCTTTTAACTAGTGCACCAGCGATTTTATCCGCTGGACCTCAACAAGAGTGGCTACGCGCACGCGAAAAGCCACATTTCTCAGCTAACGATCATATTCAAATCGGCCTCATTGGTGCCGGCTGGATGGGCGTCGAAGATGCACTCACAGCACTAAAAGTGCCGGGTGTCAAAATTGTCGCCGTTTGTGATCTCTATGATGGTCGCCTGACTGCGGCTAAAGAACGTTGGGGAAAAGAAATTTTTACCACCCGTAATTATCAAGAACTGTTGGATCGATCGGATGTGGACGCCGTGATTATCGGTACGCCCGATCACTGGCACCGTCAAATCTCGATTGATGCCATGCGCAAAGGCAAGGGCGTGTATTGCGAGAAGCCAATGGTACACAGTATCGGCGAAGGCCCCGATGTGATCAACGCTCAAAGAGAAACGGGCAAAACCTTTCAGGTGGGAAGCCAGGGCATGAGCTCACTGGGCAATGAAAAAGCACGCGAACTATTTGCAGCTGGCGCCATCGGTCAGTTAGTATATGCCGAAGGCTTCTGGGCACGTAATTCCCCGTTGGGGGCTTGGCAGTATCCGATACCTAAAGATGCTTCGCCTAAGACCGTTGACTGGGAACGCTATCTCTCGAATACTAATAAGCGGGACTGGGATCCATTGAGATTCTTCCGCTGGCGTAATTATCGGGACTATGGCACCGGCGTATCTGGTGATCTGTTTGTGCACCTTTTTTCCAGCTTGCACTATGTCATCGACTCGATCGGGCCTGAGAAAATTATCGCCACCGGAGGTTTGCGGTATTGGAAAGATGGTCGTGAAGTACCGGATGTGCTACTAGGCATGTTTGATTATCCCGAAACCAAAGCCCACTCGGCTTTTAACTTATCATTGCGTGTCAACTTCGTAGATGGAACATCTGGAAGTACTTACTTACGATTGGTTGGAACGGAAGGCGCTATGGATGTCACTTGGGACGATGTTTTTCTGCGGCAAAATTTGGTGAGTGACCCACTAGCAGCAATTTCGGAAATTAAGCCCAACGAAAGAGAAAAACTCTTTGGCGAGCGCAAGAAAATGTTGCCGCCGAAAGAAGCACGTTACTCCGTACAACAAGGTTACAAAGGAGCTCACTACGACCATTTTGTCAATTTCTTTACTGGCGTGCGTACCAGCAGTGCAGTGATGGAAGATGCGATTTTCGGATATCGTGCCGCCGCACCGGCTTTATTGTGTAACGATAGCTACTTTGATAACAAAATCATTTACTGGGATCCGGTAGCGATGCAGATGAAACAAGGATAGACTTTAAACGCTCAGTTTTAATTTCCAAAAAGATCAAAAATGAAAAAATATTTCCCTCTTCTCGCCTTGATCTTCCTCTTGGCCTGTGATGCGGTGCCCGCTGATCAGGAAACCACGGAAGATACCACAACCACTGAGACGACCACGCCAGAACCTACTGGGCCTAATACCCTGACCGCTGCGGAGCAAGCGGAAGGCTGGCAATTACTCTTCGATGGACAAAGCCCCAGTCAATGGCGAGGCTATAATCACGACGAATTTCCCACCAAGGGCTGGGCCGTCGAAGACGGTAATTTGATGGTGCTGCATTCCGGGACAGAAGAAGAAGGCTTTGGAGGTGACATCATCACGCGTGAGACTTATGAAAATTTTGAATTGAAGTTAGATTTTCAGGTGACGGATACGGCTAATAGCGGCATCTTTTATATGGTTAAGGAAGCGGATGGGGTAGCGATCTGGCATAATGCGCCGGAGTATCAAGTGCTCGATAATGCAACTTATGCGACAATGGGGATTACCAACCAGCACTTCACAGCGGCAAATTATGACCTGCACCCGGCTACAGAGGATTATACGAAGCCGGTCGGAGAGTGGAATGAAGTACGCATCCTGATCAACAAAGGGCACGTTGAACATTGGCTCAACGGCCATCAGGTGGTAGCCTATGATTTATGGACACCCGAATGGGATGCCCTCGTAGCGGCCAGCAAGTTCAAGGATTATCCCGGTTATGGCCGCACCAAGAAAGGAGCTATTGGTCTACAAGATCATGGGCATACCGTGAAGTTTCGGAATATAAAAATTAAAACATTGTAATGAACGGATCATGATCCGTATACAAAACCAAAATAAAAACAGGATATGAGTAGAAAAATGAGAATGGGAATGGTCGGTGGAGGCCGTGGCGGCTTCATCGGTCATGTCCATCGGATGGCTGCTGCTTTAGACGGTGAAATTGAATTGGTATGTGGTGCGTTTAGCAGTGATCCTAAAAAGTCAAAATTGTCGGGTCAGGATTTCTTTTTACCTCCCGAGCGCTCCTACGGCAGCTACGAAGAGATGATTAAAACGGAGAAGACCCTACCGGAAGGGGAGCGTATGGACTTCATTGCCATTGTTACGCCAAACCATTTACACTACGGTCCCGCGAAAATGGCGTTGCAAAATGGCTTCCACGTCGTTTGCGATAAGCCTTTGGCTTTCACCATGAAAGAAGCAAAGGATTTACAACGTATAGTAAAGCGCACCGGATTATTGTTTGCGTTGACGCACAACTATACGGGCTATCCGATGGTGAAACAAGCCCGAATGATGATCGCAAAAGGAAAAATCGGAGAGGTGCGTAAGGTCGTCGTCGAATATCCACAAGGGTGGCTATCCACCAAACTTGAGGATAGTGGTCAAAAGCAAGCTTCTTGGCGGACGGATCCCAAGCGTTCGGGAATCGCGGGAGCGATGGGAGACATTGGTACCCACGCCGAGAATCTGGCCGAGTACATCACTGGCCTGCAGATTAAGCGCCTTTGTGCGGATATCAATATCATGGTGCCGGGCCGTCTGCTCGATGATGATGGGAATGTCTTTCTCGAATTTGATAACGGTGCCAAGGGAATCCTATTTGCTACACAGATTGCCGCTGGAGAAGAAAATAACCTACGCATTCGTATTTACGGCGAAAAAGCCGGTCTGGAGTGGGCACAACAATCGCCTAATTCTTTGATTGTGAAGTGGCTCAGTAAGCCCATGGAAATCATGCGCACTGGTGTCGGTAAATTATACCCCGAAGCGCAACATGCGACGCGTATTCCGGCGGGGCATCCCGAAGGCTATCTCGAAGCTTTCGCTAATATCTATCGGAATTTTGCTTTAGCGCTTCGCGCTCATTTAGCCGGTAAAAAACCTAAGGCTTTACACCTGGATTTTCCATCTGTCGAAGATGGGGTGCGGGGCATGCGCTTTATTGAAAAGGTCATTGAATCAGGCAAGAGCAAGCAAAAATGGATGAAGTTCTAAATAAAGATTTATATAACACGAAAAGATGAAAACGATAAAAGGACCAGCCATTTTTCTGGCACAATTTGCGGATAGCGAACCGCCCTACAACACCTTAGAAGGCATGTGCCAATGGGCGGCAGATATGGGATACGTTGGTATCCAGATTCCAACTTGGGAATCAAGTTTAATTGATCTGAAAAAGGCGGCGCGGAGCAAGACCTATTGCGATGAATTGAAAGGTAAAGTCGCTGAATATGGTTTAGAAATCACTGAATTAGCGAGTCATTTGCAAGGTCAATTGGTGGCGGTACATCCGGCCTACGATCTGATGTTTGATACTTTTGCGCCGGATGAGGTGCACGGCAATCCCAAGGCCCGGACTCGTTGGGCTGTGCAGCAGCTCAAATGGGCCGCCAAAGCCAGTGCTAATTTGGGACTAAAGGCGCACGTGACGTTCTCCGGAGCGTTGATCTGGCATACGATGTACCCCTGGCCCCAGCGGCCACAGGGGTTGGTCGAAACGGGCTTCCGGGAATTGGCCAAGCGCTGGACCCCCATCCTTAATGCTTTCGATGCGGCGGGGGTAGACCTGTGCTACGAAATTCATCCCGGTGAAGACTTGCACGATGGCGTTACCTTCGAACGTTTTTTAGCCGCCACGGGTAACCACAATCGTTGTCATATCCTCTACGATCCGAGTCACTTTGTGCTACAGCAACTCGATTATTTACAATACATCGATTTTTATCACGAGCACATTAAAATGTTCCACGTCAAAGATGCTGAATTCAATCCTACGGGCCGATCTGGCGTTTACGGTGGCTATCAGGAATGGATTGATCGCCCCGGTCGCTTCCGCTCCCTCGGAGACGGGCAGGTAGATTTTAAAACCATCTTTAGCAAGCTGGCGCAATACGATTTCGATGGCTGGGCTGTGCTGGAATGGGAATGCTGTATCAAGGATGGAGAGCAAGGTGCACGTGAAGGCGCCACCTTCATTCAAGATCACATTATTAACGTAACAAAAAAGGCATTTGACGACTTTGCCGGAGGAAAAGCGGACGAGAAATTTAATAAAAAGATTATTGGAATATAGCTTTGTAAGGTCAATGGCTTAAATTACAGTTAGCGTGAAATAAAGGAAGCGTTTGATAGTTTCTCTTATTAACAATAGAAGCTAAAACTGAAACTAAAGCCTTAGGCTTGAGCGTCCAAAATCTTTACCTTATGCGATCAGAACGAGAGAGAATTAGCGGTAAGCAGATCAAGTTTTATCAACTTCTCTGCTTACCGCTCTTGTTTTTAACCCAATTAGTCTTTGCCCAGAGTCCTACCCAAACAATTCGGGGAACGGTACTGGATGAAGCAACCGGAACGCCTTTGCCCGCCGCTAACGTCGTTTTAAAAGATGTTGAACCGCCGCTTTTCACGGCAACGAATGAGCAAGGTGTTTTTTCGCTAGAAGCGCCGGTGGGATATTACCGCCTTGAAGTGAGCTATCTAGGCTATCAAACTTATGCGATTCCAAGCCTGCTGGTAGAATCAGGGAAAGAGGTGGTATTAGATATCCAGCTGGAACCCCAGGTTTATGATCTGGAGACGACTATTTTGGTGAAACCGGGACGATTTCGTCAAATCACCAGCCCGGTGAGTACGCAGACGATCACGCTCGAAGAAACGCTTCGTTTTCCGGCTACTTTTTTCGATCCAGCCCGATTGGCAACGACCTATGCTGGAGTGGTTAATGATAACGACCAAGCCAATGGGATGGCCGTTCGCGGGAATAATCCTGATGCCATGTCTTGGCGTTTGGAAGGTGTCGAAATTGTTAATCCTAATCACCTCAGCAATGCCGGGACTTTTAGTGATCGACCAACTCGAAATGCCGGCGGGGTAAATATTTTGAGTGCGCAGTTGCTAGGCAACTCTTACTTCCACAGCGGTGCTTTCACCGCGCAATATGGTAATGCACTGTCGGGCATTCTGGACATGAGTCTACGCCCCGGCAATAATGAGCAATATGAATTTACGACGCAGATTGGATTGCTGGGGATCGATGTCGCTGCGGAGGGACCACTGAAGAAAAATGATCGCTCATCTTTCTTGGTGAATTATCGCTATTCAACTATTGGATTGTTGACCGATTTAGGGGTTGAAGTAAGTGATGAAGATATCCGTTTTCAGGATTTGGCGGTAAATTTCCGAATTCCAACCAATCGGATGGGTACCTTTTCTATCTTTGGAATGGGCGGCTTAAGCGAAAACATCTTCACGGCCGAACGCGATACCGGCGTTTGGGAAATGGCTAAAGATCGACAAGACATTGAATTCAAATCAGAAGTTGGAATTGTTGGTGTCAATCATTTCATCTGGCTGAATTCAAACGTTGATTTACAAACGACAGCGGTACTTTCTGCCCGCAATAATTTCCGTGAGAACCTTTTCCTCAGCGATGACTTTGAAGAAATCCCGGGAGATGAAGACAATTGGACGGAACGCAAGTTATCGCTCGCTAGTCGACTTAATATTCGCTTACCCAAAACGATGAACTTGCAGATTGGGCTAATGGCTACGGAGCATCAATACGATTTATTCAGCCGACGCTTTGGGCAATTAGAAACCAAAAATGAAGCCGATGGTGGCTGGTTGTTTGAGCCTTACGCCAATTTGCGTATTGATCGACAACGCCTGACTTACAACCTCGGCTTGCACTACCAATATTTCAGCTTCAACTCAAAACAGGCTATTGAGCCTCGAGCTTCGGTATCTTATCGCCTGTCCTCTAAGCAAAATCTGAGTTTGGCCTATGGACTACATAGTCAGCTCCAATCACCACAGTTATACCTCGGTCTATCGGCGCTGGATATCAGGCCAAATCGCGATCTTGACTTTACCCGTTCGCACCATTTTGTCTTAGCTTATTCTAATTTTATCAAAGAAAATACCCGTCTGGGCGTGGAGGTTTATTATCAGCGTTTATTTGATGTGCCGATTATGGATAACCCGGAGAGTAGCTTCTCTGCTTTGAACCTCGTCGATGAAGTCTTTTTCCTTGATACCTTAATCAATGACGGTACCGGCCAAAACTACGGTGTGGAAGTCAGCTTGCAGCGGTTCTTTTCCAACAACTACTTTTACTCTTTCAACGCGACTGTCTACGAGTCCAAATATAAAGGTGGAGATGGTATAGAACGCGATACACGTTTTAATGGTAACTATATTATGAATTTGACTGGCGGAAAGGAGTTTCGTTGGAACAAAAAAGGGAAGGATAAGATCTTTGGTCTTAACGCCCGTGTGGCTTACTACGGTGGTTTTCGGGCGACGCCTATTGATCTGGAGAGTTCTCAAGATTTAGGGCAGACCGTTTTTGATGAAAGTCGAGCCTTTAGCGAACAGTTGGACGATTATTTTAAAATCGATCTGCGGATTTACTGGAAAAATAATAAAGCACGTTATAGTAGCACGCTAGCGCTGGATATTCAAAACGCCACCAATCGTGAGAATATCGCCTATACTTTTTACGATCCAGAGCAAGGAGAGGTCGTCGTCAAAAACCAATTGGGTTTAATTCCGATACTGAGTTATCGGGCCGAGTTCTGATCTTTTCTTTTCTGGGTAAGTTTTTTTTTAAGAATCACATTGAAAGCAAAACCATGAAAATTACCAACTTCATTTTAGCCGGTCTTTTTGTTCTTTTTGCTTTGGTGCAAATCAATGATGTCGATCCCTGGCTTTGGGTCGCCTTTTACCTCGTTGTCGCGGTATTTTGTTTTTTTGGCGCTTTACGTCGGTATTATCATATTCCTTTGCTGATCGCATTGTTTGGTACGGGCTTCTGGCTCGGAATGCTTTTGCCTGACTTTATCAGCTGGATCAGAGAAGGCATGCCAACGATTGTTGGTAGCATGAAGGCCGAATCGCCTTATATCGAATTAGTCCGAGAATTTTTGGGACTTTTGATTGCGCTGGCCGCTTTGGCTTTCCAATATTACCAGCTACGCCGGGCCAAAAGTCAGTAAGTCAGGAAGAGCTTGCATTTCGCTAAATGTCACCGCTCCGGCCTGGGCCAAAGTGGTAGCGGGCTTAGTTCCTGTATAACCAAATACCCGCATGCCGGCGGCTACTGCTGCCTTCACACCGTGGACACTATCTTCTACGACGACACAAGCCTCCGGGGCAATGCCCATTGTCTTGGCAGCATGTAAATACAAGCTGGGATCGGGTTTCCATTTTCTGATTTGGTAAGCGCTGAAGAGGTGGTTCGGTGCAAAATGATGTGCTAGGCGAGTGGTCTGCAAGTTTTGCACAATCTTTTCTAGCGGGCCGTTCGAAGCGACGCAACTTTGGGTGTTGATTTGGCGAAGTGCGTTGTCGATGCCCGCAATGGGTTGCAGCTCATCCCGAAACAAGGCGTAAGTCCGCTGCCGATACGTCTCTTCTAAGTGGGGTGGTGACGGTTTGCCGGTTTGTCGCAAGATAAAATCTCGCACCCGCTGCATCGAGCCGCCCGCAAATTCATGGATCGCTTCATCGGTCGTCATGGGGTAGCCCAGTGCGGTGATTTCTTCGGCGATAACCCGGCAGGAAAGGGATTCGCTGTCTACTAAAACGCCGTCACAATCAAAGATAATGAGTTGAGGAGCTTTCATTTTAAGGATCATTTTGATCAGAAAGCCCCTAAAGGTACAACTTCGCCCGATTAATTGCTGAATATTTTGATTCTCTCGGGGTTTAAATTTGGAATTGAAAATAGGATAGGAATAGTTTTTTGATATTGGTTTGGAGTTTGTTTATAACTCATTGAAAATTCGATGAAATAGCTCAAGTAGATTTAATAAGGTATTCGAACAAAAGGACACTATCCGGTAGAAAGTGCTCGTTTTGTTAAATGTTGTTTAATCATTTGAAAAAGAATGATTCCACTTGTGAAAAAGAATATCTTTATGATCGTCGATACCATTTGACACCCCATCTAACAACTTTCCATTGAGAATACATCCATTTGTTTTGCACTCAAATTTGATTCATTTTGGGTGAAACCAGGAGTTGATCCATTGCATCTATATTTCTAAGTTATGACACCTAAATCCCTTTTTTCGACGCTTATTTTAGTTATTACGCTATTGGGACCGCTGACTGCACAACGGAATACACTGGTCATGGGGTCAATGGCTAATATTGGATTGGTTCGAGAAATTGAAATGCAGGTTGATCAACGTTATCTCAATGGTCGGATCGATCATTACCGATCTAATATTCTCGAAGATGGTTCATTTGCTTTTGCCGTAGAGATTAATGAACCACAGATTGCGACTCTCGCTTACAGCTACAATAAAGCATTGATTTATCTCGAACCCGGTGATACCTTAATCATTAATGCCGAAGCGGATGAATTTCAGTATTCTCTTGAGTTTTCTGGTCGAGGAGCATACCACAATACTGTTTTTAAAGATTTTCTGGAAAGCCATCCGCCTAATCTTAATCCTTTAGAGTTACTACAATACCGAAAGGGCATTCATTGGTTTTCTAATAGTATTCGAATGGATCAACGGATGCAAGATTATGGCGTTGGGCAGTTCACGGGTGAATTGCGTTTACAACGTGAGAAGGCTATGGCAAATTTGGAGTTCTATGCGCAAAATTATCCGGGTCACTTATCCAACGTTTTCATCCAATTTTTGCGAGCTGAGATACAGGCTTATTGGGCCTATCATTTAATGCTTTACGGTATGGTGTATAAGAATGTACATCAAATTGATGAAGCCAGTTTTTTTACTTTCCTTGAGAAACTTGATTGGCATTCGGAGCAAATCGGTAGCTATTGGCATCGACAGCTGTTGCTGGCGTATATCAATTATTTGGATTTAAAAAAAGAATCGGATGTCGCTAATCCATATTTGCGGCAACACGACTTGGCAAAGCAATATTTTCGGGATAAGACGTTGGCCTTTCTGCAATCAGAGATGATCCAATTAGCGTTTCAAGCGAAATATCTAGATGAGGCACTATCCATTTATTCGCCTTTTTTAGAAAAAAACAATTCTAATCGATTTGATGAAAAAGTAGTTCGTGCTTTTCAAAAAGCAATGCGTTACGCGGTAGGGACAGATGCGCCCAATTTTCTAGCGAAGGATATTGATGGGCAGCCGATCAGCTTGAGTGACTATGGCGGTCGCGTCGTTTTTCTCAACTTCTGGGCGAGTTGGTGTCGCCCTTGTATGGATAAAATGCGGGAGATGAAGTCGCTACAGGAACAGCTACGCGATCAGGGAATAGTATTTGTGAATATTTCTCTGGATCGACGTCGAGAAGCCTGGCAGAAGGCCATTGAACGTAATGGTTTCGTCGGGGAGCACATTTTACTCAAAGGGGAAACCAATGCGGAAATCGCCCGCAATTACGAAGTCAAAGCACTGCCTGAATACTTCATTATTGACAAAACCGGTAATTTTGCCGAGAAGCCAGTGATTTACGATGTGGAAGCTTTACGCTTGCTACTCGAACGCTTGAATCGCGGCTAATTGAATCAGAATGAAAATGCATTTAGTAAAAACAATATTTCTTTTTGTCGGATGCCTGATAGGGACCTTTGCTGTCCAAGCTCAATCTACCGAGCGGACCAGCGCCGAGCAAATGCCTTACTTTCCCGGCTGCACTGATTATGCGGATAACTCTGAGGAAAAGCGCGACTGTTCCAATCAACGCTTGGTCAATTTCTTGGCTGAGCATTTGGTCTACCCTGAGGCAGCTCAAAAGGAAGGCCTGGAAGGAACCGTTTACGTTGGCTTTGAAGTCGCTGCAGATGGGCAAGTCCAAAATGCAAAAATCATTCGCGACATTGGTGGTGGCTGTGGTGCAGCGGCCCTGGATGTTATCAATGCCATGCCCCGTTGGGAACCCGCCCGTGACGCTGGAGAGGCGGTCAGCGTGCGCCTGAATCTTCCGGTAGGCTTTGCTTTCCGTACCGATAAATCCGCTGATTTTCAAATCAATTGGGGGCGTCTCACCGGCACCGAAGTGCGCAAAGAGCAGTTAGAAAGCAATATCAAGCGGGCAGTCCTTGTACGCGATCAAGATGGCAACGAGCGACCACTCGTTGAACTCATTTTTGCCTTTGAGAAAGGTCGCCGTTACTACGAAGAAGCAAGCTCAGGTCGGGTTAATGCTTCGCTGCAAAAGATCATCAAAAAGGCAAAAAAAGGTGGCGTATTTACCATCATTGCGGTAATCCAAGAAGAAGGTGAACGCATGAATATTGAGCGTTCCTTTAATGTGATAGATTAAGCAGATTTTAGCAGCTCCACAAAACGATACACATCTTCAAAACTATTGTACAAAGGCACCGGAGCAACGCGAATAACGCCCGCCATCTTACCGTACAAGTTATCTTCCCGCCAATCCGCCATTACACCATGCTTCGTTAAGTAATCAAATAACTGACGACCCGAGTCGTCGGTCAGTAACGAAAGCTGGCAGCCGCGCTGCACAGAATCCTTCGGCGTGATGAGCTCAAAGTTTTTCCCGGATTGCTGAAGCAGAAATTCCAAATAACCTGTCAGGAGCAAGCTCTTTTCGCGCAGCGCCGCCATCCCGGCGGCCTGAAAAATGTCGAGGCTGGCTTTGTGGGCCGCCATGCTTAGAATTTGGGCATTGCTAAGTTGCCAGCCTGCAGCACCCTGCATGGGGATAAATCCTTTTTTCATTAGGAAGCGCTGTGACTCATCGTGACCCCACCAGCCCGCAAAGCGTGGCAGATCAGGATTGTTGCCGTGACGTTCATGCACGAAAGCCCCGCTAGGACCACCGGGGCCGGAGTTGAGGTATTTGTAGCTACACCAAACAGCAAAATCGACATTCCAATCGTGGAGTTGTAGCGGCAGATTACCAGCGGTATGGGCCAAGTCAAAACCTACCTGAGCGCCAACTTTGTGCCCCGCCTCCGTGATGGCTGGCAAATCAAAAAATTGTCCGGTGAAATAGTTGACACCGCCAAACATAACCAAGGCGCACTGTTCACCTTCGCGCTCAATGGTGGCGATAATATCTTCAGTGCGTAGTGTCTTTTCGCCGGGGCGGGGATGGACCTCTACGATGGCATCTTCGGGTGCGTATCCGTGAAAGCGAACTTGGCTTTCCACCGCGTATTGATCGGAAGGGAAGGCACCCCCTTCGACGATGATTTTATAGCGCTCGGCCGTAGGCCGGTAAAAGGAAACCATCATTAAGTGGAGGTTGGTCGTCAACGTATTCATAACGACGACTTCATCTGGCTGTACCCCTACTACGGTGGCTGATTGTTCTTGGAGAAACTTATGGTAATACATCCAAGGCATTTCTCCTTTGAAGTGTCCTTCTACGCCGTGGGTTCGCCAGTGTTCCAACTCTGCGAGGAGGGCCGGCTCAACGCTACGTGGCTGCAAGCCAAGCGAATTGCCGCAAAGATAGATGCAATCTTGGCCATCGTGCTGTGGAAAATAAAATTGCTGTCGATAAGAGCGTAGTGGATCTTGCTGATCCATACGCTGGGCAAAAGAAAGATGTTGTTCGTAGCGCATATTGGGGAAAGCTTAGAAGCGAAGGTGTTTTACCGTCAGAGAGCCGTTAATCAATTGATGAAGCGAATCGATGCCAATGCGTAAATGGCGTTCCGCAAAGTTTTTCGTGACCGTGGCGTCACTCTTATCCGTTTTAACACCCTCAGGAATCATCGGCATATCGGATACCAGCAATAGCGCACCCGCCGGGATTTTGTTTTTGAAAGCTGCGATAAATATGGTTGCAGTTTCCATATCAATAGCGATTGGGCGGAGCGACTTTAGATAGCGTTTGAAATCTTTGCGGTGTTCCCAAACCCGTTTATTCGTCGTGTAAACGGTTCCCGTCCAGTAATCAGAATCATATTCACGGATAGTGGTGGAAATCGCTTTTTGCAAGGCAAAGGCCGGCAAAGCTGGAACTTCGGGCGGTAGATAATCATTAGATGTTCCTTCTCCCCGAATGGCGGCAATCGGTAAAATAAGATCGCCAACTTTATTTTTTTTCGTTTTCAATCCCCCACATTTTCCTAAAAAGACACAAGCTTTCGGCATAATGGCGGTAAGCAGGTCAATAATGGTACCGGCATTAGGGCTGCCCATTCCAAAATTGATAATGGTAATGCGACCAGCCGTAGCGGAGAGCATCGAACGGCTTTCACCTTTCACTTCCACGCCGTGCCACTTAGCAAATAGACGAACGTAGTTGCTGAAGTTGACCAGGATGACGTAGTCGCCAAACTCATCGAGCTTGGTGCCAGTGTAACGCGGCAGCCAATTATCGACAATTTCCTTTTTGGTTTTCATGGGTAAGGTTTAATGCGTAGATGATAAATAAAAGCTTCAACAATCGAGCCGTGAAAATGACCGCCGATTGTTGAAGCTCAATATACTGAAAAAGGACTTACCCAGCCTTGAGTTTTGCTTTGACTCTTACCGGGTCAAGTACATTGAACGTTGGCGATCCAGTTCGCGGAAGAAAGGATCGGTCGTATCTTTTATAAAACGAATGGCTTCACCGGTAGATTTCATTTCTGGCCCCAGGTTCTTATCTACATTCGGAAACTTGTTGAATGAAAATACGGGAACCTTGATGGCGTAGCCGTCCAATTGTTTTTCAATATCAAAATCTTTCAACTTCTTCGCACCAATCATCACTTGCGTAGCAATTTTTAGATAAGGTACTTTATAAGCCTTTGCAATAAATGGTGTCGTACGAGATGCTCTTGGATTAGCCTCAATCACGTAAACATTGTCGTCCTTGATGGCAAATTGGATATTGATCAAACCTTTGACCTCCATAGCCACAGCTAACTTGCGCGTGTACTCGATCATACGTTCGATCGCTTTCTCAGAAAGGCTATACGTTGGTAATACAGCTGAGCTATCGCCGGAGTGGATACCCGCTGGTTCGATATGCTCCATGATGCCCATGATATGAACATCTTCGCCATCGCAAATCGCATCGATTTCAGCTTCCTTGGCGCGTTCGAGGAATTGATCGATCAGTACTCGATTATCAGGAAGATGTTTGAAAATACTCAAAACGTGGCGCTCCAATTCTTCGTCATTGATGACGATACGCATGCGTTGTCCGCCAAGTACGTAGGATGGACGTACCAACACGGGATAGGTGACGCGATTGGCAATTTCAATAGCATCATCAGCATTATCTGCTGCACCATATTTTGGATAAGGAATATTTTGCTCTTTCAAAAGGTCTGAGAAACGACCGCGATCTTCTGCTAAATCCAGAGAGTTATAGCTGGTACCAAAGATTTTGACACCTCGGCGGTGGAATTCTTCGGCGAGTTTCAGCGCGGTTTGGCCACCCAATTGGACGATAACTCCTTCTGGTTTCTCCAATTCGAGAATTTCTTCGATGTGCTCCCAGAAGATCGGTTCGAAATAGAGTTTATCCGCAATATCAAAATCCGTAGAAACGGTTTCGGGATTACAGTTGATCATAATGGCTTCGTAGCCTGCGTCTTTGATAGCGAGCAGACCGTGTACACAGCAATAATCAAATTCGATACCTTGGCCGATGCGATTGGGCCCTGAACCAAGCACGATAATTTTTTTGTTGTCGGTCGGAATACTTTCGTTTTCGCGATCGAAGGTAGAATAGAAATAAGGGGTTTGCGCTTCGAATTCTGCCGCGCAGGTATCTACCATTTTATAAGTTCGACGAATATTAAGTTTTTTACGCTGGCGTGTCACTTCGCTTTCTTTGATACGCATGAGCCACGCAATTTGAGCATCAGAATATCCCACTTCTTTCAAGTCCCGGAAGAACTCCACCGGAATATCTTCGGCAACATTGTAGCGCATCATCTGCTCTTCCATTTTCACCAACTCCTTGATTTGCTTAATGAACCATGGGTCGATTTTGGTTAGCTTCTGAACCGTTTTCTCCGGGACTCCGAGACGCAGTGCATCTTTGAGGCGGAATATGCGATCGTCGCTTACTTGCTCCAGGCGATCTAGAATATCGGAAGTTCTGATCCATTCCTTTTTATCCGCGCCAAGACCAGTGCGGTTGTTCTCTTGTGATTGACATGCTTTCTGCAATGCCTCCAGGAAGTTACGGCCGATAGCCATGACCTCACCTACGGATTTCATCTGTAGTCCTAGACGATGATCCGCACCGTGGAATTTCTCGAAGTTCCAGCGAGGCATTTTTACGATCACGTAATCCAACGTTGGCTCAAAATAAGCTGAAGTCGTTTTGGTAATCTGATTGCTCAGCTCATCCAGGTTGTAGCCAATAGCGAGCTTCGCCGCAATCTTGGCGATAGGATATCCCGTAGCTTTACTAGCCAGAGCCGAGGAACGAGATACCCGAGGATTGATCTCGATGACGATAAGTTTCTCTGATTCCGGCTCAATGGAAAACTGGATATTACATCCCCCCGCAAAATTACCTAAGGAACGCATCGCTTGGATAGCTTCGTCACGCATACGCTGATAGGCCGTATCGGAGAGTGTCATGGCCGGTGCAACGGTAATACTATCACCGGTGTGAATACCCATCGGATCGAGATTCTCCACCGTACAGATAATCACTACATTATCGTTGGCATCCCGTAGAAGTTCTAACTCAAACTCTTTCCATCCCAAAACCGCTTGCTCTACCAGTACCTCATGCGTTGGCGAGGCATTCAATCCTCGGCGCAATGCTTCGTCGAATTCATCCTCGTTGTGGACAAAACCACCACCGTAACCACCGAGGGTGTACGATGGACGAATCACCAATGGAAATCCAATCTTTTGGGCGGCTTCTTTTCCTTCGAGGAATGAATTGGCGATGAAAGAAGGCGCAACGCTCAGGCCAATATCGATCATGTGCTTACGGAAAGCCTCACGATTTTCGGCCAATTCAATGGCGTCAAGATCTACTCCAATCAAACGCGTATTATATTTTTCCCAAAGCCCTTGTTTCCCAGCCTCAATGGCCAAGTTGAGCGCAGTCTGTCCTCCCATGGTGGGCAGTACCGCATCAATTTGTCGCTCTTGGAGAATGTGCTCCAGACTTTCGACGGTGAGGGGTAGCAGATAAATATGATCCGCCGTCACCGGGTCGGTCATAATGGTGGCTGGATTAGAATTGATCAGTGTCACTTCAATACCTTCTTCTCGCAAGGAACGAGAGGCTTGAGTTCCTGAATAATCGAATTCACAGGCCTGACCAATAATGATCGGACCACTTCCAATAATGAGTACGGACTTGATTGAGTTATCCTTTGGCATGGATGATAGGCTTTTACGATTTGGATATTTTGGCCGCAAAGATAAGATAAGCCTATCAGAATTTAGAATCGATAATTGCGGTGAAGGTCTGTTTTTTGTAAAAAGGGAAGTCGCTCGTATTACAAATGATGATCGAGACGTGAAAAAACAGCTTTTTATATAGACTGCACTAGTCTATTTTACCTCCACTTTAATCGCATTAGTATAGTATTCCAGTGATTCCAAAATCAACCGGCCTTCCTCCTTTCGATTGTAGTTTTGTTTTTTGACCAGATTGAGCTTAGCGATGCCGGGGCTAAGGTTGGAGAGTTGTTCGGAGGACAGTGCTATCTCAGGTAGAGTGGTAGGACCTTCTACGGTAACGGAAGAGGCTTTTTGTTCGGCATCGGTAAACAGGATCACCAAACTTTGGCCTTCCTTCAAGGCCTCGCCCTGCCATTCCAGGGTAGCGCCTTTGGTGCGCTTGATATCACCTTCGCGAATGACAAAATCGCTAATGCCCGCTAATTCGAAATTACGAGTGGTGGATTCTCCCTGATGATTTTGGTATTGGAATTTAAAATTGGAGTTGTAAGGGACTTTGGTACGGTAGGCATACCGAATGCCACGACCATTACCTAAATCCTGTGCGTTCATCTTAAAATCCCGAAAGTAGACGGCCTGCATGGTTATATTTTTGGCCCTCTTTAGACTAGCCCCCTCATAATACATCGCTTCAGCACGCATTTCTCTACTCTTTTCTAAAAACCGAACATAATACCTCTCGATGATTGGCCCGGTAACCGTAGGAACATCCACTGCAGTATCTGGTGTATTGCTTGATGGTGCTGGCTTATCTTCAGTACCACAACTTAGCATTACAGAAAAAACGAGTAGTATGGAAAAGGTAAAAGTAAATTTCATCATGGTTAAATCAGTTCCTATAAATAAAATAACCTTATCAGGCTGAATTATTCTTTATGATCATCACCCGATTTTAAAACGCACCAAAGATAAAGAACTGATCCTTTATATTGCAACCGTTGCTAAACCTAATCCTCCTCTGGATTTTGATTAGAATTTTTAAAAAGACTCTCACTACCTTTACCATCCTAATGTCCAAAGCAAGGCTCCAAATGATGGAGTTCTGAATTTAAAATCATTCTTCATTTACATTCCTGACGATATCACAACTATGAAAAGAGCATTAATAACCGATGGCATTGACGACAGTCTTTTAAAAGGATTAGAGGCCCTGGGCTACGTTTGTGATTATCGACCCAATATTACTTTGGACGAAGTGCGTGAAATCATACCACCGTACGAAGGAATGATTATTAATAGCAAAATTTTGGTGGATCGCGACATGTTAGACCGAGCCACTAACCTACGATTTGTGGGACGTCTGGGCTCGGGCATGGAAATCGTGGACCAAGTGTACGCGCGCGAGAAGGGCGTAGCCGTATTGAGCGCGCCCGAAGGAAATCGTAATGCCGTAGCCGAGCAGGCCCTGGGGATGCTACTAATGCTGGCGAACAACCTAGCCAGAGCAGATCGAGAAGTTCGCCAAAAAGTCTGGGAACGTGAGCGAAATCGCGGTTTCGAAATTATGGGACAAACCGTAGGCATCATTGGTTTTGGTCATACTGGTAGAGCTTTTGCTGGTAAGCTGAGTGGCCTCGGTGTTAGAGTCCAGGCTTACGATAAATACTTGCATTACTACGCCGAAGACTTGCCTCACGTCACCGAAACGGATTTAGAAACAGTGCTGACTCAATCGGATATCATTAGTTTTCATCTGCCTTTAAATGACTCCACTTATCACTTTGCTGACCGTGCATTCTTTGAGCGCTGTCGGCCGGGGGTAGTGATTATCAATACTTCACGGGGGACGGTGATCGATACACCGGCTTTAATTGAGGCGCTTGATTCCGGTCAAGTACGTGGTGCTTGTCTGGATGTTTTTGAAAATGAAAAACCGCATACCTTTTCCGACGAGGAGCACGCGATGTACGATCAGTTGTATCGTTTTGAACAGGTCGTATTATCTCCTCACGTTGCGGGTTGGACGGTAGAATCGAAACGTCGCTTAGCTGCTATTCTTTTAGATAAGATTCAAGAAGTCCTATCAGCGAGCTGATAAAATTACCTATCTTTGATCGCCTTGCGCTCACTTCGGAAGTATCCTCCCGTGATTTTAGAGCGCAGAAAGCAGGAGAGAGTTTGATTAGAAACCTGACTTATTCGCAAAATTGGTGATTCTCAGACAGACAAAATGTCTAAATTAGTGTCTGGAAATTCACAGCTTCTCCTACTATCACCGTTGTTTTTTATTGAACCGATGACCGAGCAAAGTATTACAGGAAGCCTGTAATAAGCTAGTTGTCTAACGGACGATTCTACCTCTGCATAGTCGTTGTTTGAGCCGAGCCTGACAGATGTCAGGAGGTCGACAGGGGGGGATTAAAATTTTTTGAAATGATTGTTAATTTTCTTAACATTGTGCGTTATTCCAAAATCTGAGTACTATCGTCATTTTTTATAAAAACAGAAATTGTATGGCACGTTATTTTCTACTCTCACTAACCTTTATTTTGTGGGGTACCTTAGCGGTTGCGCAGTCGGCCATCGCTGGTAAAATCTCCGACGGAGACACCGGCGAAGAGTTTATCGGGGCCAACGTCGTAATCAGCAAAAGCGGCGTCTTCGTAATCGGAGCCAGCACGGACTTTGAAGGTAACTACAAAGTAAATGTCGATCCGGGAACCTACGATGTGGAGGTTTCTTATATCGGATATGCTACCAAACGCATCGAGGGAGTAATCGTTACGGCCAGTAAAGTCACCAATCTCGACGTCGAATTCGGCGCGGATGAAGAAGGACTGTTACTGGAAGAAGTTGTTGTAACCGGTTATTCGGTTCCGCTCATTGAGCAGGATAACACAACTTCAGGAAGTACCATTACTGCCGAAGAAATTCGTACCCTGCCTACCAAAAACATTACCGCTTTGGCGGCTACGGCGGCAGGTCTTTCTCAAGTAGACGAAGGTGAAGATGTGACCGTGCGGGGATCGCGAGCAGATGCTACCGACTACTACGTCGATGGTATTCGCGTTTCCGGTAATGCGAACCTCGTCCCTCAGTCTGAAATCGACCAGCTTCAGGTCATCACCGGTGGTATCGAAGCCCAGTACGGTGACGTAGTCGGGGGTATCATCTCGATTACAACTAAAGGCCCTTCTGGTAAATTTACCGGTAGTTTCGAGGCAGAGACTTCTGAGTATCTCGATTCTTACGGTTACAACCTGCTGAGTGCTAACCTCAGTGGTCCTATCCTCAAAAACAGCAAAGGAATTCCAATTCTTGGTTTCCGCTTAGCGGCTCAGTACCGTACCCGCAAGGATGATGATCCTGCAGCTGTGGATATGTTCCGAATTAGTGATGAGAAACTGGCTGAATTGAATGAAAATCCAGTGACGCTGATTCCTGGTGGTGGTCGTGTACCTACCGCTCAGTTCCTCAAAGACGAAGATATTGAGGTATTGGACTACCGGCCAAACGAGCGTGATGAGCGTCTAGATTTGACCGCTAAGTTGGATGCACGCTTGAGTGATGCGATTGATATCACGCTGTCGGGATCTTACAATACGAGTGAGGATCAGTTTACGCCTGGTAGTATCCCGGGGCTAAACACAGCACCGTGGGATGTATTGAACTCGCACCGTAATCCTACGACCTACAATACACGCTACCGTGCAAACTTCCGTTTCCGTCACCGCTTAGGTGGTAACACTGTTGCCGTTAACGAGGACGAAGAAGAAAGCACGAAAAAAGGTGGAGCGGTGTTCCGTAATGCACAGTACATCTTACAATTTGCCTACGAAAAGACCTTGAATGAACTCTATGACAAAGATCATGAATTCAATTTCTTTGACTATGGCTACATTGGTCGCTTTGATTATGAATATGATCCAACGATTATCACACGTTTCAACCAAGACTTGGGTGTGACGGAAGTGGCACACGTGGATTATGAGACTTCATTCACCGGCTATACACCTAGTGATATCAACGCGGGTATGACAGCTTATAATGGTGTAGTCGATGCGGATCAGGAATCTAACTTCATCTTTATCAACGGTCGTGTACAGGAGCAAGGTATGTTGTCCATCTGGTCGAACATGCATACGACACCTAATATGGTGTACAACTTTGCCCGTAAGCTCGATAATGATCGAATCACTGTAAATGCGAATACCTCTTTTGACTTCCTGCCTGGTGGTTCTGAAAGTGGCCGTCACTCTATCCAGTTTGGATTGTTGTACGAGCAACGTTTCAATCGTGGCCACTCACTGAGACCTTTTGCCCTATGGGAAGCGGCTCGTGCACAGGCTAACCGCCACTTGGCGGGTGTGGATAGCACCGCTTTCGTTGGTCGCGTGGTTTCTCCGGTGCCATTTTTGGTTGATTCTGTAGATGTTTTTAAACCACAGAGCTTTGCAGAAGATTTTGACGGTAACCTCTTCTTCCGTAATGTACGTGGTTTGACCAATAGCGAACTCAATGACTTCGTGAACGTAGATGCGATCAACCCGTCTGATCTCTCTTTAGGCATGTTTTCCGCGGGTGAGTTGAATGATGTCAATGCACTTTTGGGACTGTATTATTACGGTTATTCCTTCGATGGACAGAAGTTGGGTAATGATGTGAAGTTTGACGACTTCTTTACCGCACGTGATGAGCGAGGTGTACGTACCTTCCCAGTTGCGGCCTTCCAGCCGATCTACGCTGCGGGTTATATTCAGGATCGTTTCTCCTTCAAAGACATCATCTTCCGAGTTGGTTTGCGTTTGGACTACTACGATGCCAATACCAAAGTGTTGAAAGATCCATTCTCACTTTACGAAGTGATGAATGCTGAAGAATTCTACAATACTACTGGCCAAGAGCGTCCAGTTGGTGTAGAAGATAACTACTTGGTTTATACCACTAGCGCAGATGCGGTTACACCTACTGTAAAAGCATTCCGCGTAGATGAACAATGGTATTTTGCCAATGGTGCACCAGCTAACGACGGTAACGTGATCTTCGGTTCAGATCCGGTATTCCCATACTATAAGGATCAAAATGCTGATATCCGTTCAGAGTCTTTCGACCCTAATACTTCTTTCGAAGATTATGAGCCACAGTTGAATTGGATGCCTCGTTTGGCCTTCTCTTTCCCAATTTCTGATGCGGCTAACTTCTTCGCTCACTACGATATCCTGGTACAGCGGCCATCAAATACTTTGGCAACGGCACTGGATTACTACTACTTTATTGAAAATCCAGGTGATGTCAATAACCCATTGAATAACCCTGCACTTCGTCCACAACGTACCATTGATTACGAGGTAGGTTTCCAACAGAAACTATCAAATAGCTCAGCGATCAAATTGGCGGCTTACTACAAAGAGTCTCGTGATATGATCCAGCGTCGTACTTACCTGTATGTGCCAACGGTAAGTGGACAGTATGTCTCTTTCGACAATCAGGATTTCGGTACAGTTAAAGGATTTACTTTCCAATACGATCTTCGTCGTACTAATAATGTACGTTTGAATATCAACTATACACTACAATTTGCGGATGGTACGGGTTCGGATGCGAACTCACAGCGTAACCTCTCAGCACGAGGTAACCTGCGTACCCTGTATCCATTGAACTTCGATGAACGCCACCGTATTGTAACCACAATTGACTACCGCTATGGCTCTGGTAAGCGCTACAACGGTCCACGTCTTTTCGGTAAAGATATCTTGTCTAATTTCGGTGCCAACCTACAAACTATTGCAGTTTCTGGTCGACCATACACCGCTACTTCTGTTCCTCAGCAGTTTGGAGGTTCCAGTCGTAAAGGTGAGTTGAATGGTGCTCGATTGCCTTGGAACTTTACCGTTAACCTACGAGTCGACAAGACTTTCAATCTCTCTAGCGCGGACAGCAAGAAGAATCTGTCACTTAACATCTACCTACGTGTTCAAAACCTTTTGGACCAGCGTAACGTATTGGGTGTCTATTCTGCTTCTGGTTCTGCTGATGATGATGGATTCTTGGCTACTCCACTGGGACGTCAGGCCTTAGAACAAGCTGTTGATCAAGAAGCATTCTTGGCGGCCTACCGCTGGAGATTGATTAATCCTGACTTGTTTAGTTTGCCACGTCGTATTTTCTTAGGAGCTGAGTTCTTCTTCTAAAAAAAGCGTATTCAATTATTCTGATTAAAAATATTCGATCATGCAATATTTAAAGTATTTAATGGTTGGTCTGCTCTTCATCAGCTCATTCGGGCTGGTAAAGGCGCATATCAATCCCAATCTAAATGCGAGTAATAGCGGTCAAAACCAAAGTGAGACAGCTTCTTACCGTATGGATTGTGGACAAGCCACTGCCCAGATCGATCTGGAGATCAACAACGTCAAAGCGCGTTTGCTGGTAGGTGGTGATATTTGGTGGAATGGTGACGACGGTTTGTACGTTGTACCTAAGCCAATTGATGAAACAGCTCTTCCGGTTTCTTCACTCTTCGCCGGAGCCGTTTGGCTTGGTGGGTTTGATGACGGGGGAAGCTTAAAGGTAGCTGCTCAAACTTATGGAACAGCTAGTGGATCTTCGGATTTCTGGCCTGGTCCACTGACGGAGACTGGTGATGTATCCGATAGTATTTGTGAACAGTGGGACCGCTTCTTCGTCGTTAGTGGATTTAATATCACCCAGCATATTAATGCTTGGGATAGTCTGGTAGCTGCTAATGGTGGAAATACTGCGGGTGTTCAACTTGACGCAGGATCAATTCCTGAAGATATTTTGGGATGGCCATCGACAGGTAATGCCTTTTTCTTTGACTTATTCGAATTTGATTTGCCATTTAACTCTCAAGGGTTGGCACCATTCGAAGATGTCAACTTTGATGGATTGTATACTCCTCAGTTTGGAGACTACCCGGTTATTGATATCAAAGGCTGTGAAGAGTTTCCACCACAGTATGGTGATGAAATGATCTTCTGGATTTATAATGATGCCGGTAACGTACATACCGAGTCAAATGCTTCGGCCATTCAAATGGAGGTCCAAGTGGAAGCTTTTGCCTACCAAACGGCTAATGAGATCAACGATATGACTTTCTATCGTTATAAGCTGATTAACCGGGCCATTGAGGCGATTGATTCTACTTTCTTTGCGATGTGGGTAGACCCGGATTTGGGATGTTTCCGTGATGACTATGTGGGATGTGATACTTCTCGTAGTTTAATGTATGTATATAACTCGGATGCTCTGGACGGTTTGAACAACTGTAATGACTGTGATGTCGCTTCTTACTGTACAGATATCCCAATGATTGGGGTTGATTACTTCCGTGGTCCAAATGGTCCTAAGAAATTCTTGGTGATCAATGGAGATACGACTTTAGTTGATCCGGGCATTGGAGAATCTGGTGATACCTTGGTAGAGTTGGGGATGTCCTCATTCACTTACTATAATAATGGTGGTGTAAACCCACCGCCACCTCCTGGTACAGATGACCCTGGTTCAGCTGTTGAATATTACAACTATCTATCTGGTTCATGGCGGGATGGCACGCCATTTACCTTTGGTAATGATGCTTACAATCCTGGTAGCCCTGACTTAATTGAATATGCATTTACTGATCCACCCAACCTTGCTGGTGGATGGTCGATGGCTCAGGAAGGTTTGGCTGATGGTGACCGTCGTACCGTACAGGCTTCGGGTCCTTTCCGTTTGGATCCAGGTGCGGTTAATGAGTTGATCATTGGTGTACCTTGGGTACCGGATGTACAGCACCCGAATCCATCTTTGGATAAACTATTGGCTGCGGATGATTTAGCACAAGACCTTTTCGATAACTGTTTCGATATCAATGATGGTCCTACTGCACCGGATGTATGCTTTGTAGAGTTGAATCGTGAAATTATCATGACGCTTTCTAACGAACGTACTTCTAACAACTTTGAAGAAAACTATTCTGAGCGTTGTATCGGTTGTAAAATCCCAGAGGAAATTCCTGATGAGATTGCTAACTACCGCTTTGAAGGATACAAAGTATTCCAATTGATTGCGCCAAACGTTTCTCCGGCTGAGTTCGACGATCCTGAGCGTGCACGTTTGATCCGTACGGTTGATGTCCGTAATGGCGTGACCAATATCTATAACTGGAGTTCGTCTCCGAATCCAATTGATCCTGTTGCTGGACAAATCTGGACGCCGACTTTGGAGGTTGAAGGACCTGACCAAGGCGTAGAGCACACATTCCGCATTACGGAAGATCAATTTGGTACCACTGATCAAAATTTGATCAACCACAAAGAATACTACTTTACGGTGATCGCTTACGGTCACAATAATTACGAAAACTTTGATACCGAGACTGAGACGGGTATGCCACGTCCTTATATCGAAGGTCGTTTGAATATCGGTCCTGATCCTCAAACGACTGGATATACCGTTATCCCACGTCCAATTCCTTATCAGGAACTGAATGCTAATTACGGCGACGGTCCTATCGTAACGCGTTTGGATGGTATCGGTGCAGGTAGCAAATTCTTGGATATTTCTGATGAAATGCGTGAGCAAATTTTGAAAGATGGCTCCGTAGATGAAATTATTTACACCGCGGGTAATAGCCCAATCAATGTGAAAATTTACAACCCACTTGATGTTCTTGATGGCGAATTCGAACTGGAATTTGTTGATGAGAATAGCAACGGTGAGGTTGATGCTCAAGATCGCTGGAGATTAACGAATTTGGATGATCCAAACTTTGAAGTAATTTCTGAGAAGACGCTTGAGCGCGTTAACGAGGAGACCATTGCAGAATATGGATTCTCAATTTCTCTGGAGCAACCTGGTGATGCAGGTTCTGCTGAAGCGATTGATAATGGTGCAATTGGTGCTGACTTGATCTACGAAGATCCGGTTGGTCCTAACTGGGTGTCTTCAATTACCAACAATGAATACAGCCAGATTCCACCGTTTACTACTTTGCAGTTTGTTGATCCTGTAGCAACGGATAACTTGGATATTAATGGTGACTTAACAGAAATGTCAGGTGGTCTATTCTATCCATACCGCTTATTGAACTTCACCGTAACCAGCCCACTGATCTCTATGGCTTGGTTGGATGGTAGTAACTCTGCTTCATTCCCACTGAACCAATTATCTGCTTTGAATAATGTGGATATCGTCTTGACTTCTGATCCTTCGAAGTGGAGCCGCTGTATGGTAGTGGAAATGGGTAATCAGTTTTATACTGATGATCTTGGATTGGGTACTGTAGGTGGAGTTGACCAGTTTGATCTGCGTTCAGATGCTTCTGTTGGATCTGATGATGATCCATTTGGTAGCGGTTCTGGTACAGGTATGAGCTGGTTCCCAGGTTATGCTGTCAACGTAGAAACGGGTAAGCGCGTTAATATCTTCTTCGGAGAGAATAGTGTTTATGACTGTTCTACCCTGCCTAATGTTCCTGGATGTGAAGACTTTACCACACGTGATATGGTTTGGAATCCAAATTCACAGGAGTTATTGGTGACCCAAGGCCAATTCTCTATCTATAACTTCTACATGGGTGGTCAGCACGCAATCTATGTGACCGATCAAGATTACGATGGTTGCGAAAGCTTAGCTGAAGCCTTTGGTGCGGATCCAATTACTAAATCGCTTGCAGTAAGTAACATCAAGTGGGCTGGTATGCTGGCGCCTGAAGCAGGATTCGAGATGTTGTCTTATGAAGATGGTATTATTCCAAATGATGTCATTTTCAAACTTCGTGTCGATAACCCATACCAGCGTGAAGTAGCTACTGGAGAAAACAACGGTTTCAATAAATACCGTTTCAGTTTCGAAGGTGTACAGGCTGATGTTGCGGACGAACCAGACGAAGTCGAATCTCAGTTGGATATGATTAACGTCGTACCAAATCCATACTATGGCTTCTCTGACTACGAGACCAATACCTTAAGTAATGTGGTAAAAATCACCAACTTGCCATACAATTGTACGGTGACCATCTTTAGCTTGAATGGTACCTTTATCCGACAATATCGCCGAAATGAAGCGCGACAAAACCGTTCGGGTGAGGAAGTGCCAGTATTGCAAGATCAAGTAACCCCTGCTCTGGAGTGGGATTTGAAAAACAATAGAGCTATTCCGGTAGCGAGTGGTGTTTATCTGATCCACATTGAAGCGGAAGGATTGGGAGAGCGTGTGATCAAGTGGTTCGGTGTAAACCGACAGTTTGACCCGACTGGTCTCTAGCAATTATTTACTTGGAGCATGTCCGCAAAGGATATGCTCCAAGTCCTCATTTTTATAAAATGACAAAAAAACAATTATGAATAAGTTATTATACATTCTAACTGTTGTGATGGTGTTTGCAGCGGTGGGGACAACCCAGGCGGGAAATCCCGATCGGCAAGGAGAGGCTGGTGGTACGCAGTTGCTTATCCATCCTTACGCCAAGAGTGCAGGTCTGCACCTGTTGACGACCTCTGTCGTTAGTGGTGTAGAGGCGATGCATATCAACCCCGCAGGGATTGGTCGTATCAATAAATCAGAGTTTAACCTATCTCATACACGTTATTTCGAAGGCACTGATATTTCGATTAATGCCTTTGGCTTTGCTCAGAAAATTGGTAAAAATGGTGCTATCGGTGTGAGCTTAATGGCTTTCGATCTTGGTGATATCATGGTGACTACCGAGGAGCAACCAGAAGGAACCGGGGCAACCTTTTCTCCTTCTTTGTTCAATTTAGGAGTTGGTTATAGCCACGTTTTCGAAAACAAAGTATCGGTAGGTATCGTATTCCGTACGATTGCTGAATCTACGGCTGAGGTTAATGCATTTGGTTTTTCTATCGATGCCGGGGTACAGTACGTTACCGGGCCACAGGATAATTTCCGATTCGGTATTGCTCTACGTAATGTTGGGGCACCAATGGTTTATACTGGGCAAGGGCTGGCAGAATCTGCTCCAAACCCTAATAACACTTCTACACCTTTCGATTTGACTTACTTCTTGCGTCCACAGCAGTATGAGTTGCCTTCTCTTTTGAATATTGGTGGTTCTTACGATTTCATCTTAAACAAGCAAAATCGTTTGACTTTCATGACCAATTTCACCGCAAACTCTTTCTCTCAGGATCAGCTAGGAGGAGGGCTTGAATATGCTTTCGATAATCGTTTCATGCTCCGTGCTGGTTACAAGTACGAGTTTGGTTACTTCGAGAATGATAGCAATGAAGCGCCAGTTTACACTGGATTAAGTGCTGGGTTTACTATTGAAACCCCATTTAAGAAAGGTAGCAGTCAAAAAATTGGTATCGACTACGCGTACCGTCAGACCCGTATCTGGGATGGTACACACAATATTTCTGTAAGAATTATGCTATAGTAAAATCGATTGAATCGGTTTACTTATTGAAAGAAAATACTTAACTTTATCTTTCGATAGTCATTCAAGAACGTTTCTGCCCAAGAGGTAGAAACGTTCTTGCCTTATATATCTCCTCGCTCCTGCCATTCAAATCATCTTAGATAACGGTATTGGTTAACGGAAAAGGGAGATTGATTTTCCATAAAAAGTTTGATTATGTCAAAGTATAGTTATTTTACCCAAGAAGGGTACGACCGCCTTGTTGCGGAATTAGACGAATTGAAATCTACAGAAAGGCAAAAAGTAGCACAAGCCATTGCGGAAGCAAGGGAAAAAGGTGACCTTTCTGAAAACGCTGAGTATGATGCCGCCAAAGAGGCTCAGGGGTTGTTGGAGTTGAAAATTAATGACATGGAGAAAGCGCTGGCGAATGCCCGTGTACTGGACGCTAGCCAACTGGATGCTTCTAAAGTGACAGTTCTTTCTAAAGTAACTATCAAGAATCTTAAAGTAGGTAAGGAAATCACTTATCATTTGGTGTCTGAGTCTGAGGCTGATTTAAAAGCGAAAAAAATATCTGTGACTTCACCAATGGGAAAAGGACTGCTTGGTAAAGCAGTAGGTGAGATTGCTCAGGTTGAAACACCACGAGGAAGTTTAGAATTCGAAGTTGTAAAAATTGAACTCTAAATCCCTATCATGGCCAGTATTTTTACTCGAATTGTACAAGGTGAGATTCCCTGTCATAAAATAGCTGAATCAGATCATTATCTGGCCTTTCTAGATATTTCCCCATTGGCGGATGGCCATACGCTGGTCATCCCCAAACAAGAAGTGGATTATATTTTTGATTTAGAAGAATCTCTTCTGGCGGGCTTATTACCCTTCGCCCGAAATGTGGGTAAAGCCATTGAGCAGATTGTTCCCTGTGAAAGAATTGGCATCTCTGTGATCGGGCTAGAGGTGCCACACGCTCACGTTCACCTTATCCCCATCAATAGCGTTCAGGATTTGAATTTTGCGCGGCCAAAACTGTCGCGTAATACTGAAGAGTTGGCTGATATGGCCACTCGAATCCGTACGGCCTACGATCAGCTTTAGAAACTAATCAGGTCACCTACTTGTAAGCCATAAGCTTCTGCAAATCCGCCATTTACTTCTACGACATACTGCGCTGGGACTCCACTGGGAACCGATGCTTCTGAAAAAGGTACAGTATTGCGTTGAATGGATACAATTTGTCGATTGCTACCCACAAAGATCATATCGAGGGGGAAATAGCAATTTTTCATCCAGAATGAACGCGGTCGTTCTTCCGGGAAGATGAATAGCATCCCTCGATTGGGGAGCATGCTGCGGCGAAACATTACCCCCTGTTCGATTTGATCGGGCGTATCTACAATTTCGATTTCCAGTTCAGTAAGAATACTATCATTCCGCACAAAAGCGAGCTGCCCTTCTACAACGAATTGCGGCTCGGAAGGCGCCGTAGAGGTAGCGCTAGTATTTGTTGATGAAGTACTACTGGTTCGATTATTATCACCGTTGTCGCGCGATGAAAAAGTGCCGGGAGTTGAAAAGAACATGCTAATTAAAAAAAGTAGGACCAGTCCAAAAACACCAAAAGTGACAAGGCGTTGTCGCCAAGGTGATCCCATTTTTTTGCGCTTTGATTTTTGATTGGTTTTCTTTTGACTCATGATTCAAAGATATAGTTTCGAGGTTAGCTTAGGGATTAGTCGTCAAAAGCTTCCGCTTCACGATCTACTAAGGAGTTTAAAGTACTACGTTGTCGGACAAACTGGCACCACTGACAGCTACTTTCACCGCAACCCTCGTAAAATTCGTGCCGACGTATTTTTTTATAACTATCAACGATGATTTGTCGGACCTGTTGTACCTCTCCGGGCTGGAAGGTAATAGCTCGCATGGGGTAATCTCCTTTTGCGTCAGGTTCGAGATAGGAAATAGCTGCGCTGGCAACTCGTTTACCAACGGGCTGCATCAATTCGTACAGGATTTTATAGAATACCAATTGCCGCCAGTAATTACCACCTAGCGGGTTAGCAGGAGTGGGGCGGGATAATTTTCGATTACTGGTTGATCCCGTTTTATAATCGATAATATGAATAACTTGCTCATCGGAAAGATCAAGGAAATCAATGGTGCCAGTGAGCGGAACCCCCTCCAACTCGACGTGACGAACACTAAATTCCGTCTGTACACTCCGCGGCCAGGTTTTTCGGTAAAGCTGGTAATAACGACGTAGGTGCAATCGCCCACTTTCTAGTCGCCGCTCAAATTCAGAATCGCCAAAGTAGCTACGCAGGCGGTGCATTTCATCTTCAAAGAATCCTATAAATTCACGAATTCCAGGAAAACGGCGGGGGCGATTGAGTTTCATTTTTTCAAAAACCCGACGCATAGCGTGGTGCATCGCAATGCCGTAAGAAGCCGCTTCGCTCTGTACGGAAGGGATTTTCAGTACATTCTCGTAATAGAAACTTAGTGGGCAGCGTAAAAAACGATTTAGGCTGGAAATGCTCAGCACAAAACCTTCCAGCAAGGCTTCAATGCGATCCCATTCCTGAGCGGGTAATACTGGTTTTTGCAATTCTAAAAGCTGGAGATATTGAGCATCAGCCAAAGCTTCTGCGGGTGCAGTGGCCGCTTCAACAGATAATTTAGGATGTCGAAGTAGCTCATCAACGAAGGTACTATGCTCCAATAATTTATTCCGCTCGTCCATCTGAGCATAAGAAATTTGCAGATGCGTGCGTGCCCGAGTCATTGCTACGTAAAACAATCGGCGGCGCGCTTCCTGGGCATCTTCTTCCCCGGAAAAGGTCAGTGTATCCGGAAAAGTAAAGCGACTACCTGTCAAACGGCGACCACTGCTTTCCCATTGGTCTTTCACCGCATCGATAATGAATACATAGCGAAATTCTAAGCCTTTTGAACTATGCGCAGTCAACAGGTTGACGCCATCGCGAGCAGTCGTTGTCTTTTGTAAGGAAATACGCAGACGATTGGCGTCCATATTATCGAGTATCTGCAGTAGCCGGCCTAAACTAAGACGAGGTTGTTTGTCCGCTTCCTTTTTCGCAAAAGCGAGGAAGGTATGCAAGACTTGTAGCAACCAAGCTTTATCGGCTTGCTCCAGTACGAAGTGTAGAAGCCCACTGCGATTGATTACTTTTTCAATCAAGTGTACCAAAGCCAAATTGCTGGTGTCTGCGATAAACTGTCGCAGGTGCCGGGCAAATTGCTCTAACGGTTTTGGTTGATTGAGCGTGAGTGCACGTCTCAGTGCCGGGCGGCTAATAATATCTCGCCAGGAAGGCCGGTCGGGGAGTGGTTGCTCTCCGATATGAAAACTGAGTATAGCTAAATCATCAATGTCGATCCCCAGAAATTCAAAGTGTAAAATTTGAAATAACAGATGCTCACCACTGTAAGGCCGATGATTTTCCAGCTGTAGGTAGCGCAGCAATTGGCGTAAATGCTGGATCAAGGGAATATCCAGAATGTTGACCTGCCGACGGGTATTGTAAGGAATCCCTTTTTTATCTAACAAAGAAATCAAATTACGAGCCTGTCGGTGTCTAGCGTAGATGACGGCGACTTCGTTGAGAGCTTGTCCGTCTGCTTGGAGCTGTTCGATTTGACGGACCAGTTCGACTTCCTCCTGGATACGATTTTCGAAGGATAATATTTTGGGCAGCACTATTGAGCTGGCAAAGTCGGGGTGTCGAGCTTGGAGTTGTTTGTCGAGGCCCGGCAGTAGCCGGGTAATACGCTTTTGGTTTTGATCGATCAATAATTTGGCCGCATCCAAAATGGGCTGATTAGAACGATAATTATGATCGAGCATTACGAGTGTTAACTCTTCCTCATGGGTGCTATAGAAGTCCGTTAAATTACGAAGTCGTGCCCCTTGGAATTCAAAAATTGACTGATCGTCATCACCAACTATGAAGATATTAGGCTGCTCCCAATACGTAATGAGTTGTTGGAGGATGTGATTTTGACTCCCGTTGGTATCCTGATATTCATCAACCAAAAAATAAAGATAACGCTCTTGGTAGTTGCGTAGCAAGGCTTCGTTTTGCTCGAAAGCGCGGAGCACCCACAGAATCATATCGGCGAAGTCATAGCGCCGATTCTTGCGCATGAGTTTTTCGTATTCCGGGAAAAGATCGGTTGCGGCCTGTAATCGCTCCATCTTCAAGGTGGCCTCTTCAACTTTCCATGCTTTGAGATCACCTTTTTGGTGTGTTTTGGTATTACGTTGGTAGCGAAAATCGGGGCGCTCGGATAAACTTTGCAGATAACCCTGAATACGCTTTTGGACGAATTGGACCGACCAGTCTTCTGCCTTCATTCTTTGGAAAAGATCGTGTAGATGCCGTTCGTAAAAATAGCGATCACTACGCCGACTTTTTAGGGGATGAGCGGTGGGGAGGCCATCAATTAACTCGCGGATCAACTCTACGCGTTCCAACTCACTGAGCGGTTCCAGATCGTGCCGACCAAATAGCTCAAGATTTTCTTGAATGACACTATTGCAAAAAGAATGGAAGGTATAAATATGCACCCGGTGTGCCTCCGGGCCGATAAATTCGAGCAAACGCTCACGCATCGCATGGACGCCTGCATCGGTAAAGGTTAGGCAAAGGATGCTATTTGCCAAGGTATCAGTTTCACTTAAGATACGTCCAATTCGGGCAGCTAGAATATGGGTTTTACCTGTACCCGGCCCGGCAATGACCATCACGGGACCTTCAATTTGCTCAACGGCAGTTTTTTGCGCGGGATTGAGTTGCGCGAGGGCCTCGGCAAAGGTCGTATTGTAAGTGCTGATATTTTTGTTGGAATCCTTGGTACTTGACATCAGATTTCAAAGATACTACTCTGTTGCTTGTGAAGCCGGAACGGCGCCAGTTTTTCCAACATTTGATTATGTTCGAAACTACTCGCCCAGTGATGTAGGCGTTCCATATCCTTGAATTGTAACATCAGAAAGGTCCCTTCTTTATTAGAAATTGAACGAATCATCTCCAATTTTATAAAACCATCAAAATGCTGCAAGATCTGTCGCGTCTCTACTACCCATTCTGGGAAATAAGCTTTTCCGGCAGGAGAAAGGAAATGTTCAACTATTACTAAAATCATTTTTCAAACTCAAACTAATTCAAAAAGACGAGCTAAAGCCCAAAGAATCACGCCGACCAACAAAATATAGGCCCAGAAATCAGCATGTTTATAGCGTGACGCAAAGGTAGCTGCGATCCAGGCGCCAATGGCCTGTCCAACCGCTAGAATCAATCCAATACGCCAGTCAATGAGATTTTGCCAGTGAAAGATCGCTACGGCCAAGATCGTATAGGCGCCGACTACGAACACCTTTACCACATTAGCATCCGTCAAACTGTAGCGTGCGCCGAGCACCATTGCGGCCAAAAAGAAAACGCCCATTCCCATTTGAATAAAACCACCATAAAAGCCGAGCAGTAGGAAAAAAGGAATAGTAAGCCAATAATTGACAGGCCGGCTAGTATCTGTTTTGCGCAGCCAACGTTTGGGATTAACCAAAATGACAAACAACATAAACAATAGCAGAAAGCGGAAAACGGCGCGGAACTGTTCACTACTCACCGAAATAGCAACTAGAATACCGATTAGCGCGCCAATAATCGTTGGGACGACGATTGGTCGACTGTGCTTTAGATTAAGCTTTCCATTTTTGTAAAAAGCGGCCGTCCCCGTAATGCTTTGGGCAAGAATCCCCACGCGATTAGTACCGTTAGCTATATCGGCGGGGAGGTGTAAAACTTCGATCAGAATGGTCAAGGTAATGGCTGAGCCATTGCCTGCCAAGGTATTGAGGATCCCAGCCAGAATGCCTCCTCCAATCGCAATGAAGTAATGCGACCATTCCATACTTTATTGCTCGGGAATACTTTGACAGAGTTCGATCAAAACGCCGTTGGCACTTTTGGGATGGACAAAACAAACGAGCTTATTATCGGCACCTCGCTTAGGACGTTCGTTGAGCAAGCGAAAGCCATCTGCAGCCAGACGTTGCATCTCAGCCTCAATATCTTCTACTTCAAAAGCTAAATGATGAATGCCTTCACCTCGCTTTTCGATATACTTAGCGATAGGGCTGTCCGACTCAGTGGCTTCCAGTAGTTCAATCTTATTTTCACCGACTCGGAAAAAAGAGGTACGTACGCGTTCGGAGGCGACCTCTTCGATTTTATAGTGCTCAGTGCCGAGGAGACGAGCGTAGAGTTCATTTCCGGCTTCGAGGTCTTTGACGGCAATGCCGATATGTTCAATTCTTTTCATTGTCAAATTGAGTTATTGCTTTTCTAACTGGGTCAGGCTGGTCTGGATAGCCAATATAGAATCGCGGAATTCCTTCTGCACGAGCAGCATATCCGCTGCCGTTAATTCTAGGGCAGGACCATGATCATGGTCGTGGTCGTGATTATGATCGTGACCGTGATGATCGTGACCGTGATGGTCATGATCGTGGTGTTCATGTCCTGGTACTTCGACGTGATTTTCGGACCATTGTTGGTGGCGTAGCTCCAAAGCACTGACCGCATTTACGAAATTCATTTCCTCAGGCGTCAACTCGCGCCCTACGACTTGGATCTGATTAGCGCGTTGGCGCAGTTCCTGTAATCGTGGTAGAAGATTTTTTTCAACTTTGATGGCTTCTTCGTGGATTTGAGCCGCCTCCGATAGAAGTTTTTGTTCCTCGTCGGATTGATTGTTACTAGTGCCGCCGCCGCAGGCGAACAGCAGTAATGAGAAAAGCATAAGGGAATAACGCATATCAAATGGATTTGAAGGTTAAAGACATCGGGTACGGCCACCGTCAACCGGCAGATTAACGCCATTGATATAGGCTGCGGCGGGGGAAGCCAAAAAGGCTACCGCTGCGGCGACTTCGTGTGGTTCGGCAAAACGCTGTGCGGGAATTGCACCACGCATTTTATCGGCCACCTCTTCGCTACTCTGCCCGGTTTTATTTGCTTTATTATCGATGATTTCTTGTAAACGTTGGGTGCCAGTTGCACCAGGTAATACATTGTTGACAGTGATCCCAAATTGCCCAACCTCATTAGCGGTTGTTTTTGCCCAATTTGCCATGGCTGCTCGTACGGTATTTGAAACACCAAGATTGTCAAGAGGTTGCTTGACAGAAGTCGAAATAATATTGATCATCCGCCCATAACCACTTTGCTGCATCCCTTTTAACACCGTTTGCATCAGCAAATGGCTACAAATAAGATGATTATGGAATGCTTGCACAAACTCTTCAGGTTGGGCTTTCGTGATTGGTCCGGCGGGTGGTCCACCCGTATTATTGATGAGAATATGAATGGTTTTGGTCGCTACTAAAGTGGCGACACGCTTACGTAATTCGGTGCTATTCGTGAAATCTGCTACCAAAAAATCGTGTTGCTGTCCTTGGCTATGATCCAACTCCTGCTTGACGGCTGCTAAGCGATCGCCATTACGGGAGACCAGTGTGACATTAGCACCCAAGAGTGCGAGTTCTATAGCGGCAGCTTTACCAATTCCACGGCTACTACCACATACCAGGGCATTTTTCCCTTTTAAGTTTAAGTCCATTGTTTTTGGAGGCTTTTATACTCAAAATAATTGCTAAATTTAGTTCTAATTTTAAACATTTCAATTATGGCCATTGCAAAACCTTTTAACCTTCAGGCGTGGGTGGATGAACACCGTCATTTGCTGAAACCTCCGATAGGAAACAAGCAGATTTATTTTGAAAATGATGATTATATCGTCATGGTAGTCGGCGGTCCGAATGGCCGTAAAGATTATCATTACGAAGATGGTGAGGAACTGTTTTACCAGTTAGAAGGTGATATTACCCTAAAAATTATCAACGAAGATGGCCGACCTGAGGACATTACGATTCGGGAAGGTGATATGTTTTTGTTACCACCTCGGATTCCACATTCTCCCCAACGTCCAGCAAATACGATCGGATTGGTGATTGAACGTTATCGCCGTAACGGCGAAGAAGATAAGTTGATGTGGTTTTGTGAAAACTGCAATCATAAGCTCCACGAAGCGACTTTCGAAATGAAAGATATCGTGAATCAGCTCCCGGTCGTTATGAATGCTTTTATGGATTCCGAAAGCTTGCGTACTTGCGATAGCTGTGGAACCGTGATGGAAAAAGTCTAAAACTGTCGGCCTTTACTAAGCGGATGAAAAGCTGGTTTGAGGCAGATGGACGCTTTTATCTTCTGCTGAGCATGCTATGGATCGGTCTTGCCTTTCTGGTTGATCCCCGAGGAGAGTTTCCACTCAACGATGATTGGTCCTACCACCAGGCGGTTCGTTTTCTAGCTGAAGAAAATCGCCTGCAATTCAACGAATGGCAAGCGATGTCATTGGTGGCGCAAGTATTTTGGGGCGGGTTCGTCTGCAAAATTTTTGGGTTCTCCTTTACCGTGCTGCGTTGTTCTAGTATTTTTCTTGGCTTGGTAGGCGGCATGGTGATCTTTCGCTGGCTACGCAAGCTAAATCAAGGTCCTTGGTTAGCACTCTTGGCAAGCGGAACCCTTCTTGCGAATCCATTCTATTTTTCCCTGTCCTATTCCTTTATGACCGATGTGCCATTCTTGGTCACTTTGCTGTTGGCCTTTTATTGTTTTTGGTGTGCTTTACATGATAGGGACCTCAGTTGGCTTATTTGGGGTACACTGTGGGCCGTATTGGCTACGCTAATTCGCCAGCTTGGTCTCTTGGCTCCACTGGCGTTTGGTCTGGCAGCCTGGCAGCGTGATCATTGGGCGATCAAACGTTTTTTGCCTTCTTTTTTACCCTTCGTGTTATCAACCATTGCCTTGTACGGAACATTAGGTTTGATGCAATCACTTGGACTGCTTTCCGGTGATTATATGGGCGCTAATCAACTCTTTGCCGGCATGTCGCTCCCGGAGTTAATGATCCGGCCAGGCATGATTATTTTTTACGGTGGTTTCTTTTTGTGGCCCTTAGTGGTGTATTACTTACCGGCCTATTGGCGCCAGTTGACTTACCGCCAATTATGGCTCGCTTTGGGAATAACACTCTTTATTGGACTTACGCTCTTACCAGCCTGGTCGCGTATGCCTTGGGGGAATATTTGGTACAACTGGGGCATCGGGCCTAAGCTTTTTCTGGATACTGCGTGGGGCTATAATCTCGACCCTCGACTTGAGGGCGATGTATTAAATGGCGTGCGTGCTTTTGGATTTGTTGGAGCATTATTACTGATATTATTGTTAGCCAGTTGGGGGATAGGACGCTGGAAGATATTTAAAAAGGGAGGCCAAGGGCTGTCGTTAAATGTTAGTTATTTGGGATGGGCTATTTTGATTTATAGCGGATTTTTGCTGGCGCATCCTTTATTCTTTGATCGTTATACCTTACCACTTTTCCCTTTAATTATTCTGCTCATTTGTGACGGAGTCAGTTCTTCCAAAAACAGGCTACGTGGCTGGTGGAGTATAGGTTTGTTGACCCTTATCATCTTATTCTCGGCTACCGGTACTTTCGATTATTTGTCGTGGAATCGAGCGCGATGGCGATTAGCTGATGCTTTAGAAAAACAAAATATTTCGCCCCACCAAGTCGATGGGGGATTTGAATACAATGGCTGGTATTTGACGGGACCCGACGGTCGGCCACCGCGTTTTGGGCAAAAGAGTTGGTGGTTCGTTGATGATGATGAGTATGTGATTAGTTTTGGACCGTGGTGTGGCTATCGGCCGGTGCTATCGGAGGCCTATCCTCGTCTTTGGCCACCGGGGCAGGATAGCTTATGGGTATTAAGACGCCATATCCAGGCCCCCTTAGATGAGATCATTTGTACGATGGAGATGGCTGATACTTTCCAAAGGAATCAAATAAATCGTCAGAACATATTGCAAATTGATGATCTTACACGTCTAGATTCGGCTAGGACTCATGCCGGGCAACATGCTTTGTTATTATCAGCCAAGCATCCCTTCGGCATGGATTTCAGCCAGGCGGCCCAGCCCTGTGATCGTTATCGCTGGAGTATCTGGCGCTACCCCGCTGAGATACAAGCGGGTTTAGTATTGGCTTCTCCTGACCAGAACTTTTATACCTTTGGGTATCGAAATACCACGCTGCCGGATAGCACGGGTTGGGTGAAATTGTCGGGAGAGATGCAGCTACCGTCAAGTTTTTCGGCCGATAGTCTGAATGGCTATTTGTGGAATAATAGCCAGGACAGCGTCTGGTTTGATGATTTTAGATTGGAAAGATTACGTTGATGAAAAACGGGAAAATATTTTTTGCTTCGGATTTTCATCTGGGCATTGATGCTCGCCTGACCAGTACAGAACGAGAACGACAAATCGTGCGTTGGCTCGACCAAATCAAAACAGAAGCGGCAGAGATTTATCTGGTCGGAGATGTATTTGATTTTTGGTTTGAGTACGCTACCGTAGTACCCAAAGGTTATGTTCGTTTGCTCGGTAAATTGGCTGAATTGCGCGATGCCGGGATTCCAATTTATTTCTTTATCGGTAACCATGATATGTGGATGTTCCGCTATTTTGAAGAAGAGCTAGGCATTCCCATTTACCGAAAACCTATTGTGCGAGAGTTATTGGGCAAGACCTTCTTTATTGGACACGGTGACGGATTGGGGCCTGGAGATCATGGGTATAAATTTTTGAAAAAAGTATTTGCTAATCGTTTTTGCCAGTGGCTATTTGCGCGCTTGCATCCCAACTTTGGAATTGGGTTGGCGAACTTTTGGTCGGGGCGGAGTCGCCACGCTAATCGAGGTGAAGAAAAATATTTGGGAGATGATAAGGAGTGGCTATTACTCTACGCTAATCGTAAGCTCGACGAACAGCCCGCCGATTTTTATATTTTTGGGCATCGACATCTGCCACTCGATTGCACGCTAAAAAATGGGCACAGTCGTTATATCAATCTAGGAGAGTGGATGCATTTCAACTCTTATGCTGTGTTTGATGGGAAGGATTTAGAAATTAAATTTTTTGAAAATGAAGGGGCGACTTATCTTAAAAAATAGTCTGATCCTGTGTCTGAGTTTGTTACTCGGACAATGTGCGGCCCGTCCGGTGGCATCGGATACTTTATCCGATCCGTATCAATTATTAGCCACCATTCCTTTGCAAGCCAAATCCATGGCGACGGACCGCCTCAATCAATTGTATCTGGTGACGATGCGCAACGAAGTCATCAAATACAATCAGCAAGGCCAAGCCTTATTTAATTTTTCCAATAATCAACTTGGCCCCTTGGAACGCTTGGATATGACCGATCCTTTCCACCCCTTGTTATATTACCCCGATTATTTGACCTTGATTACCCTTGATCGTACCATGAATAAGACCGGGGAATTTGATCTAACGAATTTGGGATTATTAGGACTGGAAGCCGTTGGATTATCGAACGATAACAACATTTGGGTTTACGATGAACTAGTATTTAGACTTAGAAAAATTGATCGACAATCTCGCGTGTTATTAGAAAGTGAGGATTTAAACATGCGCTTAGGCTCTCCGCCACAAGTACAGTTTCTGATAGAACGAGCTAATCAAGTTTTCTTACACGATGCAGAGCGTGGTATTCTGGTCTTTGATTTATTTGGCCAATATCAATATACATTGGAAATACAACCCGAAGGGCCTTTCCAGGTATTAGACGAGCGCTTGATTTTTCATAAAGAAGGCAAACTTTTAGCGTACGATTTACGCAGCCTGAGTGGCCAACGTATTCCTTTGCCAGAAGGTGTATCTCCTGATGACGATATTCGATTAGAACGTGGTGCGTTGTACGTTCGAAAGGCCGACCGAGTAGAGATTTATCATTATCAGGTTGCTACTACTGAAGAGAAATAAAAAAAGCGGCACTGGCCGCTTTATAATATTTTTGATCTTTAAAAAGATGATTTAGATTGTCATAATATCTTGTTCTTTGGCCGCCACCAATGCGTTCACCTTATCGCCAAAACCGTTTACGATCTTTTGCACCTCATCTTCCTTGCGTTTACCCATATCCTCGGATAGCCCGTTCTTAACCGCTTTTTTGATTTCACTCATGATTTTTTGACGGGTGTTGCGTAAGCTAACCTTCGCATCTTCGCCATCACCTTTTGCCTTTTTTACCAACTCTTTACGACGCTCTTCAGTAAGCGGTGGAATATTAATACGGATGATTTCACCGTCATTTTGTGGGGTGAATCCCAGATTAGCTTCGAATATCGCCCTCTCAATCACTGGTAATAAGCTTTTGTCGTATGGCTTGATGGTCAATGTCCGAGCATCAGCCGTCGTTACCGTTGCAGCTTGATTGAGTGGCGTTGGCGCACCGTAGTATTCTACAACAATGTCACTCAAAATAGAGGTGGAAGCTTTTCCTGTTTGGAGTTTGCCTAATACATGCTTGAGATGATCAATTGATGATTCCATTTCTATTTTGGAAATCTCTATTTCGTCATTAATTTCTTCTAGTGTCATGATAAATGTGTTTACGGTTAAGAGGTCGGAAACGCTCAAATTTACATAATAAATGCAAAATCGCCATGTGGGCGTTCCAATTTGCCTAGAAACGACGGGGAATTGTTAAAAATTATAGATGACTTCGCTTTCAGTGATCGCAATATTTTTATCCTCTTCCATTTGACGAATAATGATATCGACATTTTCGTTTTGGGTCAGTTCCTGATTGTGGAGGAGAATATAATTGCGCAACATTTCCAGCTCAGCGGGGCGGTTGCCCGAGCGAATCAACCGCTCCATGGTTTCACGGGCGGTTTCTTTGACGTGACTGGTTGCATTGTCCAAACCACGTTGTGGTTTGTCTTTAATGGCTTTGCCATTGCCGTTGCTTTGGCCGTTGAGTACTTGTTGATAAGTAGAAGTCTTCATTTTAGGGAGGATCGGAGCCGACGCCGCTTGCGTCTCTTTTTTACTCTTCACCCGAAGACAAGGACGACCTGATTCATTGATAAAATTAACCAAGGCATCAAAATGACGGTCATCAGAAAGGATCGCAAATTCCACATCTTTATTCACCTTCTGATGCAGTCGACCCATTAGAAAGGCCAGATGATAATTCATATTCCCGGAACGCGTCCGCTCGATAGGTACCCACTTAATGGCTTTACCTAATCGTTGAATTTGACGTACCAAAGCAAAGGGAATAGATTTCTCAGAGGAATCAATGAGAATGAACATGCGATCGCATACACGCTCCAATTTCTTGAATTTGACTTTCTGCAAATTCTCGAAATCAATAAAAACGTAGCGCTTTTTCTGCATGGCATTCATGATGAGTACGGGCTTATGACAGCTGCTAAAATAGTTTAAAAAGATGCGTTTTCAAAATTAAAAGTTGAAAAAGGAGTATCAACAATCCTTTCTTGAAAATTAGGGTAAGGTACTTTTTATGAATGAATTACAAATTAAAAAAATAATGTTTGTGAACTTTTGCTATCCTTAGCGAATTGGCTGTTAAATCTTTATAAAGAAACATTTTTATTAAGAAGTCACTTAAAGTTTTTTCGGATAAGGGATAGATTTTAAAAAATTAGAATTTGTTCGTTGAGTTTAAAAGCAATTTTATGGAAAATTAAAACTAAAAAAGGCAGAGCAAAACGCCCTGCCTTTTCAGATTGTGCGTCTCTTCTTTTACATCACCGATCACTACCGACATAACGCATGATCAAATACAACAGCAAGACCAATGAGGATAAAGCCGCCGCAACATAAGTCATTGCCGCCCACCAAAGTGCATCTTTAGCACCATCGTATTCTTGCCCTTGAGTTGTTCCCGTTTCATCCAACCAAGCCAATGCTCTACGGCTAGCATCAAATTCGACGGGCAAGGTGATAAAACTAAATAGGGTCGTCACCGCAAATGCGATAATGGTAATCAACAATAGTTGCGGAAATTGACTCAACATCAGCAAAGCAATCATCAACAGCCACTGCTGGGCGGTAGCGGCAATTTTAACGATCGGCACCAAAGCCGAGCGTAATTGCAACATACTATAAGCAGTATCGTGTTGGACGGCGTGACCACATTCGTGAGCGGCTACCGCCGCCGCCGCTACACTTCGCCCACCGTATACGGGCTCACTTAAGGCTACCGTTTTGGTCATTGGATTATAATGATCCGTGAGATATCCTTGTGCTGGCACGACTTTGACATCGTGAATATTGTAATGACGCAACATTGCTTCGGCCACCTCTTTACCACTCATGCCATTGCGTAGCCCAACCATGCTGTATTTGTTGAACTTGCTTTTGAGGCGATTACTTACAAACATCCCCACTAGCGATAATGCGAAGGTGAGGCCCATGTAGATATAATAATCGAAAGTCATAGCATCTAATTTTTTTATTCCGAAAAATACAACTTAAAAATAAATTGCTTGTCAAAAAGCGCTAATCGCTATCTTCTTCGTCTTTTTCGATTAACGTCAACTTTTTAATGTACTTACTGACCAAACAACAAACAAGAACCGCGAAGGTTACATCCTCTTTTAGGTCCTGCCATTGTGATGACGTGGTATTTGGATTTTCGTCACACTTAGCTAATCATATTAAAACCCGTGTAAGGTTGTAGGACCGAAGGAATACGAATACCATCCGCTGTTTGGTTGTTCTCAAGCAAAGCCGCAATGATCCGTGCCAACGCCAGAGCGCTACCATTTAAAGTATGCGCCAACTGTGTTTTTCGATTTTCATCGCGATAACGCAATCTCAGTCGGTTACTCTGAAATGTCTCGAAGTTTGACACAGAACTCACTTCCAACCAGCGTTTCTGTGCGGCTGAATAAACCTCAAAGTCAAAGGTCAGCGCTGAGGTGAATCCCAGATCGCCACCACAGAGGCGCAGGATGCGATAAGGCAGTTCGAGTTTTTGCAATAACTGCTCGATTTGAGCGACCATGCTATCAAGCGTTGCGTAAGATTGCTCAGGAAGGGTCGCTTGGACAATTTCTACCTTGTCAAATTGATGTACACGATTCAATCCGCGGACGTCCTTACCGTATGCACCAGCCTCACGACGGAAACAAGGTGTATAGCCGGTCATTTTGATGGGAAAATCCTTTTCTTCCAGAATCACATCCCGCAAAATATTGGTGATAGGCACTTCGGCAGTTGGAATCAAATACAGATCATCCTTTTCAACGTAGTACATTTGGCCTTCCTTGTCAGGAAGTTGGCCAGTAGCACGTGCCGTTGACTCATTCACGAGGAGCGGTGGTACAATTTCTTCGTAGCCTGCTCGACGAGCTTCATCCAAAAAGAAATTGATCAGGGCCCGCTGGAGGCGGGAGCCTTGGCCGCGGAATAGCGGAAAGCCTGAACCGGTGATTTTGGCACCGAGCTCAAAGTCGATTAAGTTATATTTCTTGGCCAGGTCCCAGTGAGGTAAAGCTTCGCCGTCTAACTCCGGGAGGGGCTGTGTCCAATCTTGCCGCACTTCGTTATCCTCGTCCGAAGCACCTGCGGGAACGCTAGGGTGGGGGACATTAGGTATTTTCAGCAGGAGATCTACGAGGGCCGTTTCACTATTTTGTAACTGCTCGTGTAGCGTCTTCGTTTTCGTTTTAAGTTCTGCCACTTCGGCCTTCTTAGTTTCCGCCTCATCTCTTTGACCGGACTTGTACAATTCACCGATCGCCTTGGCGAGTTGATTGGCTCTGGCCAGCAGGTCGTCGTGTTCTTTTTGGAGGTGTTTTCTTTGGTCGTCCAGTTCAACGGCTTGCTGTACCAGTTGTAAGTCGTCGTCACGGAAGTTGCGGGTCTTCAGGCCTTCTAAAACGCGTTCCTGATTTGCTCGGATAAAGCTGATTTGTAACATGTAATAATGATAATTGAAATACTTAATACTTTGTGAAATAGTGGTCTAAGGTCTTTTTAGGTCATCTTTTTTACTATAGTCTGCTATTTATTGTTACTTTAGATGCGAAGTTTTAAAACATCAAATCTGGTCATAAAACAAATGCTTAAAAGGACGCTTAGCCTTGTTTAAAAAGTACCTAAAATGGTACGATCTATGCAGTAAAAAACGATAAGATTGAAAAAAAGTGCCTTAATGGTAAAACTTAAAGGAAAAGTTTTCGTTATTTTTTTGCAAAGATACTATTTGAAATTAAAAATAAAACGTATTTTTGCGCTGACGAGAAAGTAGGCACACCTTTTATAATCTTATTTCTTTAAGGCTGCAGACTGAGAGTAATTCGAAGCTCATTCCCTATTCTTTTCCCACTTGTATTCAAAACGCTGGTAGACTTGTCACTAGGGTATTTTTGATCTGAATAAGGATTTTTTACTTTCAATATTTCGAGTCAATAATTACAAGTTCCCTCACAATTCAAGAATTGTACATTCCGAACCGAAATCATATACAGACTTTACCTTGGGGTGCGTGGAATTGATATTCAACACTACTTCGTTACAAACAAAAGATTTAAAATTTTAAGACTACTATGTTCGACATTCTTCAGCTAAATGACATGTTAGTTCCTGAGTTGCGCGAATTGGCTGAGCAGCTTGGCCTGGAAAGTTATAAGAAACTGAACAAGCAGGAATTGATTTATAAAATTCTGGATCAGCAAGCCATCGTACAGGAACAGCAAAAGAAAGGTAAGAAGGATGCGCCGGATGATGGAGGAGCACCCGCTAAAGCGTCTAAAGCTAAGCGAGATACCGAAGGTGAAAAACCGCAACGCAGACGACGGACGAGAAAGAAAGTAGATGCGCCCGAACCTAGCGAACCAAGTGCCCCAGAAATCCCCGCTGAAATCCCCGAAGAAACACCCACTCCCGCCGCCGAAACCTCTCCTTCCGAAGAACAAAAAGAAACCCGAGAAAAAGTTGAAGAGCCTCGCCCCACTCGTGAAACACGTGAAACACGTGCGCCACGGGAACCTCGAGAGCCTCGAGAACGTGATAGCCGCTCGAATCGCGGTGATCGCCAACCAGCAGGAGAAAAGAAAGATGCGGAGCAAAAGCCACAGTTCAATATTGAGCTAGATGGCGTTATTGAAGGAGAAGGTATTCTGGAAATGATGCCTGATGGCTATGGCTTTTTGCGTTCTGCAGATTATAATTATCTGACTTCACCGGATGATATTTATGTTTCGCCTTCTCAAATCAAACTTTTCGGGTTGAAAACCGGAGATACAGTGAGCGGCGCCATTCGCCCTCCGAAAGAAGGTGAGAAATATTTTGCTTTGTTGCGGGTCTCGCGGATCAACGGTCTTGAACCACAAGATATCCGTGATCGGGTGCCTTTTGATTATCTGACACCGCTCTTCCCGCGCGAAAAATTCAACCTGGCCAATTCCCCTAGCGGGAAAGACTACGGTAACCGTATGATCGACCTCTTTGCGCCGATCGGTAAGGGACAACGTGGTTTGATCGTCGCCCAACCAAAAACGGGTAAGACCTTCTTATTAAAAGATGTGGCCAACGCCATTGCGAAAAATCACCCTGAGTGTTACCTGATCGTGTTGCTCATCGATGAGCGCCCGGAAGAGGTAACTGATATGAAGCGCAGCGTAAAAGCGGAAGTCGTTGCTTCTACTTTCGACGAGCCTGCCGATAATCACGTACGTGTAGCCGGTATCGTTTTGGAAAAAGCGAAGCGTCTAGTAGAGAGTGGACACGATGTGGTAATCCTTTTGGATTCTATTACACGTTTGGCGCGTGCTTACAACACCGTTGCGCCGGCTAGTGGTAAGGTACTTTCCGGTGGTGTGGAAGCAAACGCACTGCACAAGCCGAAGAAATTCTTCGGTGCGGCGCGTAATATTGAGAATGGTGGTTCATTGACCATCCTGGCTACGGCCTTGATTGATACCGGATCGAAAATGGACGGTGTTATCTTTGAAGAATTCAAGGGTACTGGTAACATGGAGCTACAGCTCGATCGTTCACTGGCCAACAAGCGTCTCTACCCAGCCATCGATCTTACGAAGTCCAGCACACGTCGCGAAGACTTGTTGCTTGATCGTGATACGCTCCAGCGCATGTTCATCCTGCGTAATCACTTGGCTGATATGAAGCCGGATGAAGCAATGGAATTCTTGCGTAAGCATCTGATGGGCACAATGAACAACGACGAGTTTTTGATTTCAATGAACAGCTAAGCGTTCCGCTTTATTAGCTGTCCTAAATAGACTTTGAAAACGGGATAAATATTCATACACTGATTTGCCTAAATGCTAAATTAGTATTACCTTTGTCCCGCTTTAATAAAAAGATACAGTAATGAAAAGAACATTTCAACCTTCCCGCAGAAAACGCGCTAACAAACATGGTTTCCGTTCGCGCATGAGCAGCAAAAATGGTCGTAAGGTCTTGGCACGTCGTCGTGCAAAAGGTCGCGCTAAGCTGACCGTTTCTGACGAGCGTCGTCTGAAGTAGTGCATCTCTCGTTCCTTTGAGGAGCGTCCAAAATACTTTGAAGCCCGATCCTGTGAATACAGATCGGGTTTCGGTGTAAATATACCTCAGAACTAATCCACATTTTATTCGGCTGTCAAACTTCCAATAGTGTACCGATTTCCTCGCCAAGAGCGTCTAAAAAGTCGCAAATTGATCGAGCGACTTTTTAGAGAAGGTCGATCGGTAAAAGCGTATCCACTACGCGTAGTATGGCTGGAGACGACGGCTGAAGAGACTCCGGCTACCATTCAATTTGCTCTGACTGTGCCCCGTCGGGCTTTTCCACGTGCCGTTGATCGCAACTTATTGCGCCGGCGCATCCGTGAGGCTTATCGCTTACAAAAGCATGAATTACGGCAACATCAGACCATTCAATCTGGTCGAACCTTCGTTATGATGGTGATCTATACCGCCCGTGAAACAATGGACTACAAAGCCATTGAGAAAGCCACCCGAAAGTGGATGCGTCGACTCGCAACGTCTTGGGATGAACTTCCACCTGCTCCTCCTCCCTCAGCAACTATTGCCTAACTTCATTGTTGGTTTTTTGGGTAGTATTCACCCTTATTTCGGATTTCTTCTCGGAAAAATATATCTTTCAACCAACTCACGAATGTTGAAGACGTACTTTTATTTAAACGAAAAATTATGCGGCTAACGCTACTTCTACTACTTTGCTTTCTGGGATTATCCCAATGGACTTCTGCACAAAAAGTGCTACAATTGGAGCGCTACGGGCGCGCTAAAACCAAGAAATTTTACATCGGTGATGAATTGACTTATCGACTTAAAGGAGATAAGACTTGGTACAAAGGGACCATTAATGATTTGCTGATTGATGAGAAGATCATCCTTTTCGAATACGGGATGGTAAAAATGGAAGACATTTCTACGCTTAAAACCTTTCGCAATGCCAAATGGTCGCGAAAGCTAAGCTTTCAACTCTATCTATTTGGGGTATCGTGGGGAGCCTTTTCTTTGCTGGGGACCCTGGTTGGGACCGAGCTTACGGCTTTGGCGATCATTGTACCTGCGGTCTCTTTTGCCGTGGGGTGGCTGATTCGCAAAATCTTCAAATCAAAAAAACACAGGCTTGGTCGAAAGCGGTGGTTGCGGATGTTAGACCTAACAATGGTTAGACCGGGTGTGCAATTTGGACCTTAGCGTCTTATTTCTGGGCCGCGAAATATTGTAAGGCCAGGGCATAGCCTAACAGCCCCATGCCGGAAATGAAGCCCTGGCAATGCGCCGTAAAATAAGAGTGGTGGCGATAAGCTTCGCGTGCGTGCACATTGGAAATGTGCACTTCGATGGCCGGCGTGGTAATCGCTGCTAATGCATCTGCAATGGCGATGGAGGTGTGCGTGTAAGCACCGCCGTTGAGCACAATACCATCGTAGCTAAAGCCAATCTCGTGTAATTTATCGATAATTTGCCCTTCTCCGTTACTCTGGAAATATTCGAGCTCAAACTGAGGGAATTGTTGTTGGAGCTCCGCAAAGTAAGCGGTGAATTCTTGATTCCCATAGATGTCGATCTCTCGCTTGCCCAGCAGGTTGAGGTTGGGGCCGTTGATAATGATAATTTTCATATTTGAAAGGTACAAAAAAGCGCTTGCAAGCAACAGGCTCACAAGCGCTTTTTGTGATGAACTGGTTTAAACTTTTAGACAGTTCGAATAGAATAAATTGAAATTAGTTCAATCACTAACTGCACCTTAGTTCGCCATATCTGACATAAACTTGATGCGAATTAATTGAATTTCTTCCATTGTGATATCATCTTCTTTTAATTCCTCAAAAGCATCTTCGGGTGAATCATCGTCCGCTTCCATGAAATAATCGTAGATATCTTCACGAGAATACTCATCCACGGCATCATCGATATAATAATCGATGTTAACTTTCGTCCCCGAGGCCACAATCATATCCATTTCATGTAGCAGCTCGTCCATACTGAGATTGTTGGAATCAGCGATGTCGCTAAGCGGAATCTTCCGATCGATACCTTGGATGATATTAACCTTGATCTTGGATTTGTTTGCCACTTGCTTGACTACAAAATCCATTGGTCGTTCGATATTATTCGCTTCCACATACTCCGCAATCATCTCGATGAACGGCTTTCCATAGCGTTGTGCCTTCCCTTTACTTACACCGGTCACATTGCACATATCATCCATCGAAATGGGATAAATGGTCGCCATGTGCTCCAATGAAGGATCCTGGAAAATGACAAAAGGAGGAATATTTTTCTGACGAGCGACTTGACGGCGCAAATCCTTCAGCATGGACATCAAGGTCTTATCTAAGACCGCAGTGCGTGCTGAGGAGGCTGCTTCTTCTTCCGCCATCTCCGCCACAAAATTATGATTGATCGGAATTTTAAACGAATATGGATTGCGGATGTAATCTCGACCTTTGTCGGTTAGCTTCAGCAAGCCATAGTTTTCGATATCCTTGTAGAGTAAATCGTTGAGCAAAGCTTGACGGAAAATAGAATTCCAAAACGTCTCGTCGCGATCTTTACCCACCGAAAAAAGTGACAATTCATTGTGCTGGAAATCAAGCATTTCTTGTGTTTCCTTGCCTAACATGAAGTCGACCAAAATTTTGATGCCGTAGTTCTCGTTCAGCTGCTCAATCCCCATCAAAGCTTGAACCATTTCCTTCTCGACCTCGACTTTTTCTTTTGGATGGCGACAGTTGTCGCACATGTTACTACACTTCTTTTCATCGAAATCTTCGCCAAAGTAGTGCATTAAGAAGCGGCGACGGCAGGATGTCGTCTCCGAATAGGCCATGATCTCCTGCATGAGTTGGTTGCCCATTTCTCGTTCGGCAACGGGCTTATCCCGAAGGAATTTCTCTAACTTTTGAATGTCTTTATACGAATAGAACGCCACACAACGACCTTCTAATCCATCTCGTCCGGCCCGTCCGGTCTCTTGGTAATAGTTCTCAATACTTTTGGGAATATCGTAATGAATGACAAAACGAACATCCGGCTTATCGATCCCCATACCGAAGGCAATCGTTGCGACGATTACGTCCACCTCTTCCATGAGAAAATCATCTTGTGTCTTAGAGCGCGTCTTAGCATCTAATCCTGCATGGTAAGGGGCAGCTTTGATATCATTGACGACTAAAAGTTTGGCAATTTCCTCGGCGGACTTTCGGCTTTGTACATAAATGATCCCCGATTGACCGGAAATATTTTTTATGATTTGGACGATATTCTTGATCGTTTGCTCTTTCTTCCCCTTAGGCAATACTTCATAGTAAAGATTATCGCGATTAAAGGAAGAGACAAAGCTATTCACCTCAATCATGTTGAGGTTTTTGACAATGTCAGCGCGAACTTTTGGGGTAGCCGTAGCGGTTAGTGCGATGATCGGAATATTTTTCCCGATAGAGTTGATCATGGTACGAATTCGCCGATACTCGGGACGGAAATCGTGGCCCCACTCTGAAATACAGTGTGCTTCGTCGACCGCGACAAATGAAATATTTACCTGTTGGAAAAAGGCAATGTTTTCATCTTTGGTGAGCGTCTCGGGGGCAATGAAGAGCATTTTGGTCTTACCGTCGAGAATATCATTTTTCACCCTCTTCATCTGCGCTTTAGTTAGCGAAGAATTCAAAAAGTGCGCAATTTCGTCGTTTTGACTATAACCACGGATCGAGTCCACTTGATTTTTCATCAGTGCAATCAGGGGAGAGATAATGAGGGCAGTGCCATCCATCATCATTGCGGGCAACTGATAACAGAGAGACTTTCCGCCTCCTGTAGGCATGATAACAAAGGTATTATGACCATCCAAAACGCTTTGGATAATTGCTTCCTGGTTACCTTTGAAACCGTCGAAGCCAAAGTGTGTTTTTAATGCTTCTAGTAAGCGTTCATTTGTTGCTACCATCGTGTTTCTTTCAATACTTTTGTTGAATAGAACGGTTCACGTAATTTGTGAATATTGGGAGGTAGATTTATGTCATATAGTTAAGTCTTTTTATCTGCGGTTTATTTTCTGACACTCCTATAAATATAAACAAAAAAAACGTTTTATTGCGGAGCAATAACCTGATATTCGGAACGTGAAAGTGCGGAAATTGCCCTACTCCGGGGGATTATGGATTTGGGATGTTTGAAAAAAGGAGCATTTATGTTGAAATCGGGTCCCGTTTTTTCAAAAAGCCGTCAAAAATAATAAAATTCTTGTGGATAACGAAAGAAAAATACTGGCAATTGCCAAGCGAACCATTCAAATTGAGGCGGAAACACTCAATGCCCTCCAGGCCGGTATCGATAGCGAGTTTGTGGCCTGTGTGAACGCTATTTATGACGCAAAAGGCAGGGTAGTGGTCACAGGTATTGGAAAAAGTGCTTTGGTCGGGCAAAAAATTGTGGCGACACTTAATTCTACAGGCACACCAGCACTATTTATGCACGCTGCAGATGCCATCCACGGCGATTTGGGGATGATCCAATCCGATGATATGGTCTTGTGCTTGTCTAAAAGTGGTGAAACGGCAGAAGTGAAAGTATTGGTACCACTGGTCAAGAATATTGGCAATGCCCTGATCGCAATGGTGAGTAATCGGGATTCCTACCTTGGACAACATGCAGATTATGTCCTACACACGCCAGTCAGTCAGGAAGCTGATCCTAATAATCTGGCCCCCACTGCCAGTACCGCCGCCCAAATGGCAATGGGCGATGCTGTAGCGACGGCCCTATTGGCATTACGAGGGTTTAGCCCAATTGACTTTGCGCAATTTCATCCCGGAGGAACGCTTGGCAAACAGCTATATCTACGAGTCTGCGACCTTTACGCTCAAAATGAAAAACCAGCTGTAAAAACTACCGATAATATCCGTCAAACAATCGTCGAAATGACTTCCAAACGCTTGGGAATGACAGCCGTTTTGGATGAAACAGGCCGCCTGGCCGGGATTATTACCGACGGGGATCTCCGGCGGATGTTGGAAACCGAAACCGAGGTAGCGCATCTCATCGCCTCAGATATTATGACCGCGGATCCCAAGACCATTGCATCTGAGGCCCTCGCGGTCAAAGCCCTTGAAATGATGCGCGCCCATAGTATCACGACCTTAGTGGTAGCCGATGCCGGTCAATATCTGGGTGTCATCCACCTGCACGACTTGATTCGGGAGGGCCTTGTATGAGCAGGCTAATCGGATACGTTGGGATCATAGCGATTTATCTAGTAGCGACTATTGCTTGTCAGGATGTTTCTCCACCTAAGCCCACCAAGATTGCTTTTTACCATTGGAAGACAATCGTTACTCAGGATTCCCTTAGCCAGATTTTTTTAGATCGCCTTGACGTACAAGACTTGTATGTACGCTTTTTTGATGTAGACTGGGATGGTGGGGTTGCGGTGCCAATCAGTGAGCTAGAGGTGAAGCAACCTTGGCACCAATCACTTAATATTATCCCAACGATATTCATTACTAATCGGACTTTGGAGCAGCTTTCGCGAACTGAAATGAGTACACTCGGAGAACGGATTTTTAAAAAAATTAAAACCATTCAGAGTAAATTCCAATTCAATATCTCTGAAATCCAGATGGATTGTGATTGGACGGCTAGCACCGGCATGGCTTATTTCGAACTGCTTAGAGGTTTACATCGGCGATGCCGTAATGAGAATTTGACACTTAGCGCGACCATCCGTTTACACCAGATTAAGTATTTTAAATCGACGGGCGTGCCTCCTGTGGACCGGGGCATGTTGATGTACTACAATATGGGACGTTTAGCAGATTCGACCGAAGTCAATTCGATCTTACAACTAGAAACGGCCCGCGCTTATCACCAAAACTTTGATCGATACCCTTTGCCATTAGATGTAGCCTTACCGCTTTTTCGCTGGGGTGTAGTGCTACGAGATGGGAAATTACTAAAGCTAATCAATGGCCTTTCGGAAGCGGATTTAGAGGATCACACACGTTTTCACAAAGTGGGAGAAAAGCAGTATACCCTTCGTAAAAGTACCTATCTTCAAGGGCATTATTTGTACGCTGGGGATCGCATCCGTTTAGAAAATGTGGAGATTGAATTGTTACAACAAGCGGTGCTTGAATTAGCACCACAGCTACAACAACCTCCCGAACGTATTGTATTTTATCATTTAGATTCGACGATGCTAAAGCCTTATCGTTATGAAGATTTATTCACTGTTGGTCATCTTTTTCGTTAGTCTACTGATCTGTATTCCGGCTCAACCTACCAAAAGCTGTGGACCGGACTTGAGTTTCAGTGGTTACTCTTTTCTGATGCCTAATATTGTGGATCTGGATTCCGAATGGGCGCCTTATTATTTTCAATTTCAAAATGTTTATAATTATTACGATTCAGCGCAGTTACTTCAAACGAAATCTAACCTAGAAGAATGGCAGGAAATTTTTTGTCAACAAGTCGAGATAAAAGATTTGGAACAAATTATTTATCGGTCTGAGGTACCGGCTTTGAAGCGACTTCGAACCGCGGTACAAAACGAAAAATATCCATTAGATCCACGCTGGCGGCGCAATTCCTTCGCGCTGCATTTGAAAGCAAATCGCTGTTTGGAAACCGTCAACTATCTCATTTTTGCCAAAGAGTGTGAACCCTATGTGGTGTCACCAGACGATCGGTGGGCTGCTCCTGGACGGGACGCGAATAAGATGCAAACCTTGATTGAAAAAGGCGAAAAGGCATTTCGAAAAACCCGTTCTAATTATATCCGACTACGCTACGCGTACCAATTGATTCGTCTGGCGCATTACCGGAAAGATTATGAGCAAACTTTGGCGTTGCATGATCGACTCCTTCCACGAACCGATTCCATTGAGAGTATTATTAATGATTGGATATTGGGTCATAAGGCTGGAGCGATGATGCGCTTGGGACAAAATGTGGAGGCATCTTACCTATTTTCGCTCATTTTTGCCCGCCGTCCGGAGAAACGTCATTCTGCATTCAAAAGCTTTTATGTTAAAACCGATGAGGAATGGACGGCTTGTTTGCTCATGTGTCAAGATGACCACGAACGCGCTAATCTTTATGCCTTGCGAGCGGGAACGAGTACGGCTAAGGTAGTGGAAGAGATGATTAAGATTTATGAACTAGATTCCCAAAATGCAATTCTTGAGCTATTATTAGCTCGGGAGATCAAGAAACTAGAGCGGGACTTATTAGGACTGGAATTCAACGATCGCAAGCGAGAGAATAAGATGTTCCACAATTTGCCACGCAAAGGTGCGCCGCGCGAACTGATTGCATTGCAAGAGTTTGTCATCCGTTTGGTGGAAGAAGGCCGGGTACGGCAGCCTCAGCTGTGGCAAATTGCCCGCGGCTACCTCGAATTCCTGGCTGGTGACGACTACGCCGCTCGCCAAACCTTCGCACTGATCAAGCCTCAAATTATCAACGAGACCCTGAAGACCCAGTTAGCAACCTTCGAATTGGCCCTGTGGATCGATAATCTGGAGGATATCGATAATGAAACCGAGGAAGAAATCTCAGATATTATTACAGATCACCCTATGTATGCGCGCTTCAAGGATTTTCCCGACTTTCTGAATGATCGTCTGGCGCATGCCTATCGAGAGCAAGGGGACGTCGGGAAGGCTTTTCGATGTCAGTATAATTTGAAACATCTTTTACCTAATCCTGATCTAGCCATCATCAATAACTTATTGGAGATTTGCCGCAAGGAAGATAAGACGCGTTTTGAGGAGGCATTAGTGACCGACCGCGATGGGAATTCCTTGGAAAATGACCTGCTGGATGCCAAAGGGACCTACTATCTGGCACGTGGACAAATGGAGACTGCGCTCGAAGTATTCCGACTCCTACCGCGTGAGGCTTGGGATAAGTATAAGCTCAATCCTTTTATCGAACAACTCAATGATTGCTTAGATTGCCCTTTGCTTCGGGATACCATAGAATACAATAAGGTGACTATGATCCAGCGAATTTTTGAATTAGAATATCGTGCTAAAGCGGATTTTCAACACGGAGCGGAATACTATTATGAGTTGGGTAAAGCTTATTATAATATCACTTACTTTGGTCACTCTTGGTACGTTGCTGATTTCTTCCGCTCGGGAGCGAATTGGTATTACGATAAGGATAATGTTTACTCGGATTACTATGCGCCCTTGGGTAATCTTGAAAACCACGATTGCTCGCGTGCTCGCGCTTATTTTGAAAGGGCGGCCGCGGTAGCGGAGACGGCAAAAAATTATGAGCTAGCGGCCCGGGCCACTTTTATGGCGGCCAAATGTGAGCATAATGATTACTACCTCAGCAAAGAATACAAATGGGCCGGCCCGAATCAAATTCCCAAGTTTCCGGCCGCTTACCAACGCAACTTTCAGCTACTACGCGATCGCTACGCACCGACAGCTTTTTATCAGGAAGCGATTGCTGAATGCAAATACTTTGAGGCTTTTACCCGCTACTAAGCAACCTTTTCGATCTAAGGATTAGTATTAGTTTATAAATTAATCCCTTAGCTTATGAAAAACGCTTTACTTCTACTTCTTTTTACTTTTTGTACTCATTTTTTATTTGCTCAATTATTGAATCCCGGTTTCGAAGATGATACGGGAGGAAGCCTGGAGCATTGGATCAATCCCTGTGGCGAGGCCGAAGCGGTTAACGAAGCTCCCGCTGATGGCGGACAATGGAGCCTACGCTTGCCACCGGGCAATACCCAAGGCTGCTATCCTCGACAAATGTATCAGGCAATCACAGGGGCAGTAGCCGGCGAAGCGATTACGCTAAGCTGCTGGGCAAAAAGTGAGATGAATCTCCAGGCTCGCCTGAGTTTGGGTGTGTTTAATAATTACGATCAGCCAGAGGTACTCGTTAGTGATACCACAACGAGCACCGAATGGATACAGTTGAGCCTGAGCTTTACCCCGGATGAAGTACAAGTTGGAGCAGGTCTGGTGGTCATTCTCGAAGGCGGCATTACCGGTGGACCCGCCGGAAACAATATTGCCTCCAACTTCGATGAGATTGAAGTGCAATTGATGACCACGCGCGTCAATGATATTAGTTCCAAAGATATCCAACTGGCGCCTAATCCAGTAACTACTGGGCAAGCCCTGCAATTTATTTATCCAGATGAGATGGAGTTGGCTAACTTGATGCTCTTTTCAGCGGATGGACACTTACTGCGCTGTGATCGTGGACGGGTCACCGCGATTAATGTGGATGACCTGGCTGCTGGCGTTTATTTCTGTCAGCTAGAAGATCTGCAGAGTGGGCGGAGATTTATTGGTCGTTTTGTCAAGCTTTGATAGTGTCCCCTCGTTCTGTAACCGCAGAATTAGCACGTCTATGATTGATTCTGTGGTTACAGACCCCATTTTTCGCGAAATCACATCGCTTTTCCTTCGTTTACCCTCAACTTGGGTTACATTCGTACTGGGAGATAGTTTCTAATCAACAATACTATGTTTTTTCCAGTCGGTGATACTCAGGTAAAGGGAGGCTACACGCCTTATTTTAGTTACAGCTTCATTGTGCTAAATGTGCTCATTTTTTTATGGCAGATAAGCCATCCTTATTTACATATAGAGCATGCTTTAGTCCCCATGGAAATTTTACAAGGGGAAGATACCTACACTTTGATCTCTAGTATGTTTATGCACGGAAGCTGGATGCATTTACTTGGTAATATGCTCTTTCTTTGGGTGTTTGCGGACAATATTGAGGCGACGGTAGGCAACTTCAACTTTCTTGCGTTCTACTTGCTTGGTGGCTTGGCCGCCACAGGTGCTCATATCCTTTTCAACACGGGAAGTGCCGTCCCTTCTTTAGGGGCGAGTGGCGCCATTGCTGCCGTACTAGGAGCCTATTTAGTCATGTTTCCCAAGTCGCGGATTAAGACCTTTATTTTTTATTTTATCGTTGGCATCCCGGCTTTTGTCTTTCTGGGGATCTGGTTCTTTATGCAGTTTTCGGGCTTGATGGGCGCTGAATCTGGTGTTGCTTGGTGGGCCCACATTGGTGGCTTTGTGTTTGGATTGATTGCAGGATATTTTGGGCGCAGCAGCCTACCGGGCCGGAGGCCGCCACGTCGCGCTGCGCGATCTCGCTCGGGTGATTATGTCTAACGCTTTGTGGCATTATTTTTTGTGGTGATTTAGGTTAAAAACAGTTATGATGAAAATACTTGCAACGGCGATTTTAATGAGCGGAAGTTTGTTGATGAGCTTTTCGGTAGATCAATTTTTGAATACGCACTTTAATGGCGGTAAAAAAGCTTTTGTAGAAATTTTACAGCAACACTTCCAGTATCCCGAAGATGCTCAGGAGGCCTGCCGGATTGGACAACTGAAAGTAGAATTGATGATTGATGGCCAGGGTAAAGTCAATAAAGTGACCTTCCTTTCGGCGATGGGCTTAGGATTGGAATCGGCCGTTAAGAAAGCCTTGCAGAAAACCAGTGGTCAGTGGAAAACCGGGCAAAATCGAACACTGGAATTTACGATAGCCTGTCAAATTGATGGCGGCCCCAAGATCAAAGGAGACATCCCTTTAATGGGCACTTTCTCAGAAAGTAACGGGAATAATTATGTTGAAAGCCTTTGTCCGACTGATAATGAGGTGTTAAAAAAACTATTACTTCACTTACGCTCCGGTCGTTACGAAGATGCTAACCGTTGGGGAGAAGAATTGCTCCGTCGCGATCCCGATTCAGCTCATTTCCAATCGCTGGACCGCATGATCCAATCTAAGCGAGGGCAGTAGTATGGGAGCCTTTGGATTATAGAAGAGTAAACGCTATCTATCCTTCCGCAAGCCCGAAAAATAATTCAAATTCAACAACAAAAAGTAAGTGTAAAAGGCGACTCCAATCGCATTTTCAATCGTATTTTCCATCATGAAAGAGAAGAAGATGATGAGATGGAAAACGACGAAAAGGTCATGTCGATAATTACCCTGGTACCAAAGCGGGTAAAAGAGAGCGAATAGAAACAAGGCTAATCCGACGAAGCCTGTTCCAGCAAAAACCGACACATATTGATTGTGGGGCATCTTGGGATGGGACAAGTCTGGATATTCTTGCGCGTAAACGGCATAAACTTCTCGCTTCAAATCTCCGGCGCCGACGCCTAACCAGGGCGCTGCTTTACCTAGATCCAATCCCACTTTAATCGAAATCAGCCGTTCCGCATCCGAATAGTTTCGACTATTGTTGGCCAAGTACTGCTGCAAATCGTAGCGCGCATAATCCACCTTCGCCTGAAAACTAGGAATGTAGCGATAGGCTAAAATCGGTAATGCCAACATCACTGCCAACACCACGGTGCCAAGCACATAGCGGCGGGTACGGTAGATGAAGCGAAGGCATAAAAAGCCAATTGAGAGATAAAGCACCAATAGGCCACTACGCACGGAAAGGACGTGCATAAAAGTAAATAGGAAGAGGGTTAACCCACCAATGAGCCAGCGCTCATTCTTGAAACGCCAATAGAATTTTCGCCACCATAGCACGATGCCTGCTACCACTGCGAAAGCGACCAATAAACTAAATCGGATGTGATTCATCGGGGTGGGAATAGGCCGCCCTTGTCGCATTAGCATATTGATCTCCTCGAAATGGAGCCAGTAATTTATGCCCACGGTGATACAACTGAAAGTCACAATCAACAACAGAATATAAAAAAGACTGTGGTATTGCCGTTGACTAAACGCCGGGATGCTGGCAAAGGCAAAGGGGAGTAATAAGAACGGCAATTTGATGCGCAGCCGTTCTGTCCAATAAGTCCAATCATTGGAGTAAAGGCCGCTGACGAGTACCAAGAGGAAGAAAATGCTGAGGATGATATAAGGCCGATAACGCCAGACGCGCGCGAGGTTAGTTTTGAGCTGTGGGTTAAAACCGAACCGAAGGCGCGGGGAGGTATCCAATTGGAACACGCTGATGGCCATCAAAGCGATCATACAGACAGAGAGGGCGAACTTTGAATAAATCAAAGCCACCATCAAAACGCAACAGATGAAAAATGCAAACTGCTGGCGATTGATCGCAAACCGGTGTCCCATAAATTAAAATCCTTCAAAAGTGACGGAAACGAATTGTAAACTCTTATTTCCATGAAAGTCATTCAACTATTTACCAGCAAGTCATGGACCGTTTTGGTGGTTTTGAACAACTTGATTGCTAAAATAACGCACAAAACCTATCACTTGTGGTCTGCCCGTGAATAACAATCAAACGAATGTAAGCATTTTTACAAAACCTGCTTTATGCTTACCTGTTTCTGCTGCTTCGACCTTTCTCAAATGAACTTATGAAAGTCAAAGACCGCCGGTGGCAAAAATCGGTCGAAAAGCTTACCTTTGCGCTTATTTTCAAACATCCTCTAACATTTATAATGGTGATGGAATGGTTTAGAAAATAAAGATGTTATGCAAACGCAAACAAGGTAATCGTTTCGAAAAAGCTAAATCCTTTTCAGCATGTCCGATGTCGTATTCGATAAAGTAAAAGAAGTACTCGAAGAAGTAGAAACTGCTCAGCCGCAAACTACGGAGGAAGTAGAACAGTTCCGTATTCGATTTTTAGGATCAAAAAATATTATCAAACCGCTTTTCGGTGAGATTAGAAATGTTCCTAATGATCAAAAAAAGGCCTACGGACAGTATGTGAACTCCGTAAAGCAAGCGGCAGAAGCGAAATATACTGAGCTGAAGGCGAATGCAGAAGCGGCAGCTGATGCCGCTAGCGCACAAGATATCGACCTTACGGCTCCCGCTGATCCTATTGGCATCGGCTCCCGCCACCCAGTATCTATTACCATGAATCGTATGATCGATATTTTCACTCGGATCGGCTTTACCGTAGCGGAGGATCGTGAAATTGAGGACGATTGGCACAACTTTACTGCAATGAATACCCCGGAGGATCACCCCGCTCGGGATATGCAAGATACTTTCTACCTACGTAACAGCACTGAGATGTTGCTGCGTACCCATACCTCATCTGTACAATCACGGGTGATGAAACGACAACAACCACCCATCCGCATTATTGCACCCGGCCGTGTATATCGTAATGAAACCATCTCAGCGCGCTCGCATTGCCAATTCCACCAAGTGGAAGGTTTGTACGTTGATGAAAATGTTTCGTTCGCCGATCTGAAACAAACCCTGCTTTATTTCGCTAAGGAGATGTACGGACCGGAGACTAAAATCCGCCTGCGTCCTTCTTTCTTCCCGTTCACCGAGCCTAGTGCAGAGATGGATGTATATATGGGAACGGATGATGAGAAATCTTATCGTCTAACGAAGGGAACGGGTTGGTTGGAAGTTTTGGGATGTGGAATGGTAGATCCAGCGGTGCTCGACAATTGTGGCATTGATTCCGAGAAATATTCTGGCTTTGCCTTCGGAATCGGAATCGAACGTTCTGCGATGCAATTCTATGATATCAGCGATATTCGCTGGCTCTTTGAAAATGATGTGCGTTTCCTTCAGCAATTTGCTTCGGCTTGGTAACCATCATTTCGACCAAAAATAATTAACAACAATGAAACCCAGCATACCTAAAGGTACCCGCGATTTCGGTCCTCGGGAGGTCGGAAAGCGTAATTTTATTTTCGATACCATTCGTGAGGTGTTTATCAAATATGGCTACCAACCCATCGAAACACCGGTCATGGAGAATCTGGCCACCTTGACTGGAAAATATGGCGAAGAGGGAGATCGACTATTGTTCAAAGTCCTTAATAATGGGGACTTTTTGGCCAAAGCAGATGAAACCGCTCTGACCGAGCGCAACTCCACAGGCTTAATTCCTTCTATTTCAAAGCGTGGATTACGTTACGATCTTACCGTGCCTTTTGCCCGTTTCGTGGTCATGCACCAAAACGATATAGCTTTCCCTTTTAAACGTTATCAGATTCAGCCCGTATGGCGTGCGGATCGGCCTCAAAAAGGGCGTTATCAGGAATTCTATCAGTGTGACGTGGATGTTGTAGGGTCAGATTCCTTGATGTACGAAGCCGAGTTGGCACAAATTTACGATGAGGTATTTGCCAAATTGGGAATTGAGGTGGTGATAAAGATTAATAACCGCAAAGTCCTCGCGGGAATGGCAGAAGCGGCGGGTTGCATGGATCAATTCATGGATATGACCATGGCCATTGATAAGTTGGATAAGATAGGAGAAGAAGGTGTGAAAACGGAGATGGCCAAGCGAGGGATTAGTGAGACGGCGATTGAGACCGTGATGGACTTATTGCAAATTCAGGATTTAGCAACCTTGAAAACACGTTTTGGGGATAGTCCCACCGGCCTTAAGGGCGTTGAAGAACTAGAACAATTCCACCGTTATTTTGATCTAAAAGCACCACAAAACGAGGTGAAATTCGATATTACCCTAGCTCGCGGGCTCAATTATTATACAGGATGTATTTTCGAAGTGAGTGCAAAAGGGGTGAAAATTGGTAGTATCGGCGGTGGTGGCCGCTACGATGATCTTACAGGTGTATTTGGACTATCCGGTGTGTCTGGTGTGGGCATTTCATTTGGTGCAGATCGGATTTACGATGTCTTGGAAGAACTCGATGCTTTTCCCGAAAATGCTACCCGCAGTATCCAACTTATTTTCATCGCCTTTGATGACGATGCACACGCTTTTGCATTTAAATGCCTGAATGAAGTCCGCGCTGCCGGGATCAACGCTGAACTCTATCCCGAACCCGCTAAGTTGAAAAAGCAAATGAAATATGCCAATGCGCGTCAGACACCTTATGTCGCATTAGTGGGGAGCGAAGAAATCGCCGCTGGTCAAGTTAGCCTAAAGAATATGGAGACCGGCGAGCAAACACGTTTGAGTATTTCTCAATTAATCGAACAGCTCTCCCAATGAGCCTCTCTGATTTGAGTATTCTTTATACACGTCTTTCCGATGTGCAAGCCGACTTGAAAAGCGGTGCGCTCAGCCTGCCTGCACTGGTGGACTATTACCTCGGTCGCATCGAAGCTACCAGCGCCCTTAATGCCTACGTTGAGGTGTATGCCGAAGAAGCACGCATGCGTGCGCAGGTACTGGATCAGAAATTTCGGGAGCAGCCGGAGGCGGTCGGCCGTCTATTCGGCATGGTGGTTTCGCTCAAAGATGTCATTTGCCATGCCGGCCACGAAGTGACCGCCGCCTCAAAAATTCTCGAGGGTTTTGAATCCCTCTATTCGGCAACTGTCGTCGAGAGACTCCTGGCAGAGGATGCCATTGTTATTGGCCGGGTCAATTGCGATCAATTTGCAATGGGCTCCACCAATGAAAACTCTGTTTACGGCCCTGTGCAAAATGCAGTTGGTGATCAACTGGTTCCCGGCGGCTCATCCGGTGGTTCGGCCGTGGCGGTACAAACGGATACCTGTTTGGCTTCATTGGGATCAGATACGGGGGGGTCGGTACGCCAGCCAGCTTCTTTTTGTGGCGTGGTGGGGATGAAGCCGACCTACGGTCGTATTTCGCGCTACGGCTTACTGGCTTATGCCTCTTCTTTTGACCAAATCGGAACCTTGACCCATAGTGTTGCGGATGCTGCCCTTTTGCTGGAAGTGATGGCGGGGCCGGATGATTATGATAGTACAGCTAGTCAGCATCCCGTAGAGTCATACACAGATTTAAGCTTTGACCGCCCGGCGAAAATTGCCTATTTCGCTGCCGCTCTGGAGCACGAACAATTACACGCTGAAGTCAAGGTGCGGTCCGCCAAGACGATACAACTACTTCGGCAAGAAGGCCACACCGTAGAAGCGGTGCCATTCGACTATCTGGATTTCATCATTCCGGCTTACTATGTACTGACGACTGCTGAGGCCTCAGCTAATTTATCTCGCTACGATGGGATTCGCTATGGCTATCGGAATCAGGAAGCTGGTGATTTGTTGGAAACCTATCGAAAAACCCGCACCGAAGGATTTAGCGAAGAAGTAAAACGCCGGATCATGCTGGGGACTTTTGTGCTAAGCGCTGGATATTACGATGCGTATTACGGCAAAGCCCAGCGCGTACGACGACTGATTTACGAGCGGACACGAGAAATCCTGCAAGAATACGACTTCATTATGATGCCCGCTTCGCCAGTGCCGCCTTGGCCAATCGGTGAGAAAAATGAAGATCCGGTGGCGATGTATTTAGCGGATATTTTCACAGTACAAGCCAATATGGCGGGCATTCCAGCCATTTGTGTGCCCTGTGGAGAACTGCAAAACGGCATACCTTTTGGAATACAGCTTATGGCAGATCAATTTGCGGAAAGACCAATGTTAGCTTTCGCAGATTATTTACACCAACTTCCCCATAAGTCGTTTTAAATCTATCTGTCTTTCAATAAGTTCAGGGTTAGAAAACGAACGGAGAAAGTAATTATTTTGATGATTAGAAAAGTGATAATGTGCACCTCGCTGCTCCTTTTAGCGGCTGTCATAGCCATGGCTAATGGAACTGATCCAGGTAGTGAAAAGCGCACAAAACGTAAGAAAAGCCGCTATAAAGTGCCGCGATACTCGAAGGAAGTGATCCTGGATCGCATCGACGAACAAGGTAGTATCGTAGATGTGCGTTGGAACCGTAGTGTACGCCGATACATTCGTGAATATACCATCTCCGGGCGTCGAGGATCGGAAATCATTCTGGGGAAATCCATCATGTATTTTCCAATTTTCGAAAAGTATCTGAAAGCACATGGATTACCCGATGATTTGAAATATATGACCGTCATTGAATCGGCGCTGGATCCCAAAGCAAAATCGCCGGTCGGCGCGGGTGGGCTCTGGCAATTCATGCGGCCAACCGCCCGAAAGTATGGCTTAGTGATCGACAACTACGTGGACGAGCGCTATGATCCGCACAAAGCTTCCGAGGCCGCGATGCGCTATCTGACAGATTTGTACGAGCGCTTTGATGATTGGACACTGGCTATTGCCGCCTACAACTGCGGTGAGGGCAATATGGAAAAGGCGATCCGCAAAGCACGCAGTCGCGATTTTTGGAAAGTCCGCAAATATCTACCGAAGGAAACCCAGCAATACATCTGCAAGTATATCGCCGCGACTTATCTGATGAAAAATTATCTGTTTCACGACCTGCAACCTGATTACCCCGATTACAATCTGCAACTGATTAAAGCGGTTAAAGTGTATCACCGGCGGAGTTTTCGACAGATTGCCAAAGAAACCGGGCACTCATTGAAGACCATCAAGGCCCTTAATCCTGCGTATCGCAAAGGTATTATTCCGCCTACCGCTAATGGCTGTTATTTGATTTTGCCACCCTTAGGATAGTTGATCAATACAACCTGTTTTTCGGATACGACATTATTGTGATTTTACGAATGCCAAGTTAATTTACTTTTCCAGTAAAATACTAATCTTATGCGTTCCCGGACCAGACGTCGCCGTTCGCAGGCGAACCAACCCGAACAAGGTCTTTTTAACGAAAAAAAAGGACCTTCTAAAGGTGTAGCACAGGCCGACACACCATTTTTTACCAATGTTCAGGCTCAACTCAAAGATGATTCGGTTTCCAGCCCATTAGAAAACGAGGCCGATCAGATTGCTAACGCAATGATGCACCAAGGAGATGCGCCTTTTTTTCAACCTCAGGCTCAACTTTCGACACCTCAGGGTGAGGGCGGACAACCATTGGCCAGTGATCTGCGTGCGACCTTTGAACCACACCTGGGTGTAGATTTGTCTAAAGTGCGCTTGCATACTAATCCGACTGCCGCTGCAAAAGCGGAGCAACTCAATGCCGAAGCCTTCACGCAGGGCAGCAATATTTATTTCAATCAAGGTGAATTTGCGCCACATACGCCGCGGGGCCGCCATTTATTAGGGCACGAGCTGGCTCACGTGGTACAGCAATCAACGACCGGCCATAAGGCGCCTGCAGGAAATTTATCTGCGGCGAAATCAGGGAGTGTGCAGCGGAAGATTAAATTTCAGGCCAATAAGGAAAGGTATCATTTAATTGCAGAGACGATACACAAGAATCAGTGGTCAAAGCAAAAGATTAAAAAGGAGAGTGAACGTGTAGCAAATGAATTTATCCCCTGGATAAAACGGCTTATTCAAACTGGTTCCGCTGCATCTCCTACCTTTAGAAGAACCTATGATGCGTTGAGAAAACATCGGAAAACTATAACAATTCGTCCTTTTATTATTTTTTCGGGAAAAGGGGGACTCGCACGTTTTATGAGGCATTCACTAGAAATTCATATTGACTATGCTGGAATTCAAAGAGAAAATCGAGGAATTAAGGGGACTTACGATGAACTAAGGCTGGTAAAAATGATTTTTGAGGAGCTTAATCATGCGTTACAGTATTTAAAGAACCCCAAAGCATACGATCGTATCCAACAAAAGTATTCACAAAGTGCTGATCGTAGGAAACTTAAAGGGAGTGAGCGCCATGATAATAATCCAGAGGAGATTCGGGTAGAAAAAGAGAAAACTAAAGTAGAAAAAGAGTACAAACAGTTTATGAAACAATTACCTATTAAGGTTTTAAAGCTTCTTATTCGTAATCGTAGAAGAGGTTTGCAATCATTGAGAAAAAGAAGACTTCGCCGGAAACCCTTAAGAAAACGTTAAACCCCGCGCTGGAACAGTTGTTGTAATAATTAATAATATTCTAATACGTTCGGTGAAGATTAGATTCATCTATTTTTTCTTATCATTGTAGCTTTTCGGCAACCATCGAACTTGCGTTAACCATATACGAACATGAGATTTCTCGTTTTAGGACTAATAGGGTGGTTGTGTCTGGGCGTGTCCACGTTGCAGGCGCAGCATAAGAACGTTGATTCTTCTATTCCAACTTATACCGATGGCGATATACAAAACCGGTTGAGTAAGATTCAGAATAATGTGGTTACGCCGCGTTTCGATCGAGTTGTACGCAGCTATGTCAATACTTACACGGTAAAAAAACGTGAGCGCACCGAAGCGATGCTCGGGCGTACGGTGATGTATTTTCCGCTATTCGAAAAGATGTTGGCGGAAGAAGGCATGCCGGATGATTTGAAATACCTTTCCGTAGTGGAATCTGCTTTAGATCCTATGGCCACCTCGCGCTCCGGCGCGGTCGGGCTCTGGCAATTCATGAAGCCGACCGCTCGGGAGCAAAAGCTTAAAATTAATCGCTACGTCGATGAGCGGCGTGATCCGCTAAAAGCGACTGCCGCCGCGATCAAATACCTACGCAAGCAATACAAGCGTTTTGGCAATTGGGAACTTGCACTAGCTGCATACAACGGTGGCCCCGGCCGGGTGAATCGTGCCATCAAGCGGGGCCGCAGCCGGAATTTCTGGCGCATCCGTAAGCACTTGCCCCGTGAGACAAGAAATTATGTGCCGGCTTACATCGCCGCTACTTATATCCTCAATTATTATCATTTACACGATTTGGTACCCCGTTATCCGGTAGCGGATTTGCAACTTACAGAGACCGTACAGATTTACGAATCTGTAGATTTTAACAAAATCGTTGAGATCAGTGGTACACCCTATGAAATTGTCAAACAACTGAATCCGGCTTATCGCCGGCGCTATATTCCGGCGAATCGAAAAGGCAATAATGTAACGCTGCCTATTGAAGGCATGCGCCGTTTTCGAGAGTATTTCCGGATCCCCGATTCCGAGGCTTCGCAGTACATCGCTGGCGGCGGTATTTCGGCACCGAAGGTGAAAAAAGCCCGGAAGCCCTCCGGGCTGCGGAGTAATTATGTTGTGGAAAACGGCGATAATCTTACGCTACTGGCTCAAGCCTTTCGTTGCACCGAAACGGACATCATGAAATGGAATCATCTGACTTTACGTAGCTTGTATCCCGGGCAGCGGTTGGTGATTTACATGAAACCGGGGCAAAGAGATAAAGTGCCCGTGATGCAGGATATTGCGAGCGTGAAGATTGCCGCGGAAGAAAACTTATCAGCCAAGGGAACCGATTGGGAACCGCTGACCCTTATCGTGGAAGATACTTCGCGTAAGCGTAAAAAATTCCCATCCTTCCGCTGGTTCAAGCGGAAGAAGCAGTACCAAATGCATCGCATTCGCCGTGGTGAATCCTTGCTGGATATTGCACGTCAATACGAAGTCAGCCTGGATAGCTTGCGCCAGCTCAATGATTTCAAGTCCGATACTCGCTTGCGCCCCGGACAGCGTATTAAGATCAAAAAGCGATAACCTTTACCTCTAAGATTTATTCATTTAGAACTAGCAAAAAAATAGGCCAGCGCATTGCGCTGGCCCTGATTAGAACACCTAAAACCCTTGGTAAGTCTGCCGCAGAGAGCGGCCCAACTTTACCTATAATGAAAACCCTATGAAATTTCTATAACCTTTGGTTGTTGCTCTTTTGACGCTTCTTTCTTAGGTAAGGTCACATTTAGAATACCATTCTCGTATGCGGCCTTGATGGCGTCTGCATCCACCGTCTCCGGTAAATGGAAGCTGCGTTTGAAAGAAACATAACTAAACTCGCGTCGTGTATACTTGCCTTCTTGCGTTTCCTCCTGCTTATTTTCTTTCTTCGTCGAGATCAGTAAGTGATCGTTTTCTACTTTCAATTCAAAATCCCCTTTTTCGAGTCCCGGCGCTGCGACTTCGATCGTGAAGTTGGCGTCGCTTTCAATAATATTGACTGACGGAGTGCTGAACATACTGTCGTTACCTATGAAATCGGTCAGGCTGTTATTGAAAAAGTCATCGAAAAAGCCATTCAGGGAACGGTTGGAAAACAGTGTATTATATTTGATTAAACTCATGATGATTAACTTATTTTATTTTTTGTAAAAAAAGGGGAGCTGTCCCTAGCTGTTCAAGAACAGCCCCTTAAGATGATTATGCGATATATGATAGAGTATTAATTGTCAGTATTACTGAATGTCGATGGTACGAGGTGCTGGCGTTTTTGCCTCTTCTTTTTTGGCCAGTACCACTTTGAGGACACCATTTTGGAATTCAGCGCTGATCTGCTCTTGATCTACATCTTCGGGAAGCTGGAAACTGCGCTCAAACTTGCCAAAGTTTAATTCTCTGCGGAGGAACTTTTCGCCTTCCGCCAGGGTACGATTCTTTTCACCGCTAATCTTTAGCGTATCTTCTTCGACTTTCAAATTAATGTCTGCCTTAGTCCAACCGGGGAGGCTGAGCTCCAGACGATAGTTATCATTGCTCGTGACGACATTCACGGGGGCACGCAAACCGGCCTTGTGAGTAGACTTGCCATTGACTTTCACCAGATCGTTAAAAAACTGATCGAACAAAGGGTTAACGAAAGTTGGGCGACGTCTTTTTACTCGGGGGCGATAACTTACAAGTGTCATGATATTTATGATTTTTAGTTTTTAAAATTTTAATGATTAAGTACACCCGGCATAGATCAATTGGCATTCCATTCCGTTTTTTCTGCCTTTTTTGCGATTTTTAGTAAAATCACTATGACAAAAAGTCATTTTCAATAAAAAATAGGTGCCATTTTGACATAAATCCTAAGGTTAGAGTATCTTATTACCTCATTTCATTGGCACAGTAAATCATGAATTATGTTTAAATCGGATATTTTTTCTGGCCAGCGGGTGCTGGTCACTGGAGGCGGAAGCGGGATTGGTCTGGCTATCGCACGTCAATTTCTTGAATATGGAGCGGAAGTGATTATTGCTTCACGTAAACAAGAACGCCTTGATCAGGCTTTGGAAAAACTGAAGCCGCTAGGCTCGTGTCATGCTTTTGCGTTGGATATCCGAGAGCCGGAGATGGTAGAAGCACTCGCCAAATTCATCGAAGAGCAATGTGGAGGGCTGGATATTTTGATTAATAATGCTGGCGGCCAATTTCCCGCGCCAGCCCAAGATATCAGCCCCAATGGCTGGCGCGCCGTTATCAATACCAACTTAAATGGCACTTGGTTTGTCACCCAAGCGATGGCCAAGCATTTTTTCTTTCCACAGCAATCAGGTGCCATTACCAATATCGTGGTCAATAACTTGCGCGGCTTTCCAGGGATGGCTCATTCTGGCGCCGCCCGTGCTGGCGTTGAAAACCTCACCAAATCCCTCGCTATTGAGTGGGTCCGCAAAAACATTCGCATCAATTGCGTTGCTCCCGGTATTATCAAATCCACCGGCCTCGAAAATTATCCACCCGAGTTGGTTGAGCAGGTTAGTAAAACGATTCCTATGCGTCGCCTGGGCAGCGTAGATGAGGTCGCCTATCTCGTTCTTTTCTTATCAAGTCCAATGGCGACTTACATTACCGGAGAAAATATTTATATCGATGGGGGCTCCCGCCTGTGGGGGGATATGTGGCCAGGGGAGTAGACTAGTTATTGACCAAACACCCCTTCCCAATCTCCTCAATTGCCTTACAGCCCGCCAAGCCCATCGTTAATTCAAAATCGGCGCGGAAATTCTTGAGGACGGCCGAGACACCGCGCTCACCGGCAATGGCGAGGCCGTACACATAAGGGCGGCCAATACAGACAGCACGTGCACCGAGAGCCAAGGCTTTGAACGCATCCGCACCGGTACGGATACCGCTATCCAAAAGAATGGGAATCCTGTCGTTTACGACTTCAGCAATGGCGGGGAGGGCCGCGATGGAGGAAATAGAACCATCAATTTGGCGGCCACCGTGATTGGAAACGATGATGCCGTCCACCCCATGGTCAATAGCCAAGCGTGCATCATCCGGGTGGAGAATGCCTTTAAGTAGGATGGGGAGGGAAGTAACTTCTCGCAGAAATTTTAGATCCTCCCAAGTGAGGGAGGGCCGGGAATAAATGCCGATAAATTTGCGGACGGCCCGAAGGGGCCGGCGGGATCGTAAATTATGGACGAAATTGCCGGGATAGTTATTCATCAGCTCGCGGATATTGGCGATGGCTTCCAGCGAAATCTTAGCCGAAGTTTTTGGGGCGGGCTCTTCGTCTGGCTCATCGACCAAGGCCTGGAAGACGGGGTCACTGACGTATTGCGCAATACCCCGCCCCCGCAAAAAGGGCAAATAGGCCAGATCGAGATCCTGGGTGCGCCAGCCGAGCATAGTGGTATCCAAGGTAACGGCGATGGCTTCGCAGCCACATTTCTCGGCGCGCTGCACCAGGCTTTTAACCAGCTCATTCGACTTACTCCAATATAATTGAAACCAACGATGGCCATCGCCCATCGCTTGCGCACAATGCTCCATTGGGACGGAAGCTTGGTTGGAGAAAATCATGGGAATTTGATTGGCGACGGCGGCCCGGGCTACAGCTAAGTCCGCCTTACGATGTGCTAAATCTAAAACCCCAACGGGAGCCAGCAAAAATGGCGAGGCGTAAGTCCGACCAAAAAGCTCAATCGAAGTGTCCCGTGTAGATACATCACGCAGCATCCGTGGCAGAATCCGCCAGCGTGCAAAGTCACTGCGATTCTGGTGAACCGTATCATCGGTGCCGGCACCGCCGGCAACATAGGCGTAGGCTTCGGCCGACATTTTTTCTTTTGCTTTTTGGGCCAAGGCTGCATTATCAAAGGGAACCACGGAGCGTTGACCACTCATGCCTTTGATGAAAGTTTCGCGTTGACGATCCATGGCGGTGAAGCTGGGTGGGGGAGATGATTTCTTGCTCATCGGCTACAATATTTGGAATCATTAGGTTACGGGATAGTGGTAATTTACAAAAAAAACGGAGGTAATGCCCGATGCAGTACCTCCGTTTAGGATTTGTAAAAATGTTGTTGAATTAATTGGTGCTTATTTTTGCAAAATCGCTTTGTAAGTAAATGATTTACCCTTGTGCAGGATATTGATAAACAAAGGCCCAGCAGCAGCACTGCTAACATCCAAATCCGTAATCTTCATTTGCTGTGCACTTAATTTTTGTTGATGAACTAATTTACCGTTCATGTCTGTAATGGCTAGGATAGCACCGGCTTCTGGCAATTCCAGATCGATATTGATCTTACCGGCAGAAGGGTTGGGATACAAATCAAATTTATTGAGCTGCAGGGTATTTTCAACGGGCTTCGTCACGGGAGCTTCAACTTGAGCCTCCGTAGGGGTATCATCTACAAGTTTAAATTTGACTGGAAGATTATAAACCACATTCACCGCTTTGCCTTTTTGCTTACCCGGGATCCAGCGCTCTTCCATTTCATTCATTTTTAAAACCGTTTCCAATACCACTTCATCGGTACCACCTCCAATTGAACGAATCATTTCGGGATTGACAATGTTGCCTTCCTTATCAACCACAAAGCGAACAACAGTCATCCCCTCGATATTTGCTTCCTTAGCAGCCTTCGGATAAGTCAACGTGCCGTAGATGAATTCAAGCATCTTCTTACGAGCACACTGGTCGCGAGCAGCCTTATCTGCAATATCTTCACAACCAGGGAAGCGTGGCATTTCTTCGACTACTTGGAAAACCTCCATGTCGGCAAGATCATCAGCAGTATTTTTGTCTTTTACAATGATGGTTTTACTCTCACCGTCGAGACGAAATTTGACGGGCAGATTAAACTCTACCGCTACAGGTTCTCCTTTTTGCTTACCCGGAATCCACTGTGGCATCAAGCGTGCTACGCGCAGGACTTCCTCGCCGCAGCCACCGCCAATATCCTTTTTGATATTTAAGTTAGAAATCATACCATCCTCACGTACGATGAAGTTTAGGAGAACGACACCCTCGATATCATTATCCCGCGCTTTCACAGGATATTTAATATTACTGTAGATGTGTTTCAGCAATGCCCTTTGGGCGCAGGTTTTGCGCTCGTCCGCATTGCTGATTTGTTCACAGCCGGGGAATTGCGGCATTTCTTCGACCACTTTAAATATTTGTTCACCAGCATCATTTGATGAGGCATGATCGTGCGTGCGTACGAGTCTGGCAGCACCTTCGGCCCAAGTAAAAGTAATGGGCACTTTAAGGTCGCTGGCGATGCCTTTCGTCATTTGTACTATCTCGTTAACGTGGTCGGGGTATTGTGTTGTCAGTTGTGTCGTGAGTTCAGCGATGCTTTTAAATGCTTTCTCTTGATGTAGCGCGGTATTTTCATTATTATAGTAGCTAATGGCTTTGACCAATTGTTGCCTTACTTTCTCTTTATCAAAATCACCATCAAACAAGGCCAGCTCTTCTGAATGGTCAGAAATACCACTGAGCATGTTTTTGCTGGATAGAATAAAGGTCATGAGAAGCAATGCCGGTATAATGGCCAGATATTTCAACCGGGCCCGATGGCTCGATTTATTTTTAGTCATCATGATAATGCGATTTTTTAATTGTGAATGAAAAAAATGATGGGCTAAAGCAATTTGAGATCCGGATTGAAATTGCTTAAGTAAAAGCCGGCCGTAATATTGTGTCGGAGTATCTCGCAAAACCGCGGCGTCAGCAAGATATTCGTGCACATTGCGTAATGATTTTTTATATAAAAAGATAAACGGGCTACACCACAAAAACACACAGAGCAATTCTAAAAGGAGTACGTCTATACTGTGGCCACCTCGAATATGACTGAGTTCGTGTTCTAATATCTTTTCTTGTTCCTCTTTGGGGAAATCAATTTTTTCACTCCAAAACAGGAAATTGAAAAACGAAAAGGGCAGATGGATCTGATCGGTATAGGCCAGGAAATACTGTCCGTGTTTTACGATCCGACTCCGTCTGGCCAAGCGAAATATTTGCCACAACCCGAAGCCGAAACGTAGCAGTAAACCTATAGCTACGATCCCATAAATCCAGAGTAGAATAGACTGGATGGATAGGGTAGAGGTGGTAGCCACTGGTGTCACCACAATCTCTTCCAGGCTTTGCTCCAGTTGCTGTACGGTAACCACAATAGGGTCAAGTACCATCGCTGTGGGCTCCTGATTTGGGCTATCTCCCAACATAGAAAAGTCACAGAGCGGAACCAATAAACAAATGGCAGGCGTGCCGAGCAGATACCAGCGATTGAGCTGGAAGAAGGTTTCGTTGCGAAGCCAGAGTGCGTAGATCGCGTAACAAACGCCCATGGCCAAGGTCACTTCGAATAGATAATTAATCATGGTGCTCGGGGTTGTTATCGTTAGATTGTTTCAAAATATCGTTGAGTTCATCGAGGTCAATATTTTCTTTTTTGACCAGAAAGGAAACCAGTCGATTCATTGAACCACCGAAGTAGTCACTAACCAGTTTATGCAAACTTCGATGACTATATTCTTCTTTGCTGACCAACGGAAAATACTCGTAAGTTCGGCCGTAGGCTTTATGATCGAGGAAGCTTTTCTCTTCCAAGATGCGAACGATGGTAGAAACGGTGCTATGGGGCGGTTTTTTTCCGTTCGCCGCTTCGGCGACGACCTCACGGATAGCACTGACGGTGCAGCGCTCTAGTCGCCAAATGATTTGCATAATTTCTTCTTCTGCCTTTGTTAGTCGTTTCATAATTAATGCAGTTTTTCAGACGATGGCCAGACGGAACTAGCCTTTCATTTGATGTAATAATTCTATTAATTCATCGATACGTTGTCGGGCGTAAGTACTGTATTTTTCGTCCCGTGAACTCGCATATTTTTGATAATAGCGCAACGCGATGCTTTTGTCTTTAAAATAGCGATCGGCATTGATCGCAATTAAAAAAAGCAATTCGTTCTGCGGCGCGTAATTGTGAGCAGCTCGATAATGTTCGTAAGCTTTTCCGTATTGCTTTTTGCGCTCGTACAATTCTGCAAGATCTTGATGATAACGCGGTACTTTTTTAGAAATCCCCTTCTTAATGGCTTCCCCGAAGTGAAAAGTACTTTTTTCAATCTCCTCTTTCACTTCGTAGGCTAAGGCCAAATAATGATGCGTATGTTCGCTGTCTTTTTCTCGGTCAATGAGCCGGGTAAAGTGATAAATCGCCCGGTTGATGCTATCCATTTTTAAATATGCGGCGCCCACCATCATTTGAAAATAAGGGGTGGAATCTCCTTGGATCATCGCTCCCTGAATAGCGCCTACAACGCCTGCATAATCATCGAAAGCATTGCAAACTCTGGCGTTGGTGTAACGGACACGAATGTTATTCGAGTCGATGGCAATGCCTTTATCAATTACCTGGCGTGCGTACTCCGGAGCTTTCAGCTCCAGATAGATGACAGCCAGATCATTGATGGTGGCGAGATCCCGTTCGTTGAGGCGGTGCGCTTTGCTGAAATGGATGGCCGCCGAGGCTATATCGCTTTGTTTTTGAGCGACCAAAGCTTGTTGCCGGTGATAGTAGCTATTGGTCGAATCGAGTTCAATAAGCTCACTATAGTAGGCTTTCGCTTTTCGATAATTCAGCTCCCGTTCACTGATGGCCGCCAGATTACTTAGCGCCGTAATATTGGTAGAATCTAGCTTCAAGGTCGCTTGAAAGCTGTATTTCGCTTCCAGGAAGTTACCCATTTGAAAGTAACAATACCCCAGACGGTTTTGGTAATCCAAGTTTTTAGCGTCCGAGCGTTGGCACTCGAAAATGTAATCCAAAGCCTTGGCGTATTGATTAGCGTTCATTAGGGCGACCCCTTTACGGTACTGTTCTTCAATATCGAGTACAATAGTCTCCTGTGCCTTTGCCAAAAAACTAATCAGCATGAGCCCGATGAGCATAGAATATCCTTTTTGCATCATACAATGACAAATATATAGCGGCTTTTTTAGTTTGTCAACTATTTAATAAGTTTTATGACTAAAAAATACGTTATAGTGTTTGAAATAAACTTCTTACTGTATGAGTAATGCTTAAAAGGCGGAAGAGAAACAGAAAATTTGGTAAGGATTTAATGATAAAAAGCGAGTGAGCAATTGATAGAAAATCTGCTCACTCGCCTTTTAGAAGCTTAATCGATATACTCGATTTCACGTAGGAAGCGGAAACCAACCGTAATTTCAAAAGTCGTATTACGGATTTCGCGTTCGTTGGAAGAGACATTATTACCGGTGACCGGATCAAAGATGTTGAGGAAGGCCGGCTGAACATACTGCCGGGAAAAATCGGGATTGACGGTAAACTCTACAATAGCAGAGACATAATACGACAACGGAATTTCCATACCACCACCTACGGTGACGCCATAGTTCCATTGGCGCACAAAACCAGTGAAAGGATAGATGGCATAGCGTGGAAAGGTTTCGTTGAACTCCTGATATTGCTCCAGATTGGTATCTACGGTGTAATCCCCGCGCAATCCAAAGAGATAATAAACTTTGTTGCTCCCCCAGTCGTATTTTTGCTTACCTCCAACGGTCAAAGAAATATTTCGAAACTGAAACTCGCGGGTCGGTGGGCGAAACGTCACTCCGGTATTGACATTAAAGGCGTTTTGATTGCGGATAGCACTGCCTTTGACATGATAACCAAGTTGGGCAAACAATGCGAATTTGTTTGTTTCCTCCGCCGATTCGATGAATAAGATGCCGTGATATTTGAACAGGGGATCGCGATTGAAGCCATCCCAACGTTGAAAGCCGGTAGTCAGACCACCTTTGATGCCGAAGGCGTAGCTTTGAGCCTGAGCTTCGGCACCTAAATAAAGTAGAACAAATAACGATAGCAATATCTTTTTCATCTTCGTGGATCGAGTTTGAAATGAATTTAAATTAATTTAGAAAACACGTAAGCGCTGACCTACACTGATAGTATTATCACTGAGGTTATTCAGTCGTTTAATACCTTCAACTGTCGTGCCGTAGCGTCGTGAAATACTAAAGAGTGTATCTCCTTTCTTGACTGTATAATAAACGCCTACCTCGGGATCATCGCTGTTTGGAATATCCGGTGACGTAGAATCTGGCTCGTTGATTACCGGTGGATCAAGCGGATCTGTCGTCGGAACTTCCGGCTCCTCAAATTCATCTTCTTCCTCGGGAATAAATTCTTCTTCCGGGAGTTCTGGGACAAGTTCTTCGCCAAAATCCTCGTCATCATCCGAGCTAATCGGAATTTCAATTTCGATGGGTGTTTCTGGCTGTGGCTCCTCTTCCTCAGGAAGTGCTTCCATTTCGGCCAGCGTCCGCAACTTAGGCTTATCCTTTTTGCTGACTTTAAACCAACCTCGGATTTTAATGCGTTCGCCTACTGCGGGTTCACGGTTTTTAGGAATGCGGTTTTTCTTTTGCAGCTTGCTCAGCTTCACGGCATAGAGCTGCGAGATGTCGAAGAGCGTTTGTCCTTTTTGCACATAATGCCATTTCTTCTTGCCTCGGAAATTATTGCGCTTTGCTTGTAGGAAGACGCGGTAATCCTTAGGCAGTTTTTGATTTGCACTGCTGAGGTTTTCATTATATTTTAAAATACGCCGGAGTGTTGTATTGGTCCGCTGCGCAATCTGCTGAGGAGTTTCTGCATTATTGGCGAGTGTCACCTTTACATCATTGAGGCGAGAAATGCTAAGCCGTTCGAACTCCTGATCTTCACCAAAATCAATTTCGGTCGTCGTCATACGGTCAAAGCGATACAATTCATTTTGCTCGATGACTCGAATCAGTTTTTCTGCATAAGTCGGACTGGTAGCGTAGCCGGCACTTTTCAATCCTCTGGCCCAGGCTTTATAATCCCTGGGGTCAAGATCGAAAAGAAAACCATAGCGAAAGCGCTTCTTGGGATCACGCAAAAATTCGGAATGTGCAATGTAGGACGCATCGGCATTTTTGTATACCCGGAAACACGATTTGATCAGTTTTCCATTATCATCATAATCATCATCCTCTAAATAATATTTTTTGCCTCGCCAATCGCTATGACATTTGATACCAAAATGATTGTTCGCCTTACGCGCTAGTGTACTTTTACCCCAACCGGATTCGAGGATTCCCTGTCCCAATTTAATACTGGCAGGAATGCCCGTGCGTTCCATCTCACTGATCGCAATTTTGCTGTAACGATCAATATAGTCGTTGCTGGTCTGTGCTTGGATAAATAGACTGAGCCCGAGTAAGAGGAGGATACTAAGGTGACGTATCATAGGCTGAGGTGGTTTTATGGTGTTTGTAAATCGGGTGTTCTGCTTTTTCTAACTATTTTGTGTTTCGACTCAAAGAAATGCAAAAAGTTGTCCGAAAAAACATTGATTTAACAAATACTTGATGGATTAATTTATGAAATGGAGCGTACTACTAATTTTTTTAACGTTTTGCTCTTGGAGCTGTAAAAATACAAACTCCCAGCAAACTCCGGCAACCGAATTGTCAGTAACCGATACTGTTGCGCAAGAAGAGCCAAAGATGCCCGTGCGACCTACGGTATATGCTTGGGTAGATCGGCTTCGCTTACGAGAGTCCCCGGATGTCAAAAGCAAAGTAATGGCTGAAGTTGCGGAAGGTACTGCCTTGGAATCACTGGAAGAACGCACCGACTTCACTACTGAAATCACATTACGGGGCCAAGTGTTCAATGCACCCTGGCTTAGAGTAAGAACTCCGGATGGTATTCCGGCCTGGGTGTTCAGTGGCGCGATTCGGGATTTTCCCCCGACGCCTTCTCCCTATGATGCTTGTGAGCGCCGTCGTATGGAAGGAAAATACGAGGCGGCTAGCGCTTGCCAGCAGAAAATCCAAGCCCGTGAGCTGAAGAATGTGTCTCGCCAGATTGAACCGACCGATACCGGCTATAAGGTCACCCTGCTGAGTGGCGAGACGCGTAATTTAGTCAACGAAAGTCAAATTGAGGCGCAGTTGCGCGAGTATCAATATTTGACTTATTACGATAAGCTGGGCTATTTTGCTTTTCGGATCAATCGCTATGAAGGCGGTGAGTATATACTCATGAATGATAAATTTGGCTACGTGACGCCGCTGCAAGGTTACCCACGCCCTTCGCCGGATTACGAGTACGTTGTTACTACTAATCAAGACGCAGAAAGCGGCTATGAATATAATGGCATCCAGTTATTTGGATTCATCGATGGTGGATTGCAAACTATCTGGGAAAAAGAGTTCGGTGAATTTGAACCTTGGATGGCGCAGTGGATCGGAAAAAGGGAGATCCAGTTTACGCTGAAAAGCAGGCCGAGCGCGAGAGAGGTGGAAATGAAATCGGGGCGCTTATTTCTCGGGCGCGATAGTACCTGGCAATGGGAAATGTTCTAAAACGAAAAAGATACAATCGGAAGGGGCGCATTTGAACCATGATCAAATGCGCCCCTTGATTTATGTCAATAGGTATGGTTTAAACCTCCTCGCCGCTTTTCACGAGCAGTTGGAAGCCATTACCGTGGATGTTGACAATTTCGATATTGGAATCACGCTTGAGATATTTACGCAATTTGGTTACGAAAACATCCATACTACGAGCCGTGAAGTAATTATCTTCGCCCCAGATTTTGGTTAATGCTTCGGAACGTGGCAGGATGTCATTCATATACATGCAGAACATCCGGAGGAGTTGTGCCTCTTTCGGCGACAGCTTTGATTTGTCTTCTTCTTGTTCGCCGTCTCCCAAGAACGTGAGGATGCGTAGCGGATAATTGAAGTGGTATTTACCAATAATAAATTCCTTAATCTCTTCTCGGGCATCCGGCTTAGCTTGACTGCGTTTCAGAATAGCCTGAATACGATACAGCAATTCCTCCGAGTTAAAAGGCTTGGTGATGTAGTCGTCAGCGCCGATTTTAAATCCTTGCAGAACGTCTTCTTTCATGGTTTTCGCTGTGAGGAAAATAATAGGCATATCGGTGTCCTTTTCCCGAATCTCTTTAGCCAGCATGAAGCCATCTTTTTTAGGCATCATGACATCGAAAATGCAGAGATCGAACTCCCCTTTGTGGTAGCTTTCTAAACCAGCAGCGCCATCAGTAGCCAGGGTAACATTGTATTCGTGCATTTCGAGATAAGAGCGTAGTACGTCGCCAAAATTCTGGTCGTCTTCCACTAGTAGGATTCGGTTATTTTCTGTCGCCATTATGTTAAGTTTTTCGGTGTGTGATAGTGTTTAATTTGAGACGCGAAAAGGAAAGAAAAGGATAAAACTACTGCCTTTGCCTAATTCACTTTTTACATCAATATGCCCATTGTGGGCGGTAATCATCGCCTTGACGTAGCTCAGTCCGAGACCAAAGCCTTTGACATCGTGGCGGTTACCGGTATGTACTCGGTAAAATTTATCAAAAATATGCTTACGTGCTTCCTTGCTCATCCCGATGCCTTTGTCTTCTACTATTACTTCAACGCCATTTGGGACGTTTCGCGTATGTACGGTGATGTCTGGTTGCTCCGGAGAGTACTTATTTGCGTTATCCAACAGGTTGTGAATCATATTGGACACGTGTGTCAAATCACCTTGGATGATTGCATTGGAGGCTTGTAAATCCTTTTTTACTGTACCGCCTTTGCGCTCCACTTGTAGTGTGATGTGTTCTACAGCCTGCGAAATAGTGTCGTGCAGGTTGAGATCAGTACACTTCAACTGGAAGTCTTTTTTATCGATGAGCGCGATTTGCAAAACCTTTTCCACCTGGTTATTCATTCGCTTGTTCTCCTGCTTAATAATATCGGCAAAACGTCGCACTTTATCAACATGACCGGAGATCATCGGGCTGGTGATGGAATCCGCTGCCAGAGAGATCGTCGCAATCGGCGTTTTGAACTCGTGGGTCATATTATTGATAAAGTCCGTCTTCATTTCCGATAACTTCTTTTGGAAGAAGATGACCTGGACGGTGTAGGCAAAGCAGAATAAGATCAAGCCCGTAAAAAGAATCGAGGCCAGGAGGGTTTTCCAAACTGAGCCCCAGACCAGGCTGGCTTTGCCGGGAAAGTGGATGGTCAGATAGCCCGGTGATTGAATAGCATCCGGATAGAGATCGACTTTATAATCTGAATTATACAAATGTTTGATCCCGCCAGTAAATGCTTGCGGGCCATCATCGTGTACCAAATAATGATTGTCTGCAATGACAAATGAGTGATCTTTATTAGAATATACCCCGTAGTTGTAGTCAATGTTGATGTCAAAATTGGCCATTTCCTTACGCAGGGTCTCATCCAGCAGGGGGAGATCCACTCGGCTGGAAATAGGCTCGGGATTGAACCAACGCGTAATTTGCAAGCGCTCCCAGTATTTCACTTGTTTTTCGTAACGTTCGAAGCGCTCCCGTTGACAATCGGGGCAAATGCACTCATTGTTTTCGTTGAGGTGTGTGAGGATGGCTTCCTGTCGATTGAGTAGGCTATCGGAGTTGAGTGGCTGCACGTAATCGTAATCGGTAAGTACGCCTTGCGAACCAGAGGGCTGTGTATTTTGATAGATTTCCTGTTTCCAGTCTGCAACTTCGTGTTCACCGTTGACGTGGTTGAGTACTTTAAGATTGTCCTTAATGTTTTCGGCGGTTTGTAGCTTATCAGCTACACGGTTAAGTACGCTGTGGATATCTTTGTTGAAGCGATCTTCATTGAGTTGAATTGACCAGCGGATCCAATAAGTTTGTAACACAACAATACCGACGAGCGCCGCACTCATCAAACCGATTATTGCCCAAATAGCCTTTTTATTCATCGACGCAAGTTTTTGAAAGGGAACTTATTGAACGCTCAAACTAAAGGGTTGCTTACAAATTTAGCGAATTAACATTTCGAATTTCTTGTATTTAACAGACCTTTAACTTTTACTTGAAGTAGCTACTTTTTTAAAGAACAATTATTTAAATATTTTATTTTTTCGAAAGTAAAATGATGGAATGTCGTTTTTCCTTTGAAATCTGATCAAAACAAGTTGGAATCAATTAGAGGGTTTGGGGCGAATTTTGCGGAAAACCTTTGATTTTGTAGCATAAATCGGACGAATGCCTCTGTTTAGAATGGATCGCAACCTGTGGTATTTTAAAATAAGAACGATTCCTTTTCGCTAAAGTTGCTAAGCGGTTTGGATTGTAAAAACAAAAAGCGGCACAGAATTAAACCTGCGCCGCTTTTTGAAGCATACTAGATAGCTACGATTAATTCAATGAGAAGGTCACCGTAACACCACCTCGTGTATTCGTAATCGGGAAGGAGGCAGAAGTTTTTGGTGTAGTCTTACTATAATCGAAGAATAGACGCACATTCAAGCGTTTATTGATATCATAATCCACTGAAGGTGAAATCTGAATTTGTCGTAAACCACGTGTAGGTTCCGCCACACCCTGATCCAGCAAATGATTAATAGTGATATCATCTCGTAACGAGAAGTTAAAGGCGAAATTCATATCACTACCTTGTGGATCATCCTGTCGGCCTGCTGGGCCCTTATTTTTATCATCATCTTTCTTACGACGACTACGGCGCTTCTTTTTCTTACCACCCTGTAAGAAGGCCAATTCTACATTTTTCATCGTGAAGCCGAAGCCAATCACGTATTCCGAAGTCTTCGTCTCACTCAACTGTTTCGTACGGAAATCCATTTGGAGATTACGAGACCGCTTGAAGTCCACGTCGAAGTTCATACCATTTCGCAATTCGGTACGCACCCCAATCAGCGGTGAAAATTGCTCGGTAATCACGATGCCCGGAATTTCAAAGCGAGCAAAATAACTACCGGTTTCTGTGTTCAAATCAGATGGACTCGTCGATCTGAATTGTCGGTTCGTTTGGAAGGAATTCACCGTGAGCGTGGCATTATAGCCGTGCGATATTTCGAAACGGGTGAAAATTTCTTTCATGAAGCCGAGCTTCTCGAGACTCCGCAGCGTTACATTCCAGTTGGGGCGCGGAAGTTCTTTGAAAAGTACTTCGGTATAATCCTCCGAAATCTCCACCGAATTCGGATCCTTGTTGGTATAGGCAGCCAGGAATGCCGGCACCAGTACATCCTGTTGGTAACGACCATAACCGTACGTATAGTCAGCACCATCATCTATGTGATCCCGTGTTTCGCCCAACTCAGTTCCTAAGCGTTTAGAGATAATGGAGCGATTGTTTTCGAAACGAGCGAAGAGACCGGTAATATCACTGTCGAACATCGTCCCCATGGCATAGTAAGAGATCGTAAACGAACCAAATTCACGCGGATTCAAGTGACGAATATCGTCGAATGGATCACCTTGTACGCCAAAATCTGTAAACAAGGTATCCTTGAATTGCAGCGAAAGGTTTTCCGTAAACTGTCGTTTTGCTTCAATCTCAATACGGAAATCAGAATACGGCTCAATGGTAACTCGGGCATCAAATGACTCGGTATAAGTTTGTTGAACATCCTGATTCAGTAAGACATCGGTGGTGAACCAGCCTTTTTCGGCTCCCATGCGCAGCCAGTCGCGGTCATCGTCTGTGGTACTGATTTGCGGCTGTAAACCAGCTACAAAATCCCAGCCCGGCGCATCAAAGCCCGGCGCTTGTCCCAGCACCTCCGTAAATGGCGTATAACCCGGTACGATGGTCGAGTAGGTCTGACCATATGTGAGGCGTGCCTTACGGAGCATCATCAATGGACGAACCAGTGCACGTTCCAGCTTGCTTGGCTCTTTATTCTTCTTATCCTTTTTCTTACCGCCTTTATCGTCTTTATTCCCATTTTTACTAACACGCTGATCCGCCCCACCGCCTCGTCGACTACGCGATTTTCGGCCGCGCGCCTTGCTATTGATTTTCTTGAGGTATTTAGACTTATTATATAGCGTCTCGAAGTTCAAGTCACCGTTAAGCTGACGACGTTGACCATTTTGGATCACGTTACCCAGCGATTCGGTATTCAAAGCTGCGGCATTCCAGCTGTAATCGCCACGATACTGCGCTTTCACCGTCACCCAATCCATAAATGGAATCAGCTTAAAAGGTAGGGTATAGTTCGCTGTTATTTGGTGGCTATAATTTTTGGTACGACCAAAATCCTGAATATTATCCCAGATAAAAGCCTTGCGTTCGCTTTCGGGAACAAATTGGTTCGTCTCCGGATCAAAGGTCTTTAACTCATCGATTACTGCGTAATTGGTTGCATTGAAGCTCAATTTCAGGGATTTAGTTAAATCCCACTGCAAGTTATAGTTACGATCCCAGGTGAACTGCTTGTTGTAGAATGTACTAAAACGAGGATCACCATCGGTAAATCGATAGGTTGTCGCCTGAATTTGACGATTGACAGCCGTATTAAATGTAAACGAGTTCGGCAAAGGATTAAAGTTGAACTCGGAAATCAGTTTCACATACTTATCCTTTTTAAATAACTTTTTAAAAGGCGTAATGTATTTCGCACTGCGATTGTATTTGTAATCCAGTGAACCATTATAACGCTTAATCTGATCTTTCTCAATGATTGGATCAGTACGATTCGTCTCATTATAAGCGTAAGTCAAACTGAAGTTTTCGATATTCCAGGGCATTGGCGCTTTGCCTTTACCGCCGGTTCGTTCTTTCCTTACATTGGTGAAGTTGTACCCTTTGATCTCGGTAAAATCGATGGCTTGCTTGCGTATTGAATCCCGTTTGGCGCCATCAGTTTCGTTCCTCAGCTTTTCCTTTAGCGGAATATCCAAATCATAGGGGTCAAATTCGGGGGTCCTGACCGTTTGCGAATATTGGGCGTAGAACGGAATCTTCACCCCGGACTTCTCGGGCAGGAATTTACCTAGCTCGAGATTCGTCGCAACGTCAAACTGGAAAACTTCTTCACGAGCACGTTGCAATAGTTTTTGCTCCAGAGTACCCCAGCCAATTGAACTATAATTAGTAGCAAAGGTAGCGGTACCAAAATCGGCTAATTGTGCATCCAGCTTACCAATCGCAGCAAAACCAGCCCGCTCGTCGAATCCACTCAAGCGTAGCTCGTTCACCCAAATTTCAAAGCAATGGGTTTGATCACTACGGTTGACAATACCAATCATAATCCCTTTGACGAAACCAAGGCTTGGATTACCGACGATACTGATTTTTCCATCGCGAACTGTGCCATTGATGGTACTTGGATCATCCTCAGTATAAGGGCGATTGAGTGCCGCCCCACTGTTATTTCGAGCAATTTTAATTTCTTTGAACCGCTCGATCGGGATATCAAAATTATTGAGCGCTTTCCAGACTTCGTCTTTATAAGCCGGGTCGGTATAAGCAAAGCTAAGATCCCGCGACATCGTCAACGGAATTTCGTACTCGTAATAGTTATTTTCAAAATCACTACCAATCCGCATAAAGATGGATAAGTCACCATCCTCGATGGCATCCAGATCATTCATCACATTGGCAGCTTCGGCGTGGACGAACATGCGGAGCCGTTTATAGACCCGCATATCTAGTAGAATGTTTTTATAAATTGACCTACCGTCATCGGGGGCCAGATCACAGATTTCCATTGATAAGGCCTGCTCATTCTGTAAGATGTCCGGGAAGGTCGAACTAGTGGATTGCTCCCGCTCGATACCCGGAGGCAGAATGTAACGGAAAGGGATTTTCTCACTATTCTCTTCAATATTTACCGCGTTGACCTCGAAAAGCGTTTCATCTTCATTGTCTTGGATGGGCAAATCAATGGTGCCATCTTCGTTGACTTCGTAAATCTGCAAATCTCGGAGATAACGACGCCATTGATTACGGACTAGTTCTAAACGAGCGAAGCGTAGCGTCACCTCCTCTTCGAAACCAGTCATAAACATTCGGATGAAGCGGATGGAACGGAAATCCTGGATGGCACCGACGCGATTATCAAAATTATCGAGTGGCACTTTGAAGCGATACCATACCCGCTCACCACCTTGTGCATCGACGACAAGACGGTCAGTTACGAATGGATTATCTTCGATATCTAGACGACCGTCACCATTGTCATCGCGCAAAGGAACGCGGTATTGAAAGTAAGATTCCGTTTCATTAAGTGTATTATCACGGTTGATATCTTCCGTATCGGGAATGTTCGTAGATGAAGTTGGGCGACCATCTTCCGGTTCACCGGTGTTACCTTCAGAGTTGTTGAAACGCTTATAGCGATCAAAGACAGAAGTACCGTCTGGATAGGTTCGGAAGAATCGATAGTTATCATTTGAGGGGTCTTCTTGAATCTCACCTTTGGCGTCATCGCTTAACCCACTAGCTTCAATAGCATTCAGATATTCGGCAAACTGTTGCTGCTCTCCGGCATCGTTGAGGCCGTCAAATCCAACATCCTGTTGTTGTCGTCGTTCGGTGTCGGCATCGAAGGCTTGTGTAATAGCTGGCGCCCGAGGGATACGAGACCAAGCCGTTTGGTCAGTTTGATTATTGTTGGTATTGGTTCCTTCTGTGGGTAGACCATTTTCGAAGAACTTACGTGAATCCCGGAGGATATCCTCCGAAACATTACCAAGGTTGAAATAAAGGTCTCCCGAGTTCCCCGAATTAATCAGGAACGGATCCATCATCCAGAATTCGATAAACTCGATATTCGCCGCCTGAAAGTCGTTGGTGTTCAGGGCGCGCATGATCCCCCCCCAACGGGTTTCGGGACGGTTCAATCCACCATTGGTTAAGAGTCCTTCTGAGTATTCGGTACCATCCGGTAAGTCAAAGTTGTAGGGGCCACGCTCATCGGGATAATAGGAAAGGTCGAGCGTTTGAATGATATTATTTAGACCGGGTTGAGTCGTTAAATTCGGGAATACCTCATCCTGTGGAATCGCCGCAGCATAGGGATTATTTTGGTCATCTTGATTACGCACGGTCTGATCAACACGGTACCAGTTCAGCAAAGCCCGGTTAACCCCGGAAATGGTATTATCAATGAATTGGGATTCGGGGAAGAGTGGATTATTGTTATCTGCATCGTCTTGAGGTACACTGGAAAGAATCCAAGCCGTTGGTTGCGTCCGTAGGTCAAAACCACTGGTACTCCCCTCAAAGTCATCTACGTAAACAACTCCGTCTCGATCGATGCTACCATCTTCATCTCGCCCTTGGTTAATTGCGCGGGAGTGCCCGGGCTTCAGATAGGCGGCTTCTGCACTCAGGGCGATACTGGATGGTTCTTTGGTATCAATAAAAGGGATGGCATCGACGGCCCTTGTCAACCAAGGGGCTTCGGTGCTATAGTTGAAATCTAAGCCATAGACACGATTATTAATAGGATCATCTCCAATATTTACTTTTTGGGTAAAGGGCCTTTCGAAGAGTTGCATATAAGTGGCTCCAATATTGAAATTCTTATTGACCTCGTAGTCGGCCCTCACTCCGAGCAAGGTCTGGGTTTGGAAACCGAAGAGGGTGTTATCTTCAAAAGAAACATTGACAGGGACCCCGGAGTTGAGGTAAGCTTCGTTCAGGATTTTTACCCGGCCGATATTATAATCTACTTCGTAATCGGATCCTTCAATCAGTGTTTGCCCACCCGCTCGGACCGTCACAGAACCTTGTGGTAAGTTGAACGAACCGAGTGAAATTTCAGAAGAAACACTGGATTTATAGCGGCCGCGAATGGTGAAACGATTGAATTCCTGGTATTCGCGGGCCCGCACGACGGTTGAATCGTAAAGGTGGAAATAATCATATCGCCGTTTTAGGTTCGGGGATTCGATCTGTTCCACGAGGGCATCACTAAAGGGTTCCAAAACGGGGAACATAATCCGACCGTTTCGTGGATTAATCGTGATATTCGGTACAAAGTCAAATATACCATCGGGACAGGGATCCCCTTGCACGTTCAGATTATCGAGGTTAAAAACCTGGAGGAGTGGTACACCTGCAAGCCTAGTATCCGGTAAGAAACGCTTTTGCCCGGCACCGGGATCTTCGTAGAAGATGTCAAGCTTGAAATCTTCCTGATTTACTTGGAATGCTCCTACCGAGTATACGTTTTTCATCATCAGGTCCCAAGCGGGAACGTCAACGCGTTGGGTGGTACTTTTCAACATTTTTACAAATAGTACCTCCAGGGTATCCGCCGAGTAAGCATTCTGGGCGAAATCACCCACGCGGAAAGTTTTACCATTATAATCATACTCAAACGCTACCCCCAAGACTTGGTCCGGCTGCAGGTTGACGTTGAGCGAGATAAAACCAAGATCGGCGTTATAACTATATTCATTTTGGGAAAGTAGTCGAGCACTTACTTTTTCGAAATCGCTTGCTTGGCGTAAGCCATAGCGGTTTTCAAGAATGTTGACGGATTCATCTAGGTTTTGGGCCCGCTCGTCATCTTGGAGCGTAAAGTAAATGTCATTCGCACCTCTGCCATTATCCGGCGCGCCATCGCCAATCTGACGACCCGGTAGACCACGCTGCCCGGTGATGTCTGGATTCCGAGGTACGATAGGGGCCTGGAAATTAGGGTTATTATTGGTGATTTCTGTTGCTTCGCCGAGATCCGCCAGTGCAACGATGTCACGTACGTTATCAGGGTCATTACGATCATTCGTGACCCAAACCTCAATACGCTTGACTTTAAAAAGCGAATTGATTTGCGGGAGGTTTTCCATGGCCTCCTCAAAAACTTCTCGGTTATAGTGAGTTAAGAAAAAGTGTCGATTTTCGTCATACTCATCAGCGTAGACTTCAAACTCCTGGATTTGACTACCGCCTTGGATTTGGATATTTTGACGGCGAGATTTCTGTTGGGAAGCGAGAAGGGTCAGCCCCAAACGCCCAAACCGCAGTTCCGTCTTAAGTCCAAATAGACTTTGGCTACCCTGGATGAGTGACCCTTTGAGCGGCATACTAACATTACCGGCTTCGATCTTTTTGACAATATCATCTTCACTAAATGCCTCACTATCGTATTGGAGCTTCATCTGATTATCAAAATCGAATGTAGCTTGTGTATTATAATTGGTCGATAGATTTAATTTTTCCCCAATCTTACCCGTCACGTTCATTCGAATGTTCATATCAAAGTCGAATCCACCTTGACGTTGCTGGCGAAGGGTAAGGGTAGGGTTTTCTACTTTTTGGAAATCTACTCCGAAGGTCAGGCCGATCTCTCCCTGTGGTCGAATATCCACATTACTGCCTCCAAAGAGACGATCGAGAAGGTTACGTTTGATATCAAAAGCTTCAATGGGATCGCGTAATCCGGTGCCTCCCTCTTCATCACTATAGCCGGCAACCTGTTCGAAATAGGCTTGCTCTTGCTGCTGGGCGTTCCACTCCATGTATTCTTCGAAAGTCATGTAAGTTGGGGGACGGTAGTAGTCATCACCGATCGTTTCGGTAATGATATAGTAGCCTGACTCTGCATCGTACTCCACATTTTGCTCAATGGCACTGGGATCGTTGAGGTCGAACGGATTGTTGGAGGACTCGTTCATAAAGTCTCCATAGCGTTCTTGCAGCGGGATGGTGTCTTGTACTAGTACGTATTGTGTAGCGTAGGGGTCCTCGGGCTTGGAGCCGTTACCGTAGGAGGCGAAAAGGCTCCCGGTAATTCCCAACAACAATAAAGTACTGAGTAGATAGTGTCCTATATTCATAATGATTATTACTGAGCAACTAACGTTGGAATAAACGCTAAATGCGAATCGCTTTTATCTCAGTTGAAAATTTTAACAATTACAAAAAAATAATAATACAATTCACCTCATCACATTACCTACTGTACTTTCCGAATTATACGGGAAAGCAAGTGAGAAGTTTGAACCGTATACATAAAACTGAAACGACCAGTATCAAGACAGTTGCTTCAGAGCGAGTTTGATCAACTCCTCCACACTAGAGATACCGGTGTGCTCTTTCAGAATTTGGTTGAGCACTTTTTGAACTTGGATTTTTGCGAACCCTAAGGCTACTAATGCTGATAACGCCTCATCTCTTAAAGTATTGTTCTGGGGTGCAATTGCCAGTGGAATATCTCCAGAATCCTTCAATATTTTATCCTTCAAATCGAGGATGATCCGCTTTGCCGTTTTTGGGCCTACTCCTTTTACCTTCTTAAAAGCAGGCACGTTTTCCGAAAGGATAGCGGCTCTGACCTCTCCCGCTGTCATAGAAGATAGCAGAATACGTGCCGTATTTGGCCCGATCCCCGATACAGAAAGCAAGAGAATGAAAAGGCTACGCTCAGTTTCTTCCGCAAAACCATATAGTGTATGGCTGTCTTCCTTGATGTGCAGATGGGTCAGAATCTTGACCGAATCGGCTTTCTCGATCTGAGCGTAAGTATTCAGGCTGATGTTGATATGGTAGCCAATGCCGCCCGTTTCAACAACAATATAAGTGGGGCTTTTGAAAGTAATCGCTCCTTGGATGTAGGCAATCATGGTTCGTTCCTATAAAAAATGCGCCACGAAGGTACAAAAAAATCTTCCTTCCCTAAGAAGTGATTTTTGATGTTATTTTTTGAGTGAAAATAGGTTTCTAATGGATGGACTTTGTGTCTCCCTAGCCAGGGTTTTTCAATGGTGAAAGCGTATTTTGACAAGAGAAATACCTTCAGAGCCACGAGTAAAAACGCTACTCGGAAACAGTGAATAATGAGGCTCTGGGAGTAAAACTATTTTGAGGCTTTAGGCTTGCTTTTAGGTTCAAAAGTAGTCGCACTGTGATCGTGAATAGAATTCAACGGAATTTATTTCCAAAGCCCTATCTTTGCCCGCAAAAAATAATATGAACATACTATTGCTCGGCGGCGGTGGTCGCGAACACGCTCTAGCCTGGAAAATGCAGCAAAGCCCACGCTGCGATGACTTATATATCGCTCCGGGCAACGCTGGAACGGCGAGCTGCGGTACCAATGTTGATCTCAATCCGTTGGACTTTGTAGCGGTAGGAGAATTTGCCCTAGCAAAAGCAATCCATATACTGGTCGTTGGGCCTGAGGCGCCTCTGGTGGAAGGTATTTATGATCATTTTAAAAATGATCCTCGCTTGGCAGATATCATTGTGGTAGGGCCATCCGCAGAAGGTGCTCAGCTAGAAGGGAGTAAAGCTTATGCTAAAGCGTTTATGCAAGAATTTGGTATTCCTACTGCGGCTTACCGAGAATTTACTGCCGCTACGCTCGCCGAAGGTCTTGCTTACATTGATCAACAGACTCCACCTATTGTATTGAAAGCTGATGGTCTGGCCGCAGGGAAAGGGGTGTTAATCCTGGAGGATCGCGAGACTGCAAAGCAGGAATTTTCTGCCATGTTGGATGGAAAATTTGGTGCGGCCAGCAGTAAGGTCGTGATTGAAGCTTTCTTGAGCGGGATTGAGTTCTCAGTCTTCGTGTTGACCAATGGCAAGGATTACCAAATTCTACCGATCGCGAAAGATTACAAACGAATCGGCGAAGGCGATCAGGGCTTGAATACGGGAGGGATGGGAGCTGTATCGCCGGTTCCATTTGTGGATGACGCTTTGATGCAGAAAGTTGAAGAACGAATCGTTAAGCCTACTATTACAGGTTTGCAAGTACGTGGGATTACCTACGAAGGGTTTATCTTTCTCGGTTTGATCAAGGTCGGAGATGACCCCTACGTGATTGAATACAATTGTCGCATGGGGGACCCGGAAACGGAGGTGGTCATGCCTCGATTACAAAATGACCTTTTGGATTTATTTGAAGCTATGGCTAATGATTCACTTGGGGATATGGCCGTAAACATCGATGCCCGAGCAGCGACCACAGTTATGCTTGTCTCCGGCGGATATCCCGAAGCATACGAAAAAGGTAAAAGCATGAGTGGATTGGAGAACGCAAACGATAGTTTGCTGTTTCATGCAGGGACACGATCTGGAGAGGGTACGGTGTTAACTAACGGTGGACGAGTCTTAGCGATTACTTCCTACGGCGCAGATTTTCATCAAGCCTTAGCCATTTCGAATAAAAATGCGTCATTGATCAATTTCGATGGCAAATATTACCGAAGGGATATTGGCTTCGATCTTTAAAGACATTATCGGTTAGCTGCATGGCACATCATAGCGTAATTTATGGACGGATCAATGGGGCTACTTGGAAAACGGAAGATTACTACAAATTACATCGTTTAAATGAAGATGTTATTAGTAAACTTCCCGAAATGGATGAGCATTATCCCTGGATCAATAGAAGTATGTTTGCTTTCCCTAATGAGCAAGGCGTATTTAGAGACCAAGTTATTACATTTGGCGCCAGCTATAAGTCATTAGAATACGAATGGGCAGAATGGCTCGAAAAGTTTGAAGGTATTCTCCAAAAACTGTTCTGGTTTGATGTGACTATCCACGCGGAATTCGAGGTAATGGGGACTTTTCGATATGAGTGGCTAATTGATTACAACACGATAAGCGAAGATAATTGGCACAAATTATCTCCTGAACCGATCACCAAGTGGCGTTTTACGAGCGATGGGCCACGCGATTTTAGGGGTCAATTGTAAGATGATCTTTTATTTCTAAAAATGAATTATTCGACTGAACATATCGCGGAGATACTGGCAATGGGCTTAATCAATACAAGTCTAAAGCCCGGTCGGATTAAATATTTGCTTACCGATAGTCGACAACTGAGTTTTCCCAACCAAAGTCTATTTTTCGCATTACGCGGTCAGCGCAGTGATGGGCATCGCTTCATTGCAGAACTATACGATAAAGGTGTCCGGCACTTTGTGGTTTCTCAACAATTAGATATTCAAGGTTGGCCAGAAGCAAATTTCTTTCTGGTTGAAAATACACTGCTGGCTCTACAAAAATTAGCTCAGCAGCACCGTACACGGTTTAATTTACCAGTGATTGGAATTACCGGGAGCAATGGAAAAACGATTGTCAAAGAATGGCTTTTTCAATTACTTCGAGAGGATTTTCGCCTGGTGCGCAGCCCCAAAAGTTATAATTCTCAATTGGGGGTTCCACTCTCGGTAGCTCAGATTGAGGCTGAGCATGAGCTAGGCATTTTCGAAGCGGGAATTTCGCAGCCCGGCGAAATGGTGCGGCTCGCGCCCCTCATCAATTGTCAAATCGGGCTGCTTACCAATATCGGTGCGGCCCACGACGAAGGATTCAGCAGTCGTGAAGAAAAACTTCAGGAAAAGCTACTGTTGTTTGCCCAAGCGGACCTCTTAATTTATAATGCTGATGATCCATTTATCCAAGATGTCATTAGGGCGCAATATCCCGAAAAGCAGTGCTTTCGTTGGGGACAAGAAGTAGATTGCGACCTACAAATTCTAGCTCTGGACATAGAGGAACGACATTACACCCGGATTACGGCAATGATTCAAGGAGAAGAGCGGCAGCTGCGCATTCCATTTACGGACGCCGCCTCGATTCAAAATGCATTACATTGCTGGGCTGTGACATTGGTGCTGCAATTGCCATACGAGCAAATACAACATCGATTTCAGCAGCTTGAGCCGGTAGCGATGCGCCTGGAATGGAAAGCGGCCATTCAAGGCTGTACCTTGATCAATGATAGTTACAACTCGGACCTTTCGGCCCTGTCCATTGCGCTTAGTTTTTTGGCTCGACAAGATGGTCAGCAACGTTTAGTTATCCTTTCCGATATCCTACAAAGTGGCCAAAGCACAGATGTGTTGTACGAGGAGGTCGCTCGATTACTTGCACAAGCAAAAGTAGATAGCCTCGTTGGTATTGGGCCCGAGATTACTGCAATTGCGTCTTTTTTGGGGGTGATTCAATGGCAACATTTCTCGGATACCGATCAGTTTTTACAACAATATCCTTTTCATCAATTACAGCAACAAGCCATTCTGCTCAAAGGTGCACGGCGTTTTGCTTTCGAGCGAATTGCGCAGCGTCTTGCCCGTAAAAGCCACAATACAGTCCTGGAGCTCAATCTGAATGCGCTGTTGCATAATTTGAATACCTACGCTGAGCAGCTTCAGCCACAGACTAAGATTATGGTGATGGTTAAAGCCGCAGCGTATGGAAGCGGCGAGGAGGTGGCCCATCTGTTAGAACGACAAAAAGTGGATTATTTGGCGGTGGCGTATACAGATGAAGGCGTGGCGCTGCGTCAGGCGGGCATTCAGTTGCCAATTTTGGTGCTCAATCCCGAAGAGGCCACGTTCGAGCTGTTGCAACGTTACCAATTAGAGCCGGAAATTTATCGCTTGTCACATTTGCAGGCTTTACAAGGCTTCCCAGAACTACCCATACATTTAAAGCTGGATACCGGAATGCATCGCTTGGGGTTTGATGCCTCACATCTGCCTGAACTCTGTGCATTTTTGCAAACGCAGCCACGAATACAGGTGAAATCCATCTTTTCTCATTTAGTGGGAAGCGAAGCGGCAGAGCACGATACTTTTTCCCATTTACAAGCGCAGCGATTTGACGAATATTACGGGCAAATTGTGGCTAGTCTGGGATATCGTCCGCTACGGCATCTACTCAACTCTAGTGGAATTGCGCGCTTTCCACAATACCAGTTGGATATGGTGCGTTTGGGCATTGGCTTATATGGCATAGACGCCAGCCCGTTGGGGAAAAGTCTGCAGCGGGTGCATTGTTTGAAATCAACGGTTTCGCAAGTGCGTATAGTGGCAGCCGGGGAAACCATCGGCTACAATCGGCAAGGGCAAGCTAGGCAGCAAATGCGCGTTGCCACGATCAGCATTGGATATGCTGATGGCTTACGACGTAGTGCAGGAAATGGACAATTTTACATGTGGTTACGCGGGCAATACGTACCAACTGTAGGTAACATTTGCATGGATATGTGTATGTTAGATGTCACCGCAGTACCAGAAGTCCAGGAAGGAGATGAAGTGATTGTTTTTGGTGATGCCCCCCAGGTTGAAACACTTGCTGCTTGCTATGACACTATTCCCTACGAAGTATTCACCGGCATTGCCGAAAGAGTGCGTCGTGTTTACTTTTTAGAGTGAAAGGAGTACATTTTTTATTTTCAAAAGTTGATTTTTTTCAAATTTTTTCCTTTTGATAATCAGTGGATTAAAATGTATTTGTCGGAAAATGGCATAATTGATTTATGGAATTTTAGAAAAATGGAATCTATAGATAATAGAAATGTTTCTGAAAACTATTGATTTTATTCTTTTGTCCATAAAATGTTCTCGGCAAAGGCTGAGAGCGATATGCCTACAATAATCTTGCGGTCAAAAATGGCCGGCGGTGGCGGCTGTGGGTGGGTCCCTCCCTCAAAGCCCTCTTCCTTGCCAATTATTTATCAAGAGGCCTGTTAACTCATATTGCGTTTTTTGACATTCAGCATGATCACTAGAAGTGAAACTAGGAAAAGGTTCAAGAAATAAATTAAGAATCAGCGGAAAACGACATAAAATCAAATCCCGGGCCCTACCGGAAAGATTGAAAATTCGTAATTTTGAATCTTGTTTAAAGACACATTGAATTTCTTTTAAATATGATTATTTCTAAAATGAACAATATAAAGTTTATGAGCAAACCACTATTTGTGTTGCTACTGTTACTCGGCGTAATGGGTACCGTTCAGGCACAAGACGATTCGGTTTTATTTACAGTGGATGGCCAACCAGTACAGCTTTCCGAATTCAAATACATCTATTCAAAAACAAATGGAGAGCGAGCGGATTTCTCAAAAGCTTCTCTAGATGAATATTTGGATTTGTATAAAAATTTCAAATTGAAAGTGCAGCGTGCACGAGAGATGAAGTTAGATACGATTCCTTCTCTCCAACGCGAATTAGCTGGCTATCGTCAACAACTAGCTAACTCGTATTTGGTAGACAAAGAGGTGACAGAGCGTTTGATTAAAGAAGCTTATGACCGTACGCTTTACGATGTTGATATCAGTCATATCATGGTGGTACTCTCCCCAGATGCGGCGGGCAAGGATGTCAAAATTGCGGAGCAGCGCCTCATGTCCCTTAAGAAGAAACTTAGCGAGGGTGCTGATTTTGCTGAAATAGCTAAACTACATTCAGAAGATAAAAATACTTCAGCGCAAGGTGGACGAATGGGCTTTTTTACGGCTATCTTCCCCGACGGCTTTTACAATTTCGAAACGGCAGCCTACAATACTAAGGAAGGTGAAGTATCGGAAATTGTACGCACCGTAGCCGGCCTACATTTAGTGAAAGTCCACGCGCGCCGACCAGCACGTGGTCAAATGGAAGTAGCACATATTCTGGTGCGTGATGTCAATGCCAAAGAAGATAGTCCTTCCAAAGTACGCATTGATAGCTTGTATCAGATACTAAAAAATGGCGCAGATTTCGAAGCTTTAGCGCGCGAGCAATCTGAAGACAAGCAAACGAAAGAAAAAGGCGGATACTATGGGTTCATTGGTATTCGTCAGGTTGGCCAGGCATTTGAAGAAGGGGCATTTTCTTTGGAAGCAGATGGTGATTACACGAAACCTGTTAAATCTGCGGTGGGCTGGCACATTATCAAGCGGATTAGTAAAAAACCAGTCGAACCGTTTGATATTGCCAAACGTCGTATCCAAACGAAGATGCAAGAGCACCAAAGACGGACTAAGGTGCCGGATTATAACCGCCTCAATAATGCGCGCAAGAGTATGATCGCCCGTATTAAGAAAGATGGTAATTTCCGTGAGAATGCAGGGGTACTCACTAGTTTTATCAACTCTTTGGATTCTACCTTTACTTCCTATAAATGGAAAGCGCCTAAAGACAAACCCAAAGATATGATCCTGTCCTTGGGGAAAGATTACGTACAGACGCTGGGTGACTTCCAGAATTACTGCCAGCGCAATTCCAAGCGAATGCGTTTAGCGAACCGCATGGATCAAGGTGAATTGGTACGCCTGCTATACGATACTTATGTCGAGGAACAATGTATGAAATTCGAAGAAACTCAATTGGAAGTGAAATATCCTGAGTTTAAATCGCTGATGCGAGAGTACGAAGAAGGTATTTTGCTTTTTGAGGCCACCAAGATTTTGGTCTGGGATAAAGCATCTCAAGATACTGTCGGGTTACAAGAATTCCATCGTAAGCGGGCCGGAGTATACAAGTGGAACGAGCGCCTGCGGACTACGCGCTACACTTTGAAGGCTGGCAATGAAGGGGAACTGAAGAAGATTCAGAAATTTGCTAAGAAGAACGATTTGGAAGCCGTGTTAGCGAAGTTCAATAGCGAAGATAACGTTATGCTCAGTGCCGAAGAGAAAATGTTCGAAAAAGACAAATCGCAAATGCCCGATGGCTTAAAAGCGGACGTAGGCACAGTAACCAAGGAAGAAGTGAATCCACGCAATAAGTCCATTACTTTTTACAAAGTCGAGGAAATTTTACCCGTGCAGCAGAAGACACTACAAGAAGCACGGGGCTACGTTATTGCCGATTATCAGGATTACCTCGAAAAGCGTTGGCTCGAAGAATTGCGGAAGAAATATCCGATCAAAGTTGACAATAAGGTCTTCAAAAGCCTAGTCAAAAAATAAACTGAGAATTGCCAAATTTGAGCCCTGCTCAGATTTAATGCATAAAAATCAGGCACGAGTTATCTCGATTGAGGTAACTCGTGTTGTTTTTTGTATTTTTGCGCCCGGTTTGATCTCGTTGATACAACCAACGTTATCCTAAATCCCTCCTTCAAATACAGATAAGATGAAGCGTCTATCATTGTGGTTATGCTGTGGGTGTTGTTTGCTAATGATCTGGAGTTGCGCTAATTCCGACAGCCCCGAAGGCGAAAACGATCGCCTCTTAGCTAGTGTGTACAATCGTTCGCTGTATTGGTCCGAACTGGCACCAATGCTTTTGCCGGGGATGACGTCTGAGGATAGCACCCGTTTCATCAATACCTTTGTCGAAGGCTGGGTGCGCGATAATCTCTTGCTACATGAAGCAGAGAAAAATATTCCCAAAGACTTGGATATCGATGGTTTGGTACGCGATTATCGCGCCTCATTGATTTTGTACAATTATGAGAATATGTTGGTAGAACTCCAACTGGATTCTACGATTACTGAAGACGCCTATCGAACTTATTACGAGGAGCATAAAGCTGATTTTCTGTTGGAGAAGCCGCTTTTGCGCTGTTTTTTTGTTAAAGTACGAAAGGAACTAGATGGTTGGAATGAGCTGCGACAATGGTGGCGGAAAGTTGATGAACCGGAGTTTTACGATCAAGTGTTAGCTTATGCCAATCAATCTGCTGATTTGTTCATGCTTGCGGATAGTAGCTGGTATGAGTTGGAAACGGTGGTACAAGAATTACCGACCAATACGCTTTCTGAGTACAACTATAGCTCAAGACGTGAAATCACGGCTTCCGATGAGCAATTCAATTATTTGGTGCGTATTTTTGACACGCGCAAAGTAGGTGATCAGGCGCCACTCGATTATGTACGTGATCAGGCGCGCAAAGTGATTTTACATAAGCGCAAAATTGATTTGCTCAATAAGCGGAAAGAGGAGATTTACGAAAAAGAGGAGCGCGGCAATAATTTTAAAATTTATACCTATTAGATATTGAATATTAGATTCTTGGAATGATGACTATCCAAAATCTAATGTCCTTTTGAATTGAGGTGGTTTAAAGGCCTATAGTGGGGTCAACAAGTGATTAAGCAGCCTCTTAAACAAACTTTAGGATGTATTTAAAAAAGATGTTTTTTCTAACGGTATTGTCCCTTTGGTCAATCATTGCTATTGGACAGGACCGAGCTGTAATCGACAAAATTGTAGCAACGGTAGGCAATGAGCTGGTGTTGCTGTCGGATGTGGAAGAGCAGTTTGATTTGCTTAAAAAGCAACGTGGCGAATCTGTAAAAGATGATTTTCGCTGTAGTATTCTGGAAAATCAACTAGCCGAAAAGCTATTGCTTAATCAAGCGAAGCTCGATAGTGTTGAAGTATCCGATGAAGAAGTGGAAGCACAGCTGCAAGCTCGTTTTGATCGCATCTTAGCTTATATGAACAACGATTTGCAGCAATTTGAGGATTATTACGGTCAAACCGTCGATGAAGTACGCGATGCATTCCGCGATGATCAGCGTAATCAAATTCTGGTGCAACGCATGCGGGGACTGATTGTCTCGGATATTTCCGTGACCCCCTCCGAAGTCAAAACTTTTTTCGCCAGTATTCCAGTCGATAGTCTCCCTTATTTCAGCTCCGAAGTGGAAATTAGCGAGATTATCTATTATCCCGAGGTCAACGAGGAGCAGCGTAATATTGCACGCAGTAAATTGGAAGACCTGCGTCGCCGTATTGTTGAAGGCGGAGAAGACTTTGCCGAACTTGCTTCGATTTATTCCGATGATTTAGGCTCAGCACGCATTGGTGGTGATCTCGGTATGCAGCGACGAGGTACTTTCGTCTCCGAGTTCGAAGCGGCAGCCTATAACCTGGAAAAAGATGAAATCTCGGATTTAGTTGAAACCGAATTTGGCTTTCACCTCATTCAACTCATTGATCGACGCGGTAATAATATCCATACGCGCCACATTTTGGTTAAGCCAATTATTACCCAAGATGATATTGAATTAGGACGTTCAAAATTAGATACTGTACGCATGTACGTACAATCCGATTCAATTACCTTTTCCCGGGCGGTGAAAATCTATTCCGACGAAAATGCACCCAGTTATAACAATGATGGTAGCATGATTAATCCAAATACCGGAAGCCCCATTTTTGAAACGGGTGATTTGGATCCCGAAATTTACTTCGCCATAGACACTATGGATATTGGAGAGGTATCTGCTCCAATTCAGTTTACTGATCGAACGGGCGTCGTAGCCTTCCGTGTTATTTTATTAAAATCCCGTACATCGCCGCATAAAGCCAATTTGCGGGAAGATTACTCCAAGATCAAATCGGCAGCTATTGAGAAGAAAACGAACGAATATGTAGCCGAGTGGGTGAAAAGTAAGATCAATTCCACCTTTATAGAAATTGATACCCGTTATCATGGTTGTCCCCAATTGGAGACCTGGCTAGCGGAGGAGATAAGGCCCTAGCGTTATGAACTAACCTATTCAAAAAAGGCTCTGAAACAGCAATCGTTGTTTCAGAGCCTTTTTGTTTTACGAGGATTAAGAGCTTGTTTGGGAATTATTAATTGACCTATAAGCTCTGAGATTTAATACTCTTGCGAGATGGGATGGATCATCAGTTCATCGACCACAACGTGAGCCGGGGCATCAGCGATGTAAAGCACGGCATTAGCAATGTCAACTGGCTTGAGGTATTCGGCCTGTCGCTCTGCCCCTTCGGTGGCGCCGTGGAAATGGGTGTCCACCAAGCCGGGATAAATTACGCTCACCTTGATATTATCCTTGCGGACTTCTTTACGCAGGGCACTCAAAAAGGCATCCTGGGCGTATTTACTGGCGCAGTAGAGACTACCTCCGGGAAAGGTACGCTTAGAAATATCTGAAGCAATGCCAATGATGTGACCGCCGCCGGCTGATTGCATATGTGGAATCAAAGCACTGGTGAGCAGAAAGGTGCCTTTAACATTGACCTCCATCAGACGGGACCATTCTTCCCCATTGATTTCGGCGGCCTGCTTAAAAATACCAAAGCCCGCATTATTGACCAGTACCTCGACCTGACCGTAGCGACCGATGATGTCTGCTACGGATTGCTTCACCTTCTCTTCATCGGTGATGTCCATGGGCAGAGATTCTGCTTGACCGCCCGCAACCTGAATTTCGTCTTCAAGTTGAGCGAGATCGTCCGCGTTGCGCGCAATATTGATGACACGATAGCCTGTGGCGGCCATTCTTAAAGCGAGGGTGCGGCCAATACCGCGAGAAGCACCGGTGATGATTGCAGTCTTCATATGGTTGAGAATTTTTCGATATTTTAAACTTGGAATGTAATTTCAACGTCGGGTGAG
>JANQQI010000096.1 GCA_028285085.1 Saprospiraceae bacterium | reverse complement strand
GGAAGCGAAGAAAATATCCGATCAGACGAAAACGCTGCGATACGAGCAAGCTGATAAATTAGTTGGTGAGGCAGGCAGCAATTTCCTGAAGAAAAAAGCCGCCGAAGTGGCCGCCAAAAAGCTCCGCAAGGAATCCGATAAAAAGGCTGAAGACATTATCGCTGAAGGCGATAAAAAGGCGCAAAATGTTTTGGATAAAGCCGAGAAAGAAGCCGATAAGATCCGCGCTAAGTTTCAAGACTAGGTGGTCTCCGACCATCTCATCCGAGGATGCCTGAGAAGTCTCGCCAATGCAGACTTCATCTTTCATTCTGTGCCCCCTTTTAATGCTTACAAATCGTAGAATTTGCTAGCTTTGTGGCAAATTTTACACCCAATATGCTCACAGCTATTTCACCGATTGACGGTCGGTATCACGAAAAAACCAAAGAACTTGCTGAATTCTTCTCTGAGTACGCCCTCATTAAGTATCGCGTATTCGTCGAGATCCAATATTTCATCGCACTAGTGCAGCATCCAATACCGCAGCTAGCTAGTTTTGAAGATGAAAAAGTAGATCAGCTCAATAATATCTTTGAGAATTTTAACCTCACCCATGCGCTCCAGATTAAGAATATCGAGAAGACCACAAATCATGATGTCAAAGCGGTAGAGTACTTCCTCAAAAGCCAATTCGATGAACTGGGAATTGGTCAGTACAAAGAATTCATTCATTTTGGTTTGACCTCACAAGACGTAAACAACACCGCTACACCTCTCTTGCTAAAACATGCTTTGGAGCAGGTATATTTGCCAATGTTTAAGCAAGTGCGTGATCAGATTGCCGCTTTTGCCGAAGAATGGGTCAGCGTTCCCATGCTCGCGCGTACGCACGGCCAACCCGCTTCCCCCACCCTGCTGGGTAAAGAATTCCGAGTCTTTCTGGAGCGCCTTGATGTGCAAATCAAGCAGCTCCAGGCGGTGCCACATAGTGCCAAATTCGGTGGTGCTACGGGTAATTTCAATGCCCACTATGTCGCCTATCCCAGCACAAATTGGCGCCTGTTCGGTGATCATTTTGTCACAGAATACCTCGGCCTTAGTCGCTCTCAGCACACGACCCAAATTGAGCACTACGACAACCTTGCGGCACTCTTCCACGCTTTTTCGCGCATCAATACAATTCTCATTGATTTTTGCCGCGATATTTGGACTTATATCAGCATGGAATATTTCCGCCAGAAGGTCATCAAAGGAGAAGTAGGATCCTCAGCTATGCCCCACAAGGTCAATCCGATCGACTTTGAAAATGCGGAAGGTAATCTCGGTATCGCTAATGCCTTATTTGAGCATTTGGCTGCTAAGCTGCCCATCTCACGTTTACAACGCGACCTAACCGATAGCACCGTTCTACGTAATATCGGCGTCCCATTCGGCCATACTATGATTGCTTTTAAATCCATCTTGAAAGGTTGCTCTAAGCTATTGCTCAACGAAGCAAAACTGCACAGTGATCTTGACCACAACTGGATGGTCGTCGCTGAAGCCATTCAAAATATTCTACGACGGGAAGGCTATGATCAACCTTACGAAGCATTAAAAGCACTCACCCGTGGTAAAGCGGTGGTCGAAAAAGCAGATATTCACGAATTTATCGATAGATTAGCCATTAACGCAGTTATCAAAGAGGAACTTAAGCAAATCACGCCACATAATTACGTCGGCGGCTAGGTTGTAAACATCAACGCATGAATTTCGGATTAAGTGATCTCATCCAAATACTGGGCGCTCTGGCCTTCTTCATCTACGGGATGAAGGTCATGAGCGATGGTGTGCAGCGTGCCGCCGGATCACAGCTTCGGAATATCCTAAGGTCGATGACCAAAAACCGCTTCCTGGGTTTATTTACTGGCTTTTTCACTACTGCGCTGGTCCAATCCTCTTCTGCGACGACCGTCATGACGGTAAGTTTTGTCAATGCTGGCTTACTTACGCTCATTGAATCGGCGGGGGTTATGATGGGAGCCAATGTAGGCACCACGATTACCGGGTGGATTGTCTCTATTCTCGGTTTTAAAATCAACCTTAGTACCTATTCGATTCCACTGTTCGCCTTTGGGGTACCCATGCTCTTTTCCAATCGGCCACGATTTCGCTATTGGGGAGAATTTTTGATCGGTTTCGCCGTCCTGTTTCTCGGAATCAACTACTTACGCGAGGCCTTCCCTAATCTGAACGGTGATCCACAGGTGCTGGATTTCCTCAAGACGTTTACTTCGTGGGGCTTCCTATCGCGTATCTTTTTCATTTTGGTTGGCGCCGTGGTCACCATTGTGGTGCAATCTTCGAGTGCAGCTATGACCATTACGTTGACGATGTGTACACAAGGCTGGTTGCCGCTAGACGTAGCTGCGGCCATGATATTGGGTGAAAACATTGGAACCACAATCACCGCGGAAGTCGCCTCTTTGGTAGGTAATGCCAATGCGCGACGCTCAGCGCGTATCCACTCCATGTTCAACCTGATTGGTGTCACTTGGATGGTCATTCTAATGCCTTACTTTTTGCCAGCTTTAACCAAAGTCGTTGATCAAATTTTTGGCACCTCTGCAGATATCACCATTTACCTTTCGGCCTTTCATACTGCGTTCAACCTTATTAATGTTCTTCTGCTCATTGGTTTTGTGAATTGGTTGGTTAGAGCCGCCATGTGGAGTATTCGTTCCGGTCGTGAAGATGATGACGCGACTCGTCTTAAGTTTATCAGCACCAACACACGTACTCCGGAGTTAGCCACAGTCGAATTACAAAAAGAGACGGGCCACTTTGGGGAAGTTGTCAGTCGAATGTCTCGTTTTGCGCGCAACTTGATTAACTCCACCGATAATAAGGAGCGACACATCATGATGACTAAATTGAGAAAGTACGAGAAGATTGCCGATGATATGGAGATCGAAATCACAGAGTACATTACCAAGTTGTCCAATCAAGAAATCACGCCAAAAACCAGCTTACGTCTACGGAGTATTCTCAATGTTTGTAATGACTTAGAGCGGATTGGAGATATTTATTATCAAATTTCCAAGACGATTGAGCAGAAAAATGCGAATCGTATTTACTTCACGCCCGAGCAGCGCAATAATATCAATCACATGATTGATAAGATCGATGTGGCCTTTACGGTCATGGTGACTAATTTGCAAATGCCAAGTTACGATAAGGTATCTAAGATTCAGGCGATGGTACTGCGTGATGAATTAAAAGCCCTTCGTAATCAATTTCGCCAAGATAGCCTTGAATCCATGCAATCCGAGACCTATAACGTTCGATCCGCTATGATCTACAATAATGTAATTTCGGCTTTGGAAAAAATCGGCGATCATATTGTGAACGTTACGGAAGCAATTGTTGGAGAGATTTAATCCTTATTGCCCGATTTGAGAACGTAACGTTCGATAGTAAGCGGCTTTCACTTTATCCCCTTTAAGATTGTAAGCATTTTCCAGATTGCTTAACGCCGAAACCAAGTTGGGATTAATCGCAATTGCCTTTTCTAAGTAGGTAATACATTGATCTAAATCGTTTTTACGACCATAAATGATTCCTAAATTAGATAAAACAGATGCATAGTTTGGAAATAGCTCTAAGCTTTTCAAATACAGCCGTTCTGCCTCTACCAGATCGTTCCGAATCTGTGCGATCAAGCCCAAATTGAAATAGATGGCCGGGTTGTTTGGATCGATGGCTTCCGCTTTTTTATATGCTTGTAAGGCTGCGGGGTACTGTCCGGTTACTTTAGCGAGATTCCCCTGGGCTAAATGCGCTTTCCCGAGATCCGGCACCATTAGAAGCACACGATCTAAACAGCGTTTTGCTTCGTTCAAATCAGCATTCATCGGTACTGGATTCGTCCTTGTATTTCGGTCGATCAATTCCTGTGCGTATAGTAAATTGAGTCGAATGCTTTCAGGCATTGTTTTTATATCAGCGGAAAACAAGGTCAAGTCATCTTTCCAAACCGGATTTCGGCTAATCGATTTAAATGCCATCAAAGCCAGGGCCACTCCCCCCAATCCTAAAGCAGCATTTCGTAGTTGAGGTTTACGTTTAGTTAACCATTCCATTGCGCTGTAGAACAACATCCCTATGGCAATGATGAAGCCCAGCGAGGGAGTGTACAATGATCGTTCTGCAAAAGCCACAACATAATCAAATAGGAGGTTGGAAATCGGACTAATGGTGATTAGAAAAAAAGCAAAGCCAAAAGCCACTACAGATCGTTTTTTAAATCCTTGGATTATCAGGGCAATGATGCTTAAATAAAGCACCAGCGAAAGGTAAACCATCGGATCACCCCAGGTGGAGGGTTCAATAGCTTGATAGGAATAATCACTACTCAGTGGATGTGGAAAGAGTAGTTTCTGCAAATACAGACCTAAAACAGCAATTTTAGTGGCTAAAGCCTCAGCGGTTCCTTCCGCGTTTAGAATAGGGTTATCAATAAAGTCCGTACGCTTAATAGCAGCGGTCCCTAGTAAGACAGTTCTTACTACAAAATACACTACACTTACTAATAAAAAGGGAATGGTGGAAGTGATAATCTTTTTTAAAGAAAGTTGAGAAAAGAAGTACAAACAAAGCGGAATTATAGCGACCCAAGTAATAATATAACTCTTTGACAATAAGGCTAAAACGTAACAAATTAAGGCCGCCACTAACCACTTCAATTGCATTGCCTGAATATATTTAAACAGCAGATAAATGGTAGAAACCCCAAATAACAGCGCCAATAAATCATCTCGCCCTTTAACATTAGCGACCACCTCAGTATGTATTGGATGTAGACAGAACAATACGGTGATGCCAAGCGCCAGAAATATCTTCTCTTTTTTGAAAAAGGTGTGTAATAAGAAAAAGAGGACAACGCAGGTCAAGCCATAAAAAAGCACATTAAAGAAATGATTTACGGTTGGGTTTAAGCCCCAAAATTGATGTTCAATAGCTAGGCTAATTAAAGGAACAGGACGGTAAGACGGGTTGACTTCGTGAACATTAGTATAGCCCGCCCAAAAGTCAGTCACTAATAATTGGGGAATACCTTTGACCCCTTGTTGGACCAGATAATTTTTTTCAATGAAAGGCTTATCATCGTAGGTATATCCATTCTGGATGGAATTACCGAAGACCACAAAACTGAGAATAATTAATCCAAGTGCGTAACGAAATCTAGGCTGTGACCAGAAATTGATTGTCGCTTTTTGAGAGGTTTTGGAACCCTTTTTTCGTTTTGATTTACGTGTCATTACTTTCTCTAAATTGTTGGATGGGGTACAATATCAAGAAATTTAAGATTGATTCCCAGAAATATTCTTCCATAATCCTGCCAAAGAAGGAATAAGACATAAATTATATTTTTAATATAAAAAGCGCCACCTCAATTAAGAGGTGACGCGATAAACCTTCGTTTGTCTGTTACTTAATCTTTATAGAACTGCTTGGTCATTACACCACTAGCAGTGACAATGGCAATTACATAACTACCACTTGGCAAATCAGTGGTATTGATCTGTAATCGATTATCGCCGTTCTCTGCATATTGAACGGTGCGATAAATCCCCTTTCCATTTAAGTTTTGCAGGGTAATTATAGCTTCACCGGAAACTTTGACATCATAAGTTACGGTCACTTCCTCCTTTACAGGAACCGGAGAAAGTAATAGTTTTTGATTTTGGTCGGCCTCGCCTCCCAGATTTTCGTAAATCGTGACCGTATCGCAGACGGATTGACAACCATTGGCATCTTCAGAGACTATGGTATAAATACCCGGCGTCAGTGCGTCGAACCAATTACTAGCAGTAAAGGTCTGCCCAGCATCTACACTGTATAGATAAGGAGCGGTACCACCTTCTGCCAACACCTCAAGTTGTGTTGAAGTCCCGGAGCCTTCCTGAATAACATTCACCGAACAAGTCAACGGCTCAGGCTCTCCAACTCGCATACCACAGATAAACTCACAACCATTAGCATCGGTAATCGTCAAACCATAAGCGCCAGGTGCAAGATCGGTCAATGTAGACGTTGTTCCCCCCGTCGTCCAGCTGTACTGGTATGGCGGTGTTCCTCCAGATGCTTGAGCGGATGCCGTACCGTCATTATCGCCATGACAGCTTACAGGAGTCGCTCCGTAGGTCGCAATTAATGGTTCAGGCTCCACCACAGTTGTACTACAACTCGCTTTACAACCTAAGGCGTCCGTCACGGTCACACTGTATACCCCTTCCGGTACATTGGTCAAAATCGGATCCGTAGAACCATCTGACCATTCGTAAGTATAAGGCTGTAAGCCTTCGGTAATATCTACGATGATGATATCAGCCAGGCCGCCAGCACAATCAATATTATCCGCTAGGCAGGTTACACTTAGATTACCTGGTTGTTGGATAGTTGTGGAGCAGGTAGTCGAGCAGCCATTAGCATCGGTCACCGTTACCGAATATTCCCCGGCGGATAATCCTGCTTGTTCCGGGGTGATCCCACCATTATTCCACAAGTAACTATAAGGCGCCGTTCCACCGTTAACATTTAGAGAAATGCTTCCTTGAGTAATGCCACTGCAATCTGGCTGTACGGCATTACAACCTACCGTTAATAAATCCGGTGATTCAACCGTCGTGCTGCTGATCGTTTGGCAACCATTAGCATCGGTCACCGTGACTTCATAATTGCCGGCGACCAAAGCATTGAGGAAGATGGAAGTCGAGCCATTATTCCAGTTATATTGATAAGGTGGCGTTCCTCCAAAAGCTGTGACGAAAGCGGTACCATCGGTGTCTCCAAAACACGAAATTGGTGTCCCTGAACTTACCGCAATCAGATGACCTGGTTCATCAATCGTTACTGTTGCGGTGCCAAAACATCCATCGATATCCGTCACGGTCACGCCGTAGTTACCCGCAGCCAAACCATTAGCCGTTTTAGTAGTATCACCACTACTCCAGACAAAAGTATATGGCCCACCCGCTTCCACTACATTTGCGGTTGCACTTCCACTCGCATTACCACGACAATCAACATCTTGGGCGTCCACAACTATAGTTAAGGCCGGAGCCGGTATCACTTCGATCGTTGCCGTTTGATTACAACCATTATCATCAAACAGAGTCACATCATAGCTACCCGCGCTGAGGTTGGATACATCCTGAGTTTGCGGCCCGTGACTCCACTGATAAAAATAGGTCCCCGAACCACCACTCGGTGTTAGATCAATACTACCCGAATTATTATCACCACACACCAAATCACTAGCAACTAAGTCGATCGCTAAAGGCTCATTAATATCCAAAGTGGTAGAACAAACTGCACTACATCCATTGGCATCCGTCACCGTTACACTGTAAGTACCAGATGATAAGCCAGTTAGATTTTGGGTGCCCTGCCCGTTGCTCCATAAGAATTCAAATGGTGCCGTTCCACCGCTGATGGCCAAATTAACTCCTCCACCACTGGTATCACAGCTATTATTTTGGGCGACGCACTCGGCCAGCAAAGGAGACGGTTCCGTGATTGAAGTGGATGAGATCGTATTACAACCGTTAGCATCGGTAATCGTCACCGTGTAAGTGCCCACACTTAGGCCACCGATAAAGAGCGTCGTTGCCCCGGTATTCCAGGCATAAGTATAAGGAGAAGTACCACCGATCGTAGTGACGAAGGCTGAACCATCATTTGCGCCGTTACAGCTAATATTATTTGAAGAACTAATTCCAATCAGGTAACCGGGTTGGGTTACGTTTGCAGAACAGGTACTGGTACAACCATTGGCATCTGTCACGGTTACCGTGTAGTTTCCAGCCGCTAGGTTACTAATATCCTCAGTCGTCATGCCATTACTCCAAGCGTAGGTATACGGTGCATCACCTCCATTAGGCGTCACATCTATACTCCCTGAGTTATCATTGCGGCACTGTAAACTCGACGGCACACAACTCACACTCATGGCATTCGATTCAGAAATACTGGTTGAACAAGTTGTGGTACAGCCATTGGCATCCGTCACCGTCACTTCGTATGATCCAGGACCAATGTTGACTAAATCTTCGGTGGTCTCGCCATTATTCCATTCAAAGGAATATTCACCCGAGCCGCCACCAACAGTAAGATCAATTTCTCCGGTATTAGGCTCACCACATTGTAATTGAATCGATTCACAATCGGCGGTAAGCGGATCAGAGCTAGCGACGGTACTAATACATACGCCACTACAGCCATTGTCATCCGTTACCGTTACGGCGTAGGTGCCGGAGCCCACATTGCTAAGATCTTCTGTGATGGCACCGTTGCTCCATTGGAAAGAATAAATACCTGTGCCTCCCGTTACCGTCAAGTCAACACCTCCGGTGTCTTCCTCTCCACATTGGGTATCGGCAGCAGTACAACTCACATTCAAGCCCAGAGTAGATTCTACCGTTGAGCTGGCAACCACAATACAGCCATTGGCATCCGTCACCGTCAGCGTATAAGTACCTGCAGCCAAATCTGTCAGCTTTTGGGTATCAGCACCGTTGCTCCAAGCGTAGGTGTAAGGTGGTGTTCCGTTGTTCACTTCTGCGTTGATGACGCCTGTATTCGGCACACCGCAGTAAATGTTATCGGTATCAAGTGTAACTTCCAAAATTCCCGCAGTGGTTACCACCGAATTGCAGATGGCTACACAACCATTGGTATCAAAAACAGTGACGGAGTATAACCCAGCACCCAAGCCTTCTAAGTCCTCCGTATTCGCGCCGTTGCTCCAAAGGAAATTGTAGGTCCCATTACCACCACTCACGGTCAGATCAATGCTACCCGTATTTGCTTGGCCACAATCTAGTGGGCGCGCTTCACAGCTCGCTTCTACATCCGTAGTAGCTGAGACCGCCGCGGAACAACTTGTGGTACAACCATTGCCGTCTGTTACAGTGACGCTGTAGGTACCAGGCTCAACATTCGATAAGTTAGCATTAGATGTTCCATTACTCCAGTTGTAAGTATAAGCGCCATCACCTCCAGAAACAGAAATACTGATATTACCGGAAAATGGAATCCCACACTGCTGATCAACAGCCGTACAGTTCACCGCAACTGGTGTCGTTGCTTTCACCTCTGTGCTGCAGGTGGTCGTACAATTATTACTATCGGTCACAGTGACCGTGTATGTTCCTGTGCCCAGTCCTGTCAAAAACGCGGTTGTAGCACCATTATTCCAAGCATATGTATAATTACCTACTCCACCACTGACATCCAAAGAGACACTGCCGGTATTGGGTTGGCCGCAATCCAGATCATTTGCAGTACAAATGACTTGTAGTGGTGCCGCCGAAATAACACTTGCACCAGCAATCACTGAACAGCCATTAGCATCGGTCACCGTTACTTCGTAATTACCTGCATCAACCGCTGATAAGTCTTCCGTGCTTGCTCCATTGTTCCACGCAAAAGTATAAGCGCCGGTTCCTCCACTAACGGTAAGATCAACCTGGCCGGTATTTGGCTCAGCACACTCTAAATCTACTGGGATGCAGGAAGCACTCAAGGCTACGGGTTCGCTTATGCTAATTGATTTGACGCTAAAACAGCCATTTGCATCTGATACAGTAAGACTATAGTTACCCGCCCCAAGATCAGACAGATTAGGTGTCGTCATTCCATTATTCCAAGTGTAACTTAATTCACCGGTACCACCTTGTGCTAAAGCTTCAATAGTTCCACCCAAATCACTTGCACAAGCTGGCTCTTCAGCTAATAATTCAATGGTTACAGGTGCTGGATCAACCAAAGTGGTCGTACTAATCACTTCACAGCCATTCCCGTCGGTAACGGTCAGCGTATATTCACCCGCCGCAAGGTTATTCAATTCCGGGATAATGGCACCAGTGTTCCATAAGTAGGTATAGCTACCACTGCCACCATTCGCGAAAGCACTGATTGCTCCATTTGTTTCTCCAGAACAGTTAACAGCAGTTGGCATACTTTCTACAACTAGCTCCTCAGGATTGTCAATATAAGCGGTACAAACACCAGTACAACCAGTGGCATCCGTCACCGTTACACCATAGACACCCTCTCCCACTGCTTCCACAACCTCGGTCGTATCACCGGTTGCCCACAAATAAACGTAAGGCGGAATACCACCAACTACGTCGACGTAAGCTGTAGCATTAGACGCGCCAAAACAATCTAAGACAGTTGCACTACTAATCACAATGAGCTCCGGTGGAGATTGAACCGTAGTGATTGATGCCGCCGTACAACCGTTAGCATCCGTCACCGTTACCGCAAAATCACCCGCCGCTAAATCTTGTAAATCTTCCGTGGTCGCACCATTGCTCCAGTTGAACGCATAAGGTGTCGAACCACCTGTAACCGTCAGATCGACGGTACCGTTCTGCTCAACCCCACAAACTAAGTGCGTAGGAACCGTGGCAATACTCATTGAAGAAGTTGCTTCTAGCATGGTACTACAAGTAGTAGAACAGCCATTTGCATCAGTGACCGTTACACTGTAAATTCCCTCCGAGAGCAGATCAATATTTTGTGTGGTAGCACCAGTATTCCAGAGATAAGTATAAGGCGCTGTGCCACCGTTGATTTCCAATACCACGCTTCCGCTGTTAGGTGAGCCACAATCTGGCTGATTAGCCGAGCAGCTCAAAACCAAAGCTTCAGGGTTGGTAATCGTGGTAGAACAAACTGCACTACAACCATTTTCATCCGTCACGGTCAAACTATAAGTATCGGACAAAAGATTGGTTAGAGAGGCTGTCGTTGCGCCGGTGTTCCAAGCATAAGTATAACTGCCCGTACCACCAGTGGCTTGTGTAGTAATACCTCCATCACTTGCCCCGACACAACTAGGTTGGCTAGGAGTACATGATAGTTGTAATGCAGCTGGCGCTTCAATCGAAGCCGAAGCCATTGCCGTACATCCGGCAGCATCAGTTACGGATAGACTGTAACTCCCTTCTGAGAGGTTATCCAAAGTAGCGGTAGTGGCGCCGTTATTCCAAACATAGCTAAATGGCGCTGTTCCATCACTAACCTCAACGGTAATCGCGCCAACTCCACCGGCGCAGTCAGGTTGAGCACTTGTCATCAGCACTTCCATGCCAATCGGGGCATTCACCAAAGCTTCACAAATTGCGCTACAGCCATTGATATCCGTTACAGTCACAGAATAATTTCCACTCAATAAATCAAAAAGATTATCCGTCGTGGCGCCGTTACTCCACTCATAGGTGTAGGCTCCTGTGCCGCCGGTCACTTGCAGCATAATGCTGCCATCACTATTATCAACACAGCTAGCATCAGTACTGTTACAAATCACTTCGATCGTTGCCGGCATTTCAATTACTATACTTGCGGTAGCTACGCAGCCATTAGCGTCCGTTACGGTAAGATCATAATTACCGGCTGCTAAGCCAGTTACCGAACTGGTGGTGGCACCATTACTCCACTGATAGGTATAAGGTGCTGTTCCACCTATAATTGTCGTTCCGACACTTCCGCTACCACCAGTACAAATCGGTTGTACGACTAATGTTTCTATCTCTAATTGGGCGGGGACTTCAACGGTCACTTCGCAAACTGCGGTACACGCATTTCCATCAGTAACCGTAACTGTGTAAATACCTCCAGCAATGTCCGTTAAATTAGCACTACTTGCTCCGTTGCTCCATTGGTAGGTGTAATTCCCGTTACCACCAGTTGCTGCTACAGCAGCTGTTCCACCACTATTCCCCGTACAATCCGTAGCAGTAGCGGAGCAAGTCAGCTCAATCGGATCTGGGCCTTCGACGATAGCGGTACACATTCCGGTACAATTGTCGGCGTCAGTCACCGTGAGGATATACGTTCCAGGCAAGATATTTTCAATCGTTGCACTCGTGGCGCCATTACTCCAAAGGTAAGTGTACGGAGGTGTTCCACCCACTACAAAAGGCGTCGCACTTGTGTTTTGCCCAATACAGTCACCGGGAGGGGCACTCACCGTTACGATGATGGGATCAGATGGTTCTAAAACCACGCTACAAGAAGCGGTACAGTCATTCCCATCCGTAATGGTTAGGCTGTACGTTCCGGGAGCAACGCCACTGACGGTTTCCGTTTCAGCTAGTGTACTCCAGGCATATTGATATGGAGGTGTTCCACCACTCACTTGTCCAGTTAAAGTACCGGTACCATCACCGTCACAAGGTAAACTGGCCTGACAATCTACAATTATGGGCTCCGGATCGATGATCGTTGCACTGCAGGTAGCGGTACAACCACTTCCATCAACGACCGTTAGTGAGTATATCCCTGGACTCAGACCATCAATATAGTAATCACAAGCGGTATTACTCCAATGGTATTGATAACCGCCCTGGCCACCGGTCACTTCAGCTACAATGTAGGCATTACCTTCACCAGGGCAGCCTTGACTTACGGTACATATGACCTCCAAATCAATAACTGCATCAATTTGAACTTCGGCGATCCAGCTACATCCCGCCGCATCAGTCACGGTTACCCCATAAATCCCTGCTTCTAAATCTCCCACGACAGCAGTAGTTGGGCCATGACTCCAAGCATAAGTGTAAGGTGCTGTACCTCCGACTACTTCAACGGTAACCATTGACGTGTCACCAGTGCATACGGCCTGTTCAACTGTAATATTTAAACCACCAATACATTCGCTTTCAGCACAATTGATTGCATCAAAGCCACCTCCGATGGGGGCTTGATTATTGAGAGACACAAAAATCTTATCCAGTAAAGTACCATCTTCACGGTAAGCAAAATCAATCGTATTGAACCCGGCGGTTAATGGAAAAGCTACCGGCGTATTGGCATTATTATTATCATGTACTTGATCCCAAATAAAACTATCAGAAGATGCAATTTGATTCCACTTGACCCAATTACCGTCATTTACACGTACCCAAAAACTGTCATCATTGCTACTCGGTGCTTGTACCCGAGCAAAAATATAATAGTCCCCACTCTGAGAAACTGTCAAATTAAACCGTACGCGGCTATTGATTCCACTGGGAGCACTTGCATAAGCATTATTCCCATCTTGCACCGTTACATAAGCACCACCAGCAGCATTTTCATCTAAAACAAAGTTGAAATCGCTCCCTACTTCCGCACATTCTACGTCCAGGTAGTAGTCATTTTCTGTACAAAAAATGGAATCCGCTAATTGAAAATTAAAATCACCTTCCCCGCCATCACTAGTATAAAACCAGCCACTTCCCCCATACTCACTATCCTGTAAGTTGGCTCCATAACCGATTTGAAAAGCTGGCCCTTTCCGCGTTATAGTTGTAGTTGTTCCATTCGGATAAGTAAACGTACCGGTAAAGGTAGGATAGTAATACCAATCCTCTCCACCGCTGCTAATACATAGCATGTATTTTGGACTTCCATCCGGTGCGACACTCGTTCGATCCGAAAAGGTCACCGATACTTGCCCGACATTTCCATCTTGAATTACCGATCCTTCTAGAGTCGCGGTGCCATCGTGGTACTCGATAAACGTCAAATCATCGCCTGCGACATAGCAATTATCTTGTCCCAGCGTGAAAACGTAATCCGTATCAGCGCACCAATCACCGCAATAATCATGGGTATTGAGAACCTGCCGATACGATTGGACCTCAGTGCAATCCTGAGCAAAAACATTTAGCCCTGGCAATAAAAAAATAATGTAAATAAAAACGCGAAGAGTGAAGAAGTTGTAGACAGTTCTGTGCATACAGTGCTGGTTTATTTTCATGGTTAATCGTTCCGGCGGGGAGTAAACTGTCGGGGGTAGGTTTAAATTGAGGGAGCTCTAAGAAGGGGAAAAATTCGGGAAAGGTGTGGTGGAGGATGGTCCTTTCGTGTGCTGTAAAATTATATTTAGTGGCGCATATCTTTTTTCGTCTCCTGTACAATTGTGACAGGAAAACAAAAGGCCAAGCGTGTAAACCGCTTGGCCAAAACTAGTGAGAATAGTCTTCAATGAGTATTTATTATATCACATGAATTTTGCTAAAAAACCATAGAACTCTTCTTTCAATTCAGCAATTAATCTCCGCTGAATACGCATGCGGTCACGCAAACCACCGTGATCTACAAAATGGACACGATTAATAGCTACGGGGTGTTCTTTGGCATAATTTGCCAGCTCACTTTCGTGTTGATTGACATCGTGCTTCAATTGATCCATTTTTTCACTGTGCAGAATAAATTGGTTTTGGAAATGTTCGAGTTTTGCTAGTACATCCCGATCTGTCCAACGCTGAACCAACTCTTCGAGGCGGTGTTGATATGTGACAATTTCATCCTCCCAAAAGCGAAGTTCTTTCATCCAATTGACGTGTTCAAAGTGTAGATCATTGATATAAATTGCATTCTTGGTAGCCATAATGATGTTATTTTCTTTTGATGATCAAATCTTGGAGCGTACAGAAGCAAATGTAAAATCAGGTGGGCGGGTAGACAATGACAAAAATCACTTTTGAGGCTGCTATATGTTCCTTTTAGGTGATTACACTAAAAGAGTGGGATGAAAATCAGTTTATACCTTCCATTGCAATAGATACTCGGTAGTGTTTTGTTCCGTTGGCAGGGGTAAGTATTCCTCAATTTTCAGATAGGTATCGACTTGCCCGAGTAGCTGCCGCCATAAAGGCAAGAGAATCGGAGCAGAAAAATCAAAATATTGTGGTTTATAGGCATCAGCAGGCAGTTGTTTCGAGTTAGGTGCCGCTGAAGGCGTTAGACTCAGGAAACATTGATCCGGGAGGCCGTGCATAGATTGCCAGCTTTGCAGACGCAAGAAGTAATCAGCCGCTAGTTCGCCGGCCTCAACTTGTGGTAAAACCGCTTTGGGTATCCACCATCCCTCGCGTTGGATGATCAGGTGATCTCCGATTTGTATCCTGTACTGCCGTCGCCAGCCGTCTTCGTGTTCTTGAAGCAATACTTCATTGAGTAGTTTGACCAATATTTCCGGGCTGGTCATGGTATAGCTAAACGTATTCAACATGCGAAACAAAGGACTGCGACTTTCTGGGGCCTCAAAGCCCAAGTCAAAAATGACTACCTCCTTTTGATCCGATGGACGAATAAGCTCAAGTCGATCTTGAGCAGCGTGATAGCGGATAGTAAGCTCGCCGACGGGCAACTGCTGTGTTACAGGAAGTCGATTCTGGCTTCCCGGCATACTGATTTCAAAGGGCGTGAAGTTAGGATGCACATTAGGATTGTAAAGCGAAGCATCGAGATTTTCTGCCCAGAGGGTATCGTTCTTTTGGCAGGCTTGGTTCCATTCCAGCTGAGTCCGTAAAACTTCATCTGGAAATAAACTGAAAAAGCGCCCGGCCATCTTGCCATAGCCGGGAAAGGTATGTTCGCAGAATGCCCACCAAACGGACTCAGTTTGACCAAACTGGCAGAGCGCCGCCCGGAATGGGTGGCTACGCCCTGATACGTCACTTGCGCCGGGTAAGTCCATGAAATCCTCCCAGTCCAATCGAATGGTTTGATGATCAGGCGTTTTTGCCTGCTCCAACAATTGGTCACGCCAGACCGTACGCCGCTTGATCAAGGCGGGGACCACAGGCTCAATTTGCCCGTTGTTCTGATAATAGGCCCGGTAGAAATCCAGCAATCCTATTTGACTATCCAATGCATAGCTAGACTTGAAGAATTGTAGAACCTGACTTCGATGCCGATTAAAATACAAAGGCTGTAGAATATCAACCAATCGATTTAATTCACCGGCGATTTGAGTCTTTAGCTCGGTTGATGGCGGTACAAATTCCGTGCTTCCACAATCCTCATAAAAAAGCTTTTCGGGCTGAAAGGCGAAATGAGCACTCCGGTAATATTTTAGCTGTTCAAGATTTACCTCCTGCTGTGATTCGGCTAAGCCCGTGAGCTGCAAGAGTGGTTCAATTGCCGCTTTCAATCGCTGAAACCAATCCATCTGCAACTGGGCTCGTTGCTCTAAGCTCAAGTTAGAAAACTGGAAACGGTGAGGAGACATTTCTAACAAAGTCTCTCGTAAAGCAGTCAGATGTTGATCTTCCAAACTAAGTCTTTCGGACATTAATGTAGGCCAGCTTGTATCCAAAGCGCTAAAGGGCCATTTAAATTGCAAAAAGCCGTAGTCAACCAGTTCTGTTATAAGTCCACTTATTTGTGCTTCTTCAGCATCAACGACTTCAAGTATTTTCTTAACTAAATCGGGATAAAGGATTGATTTTAAATTATTAAAACACTCAATAATAAATTCAAATAGTGCATCTTTTGGTGATTCTTGAAAGGACTCAACGTTGCGTGCATTTAGCAGATAAACGTATTTTTCCTCGTGTCGTTCTAGGGTCGGATTGAGTTGCAACGGTAGCTGATGGGCAAATGGTGCGTACCGCTGCAAGACGTCTCGGAGTAAGCCAAACAAGTGATTATTGAGCAAAACTTGTCCTGACTTCACCCCAAGCACCTGTTGCCCTTGTGTGGCCCCCAGTGTGGTAAAATGACTAAAAGGAGATGTTTTTAAGGCGATCCGGCTCAAATATTTAAGCAAGCTTTTCTCCGTTTGTCGCCGTTTTTTGTTCATTTGATCAGGCCGAGCCTCTCGGTATTGGACAACACGTTGGAGCAGAGATTGACTCGCCATTTGTAGTCCCTTGAGCAATGCTGGTTCCTTGACCAAAATCTGTAGCTCTCGCCGATCTTCGGTTAGGCTATTTTCGTACGCTGTCAGGTACGCTGATCGGTGATCTTTACGGTCCTGAAAACGTTTTTGGTATTTTTCGAGAGTGCTTAAAAGTGGTTGCAATGCTGGCTTCTCCGAGAGGTGGCGCCATTTGAACGTACGATAATTATAAATATCCCGCCTAATGTGTATCAGTAGCTGTTTGAGTTGATAATCCTTATTACCTCGAATCAGATGATCCAAAGCATCAATAACTTCTGATCGTTCGGTAGCCATATCCTGCACGAACCTTAGATATAGCTGCAACCAGTTGGTATTCCGCTTTGACCATTGTTGTGGTAGGTGTGCTGGTAAGCCACTGATTCGAGCAAACAAATAAGGGAAACACTCCATAGCGCTAAAGATAGCATTTGCAGACAACTATTCCAGTGATCCGTATGTTTGGGAAATTGGAGTGCAGGAAAATTTGTATTGCACCTCCCGAGATGTATCTTTGCGGCGTTTTAAAAATCACTCTTTTTTCAAAGATTATCGACACTTTACTAAAGTCATTTCCTTAAACTACAGAAGGTAAAAATCAGACTTCAAATAGTGTTCGAAATCATATTTTTTTAAAGAACCTTATCACAAAATAACTATCGTAATGAATTTTGATCTTATCGTTATTGGCAGTGGTCCCGGAGGATACCCTGCCGCTATTCGTGCTTCTCAATTAGGGATGAAAGTCGCTGTGGTTGAACGGGAAAAACTTGGTGGCATTTGCCTCAACTGGGGATGTATCCCTACCAAAGCACTATTAAAAAGTGCTCAGGTTTTCAACTATATCAATCACGCAGAAGACTATGGGATCAAGGTGAGTAAAGCTACTGCCGATTTTGATGGCATGATCAGTCGTAGTCGTGGTGTAGCTGACGGGATGAGCAAAGGTATCAGCTTCTTGATGCGTAAAAATAAAATTACAGTGCTGGAAGGCCACGGTAAACTGGCAAGAGGCAAGCAAGTGGAAGTCACCGATGCAGATGGCAAAACGACTACTTACTCAGCCAATCATATCATCATTGCGACGGGCGGTCGAGCACGCGAATTACCGAATCTACCCATCGATGGTAAAAAGATCATCGAATACCGCAAGGCTATGAGTATGGAAAAACAACCTAAATCAATGGTTGTCGTTGGGGCTGGTGCTATTGGCGTAGAGTTCGCTTATTTCTATAACTCGATTGGTACCAAAGTGACTATCGTAGAGTTTATGGAGCAAGGCCTCGTGCCACGCGAAGATGTGGACGTTTCAAAAGAATTGACGAAGGTGTTTAAAAAATCGGGCATCGAAGTTTTGGCTAACACCTCAGTAGAAGAGGTAGAGACCAAAGGACGTGGTTGTGTCGTCAAAACCAAGAATCGTAAAGACGGAAAAACGAGCGAGATCAAATGCGATGTGGTCCTTTCTGCGGCCGGCGTCGTACCGAATACCGAAAATATTGGTTTGGAGGCCTTGGGCATTGCAACTGAGCGTGGCCTGATCAAAGTCAACGAGTACTATCAGACGAACGTACCGGGCATTTATGCTATCGGTGACGTCGTACCAGGACCTGCGTTGGCCCACGTTGCTACCGCCGAAGGTGTGCTTTGCGCTGAAAAAATTGCCGGTCACGACGTTGAACCAATTGATTATAACAATATCCCTGGCTGTACTTATTGCATCCCGGAGATTGCCTCAGTTGGCTATACTGAAGCCGGAGCAAAAGAAGCCGGATATGAGATCAAAGTTGGTAAATTCCCATTCTCTGCATCGGGTAAGGCGAGTGCCGCTGGCGAGAAAAACGGCTTTGTAAAAGTTATTTTTGACGCAAAATACGGCGAATGGCTTGGTGCCCACATGATTGGTTCCAATGTGACGGAGATGATTGCCGAAGTAGTAGCGGCTCGTAAACTCGAAACAACGGGACACGAGATCATCAAAGCAGTTCACCCCCACCCTACGATGAGCGAAGCGGTGATGGAAGCAACCGCTGCCGCTTACGGTGAAGTCATTCATTTATAGTCTATAAGATCGTTCTAAAAAAGCCCCCACAAGTGTGTAGTTAACGCGCTTGTGGGGCTTTTTTTATGTCAATTGTGCGGCTAATTTTGCGTTAGCAGCCTAGAATCATTTGTGATTCGTCTAATTTTTTGCCTGCTTTATCCTTCGAACGCTTATTTTAAACTCTAGTTCAAAATTAAAATGCAATGGGTCGGTTTGAAAAACTAGAAGGCAACTTCACAAAGTACCAAGGGGCGCAACCGCTAAATCGGATTATTTATTCGGACATTAATGCTTTCGAAGCCACTTCGGTCAATATGGGTGTTTCGGTCAAATACGCTATTCAAGGTACGGAGCATTATCGATTGGATCAGAATTGGTTTGACGTATCCGCCCGCTCGTTGCTGATTGTGAATCACAATACTTCCATGGATATCACGGTGACCCAAAACAATCCCAAAAGCTCCGTAAAAGGGATCTGTTGCTATATCGAACCAGAAATTGTGCAGCAAATTCACCAACAAAGTCAGTTAAGTTCAGATAAACAACTTGAGGTGGGCAGCGCAAACAGCCCTTTCACCAAAGAACGTATGACTCACCAAGTTATTCCGATTGGACTGACAAAGATGTGGCCGCTGTTTAACCTCATTTTACAAGGACAATGGTTGCCACCCGAGGAAGTTGATGATTTAATGATCAAATTAGCCGAAACGCTACACGAATTTGAGCAGCAAAGTCACCAGCAAATACAGTCTATCCCCGCCTCCCGCAAAACCACCCGCGAAGAATTATATCGACGATTAACCAATGCCCGAAGCTATTTGCACGATCGACTCGCCGAGAAGATTCAAATCAAAGATGCCGCTCAAGCGGCGAACCTGTCAAGTTATCATTTCCATCGCGCTTTCAGCGCTTGCTTCGGACAAACTCCAAATCAATATCTGACGCACATCCGACTCGAACACGCTAAGCGGCTGCTAGAGCAACAAAGCCTGCCTATCAATGAGGTCGCGCAGCAATCAGGATTTCCCGATGCGAAGTATTTTAGTAAAGTTTTCAAGCGTTATATGAAAATGTCACCTTCTGACTATACCCGATAGTCCTTTAGCAAGATTTTCCACCTTTCTAGTAGCCTGCGCAGCTTAATTTTACTTTAAAATTAATGATGCGCAAAATCAGGATTTTCATTTTACTTACACTGGTCACTACCGGTAGTTTGCTCTACGGACAATCACTAAAGCGACGGGCCATGCTGGGTATCTATCCCGCTGCCGTCAGCATCGAAGAGGCATTGCAAAATGGGTTAGACGGTACGACCGGGGTTAAAGTCCAAAAAGTTATTAACCACTCCACGGCATCTGATGCCGGAATACAACAAGGTGATATTATTCTAAGAATCGACAGCTTCCCGCTGGAAGGCCCGAATGATTTATTTCGCATCCTCCAGATCAAACGAGAAGACGAAGAAATCGCGGTCTTGCTTAAGCGCAGTGGCGAGTCCCTCCAATTGCAGGCCCGGATGCGGGCTCGCCCGCTGCCAAGCAATCCTCACGGCGAAGTTGTCGCGACGGCCGTCCCATTCCGGGATGGCCTTCTTAGAGCATTTATAGAAAAACCAAAAGGTAAAGGACCGTTTCCGACGATTTATTTCTTGCAAGGCTACACTTGTAGTAGCGTTGAATTCATTGCTGAATGGAGTCCCTTTCGGCAGTTAATTCAACAAATGGTCGCCGCTGGCTACGCGGTGTTCAGAGTAGAAAAACCTGGTATTGGTGATAGTGAAAACACACCAGACTGCATGTCGATTGATTTTGAGGCCGAGATGGAAGCCTTTAGAACAGCTTATCAGTTTCTCCTCGAACAAGATTTTGTCGATACCGATGATTTATTCCTTTACGGCCATTCACTCGGGGGACTGACAGCACCGCTGTTAGCCGAAGAGTTTCAACCTAAAGGGGTGATGATCTACGGTACGGGGCTTTACGCCTGGGAAGATTATATGATCGAATTGTTCCGAACGCAGGGGCCGATTACCGGAGAAGATTATGTAGAAATGGAAAAACAAGTGATGGCGGTTAAGCCTCTACTCCATGCTTATTTTCATGAGGGTAAGCACCCAGCCACTTTTTCAGACACGGAGCGGGCTTTATTTTGTGAATTGATGGGCTGCACCGGTTCTGAAATTGTGCTCAATCGGCATCACTCTTTCTGGCCAACGCTCAACGCAGTGAACTTTGTCGAGGCTTGGGCTAATTATCAAGGTCAAGTCTTAGCCATGCACGGTGAGTTCGATATAGAAGCATTGGATAGTGATGCGGTCGAACGGATTGTGGAAATTGTCAACCACTATCATCCCAATCACGGAACATTTGAATTAATACCCAAAACGGAACACAGCTTGCTTAAAGTGGAAAATATGGAGGACAAACTGGCCTTGGCCAATCAACCTTTTCCATCCTACGCACAAGAACGTTTTAACGATACCTATTTCCCTATTTTAGACCATTGGATGAAAACGCATTTACATTCTACCACAAAAGTCAAACACCCCTAATGTTGATGAAAAAAGGAATACTAATCATTGGATGCCTCGGACTATTCATGGGCGTCATCCAAGCCCAAATTTTAGTTCAACAAAGCGATAATTTTCCTGCAGGTTTCACCTCGGAGCGGACAATGGATGTCGCCTCCGCTGATTTGAACGGCGATAATCTTCCTGATTTAGTACTAGCTATGGAGGCCGCAGAAAATCGTATATTTTTCAACGCGGGTAACGGGCAGTACGTCATTGATTCCGAACGTCTGCTCCCCGAATGGAATACCAACGATAACTGGACTGGAGAAGACAGCGAGGATATTGGTATTGCCGATTTTGATGGAGATAATGATCTTGATTTATTGTTTGTGTCCGAAGATACTCCAGCCCACGAGCTCCTACTCAACGACGGCACCGGCAAATTCACCTTTGCGGCTTACCAATTTCCCGGTTCAATCGCTAACGCGCTGGCGATTCTGGATTTAAACGACGATGATCAGCCCGATGTCATCATTGGCAATAATGGCCAAAACCGGGTTTTCATCAATAATGGTGATGCTAGTTTTACCGAAGCGACTAGCGATCGTTGGCCCGTTAACACCAACCAAACTCAAGACCTAAAAGTCGTTGATATCGATCTCGATAATGATTTAGATATTGTAGAAGGTATTGAAGTGGGTGGAAATAACATTTATATCAATGATGGCAATGGCGTGTTCAGTCTTTCGAATGATCGGCTACCTTTCACCAGCTTAATGGAAACACGTAAGGTAGCCGTTGGAGACATCAACGGCGATAATGCTCCTGATCTATTTTACTGTAATGTTGGCTGGGTCCAAGGAGCAGATCTGCAAAATCGCTTATTGCTCAACGACGGTAACGGCTTTTTTAGCGATGTTTCAAACAATCTTCCTATCAATAGTCAATTCACCTTAGACGCTGTTTTCTTCGATCTCAATAACGATAATCATCAGGATCTAATCACGGTCGGTCTGGGCAATACAGGCAACAATTATCAGGCTTTTTTCAATGATGGCACAGGGCAATTTACCGCTGCAAGTAGTGAAGTATTCGGTAACCCTATTCTGAATGATGGAATCGGTTTGATGATAGGAGATTTTAACGGTGATTCGACAACCGATCTATACGTTGCCAATTTCAATCAGACTGATCGCTTTTTTTTTTCGCAAAATCTAAATCGAATTGAGGAACGCACCCTGACTGATGATTGGACTCTGGGGCCTCTACCCTGCCAAGATATTCTGAATATCCAAGCTAAAGTAGCTAATGGGCAAAGCACCCATCTCCGATTATTCGACGCTGCCGGCCAGCTCATCCAAGAATGCCATTTTACCGATCAATTGGAGCTTAAAATGGACAAGCAGAGCGCGGGGATATACACCTTGGAGCTTCAACAAGATATAATCCACTGGATTTTGCAACTCACTAAAGTGTAGCAAACAGTTAGCGGATTTTACAGTATTAATTTATATAAAATTCGCTCTCTCAGGTAAATGATGAGTTATTGAGACCTCGGCGCGATATACGTGGTCGGTATCGCTCCGGGTTTCAATTTTTTGATCTTTCCTAATGCTGATGGTGCTGATGATTACCTTGTAGCGTGACCGGCGCGATGGTTACGGCTTTAGCCTGCCCACTCCCCTCTTCAATTAAATAAAAAGCGCCTGAATTTAGTCCGGTAAATACTTCTGGTGTCGTTTGCCCGGGCCAGTAGACCTCCAATTGATCAATCGTGGTATAATCTGCCAAGCCTTGCTCTACCACCAGTGGATTGGCCCCAAAACTTCCGCCGGAATTGACCCGGTTCCTAAAAACACGTGTGCTCCCCTTAGTATTTGAAGCAGCCAGTACCACGCGCGCTCCAATCGCCGAGCGATTAGAGGTCGTACCTTGCAATTTGAGTTTTACCCAAGCACCATCCATTCCCGGATTTTCAAAAAGCGCATTCATAAAATTATCGCCATCGTAAGATCCTCCAAGAACATGGTAAATATCTTGGTCCCCATCCAAGTCAACATCTCCCATTGCTACACCGTGTCCCTTTTGCAAATGCCCAAAACCACCCGCTTTAGTAATATCCGCAAAACGCTTCCCGGACTGGTTGAGGAACATCCGATTGGGAATCAAGGCCCGAAAATCCGGGGTACCAGTCGCTGCATAAAAATCGGGATAGCCATCATTATTCAAATCACCAAAATTACAGCCCATGGTAAAAAGGACTTCCGCTACACCAGCCTGTTGACTCGTTTCTGAAAAAGTGCCGTCTTGATTATTCCGATATAAGCGTGGCAGCTCTGCATTAACGGCTTGCTTTAAATAGCCATTGGCGACTTCGCCAGCAGCAGTCTCAAACTGACGAAAGTCAAAGCCACTCACAAAAATATCTTCCCAGCCGTCTTGATCGTAGTCAAAAAACCAACAGGGGAAGCTTGATTTGGGCTCCAAAGTCCCCGCTGCTGCGCTCTCATTGGTAAATTTAAAGTCAGCATCGGGCCCGCCGTTTTTCAAAAGATAATTATTGCCATTAATAGCCGATAGATATAAATCAGGGTAGCCATCATTATTGTAATCCCCCCAGCTACAACCTTTGACGAAAGCTTGAATCGCGGCCCCTTTTTCCGCTGCGACATCGGTAAACGTCCCATCCCCATTATTACGAAACAACTGAGAGCTAGCGTTATTGATCTTTGAATATTCATTGGCAATAAACAGGTCCACCCAACCATCATTATCAAAATCCGACCAACTGGCAGTTTGAGTAGGAAAGCGACAATACAAGCCCGTTTCACGAGTTACGTCCGTGAAAGTCCCATCACCATTATTGCGGAGCAAAGAGTTAGGATGGTTGCCATCCTTACCGAGCCAAGCACCACGTAAAACCAACACATCGACCCAACCATCATTGTTGTAATCGGCCTGAACCATGTTGAGTCCACTCCATAGTCCCGTCAAGCCAGCAGCATCTGTCAGATCGTCGAATCCACCTTTGCCATTGTTTTGAAAATAGCGTAATTGGTCATCGAGTCCGTACGAACTCACCAGCAAATCAGGATAATGATCATTATTGAAATCATCCATTACCACACTTCCAGAAATATCATTAATGGCAAGCCCCAGCTCCATGGCTTTGTCCGTAAACCGCGGGAAATCTAGATCCGATTCAAATATCTTAGGATCAATCAGATAGTTAGGTTCAACGGCTTGTGGATAGCCACCGAGTGTCATTTGCGTGATATTGTACAGCCACTTGACTTGTACATTATTTGGCGTTGCACTTAAGATTTCTTTGAATATCGCCAGGGCACTTTCTGCGCCTTCTCGTTGCGTGTGTTGCCCCGGTCCTTCGATCGGAAGGATACAAGAATAGGCGTTGTGATTTTGAATGCAATTTTCGATCTCCGCTTTACGCAAATAGGCAATCCCCTGAAGTTCCTTGATGCGTAGTAGTTGAGCCGGTGGGAGGTTGAGTTGCTGAGCCGAAATGAAATTAAAAATCGCATCCAGTCGCTCGATTGAGGTGGCGTATTCACCGGCATTTAGCCATTCAATCGCTCCACTAAAAAGCAAGCTGATCCGCTGGCCAGGATCAGTGGTACTGGACAACCTTTGATCAATGGCCTCGGCACGAGCGCGATTGAGATGCCACACCTCCAAATTCCCCTTTTGCTGCGCAATAGCACGCAATTCCTCAACCATTTTTTGCGTCGAATCGGTAACCGTAGGTTCAGGTTGATCTTTTGACTCCGGCTCGGAAGTACAAGCCCAAAAGCCAAGCAGCGAAAACAACAAAATGCAAAAGGAAGAAGCAGTAAATCTATTCATTTGTGGATATGATCTAAGGAAAATAATAACTACAAGTGCTTATACGCAAAAATAGGGAAAAGTTTGCCGCTGAGGATAGAGAGATAAAAAATTGCCCACAGACCATTTCGGTCTGCAGGCAACAAAGGCATCTTCCATTTAGAATTCAATTCTTATTAATCGCCGAAAGGCAATTCTTGTTCGGTGATGACTGGCGTACAATTAGAGTGAGAGCCATCATCACAGCGGCAATAAATCTGATTGGTAGCAGGCTTATAGGCCGCTTCGCAAGCCGCGCCATCATCACAATTACCCGTACAAGTAATGCTGGTTCCACCATCGCCACCTACGGTAAGAGTGCAGTTGTTGTCATTCTGATTGCCACATTCACAAACGAAACTCTTGATATTCAAATCGTAAACTGCGACACAATCTTCTCCGACAAAACACAAGCCGGTACAAGTCGGAGCCGGTAGTGGATCTATATTTATTAATAGAGGATCACGCTGACTCGCACCGTCTACATTTTCGGTTGACATCAACCAATAGAAAATCATATTCTTCTGATTACCGGCCGGAAGCGTAAAACGAATATCAGCGTAAGTAATATCGTCCAGCACAGTGTAGGTGACATTTTTGACGGTAAACGCATCCCGATAATTGTGATTTTCCAGCAATACTGCGGCCATCATACTTTTGAGTTCAGCATCCGAATCCGCAAGAACCAGATCATTAGGACTCACTAATTCAAAACGACTTTCCTCCTGTTGAGTGGTTACTGCCTCATCTTTTGAACAGGCATAAATCAATAAAGTAATTGCTAGAAGAGAGAGGAATCCAAGACTTAACTTTTTCATTTTAATCCAATTTAAGGTCGTTAAAAAATGGTTTTGGTTGGCATTGGACAAAGCATTGGCTGGGCGCTGTAAACACATTTCAGTTTACAGTAGCCACCAAGATGGTACAGTTCAATGCCAGGGCTTCTTACCACTGCAGTAGCAGAAACTTTGGTGATCAATCCAAAAGGAAGGAAATGATCGACTAGACACGTCTAAATTTCTGTCAGTGGAAAATTTGTCTGAGCTGTGAAATGAAATGATATCAAATCAGATTCTATAGGACCTACGAATATCATCTACGCATTAAATGCGTGTACTGATACGTTTTTTAAAATACGGAAAGGAAGATGCTGTAATGAGAGTTTGAAGGAGATAGAATGATAATTCTATTGTTAAATATATTAAAATCATTAACAATATTCAATTTTTCAACTTTTATTTTTTGTAGAACTAGCCAACTGTATAATCAATCCGTAGATTTGGCACATTATTTTGGACTTTACTTCATTATCCCTAATCTAACCAAAAACCAAGATATTATAAATGTTAAGCCGAGAAGATAAACGTCAATACCGAAGTGAACTATTCCGACATCTAGATGGCATTGCGGTAGCACCCACTGCCTACGCCTTACACAAAAAAGGCGTGTTGAATGCCATCCTGCAGCATCCTACTCTAACGTTAAGCCAATTGAGCGAGCAGTTTTCTGCTAATGAAGGTTACCTCAACGTCGCGCTCCGTATTCTGGCCGCGCAGGGCTGGCTGACATACGAAGTGGACAATGCGAATGATCAAATCAGCGTCAGTCAAAATGAAAAAAGCTCAATTGCTTTTGCACGAACTGGCGTCTACCAGGATATCGTCGAATTGATTCAATTCTCCGGCCAATTTCATCCGCGCAAGTTTGAAATCGAGCCTTTTCGCAAGCTGGAGAAAATCATGGCCAAATACCAAAAAGGGACACTATTTGAATCGACGGATGACAAGCTGACAGCCGATATCCAAATTCAAATGCAGCGCCACATCGAAGGTATTATGGTAGGACCAACGACCGTTCATTTGGGTATGGGAGGCATGTTCCATAAGTACTTCATGGAAGCCTCGTTTCGGCCAGATGAGTACCACAAGGACCCCGAGAGCTTCAGCAAGTTGTTAGATTTCCTCACTTTCCTACAATGGTTTGAGAAGAATGGAGAGACCTATCGCTTCACGGATAAAGGCTTGTTCTTCGCAAAGCGGGCCAGTGCCTACGGTGTTACGGTTAGCTATATTCCGACCTTTCGAAATCTGGATGAGCTAATTTTTGGCAATCCGCGGCATTTAAAAACAGAGAGCGTCAACGAGCCCGAACGACACGTTGATCGAGAGATGAATGTCTGGGGCAGCGGTGGAGCGCATTCTGCCTATTTCAAAAAAATCGATCGTGTAATCATTGACTTGTTTAATCGACCGATCGATGAGCAGCCGCGGGGCATTTTGGACATGGGCTGCGGTAACGGAGCCTTTTTGATCCATCTGTTTGACGTTATCGCACAACGGACCAAGCGCGGGGAGATGCTAGAAGAGTATCCTTTGTTCTTGGTTGGAGTCGATTATAATCAGGCTGCGCTGAAGGTGACGCGAACTAATCTGATCAATGCTGACATTTGGGCGAAGGTCATCTGGGGAGACATCAGTGATCCCGATCTGTTGGCGGCCGATTTACGGGAAAAATATAATATTGACTTGCGCGATTTACTCAATGTACGCACCTTTCTCGATCACAATCGGATTTGGGCTGATCCAAAAGGTAACTTTGCCTTGGCAGAAAGTAGTTCAAGTGGGGCTTTTGCCTCGACGGGGCGACGCTTACCCAATGCGGCCGTCGAGCGCAATTTGCACGAACACTTTGCGGCCTGGAAGCCTTACGTCGAGCAGCATGGCTTGCTGATGATTGAGTTGCATACCATTCCGCCCGGTCTCACGGCTCAAAATCTGGGACGCACCGCTGCTACCGCTTACGATGCCACTCACGGTTATTCGGATCAGTATATTGTGGAGCTACCGGTGTTTCAAAAAGTGCTCAACCAAGTTGGTTTATTCAATGATCCAGAGCATTTTGCCCGTTTCCCGGATTCAGATCTGGCGACAGTCAGTGTGAACTTCCTGAAAGGAAACGAAACCTAAGAGCAGATTGAGGAATTGAGTTTCAAAATGACTTGATCAACAAGTTATCTAAACGCTCTAAGAACTGACCAAGTCTATTGATCTGAAAATTTACTTCGTTAGCCGAAAACAAGTCTACTAATCTGGGCTGGTGGTGTTTATTTGCAACAAACAACCACGGATCATTTTATGAAAATTCAAATCGTCTACTTTTTTCTTACCTTCTTTTCTCTATCTTCTATGTCCGCACAAACAACGCTTGATACCACAGCCCTCAACGCCATTTTTGATCAGATTGAATTACACGATAAGGATATGGGAAGTGTGCTTATTGCCGAAGGTGATAAAGTGCTTTACAGCCGTGGTTTTGGCTACGCCAACCTGGAGACTAAAACTAAAAACACCCCGGCGACTAAATTCCGCGTGGGCTCCATCACCAAGACGATCACCGCGGTGATGATTCTCCAGCTCATTGAGAGCAAACAAATTAGCTTAGACACACCATTATCTAAGTTCTTTCCGTCTGTCCCTAATGCTAAACGCATCAATATCGAGCATTTACTCCAGCATCGCTCAGGCTTGTTCAATTTGACCAACCTTGAAGACTATTTCAGCTATATGGCTATACCTCAAAGTCAAAGCCAAATGCTGGAGCGGATTAACAACTTAGAGATCAATTTTGAACCCGGCGCACAATTCGAATATTCCAACACGAATTATATCCTGCTCGGATTCATCCTCGAAAAAATCACCGGGAAGACTTACGCTGAAGTGCTAGAGGAAAAGATAGTTAAACCATTGGGCTTGACAGACACCTATTTGGGGCAAAAAATTGGCACCTTCTCCAACGAAGCGTATTCTTACACGCCTAACACATTGGGCTGGATTCCCGCTACTGAAACCGATATGAGTGTTCCATCCGCAGCCGGTGCCATCGTTTCTAATCCTACGGATTTGCACCGTTTCATTCGAGGATTGTTTAAAGAACAGTTGACCTCTTCCAACACTTTACAGCAGATGCTCACCATCAAGGATGGCTATGGCTACGGTGTATTTACCTTCCCTTTTTACGAGCGGATGGCCTATGGACACAATGGAGGGATTGATGGCTTCGTATCAAATCTGGCTTATTTCCCGGAAGAAGAAATCACCATCTCGCTTACGGCCAACGCCGTTAATTTTCCATTCAACGATTTAATAGTCGCAACGCTGAGCTCTATCTTTGGTCAAGATTACGAACTCCCGGATTTCACTGCCCAAAAAATTGAATTACCCGTCGAGCAGTTAGAGCAATATAGTGGAAACTACACCTCCGAACAATTTCCTTTAGCGATTAGTATTAGAGTGGAAAATGGTGTGTTAACGGGACAAGCGACCGGGCAAAGGTCTTTTCCGTTAGATGCTTACAGTGAGACCGAATTTCGTTTTGACCCGGTGGGCATCATCATTCACTTTGATGCCGAAGTTGAGGCTACTCCCCCCTTTTCTTCCTTTGTTTTACACCAGGCAGGACAGAAGTATACCTTTAAACGACAAGCAGAAAAATAGCAGAAAGCAAAACTACGGCCAATGATGATTGGGGTAATTTAGCAATAATTTACCCCTTACTGTTTCCATCTATTGCTCAATTTGTGGTAAAAATATCATATGTTTTTACCGTTCAAAATGAGTCCTAGTCTTCATTTGAGGAAAAAGTGGAAAACAATTTCTCCGTTTCATGTGATCAGTTCTTTCTTGGTAATTACTTGCCTGTTTTTAGCGTGTGAGCCGTCAATTAGCCAAGCATCAGGCAACCATTCATTGATTTCTGCGGAGGCATTATTACAAGATTTAGATACCCTCAAAGTTTGGATTGCAAAGGCACATGGCGATCCTTATCGCTTCACTGAGAAAATAGCCCTTGAACAAGAATTTGCGACAACAAAGGAAAAAGTTAAAAAGCAAAAAGCACTTTCCGGAGAATCATTCGCCGGGATTGTAATGCCCATTATTGCCGCTCTAAAGGATGGTCATGCACGCGTTTTTCTACCTAATTACGATCATTTTGAAGGTCATCCAATTTTTCCTCTCCGATTCGTCTTCATTAATAAAAAACCCTTCATTATTGAGCCATTAGCATCAGAGGGGGTATCGATCGGAGCAGAAATTCTGGAAATTAATGGACAAAGCGCTGCATCATTATTCAACGAAATCATTCCTATTCTGCCTCGCGATGGGGATATTGAAAGCATTCGCTATCGAAAATTACAGAATCAAAGCTATTTTACTCAAGTACTTATCGCGTTGAATAAAGCAACTCAAGTTTACGATATCAAGCTAAGAACCAATGGTCAGATCAGTTCACATATTATCCAAGGATTGACCTCCGGGGAATACAATAAGCAGCGCAAACAAAGTAACAAGACATTCCAACCTTTAATTTTTGATTCTATAGATTCACTCAAACACACCGCTTTACTAGATATCAATTCTCTGAATCCTTCCTATTTTCAGAAAGCGAATTTCTATCAGCAAATCGATCAGATCTTCCAGGCCCTCAAAACGCATGAGGTCCAGCACTTAATCATCGATCTACGCAATAACACAGGGGGTGAGGACTCCTATGTCCTCCACTTGCTGCAGTATCTTTTGAAAGCGCCCTTCGAAATGCACGGCGAAGTCTCTTTCACGCAAAACAACTACAAATTTCTTCCCGACGGACGTCATTGGGATATTGATCCTAAATGTTTCAAAGTAAATAAGGAGGGGCGATACGATGCTACAGCAGCCTTGTGGGAAGAGCATCCCACTCTAGGTGTTTTCACACCTTTTAAAGATGCATTCAAAGGACAGGTTATCGTTTTAATCAATGCCTCTACCTTTTCGGCGGCGGCTGATTTTGCGGCGATGCTACACTTTCACCAAAGAGCCACATTTATAGGCGAAGAAACCGGCGGCAGCTATATCGGCAATGTGAGCGGATATGTCCCGACCTTAGATTTACCCCATTCCAGCGTAAAAATCAATTTACCACTTATCAGCATCAAACATCCCTTTTTTGACTCTCATTTTACGAATAGAGGTGTGATTCCAGATCATAGGGTGCAGCCCGAGATTGAGGCCATTAGACAAAGGCAAGATGTAGTGATGCGTAAGGCGATACATATCCTGCACCAATAATCTCTTCATTTTTAACCTCGCGAAATATAAGAGCAAATGAAAGTTTGGATAATATCTATATTCTGTCTGTTGAGCGCATATGTATCCTGCCAAACGTCGAACGATAGTAGTTGGATACAACGCATCAATCAAATCATAGAGAAGCAGCTCATAGAGAATGGCCCGGGTGGCGTTGTCGCAGTAGCAAAAGGTCATCAGCTTTTATATTCTAAAGCATTTGGCTACGCGAATGTAGAATCGCAGAAATTGAATACGCCGCATACTTTATTCGATATTGCATCATGCTCAAAGCAGTTTACCGCAGCCAGTATTCTCAGATTAGCGGAGCAGGGTAAAATTGATCTAAAGCAGCCCATTCAGGATTACTTTCCCGAATTAAAGATCAAACACCCCATTCCCATCCATACCTTACTGTCTCATACTAGTGGTCTTTTTGATTATTCTGAACTTCTTTTACTCGCAAGAGGTAGAGAGGGCATGTCAGAATTTTCTAAAAAAGAGATTATCAACATCATTTTTAATCAAACTGAACTATCATTTCTCCCGTTGACGAATGAAAATTACAGCAATAGTAACTTTGCAATCCTGGCCGAATTAGTTGAAAGAGTCAGTAAACAAAGTTTTCCGGCTTTTGTCCGCTCACAAATTCTTGCTCCTTTGGATATCAGTCCCAATGAAATCAGTTTTATAAACTATAACAATGATTCCAATACCATTCAGGCGACCGGTTATCCTCAACGAAAAGAAGGACAAGTAGAATTCTTACCAGAAGTCAAATCAAATAAAGCCTTTCTCTATGGCGCTGGAGGCATGAAGGCTAATATTTTTGGGCTACACAAATGGATGAGTCACTATAATTCAGGAGTCCTATTCAATGGAACACCTCTTATTGACTTATTACTACAAAAGGACAGTCTGCAAGATGGCAAGCTGAGTCATTATGCGCGTGGCCTAGAGAGTGGAACAACAAAAGAAGGCTATCAGTGGGTACAACATACCGGCAGAAGTCATTCTACTTCCATCATGCTTTGGTTTCCAGAATATAAGGTTTCAATTATCGCGTTGATGAATACACAAGAGATATGGGCCCAATCCGTAACCAATAAATTTTATAATGATGTCCTGACGGCAATGGCCGCACCAAGTAGAAAAGATACCATCTCTTCCGTTCCCGAAGAAGTAGACGCTTCAAATACACCTACAACGTCAATCATTCCTCAGAATGCAATCGAGTTATCGGTTGATGAGCTGCGTAAATTTGTGGGTACTTTCCGTGCAGATGCTCCTGTAGGTAGTCATGTCCCGCCGTCAGGAGGTGTTGGAGTGGATAAGATTATTCTGAAGGATGGAAAATTACAATATGTACTTTATAACGGCTATACAATTGATTTAAAGCCAGTTGGAAAGGATCTACTTGAGATGACCGGTATTGGACGTCCGGTTCAATTGCACTTCTCAAATTTGAATACAGAACAAACGGGAATCAGATTCGCTGATCCTTTTGTGAATAATGGCATCCCCTCGGAAGAAGTCACTTACAAAATCCCTAAAACAACTCCTCCTGAATTAGAAAAGTATTGTGGAAAATTTGCGATACCAACTATTTCAAATTCAATTCCCATTGAAATAATGTCTGAGGAGGGTGTGCTGTATATGCAATGGGGTATATTAAAAAAACGGAGCCAACTCTATTATTTAGGTAATGACATATTGACCTCCTGGCAGTCAGGTAACGCAGGAATGCAATGCAACTTAGTGTTCAAACGCTCCACAAATCATGAGATCATGGGGTTCCACTATGATGGTCACCGTATTTGGAACTTATATCTAGAGAAACTTTGAGACGCAAAAAACTCCAGCTGGATTGAGGAATCTTTTGCTTAGCCAAAAGAGGGCGGTAAAAAAATTTTGTAAAAAAAACTTATCCCCACACAACATTTGGGGTCAGATAGAGGTTATATACATGTTTTACAAAACTAAATACCTACAGCCTATAATTTAAATTTACTTTTTTACAATACTCAACATTGTTCAATCCGGCCATCCCGTGCCGTCAAAAGTAAATTTGTTATGGTTTTCATTTCCCGACAATCCCGATCTAATAGTCAGCATATAACTATCGATACTAATAGTGTACAGGAGATCTGTTCGTTTCCCCCTAAACCCCAGCCCCCCTAGTACCTAGAAGATACCCCCAAAACCGATTTCCTCCCATTTCCCCTCTCATTCTCCTATTTCCGATTTTATCTTTTCCAAATTGCGCTCGTGTTCTTCCCCCAGCCCCCTAGCAAAGGCGTAGGATTGGATCAAATCATCAAAAACAACGCTGGTCTCCCCCCGGCCAAAGCGTTGCAAACGACTCAAATACAGTCGATCTTTTGCTAAACGCCTTTTCATTTCCCCCAAATCATCAATCATTGCTTGCCCGTGTCCCGGTACAGCTATACGAATAGGATAATTTTGTATCATCCATTCTACTTCGTCCAGGGTATGTAAATAGCGCTGACTGTGATCATAGACAAAGGGAAATTCCAAATCACTTAGATAATCCCCCAGAATTAAAGTCTCATGCGATGCTGCCCAGCCCATCAGTCCCTCCCTGGTGTGGCCAGGCGCAAAAAAGCAGTGCAGTTCCAAGGCATCCAATTGTACGACTTGCCGATGATCTTCAACAACGATATCGACTTCCGGGAAGTACAAAGGATATGAACGCGACCAATAGAAACGCGCGTCGAAATCGCGGATGTCTCCAATTGCCCGATCCTTTTCAGGATAATGCTGTAAACCTTCGCTGGCAATGATCCTGGCCTCCGGGAAAGCCCCTACGCCCAGAATATGATCAAAATCAGCGTGCGTCAAAAAGAGGTATAGGCGTCGCCCCGGGAAATGCTCTCGAATGTACGAATGGATAAATTGTACTTCCCGGGGTGACCAATTGGGATCAACCAGCAGCAGCGTTGAGGCCGAAATTAATAAGGTAGATGTCGTTTGATACAGCGTACTTTCAAAAATGATGACCTCCGCGCTGTGGTATTGGATATTCATCATTTACGGATAACGAGCTTGAAACTCCCTCGCTCCTTCGGTGATTGAATCTGCAAGAAGTAAGTCCCCGGCGATAATTCATTGAAATCGAAGTCTTTTTCTAGCTGGCCTGTACTGAAATCAACAATTTCACGGTACACACTTTGTCCCAAGATGTTATGCAGGCTCAATTGTAGACGAGCCACCCGCTCTCCGCTTAGATTTAGTGAGAATTGGCCATTGCTAGGATTAGGTGCCAGCTCAACCTTTTCCATAAAACTGAGCTCGGTAATATTGGTCGAGACATTACCCACATCAATGACTTGCTCAAAAGTTCGTAGCCCACAGGAATCATTACTGGCATAAAGAATGACCGTAAATTCTCCCTCCGCGTCGTAAGTATGCATAGGTGAAGCATCCGAACTGCTACTATTGTCACCAAAGTCCCAGAAAAAGGAACTACCAAAGGACGAAGTGTTGATGAAGTTAACTTCCAGTGTAATGGTATCCACTTCATAAATAAAACTAGGATCAGGTGAAGCACTCACTTGGATATAGTCACTTTGGATAGTTTGATCCATCCCAAAATCATTGGTCACGGTCAGGGTCACATCGTAATTACCCGGCTCAGCGTAGGTGACTATCGGATTTTGGGCGTTTGTCAATTCCGGGCTACCGCCGGGAAATTGCCATTGCCAAGCTTCAGGATTTTCAGTAGAGGTATCAAAAAACTGAACAGTCATTGGATCACAGGATAAGGTATCCATGTTTTCAAACGTAAAATCAGCCACCGGAGCAATACCCACGGTCACGGTTTGGGTAAGGGTATTAATCCCACACGCATTTGATACCATCAGCTCAACATCGTAGCTGCCAGGTGCGTTGTATGTATGCGTCGGCGAAGGACTATTACTGGTCCCGCCGTCACCAAAAGTCCAGAAGTAAAGATCTGTAAATGCGCCAGGGAAGCTGAAATCAACGTCCAAACCATTCACGCTGGCAAACATTTCACCCTGAGGAGATCCACCTACCTCGATCATATCGGTCACTTCAACCACAAAAATCCCTTGATCCGTCACCCGCTGTATGCTAACCGAGAAAGTTCCCGGATTGAAGTAAGTCACAATAGGATTAGGGATGGTTGAAATAGCCGGTACTCCCCCCGGGAAAGACCACAGTCGACTTTGTACACTAGCATCCGGGGGATCGTTAAATTGAACCGTCAAGGGTGCACAACCATTGGTTGGAAAAGCATCGAAAGCCATTGGTTGTCCTCCTCCAGCTTCAATACTGGTCGACAAGGTATCAGAACAGCAATAGTTTTGTGTAATCAGTTGCACGGTATAACTACCCGGATTTTGGTACATGTGTGGTGCTGGATGTCGTTCCGTAGAAATGGTACCATCACCAAAATTCCAGTGATAACTCGTCGCATAGCGACTCTCATTCTCAATCGTCAAAACATTATTATCAATACTTAAACTCGCCTCTGCCGGCGGGACCAGCAAGCTATCACCATCCAGGCTTTCTACACTAATAAATACACCAGAATCAAATACCTGATCGCCAACATCTCCAATAGCAATTTTAACATGATAAGTAGAATCCGCCGCAACAATAAAGGGTGCACTCAATTCTGTGGTCATCCCATCAAATTCCAAATCCTGCCCTCCATTGGCCACATAATCCACATAATAAGCTGAATTCATATTCAAATTCACAAAATCAATAGCTACCGGAATACTCTGACCGGGTAGCATGGCGATATTATGATAATCATTTGTCCCAGGGTCTTGTACCAGAAAGGCGAAAACATCATTAAATCCAGCGCCAACGAACTCGTTGTACTCTTCCGAACCAAAAACGTAGTAAAATTGCAGCGTATCGTCTATTGGTGACGTAATATCCATTTCCAATATCGCGGCGTCGAGCGTAGGCATCCCTACTGTGTTTTCCAGATCAAGGTCGCCACCATTACCCAAGGCCGTAGAAGTACCATCACCTTGGCTTGGTCCAATAGCATCTGTGGCCATTCCCGTACTCAGGAGAATACCCGCCGGTAGCCCCAAATCGGTAGTCGCCCCTTCAAAATACCCTTTGCCGTTACTACTGCCTGTGTAAACCACATTACTAACAGAAATACTGGTTCCATCAAAAAAATCCGTCATCATTTGCTGTACGGAGATGGTCGTATCAATGTAGAGTTGAGCGTGTAAGGAAAGACTGGTAAATAACGTAAAAAAGAAGATAGAGAGGATTCGTCTTGTTTTCATATCAAAGCTTAAGTCAGAAAAATTGATCTTAAAGATAAAAAAAAGACTTAACAATGAAATTTAGAGGCTGATTATGGGCCAGACTAAGAAGCAGTCTCTACGGGCAATTGAGACTTAATGTGACCAATGATCATTCCAGCGTGAACACGGGTATTTTCGATAAATAACTTACTCGTCTGCATCCCTGCATTGATTACGCCAGCCAGATACAAGCCCTCCACATTGCTTTCCAACGTTTCAGGATCATGCTGAGGAATTTGCAATCCATCATCCGAAAATT
>JANQQI010000094.1 GCA_028285085.1 Saprospiraceae bacterium | reverse complement strand
CACTGATCAACGGTGGTGCTATCACCGGAAAAATTGCTTTAATCGATCGCGGTGGATGCAACTTCACTGTGAAGGTTGAAAACGCACAGGATGCGGGCGCCATTGCCGTCATCGTGTGTCAAAACACTAATGCGGCCCCCTTTGGCATGGGAGGTACAAACGCCAATATTACGATTCCATCAGTGATGATTGGACAAGATGATTGTACCACCATCCGTGGGTTCATCGGCAGTGGGCTTACCGTCACGATGGAAGCAAAAGGCCGTTTTTTCATCGCTAATGGAACGCCTGCCGAAGAGTTTAATTTTGCACAAGCTAGCTTTGGACCTGATCTACCGACTTTGTTGACCGCCGATATCGAAGAAGTCGATGATGGCAATGGTACGACTACGGACGCTTGTAGCCCCTTGATCAATGATTTAACGGGTAAGATTGCATTGCTCGATCGAGGAGGTTGTGAATTTGGTTTGAAATGCCTGAATGCCCAAAATGCCGGTGCCGCCGCTGTAATTGTTTGTAATAATGTCGATGGAGATCCTTTTAATATGGGCCCAGGTGACGATGGCGATCAAGTCACCATTCCTGCGATTATGATCAGTCAGGGTGATTGTGTCAGCTTACGGGCTATGCTACCCGTCACCGGTACTCTGAAAAACAACGGTGCTCCCGAGTTGGATAGCGATTTGGATAATGGTGTGATTACTCACGAATACGGTCACGGTATTTCCATTCGACTCACCGGCGGTCCGTCCAATTCAAGTTGCTTAAACAATGCAGAACAAATGGGCGAAGGCTGGAGTGATTTCTTTGGTCTTTGGGTCACCACCCAAACGACCGATACACACGATCAACCTCGGGGTATGGGTACTTACTTACTTAGTGAACCAACCGATGGTGACGGCATCCGTCCTAGCCCCTACTCTACTGATTTTGCGGTCAATAATTCGACCTACGGCGATATTCAATCTGCTGGCATTTCACAACCGCACGGTATTGGCTACCTGTGGTGTACTATGCTTTGGGATTTAAACTGGGCGATGATCAATGCCAATGGCTACGAGGCGGATTTGTACAATAGCAGCAGTAGTGCCGGTAATGTGGTAACTATGCAGTTGGTGATGGATGGATTAAAGTTGCAGCCCTGCGGACCGGGCTTTGTAGACGGCCGCGATGCCATCTTGCTAGCCGATGTTAACAATAATAGTGGTGCCAATCGCGACATCATCTGGAATGTATTTGCACGTCGTGGCTTAGGCTTCTCAGCCGATCAAGGCGCGGCCACCAACCGTAATGATGGCAGTGAAGCCTTCGATTTACCCCCGGATGTGCCTGCGATGACCTACGAAGAACTCTTTGAATTAGCACCACTACCCGTCGAGCTAGTCGCTTTCCGAGCGGTAACCAATGATGAACAGCAACAAATTGAGCTGTCTTGGCAAACCGCCAGCGAGCAGCAAAATCAAGGTTTCTACATTGAGCGAGCCACCAATTTAGCCGCCGGCTTCTCCAGCATTGGCTGGGTGGATGGTCAAGGAACACGACCTTTTGCTACAAATTACGAATCCATAGACCGCGAAGTACAACGTGGTGTTTTATACTACTATCGCCTCAAGCAAGTAGACGAAGATGGCAGCTTTACTTATTCTGAAATTGTCACGGGCGAACTGTCTGGCGCCGTGCAAGGGATTGCGCTACAGCCCAATCCAGCCAAAGCGACCACCTCCTTGCTGTTACCGCCCACTTACCAAGGGGCCGTTCACTTGGCGCTTTATCAGGCTGACGGTCGTCGTGTTGCAGAGCAGATTTATCTCGCCGAAGGGGATACCGTCATTGATTTGGACGTCAGTACTTTGCCCGAAGGTGTGTATTTTCTACAAGTTCAAATGGATGGTCAGGAAGTACAAACCCGTCAATTGGTTGTGCGATATTAGTAAGACCTTCTTCATTATTAAAAAAAGAAAATCCGATGGTGGCAAATGTCACCATCGGATTTTTTATAATGCTATCTGATAGCTTCTTATCGGTTTAGCACAATCAATTTCTGGGTAAAATAACTGTGCTTAGTTGTTGCTCGAATTAAATACGTACCAGGAGCTAAGGGGGTATCTTCGTATTGGAAAAAAGTCTGATCTAGTCGACTATTTTGCCAAATCTGCTGCCCGTTGAGCGTGTAAATTTCTATACTTTGCAGGGGATCGTTTGCAGAGCTTATGGAAAATTGTCCCGTGCTAGGGTTCGGGAAAACACTGAAGTCAGGTATGGAGTTGTTATTAGGATTTGAATTTGAAAAGGCTGGATTCTCCTCTTCCTGGATCGGTAAACAGCCATTGGAAGTTGTAAAGCAATACCTATCCGTACATCCATTTGAATCGGTAATCGTCAGACAAAGATCTATGAAATAGGCTTCAAAAGGATAACATAACAAGAACTCATCATTGCTGGCGTTGTAGGTATCAGTATAAATCACATTATTAAACACATCATATACCGTTATTTCCCAAAATCTTGAAACAATCACCGCTCCCACTGAAGGTTCACTCAAAGCAGAACTAAAGCAACTCAAACACGCCCCGGGTTCACCACTATCACAACCAGGATCACTACAGAAGCCCGAAGTAAAAAGTGCAGAACATTCACTAGTATCCTCACACTCAGCGACAAAGTCTACACACTTTTTAACATAACAACCACACTCATCAAATCCATAAACACAAATCGTATAAATGCCTTCATCCTCGTATTCATGTTCGTAGGGATTGCCCCCACACTCGCCCGAAGATATATTACAAATGTTGCCATCTCCATAATCGATATAGTAGGTCACATCGTTACATTCCTCTGAAGGCAAACTGGCAATACTTACTTTTAATCTGACTGCGGCACAGTTACCTGCTGATGGTTCTATCTCAGAAGGAATGACCACTATATCATCGTTTTCTCGAATACAAGGTTCATTGCAGCCCGTGACGATAACTGTTTCGCAAATTTCATCTTCACAGAAAATCGTCCACTGGCCATTACTATCAAAGCCAAAATCCAAGATTCTTACGCAGACTTCATAAACGCCATTTGCACTAAACTGATGGGTTCGGGGCGTAGGTGCATATCCTCCAAAATAAAGGTACGTTCCATTAATAGCGTAGGAATGAAATATGATGTTCGCGTTGCCGCTAGAGGAACTACTTCCATCAAGTGTTATTAAACAGCCTTCCAATTCGTAATCTAATCTGGCGGTAAATCCGTCACAAGGATTACAATTCAACGGTACTGTTTTGCAAATGGTGGTATTGGGACACTCCCCTCCGGCAGCTTCTAATGAGATGGTCAAACAAACTTCGGCACTAATCGCATTTTGCGGAAAGCTCACTGTAGGCGTGTTCGCATTTGAAACGCTGGGCGTTCCATTACTAAAGGTCCACTGGTATTCTTCGATTACTCCCGTCCCCGTAAATACAGGGGTGAAAGTCAAAGCACAATCCGTTGGTTCAGAATTACTGGCATTTGCCCAGATAAAATCCAGTTGTCCTTCGGGAGGTGCGCACTCCGAGCAATCAACGGATACCTCAAGGTCAAGCGATTTTTTGGGGGCACCATCACATTGCGAAGCATAAATGACTCGGTATACACCGGGGCCGTCAATATTAAAAGTAAAGGTAGTGGCCGAGGTCATGTAAATATCCGGTAGCCCTCCTCCCGGAGGAATCAACCACCATTCTGTAATTTGCGCACAACCTGAACTTACCCTTATTTGGCAATTATTATCAAAAACCAGAGTTGGTGGTGCTGTACAGCCTTCACAATTTAGATCATCACCATTGCTGGCAATGCTCGGTGATAGGCATAGGAGTAGACATAGGTAGGTCAGAATAGTTTTCATAATTATACTTTTTGAATTAATAAAATAATCTGTAATCAGTGGCTGACTTACCAGTACATTTAAAAAGCAAAAAGTATATGTGGAAGATGAGGGAAAGAAAAATAGGTGTCCTCAATCAATTCAAATATAAGTTATTCTCATTAAGAGGTCAAATCTGGTTTTGACAAATACAAGATATTTTCCATAAAATTCATTTCAGCCGCGATGTGTCTATCACGGCTGAAATGGTCATTGTAAGGTCTCTTTAAGGCGTAATCACTAACTTTTCAGTATAAATAGATGTTTTCGTAATCGCTTGTAACATGTAAGTGCCATTTGGTAGGTTAAGCTCCTGGATTTGAATAGCGGATTGGTTTCTTCCGTCTTGCTGCCAGACCAACTGCCCCTTTAGATCAAAGATGTCGATGCGTTGTAGTTCCACAGTGACATCGACGCATTGGATCTCGATTTGGCCACGGCTAGGATTTGGAAACACCATAAGTTTTTCATTGATCGGATTCGAAGATCGGCCACCAATGTTTAATTCATTGATTCGAGCGCAGCTATTCGTAATCGTTTCGCAGTAACTACTTTTACAAAAGGTATCATCCAACATAGTCACACAAACCTTGACTTCAGGAACTTCCGTGGGTGGACAGATTTTAACGCTATTCCCAAGAACTTCAAAAGTCTCTATTTCATCTCCAACTAAATAGCTAATGAGCCAGGCCTCTTGAGTAATAGTCGATCCATTACTCGGAGTACTTGTCGATTGAAAACAGAAACTGCAATTCTCTAAAGTTCCCAAATCACAAGCTGCCATCTCACATTCTTCACTTTCGACACTGATAAATGATGCTTCACAGACTGTAGTCATATCATCATAACAGTCAATAGTCACCGTCGTACAGTCAAAATTGTAACAACCGCAATTGTCATAAACATAGCCACACACAGTATAGGTCCCATTTTCTGCGTATTGATGTCGCACCAAGCCTGTACTTACCTCATCACAATCTCCTCCCGAAAAATGACAAACATTTCCATCTCCGTAGTCAATCCAATAACTCAGATTATTTTCACAACTCCCGGTTGCGATTCCGGTTGGCAAGATGGTAAAGAAGGCATCACCGCAGCCCCCTTCCACATCGACCTCATCATCTGGTAAATTCACCAGATTAAGGCCGATGTTATTGTTGATGCAGGTTTCACCACAATCGGTAACAATCACCGTTTTGCAAATTTGATCCGAACAAACAGGTGTGAAAATGAAGGGTGAGGAGGAATAGGTGATATACAAACACACTTCGTAGATGCCATTGCTGGAAAATTGATAGGTAGACAAGCCCGGCGTAGAATTAAATCCAAAATCCACTACAACGCCGTCAACGAGGTAGGAATAAAAAGAAATGGGATTGTCATCCGTAGTCGTCGAACTACCATCTAATGAAAGCGTGCAACTATCCAAGGTGTAAGTAAAGTTAGCCAAGAAGTCGTCACACAAGCAGTCAAGCGGAATCGTTTTACAAATCGTGGTTGAATCACACTCTGGCCCTTCTGCTAGTTGAACCGTCAAACATACTTCCGTCTCTGTTAATTCCTCCGGGAAATCAACGGATGGCAGCATGGATGTAGAAAAACTCGGCATACCGTCTGTAAACGTCCAGAAATAACCTGTGACTTGTCCCAAGCCAGAATAATCAGGGGTGAAATCAAAAGTACAGCCTTCCGAAGTTGTATTCTTAGTGGCCGTAAAATCAACTTGTCCTCCGGGATGAGGGCAGTCTTCACAAGTCACCTGTACGATCACCGGAGTCGCTTTATAAGTTTCCCCTTCACATTCGTAAAGAAAGGAAACTTCATAAGTGCTGGGGCCGTCAACCGGATAAATAAGTGCACCTCCAGGTTGTTCATCAAAGTCAGCTTCTCCCGCTCGACGCACATTCCAAATGGTTGGGGAAAAATTAAAACAGCTACTGATTCCCGTAATCGTACAGCCATCAACCGTTGCGATAACCGAAGCAGAACCACATTCAGTACAAAATCTAGCTTCTTGCGCTGTAGCCAATTGACTACCAGCAAAGAGCGTAAACCAAACCAGTAAAGTTTTCATATATACACTTTTTAGTTAAAAAATCGATTTAAAAAAGTGCAGTATGAAAGCAGGATAAGTACTAATTTTTGTCTTTAGAATTGACTTTGATTAACGGTAGGTTTATTTAAAAATACACCAAATTAGACCGAGAGGAAAGCTGAAAAGGAGGATTGGAATGACAAATTTCCCAATCCCCCTTCCTGATGGCCTAATCCTGGGTTTCGTCTTTCAAAATGATGGCATCTACGGCCAAGGTTCGAACCAGTTGGTTAAAGGCAGGTAAATCTTGTGCTACGATTTGCCGGAATCGGTTGATCTCAGCATCGATTGCTATTACCAATTCGTCACGCACAGCGATGGCTTGAGCAGTAGGAGGATAATCCCCCGTTCGACTCAATGAATTGAGGTGCCCCAATTTATTGGTCAACCGAATTGGAAAATTAAGTGGATCCTGCGGACTCTCATTTTTGGTTTGGTATAAATTTTCCTCCACGGCGGTCATCACCGAATCAATGGCTGTAGCCGCTTGCCGCAAAGTATCGAAGCGAGTTTCCTCCGGCAGTCGATTGGTATAATTTTTCATCTGTTTACGAATATCCCGAATCTGTACAATCGTCTGGTGTGCCTCGGTAATTTTGTCACAATTACTACTAATGAAATCAAATTGCGCCTGTAAATCTGCAGTTGTCGCCTCCGAGCGTGGATCTGCGATGATGGCAAAGGGTTGTTCCTCCTCTACCCCATTCACACTCAATCGAACCCGATAATTACCGGGTAAGGCCTTCGGCCCGCTCAGACTCGCCCACCAGAGAATCATGCCTTTGAACTTCGCCGCCGGTGGATAATTCATATTCCAAATCCAGCGATTGGCTCCGGCTTCTACTTTCAACTGATCTCGCTTTTCTTTGGCTTTATTGGAATAGGTCTTGATGACTTCTCCCTGTTCATCCAAAAAGCTTAGAGCCACCTCGGTCGTATCCGCCAATTCTTTAAGATAATAATGTACCATGACGCCGCCGGGGTGATTTTGCCCCCTATTTTTTACGTTCTTGCTTTGGAATCCCGGTACTCGATAGGCATCCATGGGACGAAACAAGTGCTGGTCTTTCGTAGCCAGAGATTGATTGAGCTGGTGTAGTACACTCAAATCATCAATAATCCAGAGGCTACGGCCTTGGGTAGCAGCAATCAGATTCTTGTTCTTTACGACTAAGTCCGTAATGGGGACCACAGGCAAGTTGAGTTGTAAAGGTTGCCAGTCTTGACCATCATTATATGATACATAAACGCCACTTTCTGTTCCTGCATAAAGCAGCCCGGCTCGATCCGGATCGGTACGAACAACACGCGTGAAGTGCTCTTCATCAATGCCATCGACAATCTTCGTCCACGTTTTCCCAAAATCCTTGGTACGGTATAGTAGCGGCTGGAAATCGCCTAACTTATAGCGTGTTGCGGCGACATACGCGCCTCCATCCTCAAAGGGGTCGGCCTCAAGGCTATTGATCATACTCCACTCTGGTAAATCTGGCGGGGTAACGTTAGTCCAGTTTTGGCCACCATCACGGGTCAAGTGAATCAAACCATCATCGGAGCCCGTCCAAATCAAACCGGGAATTCGTGTGGATTCGACGGCTGCGAAAATCGTACAATAATATTCTACGGAGGTATTATCCTGGGTAATCGGACCACCCGAAGACACGAGTCTTGAACTATCATTGCGGGTCAGGTCTGGGCTAAGCATCTCCCAGGACTGCCCTTCATTAGTAGTCACGTGCAGGTGATTGGAAGCGGCATAAAGTTTCTTTGGATCATGTGGGGAAAAGAATAGTGGGAAATTCCACTGAAAACGATAACGCATTCCTTCAGCGCCGTGTCCCATGGGATTGTCCGGCCAAACATTAATCGACCGCACCAGATCCGTTCGATGATCTTTTCGTTCTAGCAAACCATCGTAGCATCCTCCATAAACAATATCATTGTTGCGTGGATCAATCGCAATATGGCCACACTCACACCCCGCGGTTGATTCCCAATCATCCTTGTCAATAGCGCCGCCAAAGCTTCGATGTCGAATACGGATCGTACTATTATCCTGCTGAGCGGCATAAATTCGGTAGGGGAAAGCATCATCAGTGGTGACGCGATAAAATTGTGAGGTGGGTTGATTTTGATAAGTGCTCCAGGTTTCACCGCCGTCGTAAGTAATTTGAGCCCCTCCATCATCGCCTACAATGATCCGTTTAGGGTTTTCGGGAGCAATCCAGAGATCGTGGTGATCCCCATGAGGTGTTCGATAACTACTGAAGGTTTTTCCGCCGTCTTTTGACTTATGAAAACGGACATTCATTACATACACCACATCCTCATCCTGAGGGTCAGCGTAAATCCGAGTGTAATACCAAGCTCTCTGGCGAAGCTTGCGCTCACTATTGATTTTTTTCCAGGTTTCACCGCCATTTTCAGAACGAAATACACCACCATCTTTAGATTCAATAATAGCCCAAACTCGCTCTGAATTTACCGGCGAAACCGTTACCCCAATGATACCTAAAGTTCCTTTTGGCAGGCCTTCATTAGCTGTAATTTCTTCCCAAGTCTCTCCACTATCCGTACTTTTCCATAACCCGCAACCTTCTCCTCCACTGGATAAACTATAGGGCGTGCGTCGGATCCGCCAGGTCGAAGCGTACATGATTCGCGGATTATTGGGATCCAAGCAGAGATCAACCGCTCCGGCATCTTCATTGACAAACAATACCTTAGTCCAATTCTCACCACCATCAATACTTTTGTACACCCCTCGTTCCTCACTTGAAGCAAATAAATTGCCCATCACCGCCGCATAAACGATATTGTGATTTTGGGGATGTACCCGAATCCGAGAAATATGTCGAGAAGTTGAAAGCCCCATTTGTTTCCAAGTCTTTCCAGCATCTTCTGATTTCCAGACCCCGTAACCAAAAGACACATTCCCACGCACCGTTTTCTCTCCACCACCGACATAAATCACATTGTGATCAGAGGCACTTACCGCAATTGATCCGATTGATCCGCCAAAGAAGCCATCGGAAAGATTCTCCCAGCTACGGCCGCCATCTTCCGTGCGCCAAATTCCGCCGCCGGCTGCTCCGAAATAGAATAAATTCGGTTTGCCCGGCACGCCAGTGACAGCACAGGAACGACCACCTCTCCAAGGCCCAACATTACGCCATTCCAAAGCGCTGTAGAGGTTTTCATCGTAGGTAGTTTCGGGAACAGGTTTAGGGTCAGATTTTGATTTTGCCTTTTTCTTTTGAGCCGCCAAAGGTTGACTAAATACCATCACGCACAGACATAGACTGAGGCAGCGAAATAATTTTCTCATACTATCCATAATTTAACATCAATACACTTGTTTTCGAATGTGTCGAAAATAGGAAAATTCCCACGGAAGTCCACTTGGAGATGCACGAAGAAATTGAAAATGAGAATGTTTTGACAGAGCAGATCAATAGAATCGGGCAAGTAGGTAGGAAAAGAGGTTACGGGGTAGAGAGATTGAAAATAACTGGCAAGGCAATAGGCTTTGAGGGAGGGCCCATCCACTTGTCCACCGCCGCCGACCATTCCGGTCGCAAGAAAGGATTGACATATAGCTCACCAGTCTTTACCAGTGACATCTTATGGTAAAAAACAACGCTGGATCAATTTGGCCAAAAAGAGTATGATGCGTCATTATCTATAGATTCCGGAGAAAGGCAAATTCCATAAATGAGGGGGAAAATTTTCAAAAAAACCCAGTCCTATGTCGGATTTTTCGCATTCAAGCCTATAAAATGGACGATTAAGCATTACCTCCACGGCACGAAGACACCGATTATTCTAAATTACCATTCAAAATAAAACCTGCCCACAAGCGTGGATTAGCGGTCTTTTTCTTCTTAATCATTTTCAGCTTGGCCGAGCGCAGGGACTCTCCAAAGGATCGGCCACCCAAAAGTTTTTCATAAAACTGCGTCATCAACTTGGCAGTGTGGCGATCGGAGACCTTCCATAGCGAACTCAGGGTGTTCTCAGCTCCAGCGTACAGAAAACCACGGGTCAAGGATAGCGGTCCTTCGTGGCCCACCAACTGGCCACGCGCACTTTCGCAGCTACTTAACACCACCAACTCGGTGCCTTTAAGATCGAGGTTATACACCTCAGCGGCGTACAAGATACCATCTTCTTCTCCCGAGGTCTTTTGTGCCAGGGCAATCCCGGAGCGTTCGGGATGCTGCGCATTCAGGAAACTATGTGAAGCAATATGGACGTATCGGTAATCTCCGATGATATCCTTGAGTGCACTTTCGCTAGCCATCCCATGTAGATAAGCTTTGCCGGGCAAGTTTTTGCGGGCGAAGTACTCGGCAATTTTCACTACTTCGCTTTCTGAATGCTCCAAGCGCTGAAAACGCCGAGGACTACTGCCGCCGGAGCGTTCTACGAAAGCATTTTGGTACAGACTATCCAATTGAAAATCTGCGCTATTCCAAATATAGCCCACACTATCCTCTGGATTGAACACCGGCGCTACACCGAGAAAAGAGTTTTCTTTTGGCGCAGTTGAGTTATTTTGAGACAATAGCAGATCGACACTTAAGTGGTATTGTATCGCGTATCGCTTGATAAGATACTTCATCTGCCGGTATTTCTTTTTGCCTTCTACCCTTTTGGTCAAAAGGGTTTCAAAGGGTAAGAAACAGAGTTCCCGGTGTGGAATAATAATCAATTGCTTTTTCTTTCGTAGACTACGTTCTACCGGTTGAATCAGGCGACGATAAAGACGATGGCTTTGTGCCGTGAAACGTTTCTTATCTGACTTTTTAATCGCGCCGATACACGACCTAATCCCCGGGATAAGGCTCGTATTACCGCCCTGGCTAGATAACTTTGAATAAACGCCTACATCGGGTAAGGGCAATTTCCCTTTGCCACTATTTTGCGCTTTATTCAAAGCAGACGTCCACTTCGTATTACTATCCAGTAAGGCTGCATTCATGTCTTGCACATAGCACCAAATATTACTCCTTTCAACGACAAAAATGTAATAATCCTCCTCTCCCAGATAATACGATAACAGGACATCCGAGCTCTTCAATGCATTTTGCAAAGTCACCAAATCCAGTACAGGACGGTAGTAACGAAGGCTGAAGTAGGTAGGACTTTCTTGTTCTAAACCAGATAAAATCGATTGGTATTCTCGGCGCAACCGCAATAGCTCTACCCGAAAGTTGACATCATCGTATTTCTCTTGCAAATACGTTTCATAGTAAGACATTTCCTGACGTAAAGCCTGTAATCGATCTAAGGTGGTTGATGAAACGCCAGATTTCACTTCGGCATCCAACTGTTGCATTTGCATCTTTAGACCAATCGCTTTTCCGCGTTCAGCGGTGCGAAACGCATCCCACATATAACGTTGCTGCTCGGTGGATTCAAAGAGTTTCAAATAAATCTGCAGCGCTAATTCGTAAACATTGTATTCCGATTCCAATAAATCCAATTGAGACGTAGGCGTAGCCGCAATCACCAAGCTACTTTCAAATACTTCTATGGCTAGGCTTGCACTCTCTTCAATGTCCATCAATCGATCTTCGGATGGATCTTCAAAATAGGCCTCCAACAGCAATTGTGATTTGAGGTGCAAGGCTTGACTGTATAACTTTTTGTCCAGGATTAAAGGGATGAAATCTTCGGGGGCTTCACTGGAAAGTGGGGTCAGCAAATCTAGACAGCGATTGACAGCAGCGGTGGCGCCTTTCAACTCTCCTTGTTGTTGATCCAGGAGCGCAAGATTCATCTCCGCTAGGGCTTGGGTTCTTCGGTGACCAAAGCTGTGCTGCTTAACTTGACGAAAATAATCCTTGGCCTTTTTATCATCGTCATCAAAATTCCAGGCTAACACGCCTAAGGCATTGTAAATCTTTGCCAAACGGAGGTTAGTACCTTTGGTAGCTTGCTGAGTCTCAATATCCAAGGCCTTTTGGTAAGCCAGTTCTGCTTCGTCAAAACGGCGGCGGCTCATGGCGAAATTACCTAGTTCGTACTGCAACGTCACCAAATCTTGTCGGGGGACGCCCGCCGCTTCTTCCAAAATCATAGCCGCATTTTCGAAGTAGGTCTCCGCTTGTTTGGTCTTTCCCAACTGTAGATAAGCGGAGGCCAGATAGCCTTCAAGAATTCCGCTAAATGCTAAATCTTCGTGTGGTAAATCCTTAGCTTGGAGAAAGTAATCAACGGCAGCCTTAGGATTTTTGCGCAAGAGCTCAATGGTGCCAAAACGCATGTAATTTGAAGCAATAAATTCGTATTGCAAGCGCTGATAGATGATCAGTGCCTTTTCATTGTAAGTCACCGCACGATCGAACTCATATAATTGCATAGCCACGTAACTACGCTGATTATAAGCCTGGGCAAGATCGAAATTTCGGGGACGCGAACTAATGATTTGGTCTAAGAGCTGAGCGGCAGCTTTGAATTCACTGGCTTGAGCCAAAGAATCAGCACGCTCCAACTGCAAGCGTACCTGCCCCTCCAGCGCCGTCACTGATAGCAGTAGGATGATACCGCATAGCGTAGCATTTATTCGCCTCCCGATGTGCATAGTTTTATTGTTTTGAATCTTAAAAAGATATCTCGTTCTACCTCAAATCCTAAAAGTGCAGTTATTCAAGTAGCCATTCAGTTTAAAGACAAGTCATCTGCTTTAATGATGCAGCAAGGTCTGAGTTGATTTATTACAACATCTAGTACGCTCTTCAACCTGAATGGTAACTGTTGATGATTATTCGACTACGGTAAACTTACCAACGTAAAGAAGATCGTCTTCCGTCTCTAGTTTGAAATAATAAACGCCGGGAGCTGCATCATTCTGCCAGATAAAAGTATGGTCAATCATCTGATTAAGTACCTCATCTTCACCGTTCAGAATGATAAGACGAATCCGGGTATCATCCTGAAAGCCAGACCAGATAAAACGCATTGCTAAGCCTTGCTTCACTCGGATGCCAGGCCGTGGCGATTGAATCATAAATCCTTCATCAGAGCGATATATGGTACCGACCAGTGCTTCTAAATCCTCGTTGGATGCTAGTTGCTCCTGAGGGGGCGCTTGTGGTTCGGGAGTGGTCTCTGGTGCTTCAGTATTATCCTTAGCCGGTGGCGTTTGGGGCTCCTGTTGCGCTATCTTTTGCTCCTCATTGGCAGATTCCTGGTTAGGGGTTGGCGCCTTGGGTGTAGCCTCCTGCTCTTGACTTTCATTGTTGTCTTCCTGAACGATGCCGGGTGAATCCGAAGGAGACGGCCCGCTCATTTGGCGGTAAGCAAAGAAACAAGTCAATAACAAAACGGCAGCCACTGCCAGCCGAACAATTAATTTTCTCATACGTGTGCCTTGATTTATATTAGTCTTTAAAGTTGGATGCGTCCCTTTCTCTGCATAGTCGAGTTCTCCCACAATACCATACAAATCTGCTATCTCTTGCTGTACCTTTGGGTGGTCAGCGACGTAGTCCCGAACCTTGTCGGGCACCTGATCCAGTTTATTGAGTTTTAGAGCATCGATGTAAAGAGCGATCCCTTCATCTGTAAGCTGCCCTTTTGCATTAAAGTAGTTCATGAAAGTATGGTTATAAAAAAGGAATAATTACAAAATCTTCACCACTTTATACATTCTTCAACGAATCGAGCGGAATTTTCAAATGTTAAAAATTTTGTGCTCGTTGATAAAAACGCTTCCGTTATAGCCAGGTTGCCATTCACCTCTGGTTGGAAAATGCAGCCTTTGCCGTTAAAAATCGTATTACTGCTCGTAGTACATTTGGATTAAGATTTTCAGACTGTCGCGGTTATGCTGTGATCGAGGAGGATCACCGTTGAGCACTTCGACGATGCGATCGACGACCTGATTAAGCCATTTGCGCATCGAATCCGGATCGTTATTCTTATCCTCTATTTTATTAAATAGTTTTACGATAATGCCATACACTTCCTTATCCGTCAAGGCATCGTAAGGATCAAAGAAAGTCGTCCTGACCATCGCCAGCTCGTCTTTAGCTAAAGCCTTCCGATATTCACCGAGATCCATATCATTCAAAAGGACCCGCGCAAACAATTTCAACGAAATTTTGGTACGCGTCGGTCGGCGACGGATGCCTTTCAGAACCGCTTCGAGACGCAATAATTCATCGCGAATCGCCAGTTTTTGCTCCGGGCTCCACTCTCGCTGTGCCACGGTACGCAACACTTCATCGCTTACCGTTTTGGGCTGTCGCTGCTTTCGCCGGGAAATTTCCAGGCAAATGTTGTACACAACCTTTGAAAAATAGGTGGATAAATAAACAGAGCCATTGAAATGCTCTTGGATGCGACTCATTTTCTTTTCCAGAAGTTGTTCATTGACCGTTTGAATGACATCCATTCGATCATCTGAGCTAAAAAAGCCTCGAGTAATAAACTTGTTGACAACGATCTCAATGATGGATTGGTAATGGGTCACCAGAGCGGTTGGATCATTCTGTAGAAGTTCAATTTCGTATTGATTCCTGCTGGTACTCAAAATGGAAAAATTGTTAAAATTTACTTAATCGCGATTTATTTTTTCCTTTCATCAAAGTGCGTTCCATACAAATTGGCAAACACAAGTGATTCATCCGAAGCAAAATAGGAACGCTTTTACAGATCTGATTGCTTCTTTTTCGCTGATGATTTCATCGTATCCAATTAACAAAGCACAAATATAAGCGCATGTTTAAAATTTTGATCGTTGAACACCAACATTTTATGAATTCTCAAAAGGTTCGGCAAGTAAACTGACACGAAATGCACATTCCGCTTTACTAACATCATTTTAAAATAACTTCATCAAAATTAATACCTATGAAAATCCATGTCGTTATCAGCTTAGCCCTCGTCCTTGGTCTAATGTCTTGCCAAAACCGCTATGCCAACACCGACTATCGTCCAGGACCACTGACAGATAAATACATCGCCATTTTACCTTATGAAGTCATCACAGAAGGACGGATGCCCAAGGAAATTACCGAAGAGCAAATCTCCGAAATTGAAGATGCAGAGAGCGAGGCCTTTCAAGCTTCTTTGTACTTTCAAATTCTGGATCGACTGGATAGCCGCCGTTATCGTAATCAAAATATTAGCCTGCAAGCTTATCATGAGACCAATAAAAAAATTGAGGCCGCTGGTTATACCATCCGTGAGAGCTGGAATATTCCCGCCGATGAGTTGGCCGAAATTCTGGAAGTAGACGCAGTATTCAGCGCTCAGGTCCACAAGACCCAATATTTGACTGATTTTGAATCCTACGGTATCTTTTTGACCCAAGCCGTCATGCAATCTTTTTCCACGGGATTTTGGTGGTTCCTCCCGGATAATCGAACCAGCGACGTACGTGTTTACGCTAATCTGATTGATACTCAAGATGGTCAATCACTTTGGGCAACATCCCGTATTTGTCCTACCGATTGGAACTGGCAAACACGTGATGTGGTCGAAAAAGTGAACTACCGCATCTCAAAGCGACTGCCACGATAGTCGCCCGGATAAGACAACTCTTTTGAACAAAAGGTGCCATTCAAAAACCCTGTAAAAACCAAGGGTTGGGATCCGTTTTGATCCCAACCCGTTTTTTATTTTCTCCAAACATTATACAGTCCATTCCTCTATTCAACAAATAAGATAAGGCCTTCTATCAATTTGAAATAATTTACTATTTTGACCAGATGAAAGCCCTTTACGGAATTTTGCTTGTTCTTATTGGTTTGGTCGCTTTTCCCGAGCGTATTTTAGCGCAACAAACGCAGGGAAAAATCCTCGAAACCCTAAGTATAGACAGCAAGATTTTGCAAAAGAGTGTTTCCTACACGGCTTATCTTCCTCCCGATTATGATTTCTCGGTACGTTCTTACCCCATTGTCTATCTTTTGCACGGATACTCCGATGATCATACGGCTTGGGTTCAATTTGGGCAAATCAATCGAATTGCAGATCAAGGCATAGCGGAGGGGCGTTTTCCACCGATGATCATCATCATGCCAGATGCAGAAGTCACCTGGTACATTAATAACTTTGACGGCAGTGTTCGCTACGAAGATTTCTTTTTTGAAGAATTGATGCCCGAAGTCGAAACGCGCTTTCGGATAAGGCGTAAAAAAGAATTCCGGGCCATTGCCGGACTTTCTATGGGCGGTTATGGCGCAGCGATTTACGCACTTAAACATCCTGACCTTTTTGCCGCCACGGCTCCACTTAGTGCAGCCTTATACACAGAAGAAATCGTATTGGCTCAAAGTCAGGATCGTTGGGATAGAGTGGAAGGTCTGATTTATGGCTCCGTATCTACTCCTCAGGATCGCCTCACCGATCATTGGAAAGCCAATAATCCCTTTTGGGTAGCCAATCAAGACGCTGAAAAGCTAAAACAAGTACGCTATTACATTGATTGTGGAGACGATGATTTTCTGACCAATGGCAATGTAGAGTTTCACATGCTACTTAAACAACTAGACATAAAACACGAATTCCGTATTCGCGATGGTGGCCATACCTGGTCATATTGGCGTCAAGGTATAGCAGATGCCTTTACCTTTTTTGCGGAAAGCTTTCATCGATAAATGATATTAACCTGCTTTAAGAACACATATTTAATATGCATTACAATTACAAGTCAACAGAAGAGAACACCTACGATGCGATCGTCATCGGAACGGGAATCAGTGGCGGCTGGGCCGCAAAGGAACTGACTGAAAAAGGTTTGAATACGTTGGTGCTGGAACGCGGACGCGATGTGAAACATCAAATCGATTATCCAACCGCGAATTTGGAGCCTTGGGAGTTAGAAAACCGAGATCGCTTATCTGAGGAGGAATTAAAAAATTATCCAGTGCAACGCCGAACGGGCTATACGATGCGCCCTTCCACCAAGCACTGGTGGGTAAATGATTTAGAGCATCCCTACACCGAAGTCAAACGTTTTGACTGGATTCGTGGCTACCACGTTGGTGGCCGCTCCCTCTTGTGGGGGCGCCAAAGCTATCGCTGGAGTGCCATGGATTTTGAAGCCAACGCTAAGGATGGTGTCGCTGTAGATTGGCCTATCCGCTACGAGGATATTGCCCCTTGGTATGACTATGTGGAGCGTTTTGCCGGCATCAACGGCCGTAAGGAAGGCTTACCTCAATTGCCCGATGGGCAGTTTCTCCCGCCGATGGAACTCAATTGCTTAGAGGAACATCTGAGGGATAAGATTGCTGAGAACTTCACCGATCGCCTCCTGACGATCGGTCGAACCGCCAATCTGACTAAAATGCACAACGGTCGAGGAAAGTGTCAATTCCGCAATCGTTGTATTCGGGGTTGTCCTTATGGCGCTTACTTCAGCAGCAACGCTGCTACCCTACCCGCGGCCGAAGCTACAGGTAAAATGACGCTACGCCCTCACTCGATTGTTTTCGAGATCATTTATGATAAAGATAAAAAGCGCGCTAGTGGGGTCCGTATCATCGATGCTGAGACCAAAGAAGTGATGGATTTTTACGCAAAAATTATCTTTTGCAATGCCAGCGCACTCAATTCGACCTTGATTTTGATGAATTCAACCTCTGATCGCTTCCCGAACGGTATGGGTAACGACAGTGGAGAACTGGGGCATAACTTGATGGATCACCATTTCCGCGTCGGAGCAAGTGGTCGTTTTGAAGGCTTCGAAGATCGCTACTACAAAGGTCGTCGTCCGAATGGCTTTTATATTCCGCGCTTCCGTAATTTGGGAGACGAAAAAACGAAGAAGGAATATCTACGTGGTTTTGGGTATCAAGGTGGTGGTAGCCGTGTCAATTGGAGTCGTGGCGTTCGTGAATTAGGCATCGGAAAAGACTTCAAAGCTGATATGATGGAGCCAGGACCGTGGCGTCTGGGAATGACGGGCTTTGGAGAATGCCTACCTTATCACGAAAACAAGGTAACCCTGAACAAAGAAAAACTGGATAAATTCGGCATGCCTACCTTAACCATTGATTGTGAGTTTAAAGAAAATGAGATGATCATGCGTGAGGATATGAAAAATTCTGCCGCAGAGATGTTGGAAGCCGCTGGATTTAAGGATGTCAGCACTTACGATAGTATTGGTGGGCCAGGTTTGGGGATTCACGAAATGGGAACGGCGCGTATGGGGCGCGATCCTAAAACATCGGTGCTCAATGCCTTCAACCAGATTCACGCTGTACCAAATGTCTTTGTTACCGACGGTGCCTGCATGACTTCATCGGCTTGCCAGAATCCATCTTTGACCTACATGGCTTTGACGGCACGCGCCGCCGATCATGCAGTTAAAGAATTGAAACGCGGTAATATCTAAATACGGTTTCAGTTCATTTTTAATTAAAAATCAATTATTCCAATGAATAGAAGAGATGCTTTAAAACAGACCGCCCTTTTATTGGGCTACGCGGTATCTGCCAGTACCGTTGCGGCGGTAATGAATGGCTGTAAAGCAGAACCCAATGCCAGTGATCTGGGAAATTGGGAACCTAAGTTTTTGAGTAAAGATATGGGGCGTTTCATCGCTGAAGTCGGAGAAACGATTATTCCTCGTACCGATAAGCCCGGTGCGATTGATGCGGGCGTACATAGTTTTATCGACCAAATGCTGCTAAACACCGTCCCCGCAGAGGAGCAGGAAATGTATCGCAGTGCCGTGAAAAGTCTAGCTGATAATTGCGCTGAGCAAATGGGTAAATCATTCGTCGATTGTAATGGTGAAGAACGTAAGCGCTTTCTCGAAGGTGTTGAAAAAGCGGCGAACGATGCTTCCGATGAGAATGATCCAATGGCCCAAGTGTGGTTTCCTCTAAAAGAAGCTGTACTTACTGGCTATTTTACTTCGGAAGTTGGTATGAAAGAAGCGCTAGTATATGATCCTATCCCGGGTGACTACTTAGGCTGTATCCCTCTTTCTGACGTCGGGGGTACCTGGGCACATTAAAAACACCTTAATGATATTATCAGCCCGTCAGATTAGCCTATCTGACGGGCTAATTCATTTTTTATTTCAATCCAAATCATCCAAACTATGAAAAATATTTATTGCTTACTGGCATTTTGGTTAATCACCGGTTCTCTTTTTGCACAAACAAAACCTGAGGCCACGGAAGTTTGGGAGCCCGAACCACGCGTAGTAACACCTGGAACGATAAGCTCGGCGCCTTCTGATGCCATTGTCCTCTTCGACGGTACAGATCTCTCTGAGTGGGTTAGCGCTAAAGATGGTGGTGCCGCCCAATGGAAAATTGAAGGCGATCATATGACCGTTGTCAAAGGGACCGGGGATATAATGACCAAGCGAGAGTTCAACGATATTCAATTACACATCGAATTCCGTGCGCCAGCTGTCATCGAAGGTGAAGGACAAGGCCGAGGAAATAGTGGGGTCTTCCTGCAAATGCGATATGAAGTTCAGGTACTCGACAGTTACCAAAATCGCACCTACTCCAATGGTCAAGCCGGTTCGGTTTACAAGCAGCACATTCCTCTAGTCAACGCTTGTAAAGCTCCTGGCGAATGGCAGACCTACGATATCATCTTTACGGCACCTCGTTTTAATAAAGATGGTATCAAGGTCGCGTCGGCCTACCTTACGGTCATTCACAATGGAGTGCTCATTCAAAACCACGTTGAAGTCAAAGGTACTACCGAATACATCGGCCAGCCTAAAAATAAAGCTCACGGAAAAGCATCAATCAAGCTCCAAGATCACAGCAACCCCACTAGCTTCCGTAATATCTGGGTACGTGAGCTCTAGGTCGGATCAACACTCCGATAAGCTGAGATAACCGCTAATTCACCCGCTTTACCGTCCTGGGCGTTGCCGTGTTCCATGCCCAGGACGCCATTGAACCCTCTTTGGTGGATATACTTAAAGATATTGGCGTAATTGATTTCGCCGGTAGTTGGCTCGTTACGGCCGGGATTATCTCCAATCTGGAAATAGGCGATTTCATCCCAACAAGCTTCGATATTCGGGAGTAAGTTGCCTTCGGTAATTTGCTGATGATAGATATCAAACAAAATTTTGCACGAGGGGCTATTGACAGCTCGACAAATTTGGTAAGCTTGTGCGGCCTTGGATAGAAACAAGCCGGGATGGTCTTGAAAATTCAATGGTTCTAGTACCATAACCAGCCCGTGTGGCTCTAATATTTCCGCCGCTCTCCTCAATGATTCCACCACATGAGCTGTCTGATAGCCCATGTCCTGTCGTAAATCCAGGTGCCCCGGAACAACGGTCATCCACTTAGCCCGACATCGTTTAGCAATTTCAACGGATTGCCGAATGTATTCCAGAAACTCCGCTCGTTTATCGGCATCTCCATTCGCTAAATTGGGCTCGTTCCAGTAAATTTTATGTGGTACAAAAACGCCCATTTGCATACCCAGGCGTTCCAGTAAATCCCCCATTTGCTGTTGTAAATCCGGTGTTCGATTGGGCATACCATTGTCTTCAAACGCCCGAAATCCCTGATCGTACATAAACCGAATCTGATCCAAAGGATCTGCACCTGCGTGCGCTTTGAACATCCCCAGATGCGGTGCGAAATTAAGTTGGAAAGTATCGCCTTTTTCGGAAAGCTTATTGGGGGCCCCGGCAGTGGATAAAGACAATCCTGCAAGGCCTAAAGGCGTCGTTTGGAGAAAGGTACGTCGTTTCATTTCAGGCATATTGGTGAAGCCTGAAAATACTAATTATTTATGAAGCCCTTAAACGATAATGGCCACGAAAACACGCTCTGGGGTTTCGTGGCCACTTTCTATTCGATGAACTGCTTTACACCTTGTAAACGGCGAGGCAGTTGCTAATTTTATCTAACAGATCGTCCGGTCCAAATGGCTTACCAACATGATCGTTCATTCCGAAGAGTTTTGCCTTTTCCCGTTCCGTTAAGAAAGCCGAGGCAGTCAAAGCAATAATCGGCACATCGCGCTTACGTGGATCGGATGACTTGCGAATCTCTGCAGTCGCCCGGTAGCCATCCATACGCGGCATTTGAATATCCATCAATACCAAATCAAAGTATTGCTGGCCAAAGGCGTCGAGTGCTTCGATACCATCATCAGCCGTGATGACTTCCATACCAAGTTTACGCAACATTTTTGCGACAACGAGTTGGTTGATTTTATTGTCTTCTACCAATAAGATGGTATTACCTTCTAAGTGATCGTAGGATTTAGGACCAGCTTTAACTGTTTTCTTCTGAGCACCTTTACGTTTATCTTCCGCTAATTTGTAAGGCAAGTAAATATTGAAGATCGTACCGCGATCAACGATGCTTTCTACCTCAATTTTACCATTTTGCAAATCAACTAAGCGCTTCGTGATAGCGAGACCTAAACCACTAGATGCGTAGCCCTCAAACTCTCCATCTGATTGCTGATCGGTGTGGCGTTGGAAAATATCGTTGATTTTTTCGGCCGGAATGCCGCAGCCCGTGTCTTCAACTGAGATCAGTAAGGTCGCTTCGTTTTTCGTCAATTCATTCAATTTAACATCTACTGCAACAGCACCTTTATCCGTATGCTTGATCGCATTATCGACCAGATTTGACAGAATTTGGTTCAGGCGTGCCGGATCTCCCATTAAGAGTTCTGGTACCTTTAGATCAAAGTGACAAACTAAATCCAATTTCTTATCACGTGCCGGGAGGATGAAACGTTTTTCGATTTCTTCCAAAGTGGCTCGCACGCGGAATTCACGACTTTCTAAGGTCAGTTTACCCGCTTCAATTTTTGAGTAGTCTAATACGTCGTTAATAAAGACCACGAGATTATTCGCCGAGAACTGTAGCGTACGCAGATGCTCGATTTGATCTTTACGTGGATTCTCAGCCAATAGCAAATGCGTCAAACCAATAATGATATTCATTGGCGTACGCATTTCGTGGCTCATCGTCGCCAAGAAGCGATCGCGAGCAAAAGAAGATTGTTCTATGGATTCGCGCTCCGCCATTTCTTTCACCAACTTCTGATTCAAGACATCCAGGCTGGCATTTTTCTCTTCGAGCTCGTCGTTTTTAGCATCGATCTCAGATTTTTGACGATTGATTTCTTCATTCTTGGCACGCAGCAACTGATTATCACGTTGTTTACGGCGATAGCTATAAAACATCACGGCAAGGAGTAGCACACCAAGACCGAGGAGCGCCATCATAAAATAGCGCATTTTAGTATTGAAGGCTTTTTCGTTTTCCAGGGTTGCGATGATTTGCTTTTGCTGCTCTGCCGCAAACTCAGACTCGTATTTAGTCGTCAGATCCAGAAGTGCCTTTGATTTTTCATTGTTATAAATAACATCCCGACTCTTCGTGTAAGCAATCTGATTCCGATAGGCATCCTGATAATCGCCCATGTTATCGTAAGCTTCCGCAATTTTTTGGTAGACCATCTGCGTGCCGGGCTCCATTCCCACCTTTTGTAGCAAACGTGAGCTTTCCGCGAGATAAGTACGTGCTTTCTTCTTATTGTTCATCTGGCTGTAGATCGAACCAAATACTTGATTCGTTTCGGCCAAGCTCAATTGATCTCCAATGGAATTGCGAACGCGAAAGGCCGATTCATTAGCTTCCAATGCTTCCTCCAATAGTTCTTCCCGATCGAAAGCGGAAGTCTTCGCTTGATCTAAAAATGAAAGAGCAATATTGGTATAATCAACACCAACACTTTCTACATCATTCAAATTATTGTTCAAATCCAAGGACTGGTAATAATAAGCCAAAGCCCCTTCGTGATCTCCCATGTCGCGCGCAATCTTTCCCAACTGGCCGGCCAAGCGAGCGGCCTCAGAGAGTTGATCAAGTTGGATATATAATTCCATGGCACGCGTGTATGATTCACGTGCTTTTCCGTATAGCTTTTTAAATAGATAAACCGATCCCAAATTTTCGTGGGTATCGGCAGCACCTTCTTGATCGTTAATCGTTTTACGAATCTCTAAGGCGGTATTAAGATTGGTCAGGGCACTGTTCATATCCTCCTGAAGGAAGAACACCTTTCCAATCAAATTCTTGGAAGTCGCAATCCCGTGCTGATCTTGAAGCGCATCTCGAATTTTTAGACTCTCGACAAATTGCTTCATCGCGTTGGTATAATCGTAACGCTCCAGATAAATCATCCCCATATTATCGCATGCCAACGCGAGTTGGCCATCCTGACTTCGCTGACGTGCCAATTCCAAGGCCTTTTTCGCGTAAGCCTCCGACTGCTGCAAGTCATCCTTCAGCATCATGGAAGATAATTTATTCAAAGCCTCGATTTTCTCAGTGTCACTCCCTTTTTCAGAAGTCTCCATTAATTCTTCGTAAGAATTTTCTTTGGCGGATACTGGATGAAATGCGAGAAAACAGAAAAGGAGAAGCGTTGAAATGATAGTGCTCTTTTTCATGGAAAAGTGAATGTGGGTTAAAGATTATTGATAATCGGTAATGAAATCCCGATCGCTATTTGACCGGAAAGCACTTGCCCTTATACATAAATTATTTTCATATAAATATCAAATATGGTGCCGAAGGCCAAAAGGCATATATATGGTGTCGATTCGTGCTGGAGATGTCGAACAGAAGTGTTATTTTGAGCCAATCACCTAAAATAAATGATCATGGAATATAAGCGATTAGGTAAATCTGGCTTGCAAGTGAGCGCTTTGTCATTGGGCTCCTGGCTAACTTTTGGAAAGCAGATTGGAGATGATGTTGCGGAAAAGCTAATGGTACTCGCCTACGAAAAAGGCGTCAATTTCTTTGATAACGCAGAAGCCTACGCCCGTGGACAATCGGAAGTCGTGATGGGTAAAATCTTACGCAAACTCAACTGGGAGCGCAGCTCGTATCTTGTATCCAGCAAAGTCTTCTTTGGCGACGGTGGCCGTAAGCCCAATCAAACCGGATTGTCTCGAAAGCACGTTTTTGAAGCTTGTGATGCTGCTTTACGGCGCCTACAAGTGGATTATCTTGATCTTTATTTTTGCCATCGTCCCGATAAGCAAACCCCCATTGAAGAAACCGTGTGGGCTATGAATCATCTAATCCAGCAAGGTAAAATTCTATACTGGGGAACTTCCGAATGGTCTGCGCAAGAAATCATGGAAGCACACACAGTAGCCAGAGATTATCGCCTGATTGGTCCAACGATGGAGCAGCCTCAGTACAATATGTTCCATCGGGATAAGGTCGAAGTGGAATACGAACAAATCTACACCACCCGAGGGCTCGGTACAACGATATGGTCTCCCCTAGCCTCCGGGGTGTTGACCCATAAATATTTGGATAAATTTCCCAAGGAAACGCGACTTAGCATGGAGGGTTTGGAGTGGCTACGCGAGCGGGCGCTGACGCCTGAGCGGCTGGAAAAAGTGCGCGCCCTGAATGATTTGGCCAAGGAACTAGGCACCAGTCTAGCGAAACTAGCCATTGCCTGGTGCGCCCGGAATCCCAACGTCAGCACAGTAATCCTCGGGGCTTCGAAGCTCAATCACCTTGAAGAAACACTTTCATCATTGGATGTTATTCCCTTGATTACAAAAGAAGTAGACGAAAAAATTGAGCAAATTTTACAAAACCAGCCCGAACGGCCACCTTTTTAAAATACCCCATCTCATTTATATCATTAAAAAACCCGATTAGCGACTACTAACCGGGTTTTTCAATTTTGTATGGTTGTAAGACTATCGACTGTGAACAGGAGTCAGTGCCTCAACGGGAACGACCCAACCGTTTTCATCTTCGATAGTTCCGGCGCGAAGACCGTTAATTTCATTTTTCACTAACTCACCGATCTCGCGTTCAGCAACTGGCGGCAAGCCGTAGGTAACCCCTTTGTGGGTAAAGTCGGCTACGTGAGCAACTACAGCGGCGGTGCCGGTACCAAATACCTCGCTTAGTTTACCTTCACCTTGAGCTGTGATCACTTCATCAATCGTAAGTGGTCGCTCTTCGACTTTATAGCCTTTATTACGGAGAATACGCAAAATGGTATCACGCGTAATGCCTTTAAGAATAGCGCCATCGGTAGCCGGCGTCACAACAGTACCATCAATGACAAAGAAGATATTCATGGTACCTGCTTCCTGGATGTACTTAAATTCAAATGCATCCATCCAAAGGACTTGATCGAAGCCTTGCTCTTTGGCCAGTTTAGCAGGCAAGAGAGAAGCAGCGTAGTTACCGGCTGTTTTGGCCTCCCCTACACCACCGGGTACGGCACGTACAAATTCGTCAGCGACCAAAAGACGTACCGGCTTAGGATAGTAAGGTCCAACGGGCCCAGTGAAAATAATCATTTGGTAAGTGTCAGAAGGTTGTACGCCAATAAATTCACCATTAGCGAACATGTACGGCCGAATGTACAAAGCGCTACCTTCTTTGGCTGGGATCCATTCTTGATCTATCGCAACGAGTTCGTGCAAAGCCTGAACGAATAGATCTTCAGGAAAATCAGGCATGCACATTCTTTGGGCTGAGGTATTAAAACGTTTGGCGTGCATTTCAGGACGGAAAAACAGAGGCTTTCCATCAATGCTTTTAGATGCTTTCATCCCTTCGAAGATGGCCTGACCGTAGTGTAAAACAAGGCTAGAAGGGTGCATCTGAAAGTAACCGAAAGGAACGATTCGTGGATTTGTCCAGCTACCGTTTTGATAATCAGCAACAAACATATGATCAGAAAAAGTACGACCAAATGGGATGTTATCAAAATCGACATCGTTTACGCGAGATCGTTCAGCTTTGGTGATTTCTATTTTATACGCCATTTCGTAACTTGGTTTTATTAGATTTTGTATAACTTTAAGTCAGAATTCATATATAATTCTAATATTCGACTAAAACACACCCAAATATAATACTTTATTTCAAATAAATCATTTAAACAGAAAGATATTTTGCCGGACAGCTTTTTCGATTTTCCCGTTTACGACTTACCGAAACCTTCAGAATCGCTACCCAGAAAAGCACTAGACGCATCCGTAACGACTCTGGTTTTAGTTGAAAAAGAAGTAATCGACGATGCTCAGTTGACACTTCTCAATAAAATACTTGGTGCCGTGAAATTAGATATGCAACAGCAGGTTGCACTTATACAACTAACGCCAAATGAAATTTTTAAGTTTAGCCAACTCCGGACTTTTACAAATATTAAGTATCTACTCCTTTTTGGTTGTCCTTGGTCGCAAATCAGTATCCAGGCCAGCTTCCCGGATTATCAGGTAATTAACTTTCGCTCAAAACAACTCTTACGTGTCGATAGCCTGGATAAAATCAACGACAAAGCCTTTTTGCCCCAAAAAAAAGCACTTTGGGCTAGTTTACAAAACATGTATCAGATCAAATAAATCCCGTTAAAGCAAATGTCTCAACTCGTTTTTGCGACCAGCAACATTAATAAAATCAAGGAAGTCAACGCCATGCTGGAGAATCGCTACCAAGTGATCTCTATGGCAGAAATAGGCTGTAAGGAAGATATTCCTGAAACCAGCCCCACCATCGAAGGCAATGCCTTACAGAAAGCACGTTATCTCCACCAGCGTTATCAGGTGGATTGCTTTTCGGAGGATACAGGCCTGGAAGTGGACCAGCTTGACGGTGCACCGGGGGTCATCACGGCCCGCTATGCAGGCCCGGAGCGTGATGCAAACGCCAATATGAATTTGTTATTACAAAATCTTGCCCCTCACCCTGATCGCTCGGCTCAGTTTCGTACGGTTGTAGCACTGATCCTCAACGGTGAAGAGCATACCTTCGAAGGTATTGTACGCGGTACCATCTCGATGGGACAACGCGGACAGGGTGGCTTTGGCTATGATCCTATCTTCATCCCTGAGGGCTATCATCAGACCTTCGCAGAGTTGGACTCGGCCATTAAAAATCAAATTAGCCACCGGGGGCGGGCAATTGCTAAATTATTAGCATTTTTGCAGGCCTAAATTGTACCAATCAAATATTAAATATGACACCAATCGTAAGTATCATCATGGGTTCAGATTCTGACTTACCCGTGATGCGACAAGCCGCTGATATTCTTAAAACCTTTGATATTCCTTTTGAGTTGACCATTGTCTCTGCTCACCGCACACCGGAGCGTCTCTTCCGTTTTTCAAAAGAAGCGCACCAACGTGGTATAAAAGTAATCATTGCTGGTGCCGGAGGCGCCGCGCACCTGCCGGGGATGGTCGCGTCCTTATCCCCTCTACCCGTTATTGGCGTGCCCATCAAGTCTTCTAATTCTATCGATGGTTGGGACTCCGTTTTATCCATCTTGCAAATGCCTAATGGTGTGCCGGTGGCCACGGTAGCACTAAACGCGGCAAAAAATGCGGGCTTACTCGCTGCTCAAATCTTAGGGGTACAAGACACTGATTTATTGCAGAGTATGCTCCAGTACAAGCAAGAATTGTCTGACGGGGTCGCCAAAAAGTACCAACGATTAGAAACAGAAGGTTACGAAGACTACAAGAAAGAGGGTTGATCTAATCTTCTTTTGATACGGTAAAAATCGTCAATCCTTCTAAATCTTTGTGATACCCCGGAAATAGGTAGCTGCTCAAATAACCAATCACAAAACAAGAAATGAATCCTGATGCGGTAAACAACATCAGGTTGAAGGGCTGATAACGTGCAACGAAGAATTGAATAATCGCGCTTCCTAACAAGCCGACTAAAGCACTTGGTCCGTTGGCCCGAGTGGTAATGATGCCGAGCAAAAAGACACCACCTAATCCTCCGGTAAGTAAGCCAATGATTTTAAGGAATTCATCCCAGATGGATTTCACCTCCAAGGTAGCAAAGAGAATTGCAAACAGAATCCCACCAATACCAAAGATCATCGTGACGATCCGCCCCACTCTCACCGCGTTGAATTCTCGGCGAAACAGGCGATGAAAATCCATCGTGTAAGCCGTTGCGCCGGAGTTCATACTGCTACTCAGGCTGGACATTGCTGCGGCAAATATTCCGGCAATCAATAAGCCTGAGATACCGTGCGGTAGCTGTGAAATAATATACCAAGGAAAAACCGCATCATTAGCCGCCATGGTGTGAAGCATCTCCTGAGGCTGGTCCTGATAAAAAGCAAACAAGGCTGTACCCATGAAAAAGAACACCCAAGTAAAAAAAAGTCCAATAAAAATATTCAACCAAATACTCTTCACCGCACCGCGCCGGGTCTTAGTCGTCATATAGCGTTGAACGATCGCTTGATCTGATCCGTAGGACGTCAGATTCGTAAAAAAACTTCCGAAAACAACTACCCAGAAATTTGGATCCTGCAAGTTGAAGTGCATATTGAATATTTTGAACTTATCGTAGGCTTGCCCAGTCGCTACGATCTCTCCTACTCCATCGTTTAGCTCCAGAGCAATAAACGCCACACACAAAAAGATCCCGCCATATAAAATGATTACCTGAATCACGTCCGTCCAAATCACCGCTTCAATGCCCCCCAGAATAGTGTACACCAAACTGACCAAGCCGGTCAGGATGATACAATGGATCACGTCGAATCCCGTCACGACGTTCAACACTAAGGCGGGTAAAAATAAGACGACACCGATGCGTCCAAGTTGGAACAGGATAAATGAGGTGCTACCGATCAGGCGCGTTGCCAGATTGAATCGCTTTTGCAGATACTCGTAGGCTGTGGACACATCAAGCGCGCGAAACACAGGAATATACAGTAGGCCAATCATCAGGGCGACGAAAATCGAGGGCGCGCGATTGACGAAGTAAGCCCAGTCCGTAGCAAAGGTTTTCGCCGGGACGGCCATGAAGGTAATGGCACTCAGGCCCGTCCCGAGGATACTTAACCCCGCCGCCCAAAAAGGAATCCGTTTTCCGGCTTTAAAATAATCATCGGCCGTCTTTTGTCTTTTGGAGAAATAAAAGCCGATGACCAACATCATAATGAAATACAAGGCCAGCACCATGACATCAAGCGCCACAAAACCAGAGGCTTTACTTACAAATTGAAACTCCCCAACTTTATTCTCCCCACTTGCATCGCGGACAATTGCCTTAAATTGCGACTCCTCTCGATCAATAATGGCGATTACTCCCCCGGCTAGAGATTTTTCTAATTCAAAGTAAGCTTGAGTGATGGTATTATAAATTCCAAAACGTGTTTGCCAAAGGCGAGAATCAGATGGGTCTGGTTCTCGCTTTAGGAACAGCAGGCTCGAATTACCTAACGCTTTCGCAGTATTATTCCCTTGAATAGCAAGCATGTCAGGATACCGAGACAAGACCGCCGTTAAATCCGTCCATTGCTTCGTTTTCAAATTAAATTTTTGAGCGATACCTTGAGATCGCCCACCAAAGACGAACAAGCAATCATCCAAGCCATCACCTTGAACTTCCATAGCGGATTGCCGCACCGAGCTAGGGATCGCGCTGGGATATCTTTCAAGAGTTTCACCTTCAGCAGTACAAATCCAAAGCTCTAAAGTCTTAGCTGGATCATCTCTTTTTTGAACTAGAAGATAGAATCGTTCCTTAGTCCAGACGCCACTTTGAATTTGAATAGTCTGTATCTCCGCTGGCGGAGGCTCGACCATTACTCCATCTTTCCAAAAAACGAAGAGACTATCTGCCGGTAAAGGGGAAGGATAAGTTGATTGGACGTTTATTTCCAAAAACGAATGAGAATAATCCTGCGCAATTACTACATTTACACACAGAAGCATTAGACCAGTAAGTAATAGTCGCCTCAGTAGCTGCATAGGCAATTAATCAACATTCATCGGTTGTTCCATGGCCCAATATACCTATTCTCGGCAAGTTTACACCCTCCTCGCCTGGCTTATCTATGGCTCTTGCTGGCTGTCTTGCGGCCAGCCTCCAGGGTCTGATAATTTCCAGCCAATCATCCAAGCTGGCGAGCCGGTAAATGCGATTTTGATGGGCGATAAATGGAAGACTGGCGAGGGCTACATTTACTGCTCGGGCCAAGGCGATAATTTCAACAATATGGCTTACAGTGGTTTTCGGATCGAAGAGGGTGATTTTCATATGAAGATGCGCATGAGTTTCGACACCCTCGGACAGACCACTAGTATTCTTTGGCTATTCAATCATCATTTTGGATTTGACTCCCGCAATAGCGATCCGACGTTGCGCGAACGCCTATTTTTCTATTCTCCCGTTCTTGACTCTTTAGTGCTCTTGGCACCAGCGGCTTCGGTGATCAGTGTCGGAGAACCATTTTGGTTTGAGGTGATTCGTGAAGATAGCCGAGTGCGTTTTCTCATTGATCAACAACTCATCACGGAGCAAACGCTAGACGCTTTTAGTAGTCCTTTGGCCGGCAGCGTTGGTATCCGCCCTTGGCAAAATCGGATACGTATCTACGAATGGCAACTTCAAGGCAACATTAAGCCAATGCCAGAGCCAGAATACGTTTTTCAAAACGGAGAAGCTGGCTATGCCTGCTTTCGAGTCCCCTCAATTGTGCAAACCCAGGATGGCAGCTTGCTAGCCTTTGCGGAAGGACGAGAAAATAGCTGTCGCGATAATTACGATGTGAACATTGTGATGAAAAAATCTACCGACAATGGCAAAAGCTGGGGACCAGTCCAATTAATCTGGGAAGATAGCACCAACACCTGTTGTTATCCCGTGCCCATTGTAGACCGAGTCAGTGGACGAGTCGTCTTACTCATGGGGTGGCAATTGGGAACAGACCGAGTCCCCGCAATCAAGAATAAAACCAGTACAGACACACGCCGTATGTTTCAAGTGACTTCGGATGATCACGGTGACAGCTGGTCACCCATCCGTGAAATAACTGATCAGGTTAAACAACCGGATTGGCAATTGGTCGTCTCGGGCTCTGGCTCCGGGCTGCAGATGCGTCATCCCAGCTATAACCATCGCATGCTAATTCCTAGTCATTATTCAAGCATTGAAAATGGCCAACCTGAAGTCCGATGCTTCCTGCTGTACTCCGACGATGGCGGCTTGAATTGGAACATCGGAGGGCCATCGCCGGAGGCGGAGAACAATGAATGCGAAGTAGCCGAGATCAGCGGTGGTGGCTTGATGCTCAATATGCGCAAAGCCGATGAAGTCCCGACTTTCGCCCGTAGCGTGGCCTACAGCTACGATGGTGGCGTTACTCTGGTTGATCAACAATTAGACGATGAACTCTATGGGCCAAACTGTCAAGGAAGTTTGGATAGCTACTTAGATTCTACCGGGCAATTTGTGGCGATTTTTTCGAATCCACGCCACAAATTTCGACGCGAAAATCTGGTCCTACAACGCAGTTTTGATGACGGGCAAAGCTGGGAACCTATAGCCACGATCTTTGAGGGGTATGCAGGCTATTCCGATTTAATCGTTCTTCAGGATGGTCAGATTGGCTGTTTGTTTGAATGTGGACGCGTCTGGTCAAGAGATGGAATTGCTTTTCGTACATTTGAAAAATAAAATGATCAAAACAACATCACAGCGGCAAGATTTGAATTAAAAATCCAGCCAATTTATTTTAAAACACCTTCATACCACAAACTACTAATGACATGAAACGACAATGGATTACCGGATTTTTCTTGCTCGCTGTTCTATTATTATCTCATCGGGCCAAGGCTCAAATCGATGAAGATCAAGCGGGTGCCTGGTACATGCTATTTTACGATGCGAAGTTCAAAGAAAGTCGCTTTGGTGTACAGGGGGATTTCCAATTCCGTAATTGGGATATCATTGGAGATCTAGAACAGTTGCTGCTACGAAGTGGCCTGACCTACCGGCCCAAAGATACCGATGCGATTTTTACGCTGGGTTACGCCAATATCACCACTGGTGCTTTTGGAGATAGTGATGCCACCGTTTCCGAAAACCGGATTTACCAGGAAGCACTCTTACCCCAAAGGCTTGGCAAAATTGTGCGCCTCCGGCACCGCTTTCGCTACGAACAGCGTTTCGTAGAATCACAGGATTTACGTACCCGTTGGCGTTACGCGCTTTTTCTTAGTGTACCCCTCAACAAGAAAGGTATGTCCAAAGGAGCACTTTACCTTGCGCTATATAACGAACTCTTTGTCAATGGAGAACGCAGTATTGGTGACGGTCGAACTGTAGAGCTATTTGATCGCAATCGATTCTATGCTGCCTTGGGATACAGTGTCCTGGATAATCTCAAAATCCAGCTCGGGTGGATGGAGCAAACTACCGATAATTGGCAAAAAAGCCAACTGCAACTCAGTGCCCATTACAATTTACACCCTAATTCAGGAAGCTGACCTATCTCAAAGAATCGGTTTGAAGGCGTTGTGAGAAGCAATTATCTTTCAAAAAAACAGATGCTGCGACCACTCTGCCTCCTATTTTGCTTGTTTTATTCCGTCGTCCTGCTAGCGCAACCTTCTTTGTATGAATTACAAAAGGCGGATGCTTACTTATTGGGAGAAATTAAGGCGATAAAAGGAAAGATTGTTAAAGTTGAAATTCAGGAGATTGTAAAAGGCGAAGCGTTACTACTACCTAAAAAGGTGGGCAAAAATATTAAGCTGCGTTACAAGTGGAGCGGTCAGCCTTCGGAGCATTTAGATGTGGGGAAAGTGATCGCTGTTACCTTGAAAAAAGAGAAGAGCTGGATCATAGAGCATTATACCGAACAGGACTATAATAACTATGGTCAATTTGTTTTACATTCTAAGTTCAAGCGGATACAACTATCCACCGCAGATTTTGCGGAAGGTGTTCGGCAGAGCATGACCTATTTTAATTTACAGCCCGATGGAACAGTGGAGTACAATCAGCCTATTTCTCAGATAAAGATAGCTCTTGACACCTCCCCTTATTTACAACTTATTTTCAACGATTGGGATCTCTATCACCGCGTTCGCCCTTTTCCTGACTTTGGACTTTGGGCCGATTACCGGAAAGACTACGAGGCGTGGATTGAGGTCGAGTGTCAAAACGAAAACGCGCATTACGTTCCAGGCTCATTTCCTCACGATAAGCGACCGGACATCGCTTTAGACTATTTCCATTTTGTGAAAAGAGACGAATCCGGTTTTATCTACGAAGAATACGTTAAGCACTACCCGCTCCGAGCGAGTATTTTTAAAGATACCCGTCTTCCGATCCCCAAAACCGGTACTACAATCGCCCATTTCACTCCTAAAACGTTCCAAAAAACACCTACGAGTTGGGCTGACCCAGTAAACAAGGCATTATTAGCTCGTGCTTTCAGGCATTTTACGCATCCAACGGATAGTTTGGCGACCGGGCTGCTCTCCATGAAACAAATCACTCCATCGTCAAACTATGAAAAAGATACTTTACAAGCGGGATTATTACAGGGGCAACTACATGGCCCACTCACCATCAGGAGTGGTAATTGGGCAATAGACGGTCAGTATGTGAATGGTAAAAAGGATGGACAGTGGCAAGAGCGTTGGGGTAAAATTCATCTGAAAATATGGCATTTTGAGCAAGACTTACGCGCTGGTCCTTATCTGGAATACGATTATCACTATGAACACGATCAACCGACCCCTTATCTTGCGGTTAGTGGCCAATTCGATCGAGATGCGCCCGTCGGGGAATGGGTCCATTACGATTATAACTATTACCACCATCGATTTCCCTCTGACTCACGACCAATAAGACCTGGTCACTCTGAAGTTATTATTGGGTCGCCCCGCGATAGCATATACGTTGTATCACGACAGCAATACCGCTTTCAATCTTCCTCACCTAAAAACCAGTTTCAACCACAATCCATCCCTCCTTACCGGCCCTTGTCAACGTATGCTAATTCTCGAACTTGGGAGGATACCCCCCTGGATACTATGCGTTATTATTTTCCAAACGGAGCGCCTAAATCAGTTCAATACTGGGATAGCCTCACCCTAAAGGCTAGAGAAGATTGGTTTCAAATTGATTCGGTAATACATCACACTTATGGTACACTACAAAATAATCAACCCTTCGAAGGCACCTTTTTGGTCGGTGCTAATGATGTTGTCAGACCCTCTCCGGCTGGTGGATGGCGTTATTCACCTGAAGTAAAAGTCAGTATTGAAACTTATACCCACGGAGAGCTTACAAACTCTGAGGTTTTATTCTACCGACCAGCTAGCGATTCCTCTAGCCATTATTACATCGACGGTAAAAAAGTAAAACGTCCAAAGAAGAAAAAGCGAAAGCGTAAAAAGAAGTAGTTGCCAATTTAGAGGCTCAGCCAATAGTTAACCTTTAGCGCCAGTGAACGATTTTTAGGGCCAAACAGCCCATCCACCAAATAATTGTCAGTATACACTAAAAACAAATCAGACATCGGTGCGAATCGCCACTGGAAACGGCTATTGATGTTGAAATTATCACTTTGGGTATTGTACTGAATATAGGTGGTCCAAAATAGATTTGTCGCAAAATTGAATTCCAACCGAGCTGTCGCCAAGGTTAGATGCACATTGCCAAACGGCTGTGGCAACCAGATGTCGTTCTGCTCAAGTCCGAGGGTGAAATTTCCCCAAGGCTGTGCTCGATAGGTCAAACTGATTTGATTGGTCAGCTTATTCCCGCCATAAAACTCTCCGTAAACGCTAAACACCTCCGCATACAAAAGCTTTCGTAGATCCGTATTAAACTGCACATTGAATTCCAGCATATTATAAGCCTGAGCCGGCAAAGGCTCTTTGGCAATCGCGAAGGGAAAGAGCAAATCAACGTAGTTGTTATTCAAGCGAAAGCGCAGTTGACTGGTGTTCTTAAAGAAAATGAAATGACGCACTCGGGTATACCATTCGTTAAGTGTGCCATTGGTATTGAGAAAAACAAAATTCTCAATGCCCGACCAATGAAAGTTCACAGACTTACTATTGGTCGGATAGTAATAGTAATTGAGCATGTTCCCAATCTGGGTGAAGCCCACTCGGGCAAAGGTGCCGGATGTGGGATCGAAATTCAGCTGACGACGATTGAAGCCCATGTCCGCAAAGTAGTTTTCGCCCATGTGCTGGACGGTGAGTAAAGTCCGAAAATTAATTCCATCGTAATCAAAGCGACCGTACACATGCCGATTCTTACTCGTATAGCCGTCCTTGAACGAATGTAGGTACCCCACCAAAGCGCGCCACTGGCCGTTGGCCGTTGAAAAGTTGAATTCTCCACCGAGGTTTCGGCCGTAGTCTTGCGATAATTGTTCATTACCATCAAAGGCCTGTCGATTGAGAAAAATCCCTTTGATGGACGAGCGTTTCCAAAGTCGGTGTTGAAAAGTCAACGCACTGTAATTTTGCCCCATTCGCTGCTCCTCCCCTTCGGTATGCATATTAATCAGTCCGACTCGCAGTCTGGAGTTGAGATTCCCCGTTAGACGCAAGCCGTAAAGAATGGGTACCGGATTCCCCGCTGCGTCCAGGCCAATCCGACGAGAATAGAACGGTCGTTCAGCAAATTGCCCAAACTCATTAAACACATCAGCGTTTTCTAAGAAAAACTGCCGCTTTTCGGGAAAGAAGATATTAAAACGCGTCAAATTGGTCACCTGATCGTCCACCTCCACTTGGGAAAAATCGGGATTATACGTCAAATCGAGATTCAGAGAAGGCGTCAGCGCTACTTTAGCCTGGGCCCCCACTTCCAATTCTGTGTCAGCCGGCGTATTCGGGCGAAAACTTTTATTATTGATGGTACTAACGTAAGGAATCAAAGCTACATTTTTACCCGCTTTAGCGGGTGCTTCGTCCCAAACCAAACGCCCCAGATAGCCTAAATCAAAGGCATCAAACTGTCGAGGCACCGGTGACCAGACGTGGGTTTCATTGCGCCCCGGTTCGAGGCGAATGAAATTGATATGCCATTGTTTTAAGTCGGTCTTAAATCGCAAGGTTTTGAAAGGAATGGCCATTTCCAAGGTCCAGCGATCCGCATAATTTTCTACGGCAACCAGCCATTTGTTATCCCAACTGGCATCGATACCGTTGGCTGCCAGACCAGAACCGGAGGGAGAAATCAAGGATTCCGTCTGTGCCCCGCGGGCATTTACCGAAAAGGCATTGCCATTGGTTTGTGCGCACATGGGATCCAAGACCACGGCAAATTCGTCGCTTTGGCCGTAATTATCACGCTTTAAGGTTTGGATGACATAATCTTCGCTATCCCAACAGGTGGCGGCAATGTAAACGTAACGCTTATCGTAGGCCACACGAACTTCGGTTTTTTGAGCCGCACGTTCGCCGTCCACTGGTGCTTGTAGCCAAAAGTCGGTAGCCACTGAGCTGCTTTGCCAACAACGCTCATTGAGTTGGCCGTCAACGGTGATTTTTTCAGAAACGGGCAAAATATTTAGCTGACGCTGCACAGCTTGCGGGGCCGCCATCGATTGTGCCAAGCCAAAGAGGGGCGGCACCAGGCAGAAAAAGAGCCAAGTCATTCGATCAAGCATTCGATTTTCATTTGATTGGCTTCTAATTTAGTCCAGCCTCAGCGTCCTGCTATAAAAATGACGGCAACGACCAGTCTTTTGCGCCCAACAACTGAAAACATAGTCGCTCACACCAATTAATCGGTCATTCACCACATTTTCGACCTTCAAAGAACCAGGTATTGTATCTTCGTAAGTGATGCGACGTATTTTTACTCACTTGCTTTTTTGGACCATTATCCTTTTTTGGACCAGTGCCATCTATGACTACAATGGCAAATTTGGCTGGGTATTTATCCAATTTAATCTGGTCCGCCTGCCCTTGATGATGGCCGCAACTTACCTAGTGATTTACGATTTTGTCCCTCGCTGGTTGATCCGCCAGAAAAACTATCTTTACTTTTCGCTGGCCTTTATTCTGAATTTTATCGTCACGACTTTACTTGATCGGGTCATTATCAGTTCCAGTTTAATTCACGATATACTCAGTGATACGGGTTTGGTCTTTCGCTTTTTCAACGATATCCCCATTTTGCGCAACTCTTTTGTGTTACTGTCCATTATGGGACTCGCCGCTTTAATCCGTTTTTTCAAACTCTATCTCCAACAGGAACGTAGTAAGCATGAATTGCAGGAGGAACAGCTGGCTACTGAATTGGCCTTTCTCAAAGCGCAGATCAATCCGCACTTTCTTTTCAACGCACTCAATAATTTATACAGCATGGCCATACAAAAGGAGCGAGATGATATTGCTGCGGGGCTGGAGAATTTATCCGGGGTTATGCAATACCTTACTTATGAAAGTAGCGCGGACAAAATCGCTTTAGAAAAGGAGATTCAATTGGTCCAAAACTACCTGGATATTCAACAATTACGTATTGCTGAGGCGGACGATGCGACCATTTCGTTTAATATTGAGGGGCAGCCGGATGGTCGCCTCATTTCCCCGGTCATCCTTCTCCCGCTAGTCGAAAATGCTTTCAAACACGGGCTACGTCCCGAACAGCGTTGTCTGGTCCATATTCATCTGTTGATCAAGGGAGGACATTTGGATTTTATTATAAAAAACACCTTTTTTACAGAAAAGACGTCTACCTTAAAGCAGGCCGGCATTGGATTAAGCAATGTCAGAAAACGACTCCAGCTTATCTACCCCGGCCAACATCAATTGACCATCGAACGGCTGGAAAAATTCTTTATCACTCGTTTACGCATCGACTTACCTACGATGACATGATCCTGCGTGGCTACATCATAGAAGACGAAATTCAAGCTATCGCGCTCCTGAGGAATTACCTGGCGCGCATACCGGGGATTGATTTAGTAGGTGAAGCGCGCGATCCGCTGAAAGCTCTCCCGGAATTGCAAAATGAAGCGGTGGATTTGCTCTTTTTAGACATCAATTTGCCCAATTTATCGGGCCTGGAGTTTTATAAAAGTTTGGCTCGCCCACCGGCGGTAATTTTCACCACCGCGTACCCAGAATACGCCGTAGAGGGTTTTGATCTCGAAGCGGTAGACTATCTGCTAAAACCCATTAGCTTTCCGCGCTTTCTTAAAGCTTGCAACCGGGCTATGAGATGGCAGCAGCAACCTCAGTCTCCCCTACCGGCAAAGCCCATATTTGCGGATATTATTTACCTCAAAAGTGGGCCGGTGACTTACAAACTCTCTTGGCGGGATATTCTGTATTTGGAAAAAGCGGAGAATTACGTGGTTTACCATACGCTCGAAAAGCGCTACTTGAGCCGTCAAACGATGTCCGATTTAGAGGAGGTCTTCCCTTCCTATTTTTGTCGGGTACATAAAAGTTTTGCCGTTTCGCTTTTACACTTGGAGCAAGTGGAGCGGGAATTTCTGAAAATCAACCAAAAACAAATTCCCATTGGCCGCACCTATCGACAACGTTTGATGGATCGTCTGGATCAAATGGCGGAATAAAAATGCTTCAACCCGCTTAGAACTGTTTTTGATAAATGTAGCGGGTGATCAAAACATCACCTTTTTCCAATATCATCTCTGTATCATTGAGCGTGATGATGCGATATCGCTCCGCTCCAATGGTCAACTCCCCGTAGGTCAACCGATAAGTACCTTCAATAGATTCGTCTGGAGATTGATAGCGATAACGATTATTGGGCTCAAAAGTCAATTTTGGCGCCTGGGCATCTTGTTTCGTCAGATCAGTGCCTCGCACCGGATTCATCTCTTCCGGGATGCCAAACTGAGGGGCTTCCTTCACCAATGACCACTCCCCTAACAGCCAATCTGTCATCTCTTGATCCTGAGCGCACATGGCGTAGGGCATCAGGATAAGTAGTAGCATTCCAAAGCCTTGTATCACTATTTTCATTCTTAATACTTAAATTTTATCAGGAAGTTGTTGTAAATTGTAGATCACTTGATAAAGTTAGCTATTCCGCCCATCCAATTGCGTCTGTACGCAGATTTTTCTTTTCTAACAGCAGATTTTTCGCGAGAGCACTATGGCTTAAACTGATGTTTGAGGTTAGGCCTTGGCATTAATTATCAACTCACTCTAAACAACCAAAAAACATGCACCACATTTATTTCGACCTGTTTATCCAGGCGCCTAAAGCAGCTATTTTTCAAGCCGTTTCTTCTCCCGAACATCTCGTCAATTGGTGGCCACAGCGTTGCAGCGGTGAAGCCCGTGAGGGCGCCAGTTATAATTTCTTTTTCACTCCGGAGTACGATTGGCACGGTGAAGTGATTACTTGTCGGCCGAATGAAGCTTTTCATATAAAGATGACCTCCTCCGATGCCGATTGGGATCCGACTAGTTTTGGCTTTGACTTGGAGGAGCTTGCGGAAGGTATTCGATTGAAATTTTGGCATCGCGACTGGCCAGAACTCAACCACCACTACCGCCGCTCCGCCTTCTGTTGGGCCATGCTCCTCAATGGTTTGAAGAACTATGTGGAGAAAGGCGAAATTGTTCCCTTCGAGGACAGAGAGTAAACTGATACCAGAACGCCCGCTCTTACCGAAGTAAGAGCGGGCGTTCTCTAGAAATCAATTCGCTGAATTTACGAACTACTTAGGCGATAATACAAACTCCACTCGACGATTTAATCGTCGACCATCCTTAGTATCGTTAGGAGCAATCGGATTGTTCTCTCCGAAGCCACCATAACTCATACGACCATCTGGTACTTTCTTCGTCAGCAAATACTCATAACAGGCCTTGGCACGACGTTGCGATAAGCGCAGGTTATTATCCTCAGAGCCTACATTGTCGGTATGTCCAATGATCTCCAAGTGAAAATCAGGATAGCGATCCAAGATCGTAATCACTTGATCGAGGACGACATAGGATTCTTCTTTCAGAATGGACTTCCCTGTTTCAAATTGTACTGCCTGTAGAGCGTAGTCCAGTACCGCTTTATCTTCCTTGGTAATCTCTGGGCAACCGGTAGGTGAATTCGGTGCCGGTGAGTTCGGGCACTTATCTTTCGAATCAATGATGCCATCGCCATCGGTATCCGGGCAACCATTAAAGCGACCTTCCCCGGCAGCGTAAGGACAATCATCTTTTCCATCAGCAATGCCATCACCATCACTATCAGGACAGCCACGGAGGGTACCCACTACGGTTGGACACTCATCCACATCGTCTACAAAACCGTCATTATCGGTATCAGTCGGCGGACAACCATCATAAGAGCGAGGTCCCGCCTGATTAGGACATTTATCGTCGGGATCTGCCAATCCATCGCCGTCGCTATCCGGGCAACCATTCATCTCAATAGAGCCATATAACTCAGGGCATTTGTCATTTTTATCAGCTAAGCCGTCCTGATCTGTATCCGGGCAGCCCTGGAATTGGGCTAAACCGGCAATCTCCGGACAGGCATCATCGCGATCCGGGATACTGTCGTTATCGGTATCCACCAAAGGCGCTTCAAAAGGCTCCGGCAACATTTCTTCACCATCCGTCTTACCAAGCATGAAAGCTAAACCGACCCCATATTGAATATTATCACGATCATCGGAAAAGGCAACTCGATATTCTACTTGGAAGTTAATAAAGCCATATTTACCCAAGCGAACATTAGCCCCCGCCCCTATTGGTAGTTGCAAGCCCATCGAACTAAAGTCCTCAGAGACTGCTCCGATCCCCAGCATAGCGTAAGGAATCACCAGCTGGGTCTCATTGCGATAGTGCTGTAATTGACCAACAAAATCAATACTCATGAAGCGTCGGTTGTCCGTTTCTTCGGGTAAATTGAGTACCCCGACCTTGATGGGAATGGCCGCATTAACATATTTATTGAGGTTTCGGAGATATCCGAATTCAAAACCTCCCGTTGTGTTCCGAAAATCAGTAAACTCGTTCAAAGCCGGTCCATGATGATCTACAAACAAGCGTTTCGCAAACACCGTATGCGGTCGATTGGGATGCTGAGCGAAGCTCTGGGTATGGATGAGCAGCACCAGAATCAGCAAAAGGAGACAACGCGTAATTTTATAATTCATTGATTTTCAGTGTTAATTGAGCAATCTCAGATAATTATTGGGATGTAAAAGTCTAATTACTAGCTGTTGAAATGATCACGTCCTGCAAGTCCAATGATAGTTATTCATGGTTTTTCGTACGCGCGAGGACACTTATCCTTTAGATAAAAAACAAAAACATTACCATTTTTTTGTAGTATTGTATGCCAATCTGATATCCCCGACGCCGCAAAATCGAAACCAAATCGGTGGTCATAATTGCCACTCTTCTTTTTGAGTTTCTTCCTCCAGCGACTTGTTTTCAATTACGAAACCTTATCGACGGTTCAAAGACTGTGGTTCGGCATTCACTTCGTTTTGTTTTACCTAAAATCCGGGCAAAAGATGCAATATCGCCTCACTTTATTCTTATTCTGTTGTGCAATTGGATGGCCAATCTCTCAGCTGCAAGCCCAGCAATTATGGCAACAAGCTACCATTACAACGATATCAGGTCAAACGATTCGGGGTTGGGCAAAAGTTGATGCCGCTGAGACCTATCACCATCATCTGGCGTTTAGGATTGGGCGATCTGGAAATGGTAAAGTTTATCGGCCGGAAGAATTAGAGGCCTTCCAGCTGAACGAGGGTGTTCGTTACAAAAGTACAATAATCCCTGAAATGGCCAAAGGGAATATTCTAACCGGCCAACAAAAGCACTGCTTCCTTAGGGTTTTATGTACCGGCGATTACAATTTTTATATTTATCAGCCGGGGGGAAGGAATCAGTTCTTCTACATATCGGATGCCAATGGTCGTATTAGTCCACTTCATAAGAAGAAAGTCAGTATTGAAGCGCAGCGGGTGGCCGATAGTGATAAGTATATTCTTCCTAGCGGAGAACGGGTTATCAACCCTACCGGCGGTATTTTTACCACCAACAATGGCACCCATTACTACTACGATGGCTTTCAAATGTACGTCCTGCAAAATACCTATGTCAGTCAACTCAACACCCTTATTCAGCAATCCCAGTGCTCGATGATCCGCTTGGATCATCGTTTTCCACTGACCGCTAATGCCTTGAAGAATTTTTCAAAAACCCTACACGCTTGTACCAAAAGTAATAATTATGAAGTCGATAAAAAGCAACCGATCCATCAAGTTGCCCTACTAGCCAATGCTAGTCTATGGCATAATGGTGGGGATTACAATGACCTGAAACAAGGATTGGGTCTCACCCTGGAGTATCGTCAAAATTCGCTGAGCCCGTCGGTGACGTTTAGTTTTCGATATCAAAACATTACCGATGGCTGGCAGTCACTGGCTCAATCGGGTGATCCCCGCAGTAGCTTTCTAATGCTCACTTCGGGCGAGCACTATATGGGTAGTTTAGGATACCATTTCTTGCCCGGACACGTCATTCGACCTTTTTTTCAGCTTGGTGCCTATTTTTCACGTTACGATTTGGTTCCTGGAGGAACAGATAGTAATGGGAATGAGTTTTTGTTGAATTTGGGAAGTACTCAAACCAGCGGAAACCTCTTTGCGGCCCTCGGTTGTGATTTCTATTTTTTGAGATTTAATCAGATTCGCATTGAAGCCAACTACGCCGAAGGCTATTCGCTGGGAGCAGCTTATGGACTGTATTTCTCGTTTTAGATGAACGCGCATTTTCCAACGTGTTCCTCGTCATTTTGTAGGTCGGAATTCAAAAACTATTTTGCTATGCGTACCATTTACCTCGTTTTTCTGCTAGGATGGATTGGAATTATACCGATATCTTTATCCTCTCAAGTGATATTTCAACGCGCCAGTATTACCAAAAAAGATGGCACCCAACTGGATGGCTACATAAAAATTAAAAATCCATCTTCCTACCACGATCAAATTGAATTTAAAGCCCAATTCAAAGACAAAGAGACACAAATTTTCACCGCAGAAGAGCTTCAGAAGTTCAATTTTAGAGATAAAGGGGCCTACGAAAGCTATTACATTCCATTGATGCGTCCCGGACACATTCTCGACGGATCGAAGGCCCACAAACTTCTGCGCTTGCTCAATGAAGGTGATTATAAGTTCTACCTTTATCGTGTCGATAAGCAAGAACAGTACTACTATTATCAAGATCGCGAGGGGAAAATCCATCCTTTGTACCGAACGCCTGAAAGTGCGGAATCCTTTCGAAGTACAAATGGTGAAAAGTACATGCTACCGACCGGTACCCCAATCAATAACCCCAAGCCCGGCCTTATCAATAATCGCAAAAACCAAGTACTTTATTTCTATGATGGCGATAGTCTCTTTGTTTTACAAAATACCTTTCAGCGCCAATTAAATCAGATTCTAAGAGCTGAATCCTGCTTGAATGATGACCAAATGGTGGACCGAAAATTTAAGTTGCGTACCAATAAGCTGCGCTATTTTTCAAAATCACTCCATAAATGCATGGGTAGTGACAATTATACTCTATCCGAAAAAAGTAAACAATGGCAAATTCAGGTTGTCGGGCTGGCAATGGTTTATAATGTGAAAAATCTAGAAGATTATTTTGGCTACGCTTTCTCTGCGGAGTACCGTCAAAACCTATTTAGTGCTTCGGTCGGCTTAGTCTTAAGACAAAGCCTATATAACGGCACCTCTAAAGGTTTTGGTAATTATCTGGAAGGGGATAAAATTGACGGCCGTCAAAGTATGCTCGGTATTAGTACCCATTTTTTGCCAGGAAGAAATATTCGACCTTACTTCCAAGGAGGAGTTACCTTCGATCAAATTGAGCGTGAGCGACCTGAATTTAGGGGAACCAGATCACTAACCGATGGTGATCTGGAAGTAGATTTTCAAATGAATATAGGAGTAGATTATTATTTCGGCAGGTTTCATATGTTAAGAGTTGAATTAACCCAACCTTTTGACTTGATTTTTTCGGTTGGCTACGGCGTGTATGCTGTATTCTAAGGTTTATTCAAACTCTTCTCGGAGGGCTTCGACGGCCTCTTTGAGTCGATGCAGATCGCTGTGTTGGCGTCGGGAAATACGTTTGCGAAAAAGCATCGTCGTCAGACGCGTCCAGAATTTCTTAGGTTTCAATTCCGATTGGACTTTGAGAATGGTGCCACGATCGTCTCTTTCACTTAATTCATTACGAATACGCATTTCCATTTCATCGTTGCGCAAAATGGCTTCGAAGAGTTCATTTTCACGCACCGCCAAGATCTCTTCGATCATTTCGATGGTTTTGCCATTTTCGTTGTAAATATGTCGTGAAGTCGAACCAACTTGACCGTCTTCACCTTCGAGGCGATCAAGACGAATGAAATTTTTAATCCAAATAGAAAGGTTTTCTTCGTCGGTGAGGAATTCGTAAACTTCCGACGGAGGCTTGCTTATTTCAACAGTCGTTTCTATTTTCATTAGAGGATCTGCACCATTTTACTCCTCTTAAATATACACATCATTTTCCATACTTCCCCAATTATTTAGTTGGCTGCTCCTTACTCAATGGTATGAAATTCAAAAGAAGCTCGTTCGGGCGACAATGAAGCGCTCTTATCACCTTCCGCAATAATGTAGTATTGAGTACCTGATTTGGCTTTGATGCTTGCGCTGTAAAGACCATCATTGCCCATTGGGTCTCCTTCCATGCCATCATCGCGCATAAGCAAGGTCTGAAATGGTGCATGTGGTTCGAAACGATATTTGAGATAAACGGTTTCGGCGCCACTCACTTTGGCCGTAACGATATTTTTTTCCGTTTCACCGATGTATTTCGGCGCCTCAATCACGGGTGCCTCCCGCTTAAGCAAGGGATGCTCCGACAAATAAGTTGTTCGCTCCTGCATCAATTCACTAATCCCAATGATTCGGGTCTTTCCGATCGTCACCGAAGTATTGAGGTTTTCGCGAAAAGTGGGGTACGGATAGAGTTTATTAGAATCTTGTTCAACATGCTCTGCGATCAGATCCTGAATCTCCTTGCCACGTTCAAGGTATTTTCCGTTGGTGAAAAAATCGTTCAAAATAGTACGAACGTGTGCAATGTATATTTTTCGATAGAGCTTATCCTTAAGCAAGGCCGTGATCAGCGGTCGCTTTTTGTTTTGTTGTTTATAATGCGTAAACAAGCTCAACTTTTGCATCTTTTCATCGCTGAGCGGTGTACCGAGCCCATCATAGCGAAACCCACCAAACGATAAATTCATATCCCAAAGAATGGGGTGAAATATGTTGAAAGAATCCTGATAGAGGTAATAATTATGACAAAGGCGACCAGTGTAACTATCGAGATTAATCAAAATGATATTAAAAGCGTGCATCCACAAGACCTGATCGACGTTGAGCACGGACTCAATCTTTTCTGGTGTTTTGTTGAGCACTCGAGTGAGTTCGATCAAATCGGCCCAACCGTGATCAGATTTCATCTCGTAGAGTCCATAATAACAGGTCGAATCTGAGCCGAGATACATTAAAGACGCCTTGTCGCCCTTCGGGCAGTCCCGCAAGTCGGCAGCATTCCAATTGGGATCACACTTCACTAAGGTGCCTTTCCGCCAGCCGAAGTGTTTCTTCAGAAAGTCTTTGTCAACAGATTCCGAGTTATTGTACAAGCCGAGGTACTGGTCGTTCACGACCAGTCGCACGTAATTGGCCCGAGGCGTGGGCATATAATTTCCGGCAATTTCGTAGGATAAGACTTCGCGTAAAAAACTAGGATCGCGAAACACATTAGACAGCTTAAAGGAGCCAACATCATCGGCAAAATGCTGCTTTTTGAAAATGTGGTCCGCCTTGATATTGAAAGGTAATTTACTGAGTGCTTGGTTGCGCACATTATAGTAAGAACTATTGCCCTTATAACGAATACCTATGCTATCGTAGGTTTCACCTTCATATTTCACCTTACCGATAATCCGCTCATCGTTGCCCAATTGTTTGAGCGAGTCAAGCATATCATCCCAGTTGTCGAAAGGGATTTCAACCTGAATCTCCCTGATTTGATCAACATCGTAGAGGCTCTGGGCAGAAAGGGTCGAAGAAATAAAGAACAATAGGAGCAGTAGGATTCTGTTCATTTGTGCTAAATTGGTTAATACTAGCCTATTTTCAACGGTACTCGGTCCGTAGTCGCTGCCTATAGCAACGAAACACGCGGTGCTTAGCTAATCCCATTCCTCACAAAAATCGTTCTACTATTTATTGCAAGGTAAATTACTTATTCAAGTCTTCCAGATCACTACTGTAAGGTTCGTACATATAATTCACTGGTGCAAAGGCCGCCGCGGCAATGTTCTCTGCTAAAATGAAATATTCTATACGCTTTTGACCGTTATCTGGCTTAATAGTCACACCAAATATTTTATCTCCAGCCTCACCATCGTGATGCTGCCCGTCATCGGCCATAAAAGTTTCACGGAATGCCGTTTCACCTTCGTAACGGTAGTATAAAATAACGCGCTTGGCCCGTTTCTCAACCGTTGCATTAACTTTGAAGTCTCGAATAATCTCATTCGAGAATTTCTCTCGCCCTTTTACCGTCACTTCTTCGACTTTGGGTGGAAAAACGGACAATAGCTCATGTTTTTTCAAAAAACGGGAGCGTTTGCCCATCAACTCTACAATTCCAGGTATTTTACTTCGACGGCCAATGGTGCTGCTCAAACTCTTATCAAAGTCCTCCATTTTATATTCTTTCCAATCATCCGGTACACTTACCAAGTGTGGTCGAATCAGCTCCTGCAAAGCTTCAGCACGCTCTTCGTACCAGTCATTTTCGAAATTATCGTAAAGGATGGTACGTAAATGCGACAGATACACTTTTCTGTATAAAGGATCAGCTAGTAGCTTGCTGATGAGTGGTTTAGTTGGATTGTCCGCGTGCAAGACGGGACTTAGTTGCTGCAATTGCTTAAGCCGTAAATCTGAACCAGAACCGGTATTTTTATAACTACCAAAAGATAAGTTTAAGCCCGAAATGATCGGGTTAAAACGGCCCAAATCATCACGATACAAGAAAAAGTTGCGACTATTTTGGCCAGAATAACTACTCAAATTCACCAACGCATTATTAAACGCTAACATCCACAAGGTGCGGTCGACGTGCAGAATAGACTCGATATCTTCGGTCTTGTTGTTCAAGGTATTGGTCAGGCTAATCAAATCATCCCAGCCTTCGCGTGAAACCATTCGAAAATTCCGGGTGTAACAACTGGCCTTAGATTCATACTCCAAAGAAGCGTGCAGATTCTTTTTACAGCCAGAGGGCATACTTTCGTTGTCCTTATATTCGGGCGAGCATTTGAAAAAGCTATTATCAGCTGAGCCGAAATTCTCCTTCAAAAAGACTTCATCGACCGCCTGGACATTGACAAATAAGCCTTGAGTCTGACCATTAATACTCACTTTGGCGAAGTTAGCCTTCGGCGCGGGCATGTACTTGCGCGCAATCTCATAGCTCAACACCTCACGAACCATACTTGGATCGCGCAGGGCATTGGACAATTTGAAGACCTCATAGCCTTCGTGATTTTGGTTCTTGCTGATAAAATCTAACTCGACGTGTAATGGCTTACGTCCTTTACCAAAGGCGTTAGATCGACGACCATCGTAGCGGATGCCCACATCTTCGTAACGCTTACCATCAATTTCTACAGCGCCGATGAGTACACCGTCACCGTACAAACGCATTGAATCCAGTAGGTCTTGCCAGTTATTTTGTTCAAAACTGACCTTGAATTCACGGATTTCATTGGTGTCATAAAAATCTGTGTTTTCGGTATCCTGAGCCAGAAGAGAAGGGATGCAAGAGACTACTGTGCAGATAACAAGTAGAAGGATTTTTTTCATTGTCAAATTGTATTGAAAATATGAGCGAACCAAGGCCTTACATTGCGCCTGACAGATTGCAATAATACTAAAATATATGCAAATTTTGCAAAGCGACGGGAGAAATGGCACGTAGTGGGCATTTACATTTTAAAGTATTTTTTGACCTCCGCTTAAGCTAACTCAGCTAGTAGCCAACGCACATTGTTTTCAATCAGTTGTTGGAAAGCACTCAGTGGCTGCGGCGGTATAATGTAATACGCCAATAAGGTTCGCAATTGTGATGCGCGTTCGGGGTAAAATTCAATCACACTTTCGACTGCCGGGTACAGATCTAAGGTGTAGCGACCCAATCGAGGCACCACCCATTCGAAGGCCGCCCGTATGCACAATTTTGCCATACGCCGGCAGTCTGCCGGCCCCGGCGATTGCTGCTTTTGAAAGGCAGTCCAATCTTCCACAAGCCAGTCTAACGCCAATCGGGGGACCTCCGACACGCGATATTTTGGCAAATCGGGAATAATGCTCGTCCCGGCAATACAAAGGCTCTGACTTTGTAATACAAAAGCGAGGCGTGGATGATATTCTACCAGGGGTATCGTCAAGCTGGTTAGCATGAGTTCTAGGTCTCCCGGAAAGTGATATTGATTTTGTAATCTTTCGATCGCTGGGACAGCGCCGGGTAACTTTGCCCAGCGAATCCCTGGGCTATGAACCAAAGCTAAGGTATCTAGGTCCGAAATACCTTCCACGTAGGTGCCTCGCGCCACGCTGCCTCGTAAATAAATGCTATGAATGAGACTGGAATCTAAAAGTTGATGGTAAGTGGAGAGAACAGCTTCGAGTAAAGGTATTAAAGCAGAAGGAATAAGTTCAGCTTTAGTCGGGTTGATGAGATAGCCCGCTTCGTCTTTCGCAAAGAAATCACCGATTGGCTCAATCGCCATAGATTTTAGTTAACTAATTCGAATGCCATTCGCTAATCCACGCTCCGGTTGGAGGAGAATCACTTTTCCATCCGCCTCTACCCCACCGAGCACCAATACCTCCGACATAAAATTGGCAATTTGCTTGGGCGGAAAATTGACTACGGCAATGACTTGACGACCAACTAGCTCTTCCGGTTGGTAGTAATCTGTGATTTGAGCGCTGGTTTTCTTAGTGCCCAAGGCTTCTCCAAAATCTATCCAAAGCTTGTAAGCTGGTTTGCGGGCTTCGGCGAACACCTCCGCGCGGAGAATCGTCCCGATACGAAGATCAACTTTGAGAAAATCCTGGAAGTCTATCATGCGGCAAGTAGTTGACGAAGATGCAGAAAAAGCGAAAAGCCCATAAATAGGATGAGTAAGAAGGATAATATGCCAAGCCAGGTCCCATTCTTTTTACGAAAAGCATCCGCTTTGGCCTTTCCGGCCGGATCGCGGAAACGAATCCTGCCAATCGAAAAAAGGAAAAAATATATGCCAATGAGCAATAAGAATAACTCGTAAATGAGCGTGAGTGTATCTCCCATAAATTTACTGCATTTCCAGTGAATGGAGTTCTTCAAAATTACCGGTCCGCCGATTCTTGCGAACATTATCCCAAGTGAAATAACGACCATTCATCACGATGTAAACTCCCGGTGGCAAGGTCTGAGCAAAGGCCAGTGCACTTCCCAAATTAAAGAATCCATCAGATGAGGTACCGAAAGCATAAGGAATCATGGCTCCGGTTAAAACGATCGTCTTTCCCTGAATATCAGCTTCGGCCAGCGCCTTAGCGGTATCCACCATGCGATCCGTACCGTGAGTCAGTAAAATCTTGTTATGGGCCGATTTTCGGCAATTGTGTAGGATAATGGCGCGATCTTCGGGCGTCATTTCGAGGCTATCAATCATCATCAAAGTTTTGATATCAATATCCAGCGTGCTACGCCCCCGATCGAACATTTCTTTTAAATGAGTATCCTTGAAATAGAGTTCGCCGGTAATGAAATTGTACTCCTTATCGAAAGTTCCTCCCGTGATAAAAACCTGGATCATAGTTTGTTTGGTTAAGCTTTCCGTAAAAATAGACAGAAAATGCAGATCACCAGTTAGAAATCGGGGAAAATACCACTTTGTGTAGAATTGAAAACCTAATTCGGACCTTCGACGCTCCAGCCAGAGGGGTTAAGAACTAAACATTCCGCTTTCCCGGGCGTACCAGATCGCAAAAATGAAAGCCGCAAAAGCTAGAATTGCTAATGTAATCTTAATCCAGGATAGCGGTTTTTGCCCGTGGACCTTACCTGTTTGCCCGTTGATGGTAAAACGATAGGTTTTGTTATTATAACTATAAGAACATAACCACAAGGGTAAAATGATATGCTTAAAGGTCTGATCGGTTTTGCTACTTTGCACATGCAAATTGCGCTGCGTATCTCCTCCAAGCTGCGCCGAGCACATATTCCGAATTTTTTGGTCCATAATCCGGTCAGCATGTTGATAACCGTCATCCACTTCTAAACTATAGACCTCCGCTTCCCATCCCACCAGTAGGCGTGGATCGAAATTGACAATTTCTTCCATCCGAAACGGTAAAATTCTCTCGACCTGGCGCTGTTCTAATCCGCCGGAGGCAATGACTAGAATATCGTCAAAGAAATGGCTCAAATGGCCTTTGCGATAGGTCCAACGTACTTTTTGTACCTGTTTGGTTTGCATTTGGCCGTTGACGCGAACACGCTTGGTCTCGTAATAATAAAACCCAGCCTCACCGCTCCACTTGGATTCGGTTTGCGCATCATAGGTCCAAAATGGAATGTACAAGCCGTGCAAGTCTTCTACAGCGGCCAGTTTTTTTAGCTTGTTAGGGTGAAAAATACCGCGACGAATCCACTCTTTGAAACGCTGAGCGGCTTCGTCGCGACTGATATAGAAAGGGATGATACCTATCGGTTTGACGTACTGGTGGTTATACGCTTCGAGGTTAACGTTGCGGGAGCCACAGAAGCCACAGCTCACGTTGACCTTGTCGCTTTCAACCATGAATTTCGCCCCGCAGTTTTGGCAGTCAAAAACCTTTTTACCTGCATCTTCGGGCACGAAATCCTGCACGCGCTCAACGGCTTCGTGCAGCGATTGTTCTACCACCTCATCGCTTGAATTATCGATTTCTTCCCGATAGCCACAGTAGTTACAGGCGATCATTTTGTGCTCCGCCGAATAGCTCAGTTGGCTACCACAGGAAGGACAGTCGGGCGATATGGTATCTTCTAAATAATTCGACTCGTCGTATTCCTGCATGGCTTACAAGCGGCTAAGCAATTCTTTCTTTTTAGTATCAAACTCCTCGTCGGTCAGCACACCGGCGGTTTTCAACTCACCCAATTGCTTGAGCGTATCCATAATTTCTTCGCGGGTCTGCGCTTTGCCAGCATCAGCATTACCTTGATTTTGTGGTTGCTGTTGCTGTTGTTGCTGCTGTTGATTCATCATGGCGTTGGCCATACCGAAGCCCATTCCCATGCCAATCCCTTCACTGGCACCACCACCGGGGTTTTCAGCCGCTTTCTCCATAGACTGCGCCGTCTGGAATTGACTAAACTTATTCATATCATCGACCATATTCATATTGGTCATCTTATCGTAGAACTCTTCGACTTCTTTAGGCAGCGAGGTACTAGTTACCTGGAATTTCACCAACTCAATGCCGAAGTTATCAAAATCTGCTTGTAGGATCGGACGGATTTTTTCGCCCAATTCGGTATAGTGCGTCACCATATCAAGCACCGAAATCTTTGCTTCGGCCAAGGCTTCGGCAAACTTAGGAGAAACAATATCGCGCATTTGCTCCGATACTTCGCTCACCTTTAAGGTAGGCTTAGTTCCGGCAAATTGAGTGAAAAACTTCTCGGGATCGTTCACGCGGATGAAATAAACACCGTGTGCTTTTACTCGCACTTGTTTGAACTCGGGATCGCGCAGGATAATAGGATTAGGTGTCCCCCACTTGAGGTCGGTAAAAGTCCGTGTACTAACATAGTAGACATCACACTTAAAGGGTGATTTGAAGGCCTTATCCCAGTTGCGGAGGGAGGTGAGCAAGGGCATGTTCTGAGTCACCAATTCGTAGCGACCCGGATCATAAATATCAGCGAAGCGACCTTCGTCGAGGAATAGCGCCAACTGCGATTCACGTACCGTCAAGCTAGCACCGTATTTAATATTTGCATCTTTATCCGGGAATTTCCAAAGTATGGTATCGGGGTCTTTTTCAACCCAGTCGATAACTTCAACAAATTCTTCGGTAAAAAAATCGAATAATCCCATGATTAGTGAGCGTTTTTTGTTTTAGAGTGATAGAAGCGAATGCCATTTGGCAACCGCTTCCAATGTGGGTAAATTACCACTTTCTCTCTAAAAATTCCGCTGGGGGTGGGAGATTTTTCGATTAAATCGGTATTAGGACCGCGCAGAACGGCGCTCGGGTTGATTCATCACTGCTTCTTGGTGATTGATTGATTCTTGATGAATCGCTTTGAGTACTTTTTCAATAAATTCAGCACTCAGGCCACGGCTCTGTCCTTTTTCAGCGGCGATTTTCAAAATTTCATTCCAACGACTTGGCTGTAAGATGGAGATGTTGTTGCGCTTTTTGTACAGACCAATTTTATCGGCAATTTCCATGCGCTTGCCCAGCAGATCGAGTAATTCGTTATCGAGGTAGTCAATCTGGTGGCGTAAATCTTCGATATGCTCCAAAAAGTCTTCGTCACTACTAGTAGGCTCCCGCAAAACGAGCTGATCAATCATTTGGGAGAAGGTCGCCGGCGTAATTTGCTGTTTGGCATCACTCCAGGCATTATCGGGATCAGGATGAGTTTCGGTCATGAGGCCGGCGAAGTTGAGGTCCATCGCAATTTGAGCCGTCTCCAACAAGATATCCCGACGGCCACAAATATGGCTATTGTCGCAAATCATGGTCAAATCCGGGAATTGACGCATCAGTTCGATCGGCAATTGCCAACGCGGCGTATTGCGGTATTTTGAATCCTGAAAAGAAGAAAAACCACGGTGAATCACGCCAATCTTACGAATCCCAGCTTTGTAAATCCGTTCAATTGCACCGATCCACAATTTCAAATCCGGGTTAATTGGATTTTTGATGAGTACCGGAATATCAACCCCTTCCAAAGCATCGGCGATTTCTTGTACCGAAAAAGGATTAACGGTAGTTCGTGCACCAAGCCAAAGGACATCGACGCCATACTTTAGTGTTTCGTAAACGTGTTGGGCTTTCGCCACCTCAGTGGTGACTTTCAAACCGGTCTCCTCCTTGACCCGGCGTAACCAGGCTAAACCTGGAGTTCCTACTCCTTCGAAGGAATTCGGACGGGTACGTGGTTTCCAAATACCGGCACGGAATAGATCAATATTTTGCTTGGCCAATGCTTTGGCGGTCGTCAGCACTTGTTCTTCAGTTTCTGCGCTGCAAGGCCCGGCAATCACCACAGGGCGCTTTTTCTTCGTTTCGAATACTGGTTGAAATTCCATGATATTTAGATATTAAGATGTTGTATTTTTTAAAAATGTTACTTATTTCAAAATTTTTCGGATGTGATTCGCCTTTTCGATCATCATTCTAAACTTATTAAAATCCTTTTTGATTAACAGGCTACGAAATTGTGCCAGGGTGTTGATGTGTTCATCTAAAACATCAAGCACATTATCCCGGTTTTGTTCAAAAATAGGCACCCACATATCGGGAGAACTTTTCGCTAAACGTACACTTGAGCCAAAACCACCACTCGCCAAATCAAAAATGCGTCCTTCGTCTTGCTCCTTTTCCAGCACCGTTAATGCGAGTGCAAAAGAACTGATGTGCGAAATATGCGACACGTACGCACAATGAATATCGTGCGCATAAGCATCGAGATAGAGCAAATTCATATTTAGCGCGGTGTAAAGCTTTTTAGTGATTTCTACGGCATCGACGTCGCTATCGGCAACATCGCATAGCACGCAGCTCCGGCCGTCAAAGAGTCCCGGAATGGCTGCCTCCGGACCACTATTTTCCGTGCCGGCCATGGGATGTGTCCCCACGTAACGTCCGCGCTTGGGGTGTTGACGCAGGCCTTCTGCCAGTGCATATTTCGTAGAACCAACATCCAATACTACCTGCTGATCTACTAAATCCATTACGCGAGGCAGTAAGCTAATCATTCCATCGACGGGGATAGCCAAGATGACGACGTCTGCTTCAGCAATCCCCCTTTCCAAATCCATATCCTCATCAATCAAACGCCGGCGAATGGCTTTATCCAAATTGTCTTGAATACGATCTACTCCGATGATTTTTCCGGCAAATCCACTTTCTTTCAAGCTGATGGCCATCGAGCCACCGATCAATCCTATTCCGATAATCGTAACTGTCATTTATTGCAATCTTCCGTTTTTAATCAATGCAGGTTGGTGTTGGCGCCACTTGGTGATACGCTCTATCGCTGTGGTCAAAGTTTCTTCTGAGCTACAAAGCGAGGTACGAATGTAGCGATTACCGGCAGAACCAAAGATGCCTCCCGGCGTCATGAAGACTTGAGCGTCGTACAATAACTGGTCAGATAATTCATAAGCATCATCTACTTGTTCGGGAATTCTGGCCCAAACAAATAATCCGCCAGCCTGGGTATCGTAACGACAATCAAGCAGATCCATCATTTGGTATACTAACTCGCGGCGACGGCGGTACACGTTATTGAGTCCATCGTACCAACTATTGGGTAGGGATAAAGCCTTAGCTGCCGCCAACTGCAAGGGTAAAAACATCCCCGAATCCATATTACTCTTAAACTTCATCACCGCTTGTAAATAATCCGCCCGACCAGCCATCATGCCCAATCGCCAACCCGCCATATTGTGGGATTTACTGAGTGAGTTTAGTTCTATCGCGACGTCCTTAGCACCCGGTACAGACAATAAGCTCAAGGGGCGATCATTCAGAATAAAGCTGTAGGGGTTATCATTTACCAAAAGGATACGGTGAGTCCGCGCGAAATCGACAAGCTGTTGGAATGCATTTGAGGTCGCGCTAGATCCCGTTGGCATGTGCGGATAGTTAATCCACATCATTTTTACCTTGGATAGATCACGACTGGAGAGTTCTGCTAAATCTGGTAGCCAACCATTGGTTTCACTGAGTTCATAAACCATCGGCTCAGCGCCACTGAGCAGCGCGGTAGCGCGATAGGCGGGGTAGCCGGGATTGGGGATCAACACCTGATCGCCAGCCTCCAGAAAGGTCATGCTTAGATGCATAATGCCTTCTTTGGAGCCAATCAAGGGTAAAATCTCCTGCTTTGGATCGAGATCAACCTCAAAATGTCGGCTATACCAATCCGAGAAGCTGTGCCGCAATACATCTACGCCACGATAACTTTGGTAGCGGTGATGGCTGGGATGCTGACTTTGCGTATGTAATTCATTAATTACGCTAGGATCAGGTGCCTGATCCGGGCTGCCGATTCCCAGATTGAGGATATCCGCACCGTCGGCTCGTAAGCGGGCAATTTCCTGTAGCTTACGCGAAAAGTAATACTCTTCAATGTGCTGAATGCGCTGTGCCGTCTTAATCATCATAATGTTTTCCACTTTGGTAATGACCCAGTATTTTCAATTCCGTCGTACCGGCTCGCAACAGATTGATTATCCGTGTATAAGCGGCTGGTGCTGGTAAAATAAAGTCGATAAAAAACAGGTAATGCCAACGGTTCCCTACAATCGGAACCGATTGTATTTTGGTCAAGTTGGCGCCTTCGTCGGCGAGCGTAGCGAGTACGCGATGCAGGCTTCCAACGGTATGCTTCAGCGCAAAACAAAGGGATACCTTATCACACTGCTCGGGCAGTGCAACTCCTGCTTCTTTGTCTAGTGCCAAAAAACGCGTATAGTTTTGTTTGTTGGTCTCAATACCCGCAGCCAGCGTATTGAGTTCGTATAATTCTGCGGCCATGCTACTGGCTATCGCACCGATTCCGACTGCTTTTTTTCGCTGGACAGCACGTGCGCTGGCGGCGGTGTCCTCCGTTTCAACCAAACGAATATGAGGATGTGCTTTAAAAAAATCACGACACTGAGCAATGGCCATTGGATGAGAATGCACCTCACGTAAGTCTTCAATCTGTTGCCCGGGTAAAGCCAGCAAATTGTGTCGGATCCGTAAATAAAGTTCACCGATAATACGCAAGGAGGCATTCCGTAGCAAGGTGTAATTGTACATCAAGCTGCCGGCAATAGAATTTTCGATAGCCATCATGCCCCCATCCCAGCGCGAGGCGCCGACGACCACCTGCTCAAAAGTATCTGCGGGTACCACCTCAATATCTTTACCGTGGTAATAGCGGGCCGCAATCTCGTGAAAGGCGCCGGGAATGCCCTGAATGACTATTTTTTTCGTTCGATCGTAATTCATTGTATTCGGTATCAACAAAAAAGCCCTGCGAAATGGCAGGGCTTTTTTGTTTTCATTTATATATCAAAATGAACTTAGCCTGCCGTGTGGACAGTTATAAAAAAAGTAAAAATAATACTTGGCACTGGTCAGGATCATGTGCAATATCGAATTTGGTTTTATGCCTTTTTCAACAAACATCAAAAAGAAAAGGAGCTCCGTGTGGAACTCCTTAAATATCGTTAATCAACTCTAACTTAAAAGCAGCTCCACTTTATGGTTGGCCATAAAAATAAAAGCTGTAAAAATAGTTGTTAAAAGTTGACGTAGTCATGTCAGTTTGTTTAAACGTACTCCACAAACGTAAGTAGAATTCGGGAATAGTGCAACTGTTACTCCTAGAAATGTAGTAAAATAGTAGCGACAACATTAATTGGTTCTGGTGAAATCAACAAAGCCAGTTGCCACTACTACGTACCATTACTACAATCTTAATTGAGTGTGCGAAGGAAAAGCAATAGTTAATCAAGCTTAGCTGCTTGATGGTGTTGCATACTCAAATCATAGCTCTAATATTTACTGTCGTCAGCACTACGCCTTTACCCATTGTCTCTTGAGAAGGAATTTGGTAATAATCAAGACTAGACTTTTTTGAAAATTTATTGGTGAGAGATCAACCCAAGCATCGCCGCTAAAGACGATCTAGAATTGCTTGAGCTTCTTGGTGCCGGAAGGCATCGGTGCGATTGGCCAAATCTTGTAAAAATGGTCGTGCTTGAGCACGATCCCGATTTTGTAAATGTGCTAAAGCCATATACCAACGGGCATGATCGACAAATACAGGATCGGGCCGATCAATTAAGGTTTGGAAAAACGACATAGCAGCGGCCGTTTCACCTATTGCCAGATGAGAAATACCTTGTGCTAGTTCAACTTTCCCGTCGACAGCTTCAGCATCGAGTTGCTGAAAATACCCCAGAGCGCTAACATAACTCTCTTCCTGATAATTGAGCGCAGCTTGCGCTAAAATTTGTTGGGTATCGCCGCGATTAGCAAAACTGAGATCGTAAGCTTCGAAATGTTCGGCAAATAAGCGTTCTTCTAAAGGCGCTCGTTGGAGGAAATAGAACGTTACCATAACCAGAGGAATAAGAATGGCTGCGTACCGCCACCAATTTATCGAGCGCTCTTTAGCAGGCGTTTTTCCTGATTGACGTTGAGCCATTTCTTCGGCGTGTAAAGCGGCCACCTCTTCGCGCATTCCCTTATTCCCAGCAAAGTCCAGAACTTGTAAAGTCAATCGGTGCGCCTCTAGCAGCTGCGCTAAGTTAGCATCCTCAGATACGGCACGCTCAAAAGCTTGCCGGTCACTAGCTGACATTCGATTCAGTAGATAATCCTCAATTTGTTCTATGATGCGTTCTTGGTCCATGATTGATCTATCTATCGAAAAATATCGCGGATGTAGGGATTATCCTTGATCAGGGCTCGGAGTTTTTTCAGGCAGTTGGATTTTTTATTTTTGGCTACCTGCTCACTACCAAACTCCATCCTCAGCATAATCTCCTGCATACGCATTCGATGGTAATAGTAATATAATAAAATCTGCTTGCAGCTATCTCCTAGTTGATCGAGCAATTCATTAAGGATTTCCTTCTGCTCTTTTGACAACTGGTGATCCACAGGCATATCCTCCAAGTTCATCGCTTGGGTTTCGTGCTCTGGCATTGGAGAAAAAATACTTGAACGCTTTAATTTTTTCAACCAAATGTTCCGACAAATTCTAAAGAAATAGGCTTTTAAATTTTGGATTGATTCCAATTTTTCCCGCTGACTCAACTCATACAGTGCGACCAAGCTGTCCTGAAAGACATCACCCGCATCGTCTTCATTCCCTTCATTTTTCAACACATAATGACGTACCTGATCGTACATATCCCGATAGAGATACCGCATCACCTGTTCTCGCTGAGTTTTTTCCCCACTGCGCAGCATCGACAGCATCTCCTCGTTGGTCAGTGGTTTCATATCATCAGTTGTTATTACGTTCGCAGAATTTTAAAAAAGTAACTTCTGCGGGAAAAAAATTCCTATTTTTCTACTTCAATGCAATTAACGAAAAAAAATTGTAAAAGCTAGGTTACCTTTTTATTTGACAATGTACATAAGTACGATCAATGCAATAAGCTTTCCTATTACACGATCAACGTATCTGATATGAGAGGTAGGTTTTGCGAAGATAAAATCTCTTTAAAGACGCTAAAACCTTGCCATTCAGACGTAAAAGCAGGCGATGCCGATGAATATGTATAACGATTTTTATTAGTGCATTTCTAATGATTCTAAGTAACGTTAATCAGTATCTTAATACATAACTAATCACTGCCTGTACTATTTAATTAACATTCTCTTTACCCTCCCTAATTTCATTAAAAAAAGACGGGTAAAGCTATGAAATAAGCCCTGTTGGTGGGATGGATCAGTATGCGCCGTCTTACCCTATTAAAATGTATTTATCCTTTACGTAAAGCTAAATAATTCGGGAAGTATGTTGATGGTACTGACCGAGTAGAAATCCTTTTTGTATCATTACTTTTAACTCAACAGTTATGAATGTCTATCTAAAAAATTTCCTTTTCATTTGTTTAGTATTAATTAGTTTACCCACAATGACCTTGGCTCAAACGCCCGGTAGTGGTGGCGGAGCGACTCCTAACCCACCCCCTGGTACGCGCGTTTCAAAACCCAATTGGTATAATTCAATGGGGCGACTTGCACCGGATGGGGTCTGCGTTCTTTTAGAACAAAATCATATTCTTAGAATTGAACTCATCGTGCGATTTGCTAAGCAGGATATAAATCCTTATCCCAACTTGCATATTGAATACGATTTTGGAGGAATTCTCGAAGGTATCACCGTTCCGATTACGAATGCAGACCTTCAGCCCATCTCATTTTATGGAACCGAGATTTATCAATATGCAAAAATCTACGACGTCTTCGTTGATGATTTTTGTGGTATCCCCGATAATATCACAGAATTCCCTTTCACCTATTCATTAGTTACAATGGATGATGAGACCGAAGCTATTCCATTACCCTATCCGGTTTTAAGTTATCCAGATTTATTCCCTCCGGCTTTGTTCACAGAGTTGTTAGATCCAACGTACACGCCGGTTTATAGTGGAACTAAAACACTGTGTTGTTATTCACAAGCTGGACTTACTAGTGAAGAAGCAGCGAGTGGACCGACAATTCCAGTATCGATTAAAGTAACGCCTAATCCATTCCGCGATGCGTTAACTTTTGATTTGGTAGTGGAAAGAGCACAACGTGTACAGATGGAGCTGATTAATTTACAAGGCCAAACCGTCTTCCAATTGGAACGTAGCTACGATTCCCCAGGAGCTTATCGTGAACGGCTTGATTTGCAGGCATTACCGACAGGGGTTTACATTTGTCGATTTAATTCGCCCGAGCATAATCAATCCATTAAGGTTTTAAAAATTGATTAACTATCTTTGAAAGGTTGGTGGGTTCGCCCACCAATCTCTTTTTTGAACAAACTACACAACTCCCATTGATTGTAATACGCCTCTTATGGCTTGTTCTGTTAATTAGCCTTATAAACGTCCCTCTGATTGCACAATCTGCAGTTTTGGATAGCACGCAACTGGCTCAGGAAGGGCAATCTATGTTGGATAAGGTAGACTTTGAACAAGCACCCGAAAACAATATAAGCCTGGTTGAAAAGGCACTTGATAAATTCCTAGGTGCTAAACAATGGGCTGGCGTAGCTAATTGCTACAATTTAATGGTTAATTTTTCCTACGTAAAAGAAGATTTCGATCAGGCGGAGCAATACTCTCGACGGGCTAAAGAGGTGGCGGAAACGCATTTGGGAAAAACACATCCTGCTTACCTTGACGCCATATTTAATTTAGCCCTTTTTCAGGATCTCAAAGGGTTTTATCGAGAAGCCCTCGATTCCTATCTGGAAATTGCTGAGCTAGACAAGCAACTAGGTACTTCAAAATACCAAGTGGCCACTACTTATCTCAATATCGGTATGACTTACCGCGAAATTGGTGCTCATGAATTGGCCATTGACGCTTTGCAATTTGCCTTGAATACGCGTACTGAACTACTCAGTGATACAAGCCAGTATGCGACTTATAATCGCATTGAGATGACTTCTATTTTTTTAGAATTGGGAAAGACATTTCTCAAAACGAAAGAATGGAAAAAAGCAATTCAGTATTTCCACGCTAGTCTAAATTTATTGACCGATATCGGATTAAGTAGCGAGTATACTAATCAGACGCGTTATAACTGTTGTTACCATTTGGCAGAGCACTATCTGGAACAAGAGCAAATGGATAGTGCAGCCCATTACGCTCAGCTAGCGATCCTTATCAAGGATAAATATCAGGTATTCGATGATTGCTTTAGTTATCGGATTCTGGCGAAAATAAATATGCAACAACAGCACCCGAAAGAGGCGTTATTGAACTTTGATCGGGCCATTCAAGCGGCCACTCAGGAGGCCGCTAATTACAAACAGTTTCCTCAGATTGCGGAAACCTACGCGGATAAAGCTGATGCGCTACTGACAATGCAGCGCTATGAGGAAGCACTTAGCTATTTTCAACAAGGACTACTAACTTCATCTTTACATTTTTTTCAATCTGATCCTTTACAGAATCCTGCACCGGAGCAAATTATCCAGAAGATGATTGCCCTTCGGCTTATTGCTGGGAAGGCGTCTACCTATCAGCGTATGGCGAACGCGAGGCCCTCAGATATTGAGCTCACTCCGCTAAAAGCTGCATTTCGGCAATTTGAAGCTGCCACTCAACTGATTCCTTTAATTCGCCAAGATGTCATCACGAATGAAGCCAAGTATTTGCTAGCCGTCCAAGCACAACAGCTCTATGATCAAGCAATCGCTTGTGCTATGCAATTACACCAAGTTTTGAATGATCCGGTTTACCTCTACGCCGCATTTCAATACGCTGAAAGTAATAAAGCGATCGCACTTTTGGACGCACTCCAAGCAGATCACGCCCTCCAAGTTGCAGACCTCCCCGATAGTCTAATACGCCAAGAAGAACTTCTCAGTCGTGAAATAGCGTATACGCAAAGTAAACTGGCTGAATTACAGGCTAAGAAGGCTCTCGATCAGATCGCCCGCCTGGAGGCAAAACAATTGGCACTGCGAGAAAAGCAGCAACGTTTTCAACAACATCTGGAAAAGGCTTTTCCCAAATACCATCAACTGAAATATCAAAATGTAGTAGTCCACCCGCAGGAAATACAAAACCAATTTTTGGATGAGCAAACCGTCTTAGTTGAATATTTCTGGGGACAAGACCAGATCTATATTTTCACGCTCACCCAAGACCAAATCAGCCTACAAGCCATCGATCAAAATGACGAGCTCACAGAAAGCTTACAATTACTGCGTCAACAATTGAGCGAACCACCTAGCACTCAACAATTTGAGCAATTATATACTACCTATACCGAACACGCTCATCGTCTTTACCAAATGTTGCTTGCTGAGCCTCTAAAGCAAATTCCCACTACAGTAAATGCGATGGTTATTGTCCCGGATAATGTCTTAGCATTCCTGCCTTTTGAAGGCTTACTAACCACTCTCCCAGCCTCTCCCCGAGCTGATTTCCGACCACAAAACTTGAATTATTTACTAGAAAACTATCGCGTGGCTTATAGTTATTCGGCTGCCTTATTGCAGCAACCCGCTTTGCCCGAGGAGCGAGCTAAAGCTCATTTTCTTGGATTCGCTCCCGCTTTTCAGGAACAATTGGCGACGAATACGATGCGTTCCTGCACGGAATTAGAGCTTTACGATTTAGCCTGCGCGCGCGAAGAAGTGCGGGCCATCAATAAATATCTAGATGGAGATATCTTGCTCGAAGATCAGGCTAGCCACGCTAATTTTGTAAGTATGGCTCAAGATTATCGCATCATTCATTTAGCGACCCATGCTTGTATCGACGAATCTGATGCGATGAACCATAAAGTATATTTTACGGATAAATATCTCACCGCTAGGGAATTGTATCAAATGGATTTAAACGCTGAACTTGTTGTCCTCAGCGCCTGTAATACTGGTACAGGACAGCTGGTACAGGGAGAAGGCGTATTGAGTCTAACCCGTGGATTTATCCACGCGGGTTGCCCCAGCGCCATTATGAGTTTGTGGGCGGTAGACGATTGTACTAGTGCCCAAATCATGGGTAATTTTTATCAGGCTTTAGTAGGTCAGCAAAGCAAGGACGCTGCGCTTCAACACGCCAAATCTACTTATCTTGCCCAAGCGGAAGATGCGCTATCCGCTCATCCCTATTATTGGGCGGCTTTTGTACAAGTTGGGAATCGAGCAGAGTTATCCCTGCAACAGAGTCAATGGACGTATGTCGTATGGATTAGCATTGTGGTTATGCTACTTGTTTGCTTATGGTGGCTACGCCGGCGGTCCCAGACTTAATTTTATCCAAAAAAATAACATGCCCCGGCAACCGAGACATGTTATTTTTTTTGCTTTAAGCAGCAGTACTACTCTAACGAAAATTTCGCATCGTCAATATCTTCGTTAATCTTCAACGTTTTCAAACTCAACTTCAAAGGTGCAGGTCCTACACCAGTCATGGTAATTGTACCAGGATATTTGATGCCACTATTTTCCTGATAGTCAGCAAAATCCTGGATAACCGTTTGTCCGGTAGCTGCAACTTCCAATTCTCGCAACTTCAAACCACTATCCACTGAGTAATATTCAGTTACTTTCTTGCCGCTTGGTGCTTCAACTTCAACAACGTAGGCATTGGCGCCTTCAATGCTTTCTACACCGCCTAGTTTCAGTTTGTAGTCACCGCCAAGGTAGTTCAACTCAGCAAACATCTGCGCTTGATCCTTCATCTCAGCGAGTTCTTTATCACCGATTGGCACAGACTGTCCCATTTGAGTCATGACTCCTTTACCGTTATTGTAAACTTGTTTTTGGAATTCACCCATTCCTCCCATTTTCAAAACGTTGGAGAATCGGTTGTCTTCCATATCTAGTTCCACGGTCAATTCCTGGCCCATCATGTTCCCGATCATTACTGTTGACAAACTTTTTACACTCTTCAGTTTATCCATACCTCCAATTGCCGTGAGGTAATCTTTGATCACATCATTAACAGTGTGACCTTCCGGCATGGTAAAGTCATTCACGATCGGATCTCCATTGACATCAAAGTATTTTACGGGAGCGATAGCTGCCAGCTTTTCAGCCACTTCGCCTTTATTACCAACCACTAAAACGTGGGCATTTTCCGGCTTGATGTATTTTTGGGCCATTGCCATAACATCCTCCGCTGTAACGTTAGCCAAGCGCTCCAGATAGGTTTCGTAGTAATCCGCTGGAAGATTATATAGACTTGTGTTAAGAGCGAAGCGCGCTACGGTTTGAGGATTTTCCAGGGAGCGCGCAAAGCTACCGAAGAGGTAGTTTTTCACCAAAGTCAATTCATCTTCGCTTACTTTCTCGCTGCGTACACGTTCTAATTCGTACATAAATTGTACAATCGCACTATCGGTCACCTCGTTTCTTACACTGGCATTCGCCGAAAAGTAACCTACTTCTTCGTCGGAACTCAAAGATGAGCCCGCACCGTAGGTATAACCTTTGTCTTCACGCAGATTCTGCATCAAGCGACTCTTGAAAAAGCCACCCAGTAAGGTGTTCAGCACCCGGGCTTTGACGGCATCCGCCGATCCGGGCTTGAAGTCAATCGGATAAGTAACGCGCACTACCGATTGTACCGCTCCAGCCTTATTTACAAAATCAATCTCGGTCGCTGAAGGTGCACTAGGCTTTTCGTATTGATACGTAGGCACTGTTGCTTTTTGCCAACCGCCAAAGTATTTCTCTACCATGGGACGAGCCTCGTCGGCAGTAATGTCACCCACTACGATCAAATAAGAAATATTCGGACGGAAGTACGTATTGTAATAAGACTTACATTTTCCGAGCGTGATCTTTTCGACTGTCTCTTCGGTAACCACTTCGCCGTAAGGGTGTTTTTTGCCATAACGCAACACTTGAGAGACATTGCCAGCGATAGCACTTGGATCTTCCTTTGCGGCAGCTAGCCCGGAAATGGTTTGCTTTTTACTCTTTTCGAATTCGTCCTCCGGGAAAGAAGGATTTAAAAGAATATCGGACATCACACCCATTAAATTCTCAGTGTGCTTGCGCAGTGACGCCGCAAACATCCCTGTAGAACTAGAACTCAAGCTAGCTCCCATAAAATCAATTTCTTCGTCGATTTGAGCTTTGGAGCGAGTTGTGGTGCCTTTGCTGAGCAGGTCACCGGCAATATCCGCATAGCCTGCGTATTCCATTTCCTGAATAGGATCACGATCAACGGTCAACGAAAATGAAACCCGAGGAATCTTATGATTTTCAACCACGATCACTTTCAGACCATTTGCCAATTCGAATTGTTCATAAGAACCAATCTGAATTTTAGGTGCTGGGCCCGGATCGGGAGCACCCGATCGGAAATCGGCGGGGAGATCGGCACTTTTCGTGTAAGTTTCAACCTTAGTTTTGATGTCTTCTCCCTGTTTAACAACATCCGTTGTTTTCTTTGCGCATTGCGTCAATAACAATACACAACACAGGAGGCTTAATAAAGAAAAATATCTCATTTGATGATTAGTTTATCAATTTTTTTGAACTAGAGTTTCTCTGGTTTAGGCAGATAGTAAAGCGTCACCCGATTATCCTTGCTGAAGTATTCCTTGGCAACGCGTTGGATATCTTCGCGGGTCACTTTGAGGTATTTGTCAATCTCAGTATTGATCAGGTTGGCATCTCCGAAGAACATGTGATAATTAGCCAAACTAACCGCACGGTTTTGGACACCGGCATTAGAGGTGATAAAGTCATTTTCGATCTTATTCCGTAGCTTTTGGAATTCGCGCTCGTCGATCAGCTCATTCTGCACTTTCTCAATCTCAGCACTCATTGATGCTTCGACATCTTCCGGCGAAACGCCCATATTGGTAATTCCGTAAGCGAGAGAAATACTCGGATCTTCTAATTCAAGGGGGAAGTTACCTACGAAAAGTGCTTTTTGCTGCTCGTCCACCAATGATTTGTACAAACGTGAACTTTGCCCATCCGCCAGTAGAGTTGACAACATACTCACCGCGTAAAAATCATCCGTTCCCATCGCAGGAATGCGGTAGCACTGAATCACCGCAGGCAGTTGGATATTATCATAGATTGTATCACGTACTTCACCCCCGAGAGGAGGCTCTACAATATTTGGACGATAAATCGGTTTCGTACTAGCTGGGATATCAGAGAAGTAGTCAATAATCAATTGCTTGGCCGTTGGGATGTCAATATCACCCGCAATGGACAAGATGGCGTTATTGGGAACATAAAAATCTCTGTAGAAATTAACGTAGTCATCTTCTGAGGCCGCATTCAGATGATCCATATCTCCAATTGGCGACCACTGATAAGGATGTTCTTTGAAAGAGTGGCTCAGAGACTCCAGTAAGATGGTGCCGTAGGGACGATTTTCGTAACGCTGACGGCGTTCCTCCTTTACGACTTCGCGCTGTGTCTCAATCCCTTGCTCCTCCACTTTGGCGTGTAGCATCCGCTCAGATTCAATCCAAAGCCCCAATTCTAATTGATTTGAAGGTAAAATTTCAAAATATACAGTACGATCGTGGGTTGTGAAAGCATTCAGGGCACCACCCGCATTTTGGATGTATTTATCCATCTCACCACGACCGATATTTTCTGAACCTTCAAAAAGCAAATGCTCAAAGAAGTGGGCAAAGCCCGTACGGTCTGGTTTTTCATTTTTGGAACCAACATGATAAGAGACCGTAACGGCCACGATTGGTGTTGAGTTGTCCTGATGGAGAATAACGTGCAGGCCATTATCGAGCGTGAATTCATCAAACTCGATCTTGTTCATTTGTGCAAAAGCACAAATCGTCGTCACACTCACCAGGATGAGGCTAAGGAAATATTTCTTCATCGGGTTAAGTTTTATTGGTTTTAAAACGTAAAAAAACTAAGGCAGGCAAGATACTAAAGCTCATGCAAATTGAAGCATAACCTATTTAATTAATAGAAGAATTGACGGATTGTTTAGACAAAATGAAACTTCTACGGAATTCAGCTTTTATTGCTGGAGCCAAATGAAATCCAATGCGCCTGCAACGGCGATGAGATAAGTTCCCCTTTTCACTACTCCTAGTAATGGGCACAAAAAAAGGAAGCCAATTGGCTTCCTACAAAAAATAATAAGGACAAGTATTTTTAATCTCCGCTAGGCACCAGCACGTAACCGGCGTTCATAAACGCCCCAGCAAAAGTGATTGCGGTATTTACGTTTTGCTCCTTTTTGCAATATTTTGCGCACCTCTGGATCGAAGTAAAGCATACTGAACATCCGACTAAAGCCTTCGATCAGTTGACTCTCAGATCGTTTTTCGACAATCATCCCACAGGTGTTGTCAATATAATCTTTGATTTGTGCATTGGCCGTCGAAAGAATCGGTAGGCCGTACGATAAAGCTTCGGGAATGATCGAAGCCAAGCTTTGATCCGTAGCACAAAAGAATACCGAGGCTTGTTGATAAGCGCGTTCCGCTTGCTCCGCATCAAAACGGGAAACAACTTGAAGCGCACCTTCCGCTTTCAGCTTACGAGCCAGGTGTAAATGTTTGGAATGGTTTTCATCTTCATCGATAATGATCAATCGCATACGACGTTGATGTTTTGGGGTCAGCGTTCGATAAACACGGGCGAATGCTTCGATAGCAAGTCGAGCGTTCCGATGATCCAGGAAATCACCGGGCGCCAATACAAAGAAAGGATTCATTTTTTAAAAGCGTTTTTGTAGTTGCGCGTATTGCAATATGAGTTAAACAAAGCTGTTTGTTTGGTAACAGCATGATAACAAGAGCTTACGGAGTATTGCAATAATTAAGAGCGTGTTTGGGTTCGGTTGTTGTACTCGAAGTTCAATTGTACATTGCCGAAATAATCGGTCAATCAAATTAAGAGCGACAACCCTATTTATTGGAGCGGAATAGGTTGACTTTGTGTCTTAGCGCGGTAGGTTTGTATCTTCAATATCTTACCTCAAGTGCATTGATTGCAACAATAATTCCTCCTTTTGTGACAGGAAAAACAAACGTAATCTAATTGTTTTAACTTTCTATAGCTATGATCAACAGCTATTCATTTCACATTTTAAAATATTAAATATATACACTATTGTGACGCATGAAAGGAAGTTGTTATGATAAAAATTTAAATTTTTCGCATCTTTTCTTTCCCTATATTGTTTTCCAATTTTGGAATTTTTTCCATATTGTGGAATAATCCTCATATGCATGAAAAAAAGTGTTAACCCCATCAAGATATTCGTCGTCGAGGATGACCCGCTATACATTCGTTTAGTGCGCTATGTGTTAGAATTGGATCCCGATCACGAAGTGCACATCTTCAATTCCGGTCGGGATTGCTTGGACCATCTCCACCTTAATCCCGCCATTATCTCTCTTGACTACAGTCTTCCCGATCTGGATGGAAAGGAGGTCTTAAAAAAAATCCATCAATATAATAAGGACATAGGGGTGATCATTCTGTCCGGTCAAAAGGATATTTCGGTGGCTTTACAATTGCTTCGTGATGGTGCTTATGATTACATCATAAAAGATAACGAAACCAAAAATCGGCTGAAGCACACCGTTGATCGTTTAAAAAACAATATCCAACTCAAGCGGGAAGTCGAAACGCTAAAAGATGAACTAGTCGACAAATACACTTTTTCAAAAACCATCATTGGCAATAGTCCCCCCATGCAGAAGGTGTTCAAGCTGCTGGAAAAGGCTATCCGTACTAATATTTCGGTTTCGATCAAAGGAGAGACCGGAAGCGGAAAAGAAGTGGTGGCGCGCAGCATTCATTACAACTCTGAACGCCGTAAGGGGGCCTTTATCGCCGTAAACGTTAGTGCCATCCCACGGGATTTACTGGAAAGTGAATTGTTTGGCCACGAGAAAGGGGCCTTCACTGGTGCTACGACCCGCAAAGCCGGAAAATTTGAGCTGGCGGATAAAGGCACACTCTTTCTGGATGAAATCGGGGAGATGGAAACGAGCATGCAGGCGAAATTACTTCGCGCCTTACAAGAACGTGAAATCGTCAGAGTTGGGGGCACTGAAACGGTCAAGTTTGATGCCCGTATCATTACCGCAACCCACCGGGATCTAACTGAAGAAGTCAAATCAGAGCGTTTTCGTGAAGATTTGTACTACCGCTTGCTGGGTTTACCTATCGAAATGCCACCGCTCCGCGATCGTGGCAATGATATCATCTTGTTGATGCGCCATTTTCTGGGTGAGTTCTGCAAAAGCAATCAGTTGGGCAAGCTGACCATTACAAAAGAAGCCAAACGGAAGCTCCTGAACTACAATTTCCCCGGTAACGTCAGGGAGTTAAAAGCGATCATTGAAATGGCCGCCGTAATGACGGAAACAGAAACGATCCGTGAAGAGGACATCCAATTTAATAGTCCACGTCGTACTGAGCGTTTTCTAAATCAGGAACTCCCACTCAAAGAATACACCCGCAGGATTATCCATCATTTTTTAGAAAAATACAATCACGATGTGTTATTGGTCGCTAAAAAGCTACAAATTGGCAAATCGACGATCTATCGTATGTTGAAAGAAGAAAGTCAAATGGAGCAATAGTCCAACCCAACGAATAAAATCGATCTTTTATGCCGCTGATCAGCACCATATCTTCCGATGCGCTACTTGAACTCACGCTGACTATTCATGCCTCGGATGATATGGCGCGAAATTGCCGCAATTTCCTGCGACAACTCAATCAGCTCCTTCGAATCAGTACATGTAGCATATGGTGGGCCGATAAAGAGCAACCATCTGTCTCTGTTTGTGTTGCACGTTATCATCACTCCATTATCAATCGCAAACTGATTCGCTATAACCATCCTTTATGTCTAGCGTTGGGTAAGAATCCACACTTAAACTTCACCAGAGGAGATCATACTTATGAGGACCTCCTCGCCGCCGATACCCGCTTGCAAAAAGGAGCCTTTGCTTTTATTGGATTAGAAGGGCTCGGGTTTTTATGTTTTCACGATAGTAAGCGCGACGAAATATTTGAAATTGATCTCTTTGCAACGCTACGTCCAGTTTTACAACATTTAGGTCTAGCGTTAAAGCAGTATTTCCAATTACAGAAATTACAAGAAAAAGGCAATCAACTCAAGCATGAAATCGGGCGCTACCAAAGGATGACCAATACTATCTCAGATGGTATCATGATCACCAACCTACAACGAGAAATACTCTACATCAATGATCAGGTTACACACATGTCGGGCTATCCCATCGAAGATATTGTAGGGAAAAAAGTCGAAGACATCCACATCTACAAGGATACTATTCCTGAGATGAAGCGGAAGATCAATGAATGTTTGCGTGGTAAACATAGCACCTATTATATGGTGCATAAGCATAAAACATCGGGACAAAAGTGGTGGTCGATTGTCAATATTGCGCCTTTTCGGGATAGTGAAGGACAGATCATCGGTGGAATTGGGACTATCCGGGATATCAGCCTGCAATTCCAAGCGGAACAATCACTCCGAGCCAGTGAAGAACGCTACCGCATGCTCTTTGATAATGCTTATGACGGTGTCATCGTATTCGATATTGAGCAAATTAAGGCCATCACGATCAACGATAAGATGTTGGAGTTGCTCGGTTATACTTATGATGAATTTAAGCAGGTAGCACCCCGGGAGTTGTCACCAGTTTATCAGCCCAATGGCGTCGCTTCGGAAGAAATCATGGCAAAATACCGTCGACAGGTTATAAAAAAGGGACGAATCCAGTACGAATGGGAGCACCGACGTAAAGACGGTAGTTCGTTACTGGTAGAAGTAACCACGGTCAATCTACCGAGCCCTAATGAACATCTGGTCATTGCTATTCATAAAGACATTACAGAAAAGAAAAAAGCGGAATCTGCTTTACGTGCCAGTGAGCAACGCTATCGTCTGTTGTTCGATAATGCTTTTGACGGCATTGTGATTTTCGATAGTGAGCGGAATGAAGCGGTTGCTTGCAACCAAAAAATTCTGGAGTACTTCCGCTGCGATGAAGCTACTTTTCTGAAATTGCATCCACTGGAGCTGAGTCCATCCCATCAGCCTAGTGGGCTCTCCTCAAAAGCAGCCCGGAAGGATTTATTACAGCAGCTTAATCGCAATCAGCTCTACCGCTACGAGTGGACCCATCAACGCCTCGATGGCACCTTTTTCGATACGGAGCTGTCGACTTTCACCCTTCCCCCACCCGATCAACATCTACGTATTTCAATTCTTCGAGACATTACCGAACGGAAAAAGGCCGAAGGCATCATCCGTGAAAGTGAAGAACGCTTCCGCAGCTTATTCGAACAAAGCCCGTTGGGAATGGCTATCAGCAAAGATTTCACCGATCCATTACTGGTTAATCCTAAACTTTGTGAGATGCTGGGCTACCACCAGGAAGAACTCAATGGCCAGAAGACCATAGCCGATCTCACCCATCCCGAAGATCGGGCTTTGCACATTTCGCTGTACGACGAAATCAGCTCCGGCGAGAAGCGTTCGGTAAAACTACAGAAACGCTATCTTCGAAAGGATGGCAGCACCATGTGGGGAGACGTCACCATTTCCACGCTACAGGATAAATCGAGTCGCACCACCAGCTATCTGGCTTTCATCGAGGATATTACGAATCAAAAATATACTAACGATGCTCTACGCTTTATTTCCAGTCAGGTGGCTGAGAGCTCAGGGCAAGACTTTTTCTGGCAAATCGTGGAAACGATCGCCCAGACCTTCGATATGGATTATGTGCTGATTGGTGAAATTGATCCCAAGCAGCTCCAAGGACAAAGCCGGGCATTCTATGCCCGAGGCAAGCGCGTGGAGCATCAATATGACCTAAGCCACTCTCCTTGTGCCGATGCTATTGCACAGCGTAAGACGCTATCCATTGAAACAAACGTCAAGGATCATTATCCTATGCTGCCATTGTTCCCGAAGCGGCCTATACAAAGTTGTATCACTCTGCCGCTCTTTGATTCCAAGGATCAGGTGATCGGGCACATTGTATTGATGAACGAAGGTAAGATGCATAATCTACCGACCATTCAGAACGTGCTCAATATTTACTCCACTCGGGTCGCTTCGGAATTAGAACGGCAGAACAACGAAAATACTCTACGGAATACGACTTCGCAATTGCAGGAAGCACAGCGTATCGCCCGACTCGGAAATTGGGAATACGAGGTTGCTTCTCACAAAATCACCTGGTCTAAAGAGATCTTTAGCATTCTGCAACGGCCCGAACAAAACGGACCACCAGCATTTGAAGATTTTGGTGATTTACTGCTCGAAGAGGATCGCCCCATGCTGCGGGATAAAGTCGAGCAAGCCCTTGCTTTTGGGACACCTTGGGAATTGGAATCGCGCTACGTCGCTAATGGCCAAATTATTTATACCATCGGCAAAGGCGAAGCCGTACAAGAAAATGGCAAAACAGTTAAGTTGGTTGGAACCGTACAGGATATCAGCCATATGAAAGAAGCAGAGATTAAACTCAAAGAAACCACACAAAAGTACCAAGATCTTTTTGCCAATATGTACGATGCCCTGCTCGTCGTTGACGAAAATGGCTATTTCAAAGATTCCAATAAGGCGGCTCAACAGCTGTTGGAGTATTCCTACGATCAATTACAGCATATTCGCATTTCGGATATTGTCCACCCTGATGACCGTGCACAAAGCAAAATGTTTCTGGATAACTTAATCAAAGACGGCTATTACAGCAATTATGAAGGCCGAATTATTACCCAGAGTGGCAAAGTCAAATATCTACAGGTCAACTCCAACGCTATCTATGATAAACAGGGCAACTTCACCGGATCACGCGATATTGCCCGCGATATCACTACGCTTAAAGAGACCGAGCAAAGACAGCAACAGCTCTTCGAACAGCTCGAACGGGCCAATCAGGAGTTAAAAGATTTCGCCTACATTGTTTCGCACGATTTAAAGGCGCCTTTAAGGGCAATCGGATCGCTCTCGCAATGGCTTTACGAAGATTACTTCGCTCAATTGAATGAACAAGGCCGGCAGCACCTGAAGCTGCTCATCAACCGGGTGAACCGGATGCACAATTTTATCGAAGGTATCCTTACCTATAGCCGTTTGGGACGCATTAAGGTCGCAAGGGAATCTGTGGATTGCCAGCAACTCGTCGAAAATGTCATCGATAGCCTTGACCCACCCGAGCATATTTCGATTCAAATTGCAACGCCCCTACCAGTTGTAGATTGTGAGAAAATCCGTATTCAGCAGGTTTTCCAAAACCTGATCAGCAATGCGATCAAATACAACGACAAAGCAAATGGCACCATTACCATTCACTATACCGAAAAGGCGGATGCCCATCAATTTGCAGTAGAAGACAACGGCCCAGGCATTAGTACCGCCCATTTTGCTAAAATATTTCAGATTTTCCAAACCCTTCAATCGCGAGATCAATATGAAAGTACCGGTATTGGGTTGACGATTGTCAAACGTATTGTTGAATTGCATGGTGGCAAAATTCACGTAGAATCTGAGATGGGTAAAGGAACGACCTTTGTTTTTACATTAAAAAAATCGTAATTTTCCGTTTCCTCAAAGCACAGAATAAAAAATCAATTAAGAGCGTGTTTCCCAAGGTCAACCTTTTGGTATAAATGGCACCAAAAGTAGATTGTCCCCTACGCCATGACCAACATTTTCGACTATAAGAAAACCGAAGACTTAGATTCAATTACTCCCCGATGAAAAACCTAAAACCCATTTTACTGATTGAAGACGACTACGTAGATGCCCTGACCGTAAAACGTGCTTTGAAGGACATCAATGTAAAAAACGAACTCATCCATACCGAAAATGGTGAAGAAGCCTTGGCCTATCTGTCTTCGCCTCATCACATAAAGCCTTGTATCATTTTATTGGATTTGAATATGCCAAGGATGAATGGATTGGAGTTTTTGAAAATTGCCAAAGCAGATGAAAGCATCCGTTCAATTCCGGTCGTGATCCTTACCACCTCGACCGAGCATCAGGATCGGGAGGCAAGTTTTGAACGCAGTGTAGCTGGCTACATGGTCAAACCCGTAGATTACCACGAATTTGTTAAATTAATGAAAACGATATCCAGTTATTGGACCAATAGTGAACTACCGGAGTAACTCCGGTTTATAGAGCAAGAACGAAGCTTCCCCAAGCATGACAAAAAGAATTTTACTTATTGAGGATGATCTCATCGACCAGATGGCTTTCCAGCGGCTGGTCCGAAAATTCCAATCGCCTTGCGAATTAGACATCACGGACAATATCGGAGCGGCTCGAACGATCCTAAACGAGCAGACTTTTGATCTCATCATCTGTGACCTTAATCTGCCAGACGGCACTGCCTTCGAATTAATTGCCAGCCTGGATCAATTACCACCTTTGGTCATTCTGTCCGGGCATATTGATCCTGAAATCAAGGTCAGTGCTCTGGGATTAGGCGTTCTGGATGTATTACAAAAAGACAAGGCCTGGCAATCGGTATCGGCCCTCGAAAAATGGCTGTCGGGTGAAGGGGAAGCCACTGGCCAATCACCCCAACCTTCTTCTCAGTCAGTACTCACCAAACTCCTGAACACCTTCGGACAAGATCAGAACTACGTAGCAGAAATTCTCGACGTTTTTTTGGTGGAAAATCAACGTATGCTGCAAGAATTGAACGCTGCCTATACTCAAAAAGACATGATTGCGGTCAGAGATTTGGCGCATAAAATGAAATCGGGCTACTTGCTCACCGGCCTCGAAGAATTGCGTCAGCTCGCCGAGCAAATTGAGTTGGAACCGCAGGACACCCCGCAATTACACCAGAGGCTCCAACAACTTACCCATGGCTCTCAGGCTATTTATCCGGAAATTGAAAAAGAGCTACAGCGGCTCAAATCTCAAATCAAGTAATGCGAATCGACGTCAACTTCCTCGCCTTCCAAAATCAGCTGCGCACGAAAGTCGATGGCCGTCAGCGACTTATTTTCGATCCGATCCGCAAGAAGTATCTCGTACTGGCCCCCGAGGAATTAGTCCGCCAGTTGGTTCTCCTCTATTTGATTCAAGATCGAGCGTTCAATAAAAATCACATCCGCACCGAAATGGGATTGAAGGTCAACGAACTCGCCAAGCGTTGTGATATTTTGATTTATCGTCCAGATTTAACCCCTTTATTGCTCGTAGAATGCAAAGCACCCAAGGTCAAAATTGACCAAGCTACCTTTGATCAAATTGCACGTTACAATCTCCCCCTGCAGGTCCGCTATTTACTGGTAACCAATGGCCAACAAACCTACTGCTGCCAGATGGATTACGCTTCGCAGACTTATCAATTTTTGTCGGCTATCCCTCACGCCTCGGGAATCTAGTTTTCCCGCCTTTCCTTCAGGAAAATAATTTAACCAATCCAATTAATATCCCCCACATAATTGCTATTTTGCGAGAGCAATAACCAAATTTGACCTATGAGAAAAGACATCATTTTGGTGACCGGTGCATTGGGCCAAATTGGCTCCGTATTAGTGCAAGCGTTGCGAGCTGCCCACGGCGCCAGCCAAGTGATCGCCACCGATCTGCGCGCCACTGATTCCGCCTTGGATGGTCCCTTCGAGCAACTGGATATTCTCGATGCACAGCGACTACACGACCTAGTTAAGAAATACCACGTCACTCAGATTTATCACTTAGCAGCTATTCTTTCGGCGGCCGGTGAGGGGAAGCCTCGCCGTACCTGGCAAGTGAACATGGATGGCTTGTTCAATAGCCTCGAAGTCGCCCGGGAAGCACAAATTGATAAAATCTTTTTTCCCAGTTCGATTGCCGTCTTTAGTCACCTGACCCCGTCCAGACAAACGCCGCAGTATACGGTGCTTCACCCCACGACGGTTTATGGCATCAGCAAAGCGGCTGGCGAAGATTGGATTCAATATTATCATCAGCGTTATGGCATGGATATTCGCTCCTTGCGCTATCCCGGTATCATCAGTCATCAAAGTGACCCCGGAGGTGGCACGACAGATTACGCTGTGGACATTTTCCACTACGCGGTTCGGGACATTAATTACAAATGCTTCCTTAAGGCCGATACGGCCCTACCGATGCTCTACATGCCCGATGCTATTCGAGCCACTTTGCAACTCATGGAAGCGCCTACCGAACAGATTCGGGTCCGAACAAGCTATAACTTGCACGGTATGACCTTTACACCGGCTGAGATTTACGCAGAAATCAAACGGCACTTTCCAAATTTCCGAATTGATTATCAGCCCGACTTCCGGCAAGACATTGCGGAGACTTGGCCCGCCAGCATCGACGATAGCTACGCCCGTCGGGATTGGAACTGGTCGCCAGCCTATAATTTGGAATCGATGACACAGGATATGATTATTAATTTAAAAAAAAAGTATTTAACCCTTAGCGAAAGCTAACGCAACATCCGACTATGTTTAAATCAGTAGAACCCATATTACAGGACGAGATCAATGATATTAAAGCCGCCGGGCTGTACAAAGAAGAACGGATCATTATCACCCCTCAATCGGCAAGTATTCGTACTACTCAGGGCGAGGAAGTATTAAACTTTTGTGCCAATAACTATCTGGGGTTATCTTCTCATCCAGAGGTCATTGAGGCCGCTAAAGCGGCTATTGACAGCCACGGCTTCGGGATGTCATCGGTCCGTTTCATCTGTGGTACGCAGGACATTCATAAAGAGCTAGAGCAAAAAACTGCCGACTTTCTGGGCATGGAAGATGCTATTCTTTACGCTGCGGCCTTTGACGCGAACGGTGGTCTATTCGAACCACTGCTCACCGCTGAAGATGCAATCATCTCTGATCAGTTGAATCACGCTTCGATTATCGATGGCATCCGCCTTTGCAAAGCACAACGCTACCGTTATTTGACGAATGATATGGCCGATCTCGAAGCCAAGCTCATTGAAGCTCAGGGTGCTAGGCGACGACTCATCGCAACCGACGGCGTATTCTCAATGGATGGTACCATCGCTCAGATTGATAAGATTTGTGATCTGGCCGAAAAATATGACGCCATGGTCATGGTCGATGAATGCCACTCTACCGGCTTTGTGGGTAAAACCGGGCGCGGTACACATGAATATTGTAATGCCATGGGCCGGGTGGATATTATCACCGGCACCTTCGGTAAGGCGCTTGGCGGTGCTTCGGGAGGCTTTACGGCTGCACGCAAAGAGATCGTAGATATCTTACGACAACGCTCACGCCCTTATTTGTTTTCCAATACGCTTGCGCCTTCAATCGTTGGGGCGTCGATCAAGGTTTTAGATTTGCTGAGCAGCAGCACGGCCTTGCGTGATAAGTTGGAAGATAATACCAAATACTTCCGCGAGGCGATGACGGCAGCCGGATTCGATATCATTCCGGGCGTTCACCCGATCGTGCCGATCATGCTCTACGATGCGAAATTATCACAAGATTTTGCCAACGCGCTTTTGGACGAAGGCATCTACGTCATCGGCTTTTTCTATCCGGTGGTGCCCAAAGGTAAGGCCCGTATTCGGGTGCAGATTTCGGCGGGCCACGATCGCGAACATTTAGAAAAAGCAGTTGCTGCTTTTACAAAAGTTGGTAAACAATTAGGTGTGATTTCTTAAATTAAAACATCAGTTAACCTAAACGGGCGAATGTCACTTTGGAGTGGTGTTCGCCCGTTTTTATTTTCAAAAAACAGATCCAGGAGATCCACAAAAAATACGCTCCGCATTTTCCACCGGTTGATTTTAGTAGAACTACGTGTTTAAAATTTCAGTAATTCCACGCTTTCCCTAACACGATAAACTCGCCAACTTTGTCTTGTCACTAGATAAATAATAAAAGTGTAGCTACCCCTGGTTTTTATTTATCAAGCAAGGCGGAATCCGAAAAGCCTAACAACAAATAGAGTAGGAATAACATAACAATTAAATACAATGAGTTTTACAACACTCCAAGCACTAAATGCAACCAGTAGAAAAACAGTCACTGATGGCTCCAGACAAACACTAGGTAAAGGCGATAGCGTTCTTTTTACCGATTTGCCTAACCAACCAATTGTATTAGTAGCCTACAACAATACCGGTAATACCACTAAATACGTGGTAAGTTACAATAATCAGGCTCCAAAATCCTTCGAAATTGATTCCGTGCAGGCCCAAGGATTTTCCTTAGGTAATGCCTTTTTCCTCGATCCATCTAAAACAGGTGCTCGGGAAATCAGTGTATCATTACCCAATACGGATCAAAGCAAAGCTTCGATTGATGTCTATTTGGTCAGCCTCTACTTACCAACCAGTGGTATCCAAAATCAGGAAATTCCACTGACCGGAAAAGAAATCGTCTTTAATGGTTATTCCAGAGCTTACGCCACACCACCTTTGGCTTGGTATACCCTGAATATCTCATCTACGGAGACTGGTTTGGTTGGATTTGTTTTTAATCAAGGGACTATTGAAACCATTGCTGTAAATACACCTCTTGCACTAAAGCCTGTTCTTGAAGGAAAAATGTACGGTAACGCCGAAAAAACTGGATTTGCGCCGAATGCACCAATATGCAAACCAGGCAGTTCCTATACTGAAGATTTCTACGGTACATCGACCCAGATTGTATATTCTCCGGTATCATCCGCAAAAACAACGAAAAACGGACGAATCTCAATTCAAAAACTATAAGGGTTATTGATTACTGCATATCTCACTTGTGAAAGTGAGGTATGCTTTTATTCAGGTGAATTAACGCATGATAGGAATAGATTTGACAATGACAGCTTGCATTATTAGTAATCAACTAACTGATTTTTAATCGCATAAAGAACTAGTCCCGCTGTGTTTCGGGCCCCCGTTTTACCCAACAGATTTTTGCGATGGCCTTCTACGGTTCGAATACTAATAAAAAGTTGATTAGAGATTTCGCTGGAAGTATATTCCTTGCAAATTAATTTGAGTACTTCTTTTTCTCTTTGGGTTAAAATAATATTATTTGAGGAGGTAGAGGTTTCTGATTTCATAGCTGGCTGTCGAAGTCCTTTTACCATAGCTTGAGAAACATAATCACAAAAATAAAAGTCTTTTACAGCTACAGTTTCGATGGCTTCTTTTAAAATATCAGGCTCTTCATTTTTGAGTAGATAACCATTTGCGCCAATGCGTATTACATGATTAATAATACTTTCATCGTGATACATTGATAATAATAAGACTTTGACCTCAGGATGTTTTTCTTTTATCTTAGCGGTAGCTTCGATGCCATCCATGACCGGCATCTTTAAATCTACCAGCACAACATCTGGTTGAAATTTATCAATGGCTTGTAATAGTTCCACGCCATTTTGAGCTTCCGCCACGAGCTGAATGCTTTCAAAAGATTGGATCAGCAATCGTAATCCCTTAAGAAACAACACCTGGTCATCCGCTATAATTAATTTTACTTTCTGCATAACACCTTTGTTTTGACACTGAAATATAGATGTAAAAGATTGTTTAGCCTATTTTTTGATAAACAACGAATTATAAATCCGAAAAGACACCTGTCATTTCCCGTAGGAATATCAATTATCAAGACAGGTAGTTTTACTGAGTTATGAACCGGAGATAAGTGTTTACACTTGTCTTAAACAAGCCAGGACAAATCCTGATTTCATCAAACCAACGGCCATGGACCTAAATCGAATGCAGCCAAACGCTATCTCTTTCATTATTCAACATACAAAAACTTACACAAATGAACGCTTTACCTCACAATTACTTAGAAATCCCTAAGGAAGAAGCAGATCAATTAGCAGCAAACTGGCAGGATGCTTATTCCAGTGATTTAAGTCGCATTTTCTCATTCCAATCCAGCAAAGGACGGCAACGATATGATACGTTCATCATGTCCAGTACCAGTGTGAATAAAATTATCAATGAATTAGATTCTCCTTCACTGATGAGTTTGGCAAATAATGTGTTGAACATTTCCGTCATCATGGGAGTAGATGAAGTCAACAATGTTAAGACATTTAGTCCTATATTAGAAGTCAGTTTAAATATTCCTGTAAACGGTTCTGATGTTTACTACTTCACTTTTCAGGCCATAGACGAACCCTTTATTATTCCATCTGAGAAAGTCAATCATTTTCTTTCCGGCGAAATCTCCGCAGAGATTGCAGAATTATTTATTTTAAATTGGCAATCGTTATCCGAAGATGCCTTTGTTAGTGCCTTTGAAACCATAACAACTGATACGATCAATTATCCAGATGTTCAGACGGAAACATTACCAATCGAGACACCACCTTATATTGAATTTGGTTCTCTAAAATTGTACAGAGTAAAAAGTTATCAATACAGTACCGAACAAACTAGAACCCTGATTAATACACTCATTGATTCGCTACAGAATTACACCTCTACTGAATTTTATTTTCATGCAGGACACGGTCTACCAAACGTAAACCTCCATCCTTTTGCCTTTCGTCCTGTTTTGGATGTGACATCAAAGGGCACTTCTACCGATCCAAATAAAGTCGTAAATACTTACTTCGATACGTCTCGACCTTGTCCACCTTTCTGCCCGAAGGTGGTTATAATACCTCCATCTGGTCAATAGCAAACGATCTTGGGTGCATATTTGAAAAGTGAGCTTGACGTTGTTAAGCTCACTTTTCGTTTATAATAAAATAATGAATAAAACAGTATTCATCTTTGGATTGATAGATCATTGTTTTTCTAACTCTTATATTTTTCACCACTCCTTCTTATAAATATCATCTACGTAGTTCTACCTACCCCACCTCATAAAACAGGTATTTACACTTGTTATCAAAACTTTACATTAATGCCCAGTACTACTTGATTTTATCGATTTCCAGCTTTTGAAATACTTCAATATTTTTTGAATTGTATATTGTCTCAGAAATTCAAATATCACATTAACATAATTCATTATTTAAACTCTAAACCATGCCTCATTTAACTACACAAGAATTAACGACCAAAATACAGAATTGGGAAACCGCTCCCTCCTATGAACTAGCTGCTTTATTTTCATTCGTCAATGAAGGTAAACGAAATAGATACGATAGATTCACCATTGATACATCAGATTTTGGGAAGACCATTAAAAATTTAAATACCCCACCGGGTGACAGTATGATTCTTAATAACATTAGCACGGTCAGCATACGCATGGGTGCTAATGAAGAGGGCGGTTCAAAAGTATTTAGTCCTATTCTGCAAGTCAATTTATACGAAGCCAAAGATGGTCAGAAGGAATATTACTTTGCTTTTTATCCTGATCAAAATATGCCCAGCGAATTCGTTAGTGATGCATTTGTTTTACCTGAATCTATTTTGCCCGACAGTAAAATATCCACAGAAATTGCGGAGCTATTTATTTTGAAGTGGCACTGTCTATCTGAAAACGAGATCGTACAAGCCTTTGAAGCCAATACTACAAATAAAATCACCTATCATGACACCCAGGATGGAAGAAAGGCATTCGCAGAACTCGGTCCTCTAAAAATGCTCCGTGTAAAGAGCTATTTATATGATGCAATAAAAACACAGCAGCTTATTGCAGAAATTATTCACTATGAAAACAATTTCGAAAATACCAGTTTAATTTTATATACCGGCGCAGGACTACAAGTACCAAATTTTTATCCTTTTAATTTTCGACCGGTGTTAAAAGTTCATGCAATCGATACCAGGACTGGCCAGCCACAAAAGGTAAAGACTTATTTTGATACTTCCAGACCGTGCCCACCATTTTGCCCGGAGGCAGTAGCAGTAAATAACACAACCATTTAATAGGGTTTTAACACTAGGGGAAACAGATACTGAAAAGTAAACTTAATTTTGTAGGTTTACTTTTCGTGTTTTACAAAACAGGAGGTCATTAATGAATTAAACGCTCAAAACCATGACCAATGAATGGGCAGATCTGATCACTTATTTTTCAACTGCATCAATTTTACTTCCGATTCTAATTAGTATTTTCCGATGGCAGCAAATAAATCCTCTCCAACGTTTAATTGCCTATTTGGCAGGCATTACACTGATTGGCGAGTTGGTTATTTTGATTGCAGCCTATCAGCTTGGAAATAATTTGCCTTTCATCCATTTATTTACGGTCATTCAATTCATTGTTCTATCACAAATATTCAAAAGAGGGCTGGTTCCATTTATTAGTTCCTCCATTATTCAAGGGCTAGTGTTATTTATTATTGGCTTAGCTTTGGTTGATGCCATCTGGCTCAATGGTATTTATAACTTCAACAGCTACGCTCGCCCTCTAGCCAGTCTGATCTTGATCAGTTTAGGCTTAGCATTTTTGTATAAAACGTTATCCGAATTAAAAATTAGATCGCTCGAAAGAGAGCCCTTGTTTTGGATCACGGTAGGGGTATTACTCTATTTCTCAGGAAATTTAATTATTTTCATTTCTACGAATTATGTCAAAATCTCCAATCAAGCACTATTGACGCTTTGGAGTGTACACGCGATTTTTAATATCATTTTAAACACCACTTACGCGATTGCATTATGGGTCAGGCCGAGGGATTAGATCTTCCGATATTCATCATTCTGGGTGGCGTACTAGGGATGTTGTTGTTGGCCGTAGCCGTCATTGCTTTCTTTTTAGTTTACCAAAAACGCTTATTTCGTCAGCAGGAAGAACTTCAGCAATTAGAAGCAGCTTACCAAAAGGAATTATTGCAGCACACCATTGAGGCTCAGGAAAAGGAACGCCAACGAATTGCCGCTGATCTTCACGACAGTATTGGGAGCATGTTATCGGCTACGCGTATGTATATCCACCAACTTAACGGTGATCTATCGACCGAACATCGCGAGCATTTAAAGCGTGAAACGAATACTTTGATTGATTCTACGATCACTCAAATCCGTACGATCTCGCACGACCTCTTCCCTCCCCAACTCGAACATCTAGGGCTCTTCCCCGCCATTCAGACTTTTGCCCAACGACTACAAGCGACCAATACACTAGCGGTTGAGTGTCAATTGCCCGAGACCTCAGATCTCTCCCCTCATCAGGAACTATCGCTTTATCGGATTCTGCAGGAGTTATTACAGAATACCTTGAAACACGCTGGAGCGACTCAGGTGCAAATCATCTTTAAAAAACATCCCATTTTTAAAATGATTTATCGGGATAACGGGCAAGGCTTTAATGCCTCAGCAGTTCGTCAGTTGCCTCCCGGGCAAGGCTTAAAAAATATTGAGAGCCGCTCCTTTGCGTTGGGGGCGCTGTTTGAGTTTAAAGCGGAACAGGGAACAGGAATGTCCTTTGAGCTAAGCCTTCCCGATAAAAAACAGGCTCCCCTACCATCGTAAGGAAGCCTGGCTGAATATTTTTGTACCACACGCCCGAAGCGCGCGGCCAATTGATTTAGACCACTTTGTCCGCGCAGCTGGAGCTGGCAAAAGCATTCGGCTTAGCTTTGAATACAAAGCCCATCCCCAGGATGTAGCCCATCGCCTCTTTCAAGGCTTTGTTGGACTGGAAGTGTGGGTCCGTATTGATATCGGCGTGTACTTCGAGCTCAATATTGTATCGATCCAGCAAATCACAAAGCGTATAAGCGATCTCGACAGATTTACCGACCTCGGTAATCATTCGCTCTCGCAAACTCATTTTCTTCTCCGTTTTGCTGTTGCTGATAAACATAAAGCCACCTTTCTTCTCGCGCAGAAAGACAATAACCGTCGCAAATTCTACAAGACTACCTCGAACCTGTGAATCGGTACCGATACATACTTTGAGTCGGTATCCCTTCTCCATTTCGAGCTTAATCGTGTCTTCAACCGCTTTGAGAATAGGGTCCTCTATTTTAACCCCGTTGAGTCTTCGCCACTTCATATTGCTTAGGATTTTTAAGTCGTTTGGCGGAATGATTAAACCATCAAAATCGACGTTCAATCATATCTTTCCGTCTTTCAATAAATTTAAAAATATCTTTTGTTGTTTTTCGTATTATGCAAAAAATTAATAATAATTTTATCTAAATTAACAAATTTCTAAACAACACCCTCCTCCCTTAAGTTCCCGAATCCCTTATCCACTATTCAGAATTTATCCGCATCTTGGGCAACGATTCGACGGGGAATCCGTTTGAACAATCAAGTTATAAACTCAAATATCTAATGTCGCTGAAATCTTCCTGCTACGCATTACTGCTGTGTACCCTGTTTTGTGCGTGTACCCAAGGCCAAAAAACGAATCATCTGGCCAACGAAAATAGTCCCTATCTCCTGCAACACGCCTATAATCCAGTGGACTGGTACCCCTGGGGCGATGAGGCCTTACAAAAGGCCCAAGCCGAGGATAAGATGATCATTGTCAGTGTCGGCTATTCGGCTTGTCACTGGTGTCATGTCATGGAACACGAATCTTTCGAGGATACCACCGTGGCCCGTATTATGAATGATAACTTCGTGAGCATCAAAGTGGATCGCGAGGAGCGTCCCGATGTCGACGATGTGTATATGACCGCTTGCCACCTGGCCAGTGGTGGCTCCTGTGGCTGGCCGCTCAACGCTATTGCGCTTCCTAATGGCCAGCCCATCTGGGCGGGCACCTATTTTCCCAAGAAAAAGTGGGTCGAGATTCTTGATTACTTCATTGATCTGCGCCAAAAAGAGCCAGATCAATTGAAAACCTACGCGGCGCAGCTTTCGGAAGGCATGCAAGCGAATGAAAGTATTCAGCTCCGCCTCGATGATAGCAGCTTGAGCCAAGATTCTATGCAAATGGTGGGCAATACGTTTTTGTCTTCCATCGACTTTCGCGAAGGCGGTCGTCAAGGGAGTCCTAAATTTCCGATGCCCAACAATTACGAATTTCTATTGCGCTATCACGCGCTCTACGATTCCCCGGAAGCATTAGAAGCGGTGACTCTGACCTTAGATAAAATGGCTTTGGGGGGGATCTACGACCAAATTGGTGGAGGCTTCGCGCGCTACTCTACCGATGCGATCTGGAAAGTCCCGCATTTTGAGAAGATGCTGTATGATAATGGGCAATTGGTGAGTCTTTATTCTAAAGCTTACCAGTTGACCAAAAATCCATTGTACGAAAAAACGGTACACGAAACATTGGCTTTTATCCAGCGAGAATTAACGGACAAGAGTGGCGGTTTTTACTCTTCACTCGATGCGGATAGCGAAGGCGAAGAAGGAAAATTCTACGTATGGACCAAAAATGAGATTAATCAGGCATTGCAGGATGAACAGCTCATTGAGATTATCTCCGATTATTACACCATTCTACCACGTGGCAATTGGGAAGATCGCAAGAATATTTTGCACCGCAAGAAGAGTATCGAAAAAATGACTAAATCCCATAAGCTGACGGAAGCGGAGTTGGCCAAAAAGGTCGAAGAAGCGAAAGCCAAACTCTTCTCCGTGCGCGAGCAACGCGAGCGGCCAGGGCTAGATGATAAAGTCCTAACGAGCTGGAATGCACTCATGCTCAATGGCTATATCGACGCCTATAAGGCTTTTGGAACGGCAGAATATCTCGAAACCGCTAAGAAAAATGCTGATTTTCTCGTCAAGAATATGATGGCAGAAGATCATCGATTGCACCGCAATTATAAAGACGGCAAAGTCAAAATCAATGCCTTCCTCGATGATTATGCCTTGATGATCCAATCCCTGACGGCACTCTACGAAGTCACCTTCGACGAAAAATGGCTTTATTATGCTAAGGATTTGGCGGAATACGCTTTGACGCACTTCTATGAATCTGACAGCGGCATGTTCAATTACACCTCTAAGCTTGATCCACCACTGGTGGCCCGTAAGAAGGAGTTAAGTGATAATGTTATTCCGGGCTCCAACTCTGTGATGGCTCGAAGCTTATTTCGTTTAGGTACTTATTTGTATAATAATGACTATATGGACAAGGCACGTCAGATGATGAAAAACATGGAGCCGATCGTCAATCAGGCCCCACAACCGAGCTTCTATTCGAATTGGTGTAACCTTTACCTTGATCTGCTGCACACACCTTATGAAATCGCCATCATTGGTCAGGATTACGCGGCTAAGCAACAAGAGATGATGCGTCAGTATCTACCGAACGCGATTTTGCTTGGTGGTAAGGATGAAGGTACTCTGGAGTTACTAAAAGACAAGTTGCAGGATGATCGCACGATGATCTATGTTTGCCAAAACAAAGTCTGTAAGCTACCGGTAACGGAAGTCGATAAAGCTTTAGGATTGATGGAATAGATTGTTTTAATGATGAAGTTGTTTAAAAATAGATAGAAGAACGTTTTGTAAGTATTTGAAGTCCAATATTTCAGCTATTCTTCGTCCCGTACATGCTATGTACGAAACTCAAAATGAGCTTCATCTTAAAATCCAAATACTTACAATCCATTTCAACCTCCATTTTTGAACAACTTCGATAAAAAAGCCAATAGTGGTGATCTGAACTCCGCTATTGGCTTTTATAATTTTAAGGGATAAATACTTTGATCAACTGCTTGCCTTCTGCTCCTTCGACACTTAACAAATACAAGCCCGAAGGATAATTCATCTCGATTTGCAGGCTATTCGTACCCGTTGCGATCGGTCGTTGCAGTAAAGCGCGACCTTGTAAATCGTACAGATGCAGAATAGCCTCCTCACTACTCGCCGTCTCCCGCATCAAATTCAACAATTTATCCATTGGATTTACATAAGCGGACCAAGCTTTAATCGCTTGGGGATTACTTACCGAAACAGGCGTTGGCGCATAATCGGATAGCATTAAATTATCACGATACATTCCAATAATTTCTCCATCCCGGAATTCAGTGATGCAAAGGCCGAATACATAACGTCCAACATCCGTCGGCACAAATTCCATGGTGCCATTCACCGGATCAAAGGTAATCCCATCGAGGGTGGGAAAGGGATTGCTGAGATCAAAGCCTGCCGCAAATGGTAGGACTTCGTAGGGGCCGGCACAAGGAGGGTTAGGAACAACCCCATTACAACCAGATGGATCGCCCGGGGCATCTACAGTACCTTCCAAACCACCACCTTGCAGCGGCATGCACATTTCGTAGCCTAAGCTATCGCCTTCCGCATCAAAGTTATCCAACGGAATGCTGACTTGTTCTCCGGGACAAGAAACGAAAGCCAATGGAAAGTCAATAAATGGACTTGTATTGCCCTGCTCTTGGGCCGCGACACTTACTTCCGCTTCAACGGTAAGGCCACGCTCTCCCGGAGAGTCGACATTGGCCAAATCATGTGACCAGCAACAACGTTGGTAGACGATAGAAAAAGGAGCATTATTGAAAGTCCAATTAAAGGTAAAATCGTAAATCCCACGCTCAGTACAAATGTTGGGTAAAGTTTCCGAGCAATCTTCATAATCCGCCGGCTCAATGGCTTCAATTGAGGATAGCTCCACCTGATAGGTAACGAATAAAGCCCCGTTTTGAAAAATGCCAATGCCAATGGTTTGGTCAAATTCGGCGCCACCACCCGAGCAATTACGATATAATACGAGTTGTGCATTGTATTCCGTAGCACTGATTTTTTCGTAATTGATGGTACCGCTCAGGATGTGAGCCGCTTGTAAAGGCAAGACAAATAGTGCTACCAAGCACATGGATAGTAGTGGTTTCATGCTTTTATATTTTTGTGAATAATAGCGCGTTGTAGCAGAAAGGTAGTTCTATTTGAAAGCTAATCTACATTCATTTCTCGAAATCAACAAATAAGCCAACTCTATTCCTTTTTAGACCAGCTCTCCTTCTCCTTGTCGAATAATCTCTGGTTCACTGCCGGTCAGGTCAACTACCGTTGAGGGTATATTATTCCCGGTGCCACCATCGACCACGATATCAACTAATTTCTCGTAATCATCATGAATTTCAGAAGGATCGGTGAAATATTCCAGGATTTCATCATCAGATTTAAGCGATATGGACAGCAAAGGACGGCCCAAGGTATCGATCAACGCATGGGTAATCGGATTGGCAGAAATACGAACCCCTACGGTCTTTCGCCGATTTTGAAAAGACTTGGGGAGCCGTTGGCCAGCGCGGAGGATAAAGGTGAAAGGGCCCGGTAAGTTGCGTTTCAGCAACTTAAAATTCTGATTATCAATCTGGTGCGTGTAATTGGAGATTTGCCGGATATCTTGGCAGACGATCGTCAAATTCGCCTTGCGAACATCTAATTGACGCAGCCTGCAAATGCGTTGTACCGCTTTTGCTTGTTCAATATCACAAGCTAAGCCATAAACCGTATCAGTTGGATAAATGATGACCCCACCACTCTCGAGCTTATCGACAACTTGCCGAATCAAACGATCTTGAGGATTATCGGGGTTGATGCGCAGTAGCATAATAAAATTGGTCGTTTTTCATGAAATGCGCATCCCCCACTCCACCTTGACTAGTAAGATCTAGTACTCGTCGAAGCCATCGTCCTCTTCGTCATTATCAAACATATTGGCCAAGAGATCACGGAAACTAAAACTGGCTTCCAAAATATCTTTGTTGATAATGTCAAATTCGCACAAGCCGTGCAATACAAGCTCCATGAAGGTGTACCGATCGTCTTCCGCAATATCACTTTGCGCTTCCACCAATTTACGCAAACCCGCTACACTATCCAAGGCCTTGCGAAAATCTTTGTCACTGCTATCGTTGAGCAGATCGATCGTATTCCCGCCCGAGAACCACGCCCGGATCGTTCCGTAGGGATCACGCTCCCGGCCTTTTTTCAACTTATCGGGATCAGGGAAGTATTCCAGGAAGGTCGATTTAATCGCCTTGCTAAGCAAAGTCATCGCGACCGTGTAAGGTCCCTCTTGCTCACCCTCATAGACCAATTCGACCTTTCCGGTGATGGCCGGGACTACTCCCCAGAAATCGGTAATTCTTACTTTGGTTTGCTTGCCACTGTTTAAGAGCATGCGTCGTTCGGCGGTACTGATTAGATTTTCGTAGCCGGAGATGCTCAAACGAGCCGACACCCCACTTTTTTCGTCAATAAACTCACTATCCCGAGCTTCGAAGACAATACGTTCCAGCATTATTTTCAATACCTCAGGGACTTTTACGGCCTCAACTTGGGCATCCGCCAAACGCGCTTCTTGCTCCGTAATCTTACGAGCAATGTCAATATTTTTCGGATAGTGGGTCAAAATCTGACTTTCAATCCGGTCTTTGAGTGGGGTAATAATGCTACCACGATTGGTGTAGTCCTCAGGGTTGGCGGTAAAGACAAACTGAATATCCAGAGGTAGGCGTAGCTTGAACCCACGAATCTGCATATCTCCTTCTTGGAGGATATTGAAAAGCGACACTTGAATCCGCGCCTGTAAATCCGGTAGCTCGTTGATCACGAAAATCGAGCGATGTGAGCGTGGAATCAGACCGAAATGGATCACTCGCTCGTCGGAATAAGGCAACTTCATCGCCGCCGCTTTGATCGGATCGACATCGCCTACCAAATCGGCGATACTTACATCGGGGGTCGCTAATTTCTCAACGTAGCGCTCGTCGCGGTGTACCCATTCAATTGGGCAATCGTCGCCTTTCTCGGCGATTAGATCGTGGGCAAATCGTGAAATGGGCCGGAGCGGATCATCGTTTAGTTCACTGCCCGCGACGATGGGCATGTATTCATCCAGTAAATTGACCAACAAGCGCGCGATGCGCGTTTTTGCTTGTCCGCGTAGTCCAAGCAATAAGATATTGTGCTGTGATAAGACCGCTCGCTCCAAATCGGGGATCACCGTATCCTCGAATCCCAGAATTCCGGTGAAGACCTTGTCCTTATTCTGCAGCTTAGTGATAAGATTATGTCGTAGCTCTTCTTTAATCGTTTTGGGCGTGTAGCCGGATGCTTTGAGGGCACCTAGAGTCGTGATGTCTTTCATTTATAGTGTTTAAATCGATTCGTATTGCTGTTTAGAAACAAAAAAATAAAACGGTCGGAGTTACCATATTGTTCTTGAATCCGCTAGATATCAACTCCTAAATTAAAAGTAGCACGCTATTTGCACTAGCAGGATCGAAACCATAACCGACGAAGATTACAGACTAGCCAAAACTATTTGTATTTGACCATGAAATATAAATAGACCCGTGCGATATAACCCTGAAAGTCTAAATGACCACCGTGCTTTTGTAGAACATCTCTTAAGCATTATTGATACAAAGCTCCAGTACATTGAGTATCATACCCGGGCACTCATCACCGCCCATCATTCCACGCAAACGCATCAATTGGTAACTGCCCCGACTTCCGTCGCGTTTTCTCAACCCATTGACGAAGAAGTTTTTAGTCAGATCGAGTCTTACAGTAAAACGACCCGACTCTTACTTATCATGCGCCGTTCTTTATGTGGAAAAAATTCTAGCATAGTCTATGATTTACTGTCTAACGATAAGTACCTCGACTATTTTGATAAACAATTAGAGAAGGTTTTAGATCGGGGTACTCTGTAAGCAACTAGTACAAGTCGGCAACCGTTTTCTTTCGACTTCTAACGTTTGAATAACAAGAATTTGCGACTCGGCTATCTATTCATTTGCTATCCCATAATACTCAATTTGCCTTTCTTCTATTCTTCCGTTTTGGCTTAAGTTAAGTCTTCTTTAAGTTCTCCTTTCAGGATAAATATCCTCCCTTCTTCTCACAGTTATCAATTATCTTTACGCTACTATTTTTGTGGTGGAATCGCCAAGGCAGTCCTTACTAAAATAGCCCCTGACAAAATAAATAATGTGCACTTTTGTGCACCCCAAAGCTTAATATGGACAAGAAGAAAGCGATATTCTTTCCCTTGCTGCTTGTGTTATTATCACTGCGTCCAGCATCGGCTCAAGCACCTTATGAGGAACTCCCTTCCATCTCGATTGGTATTGGTTATTTCGGTGAGTTAGCCACTCGACCGGGTGTTGTTGTTTTCGGCGAAATGGCTTTAACCAAAGGCAAAAATCAACTCGCAACTAGGTTAAACCTGGCGTATTACCGGCATCGAGGACACACCAGAAACTGGCTGCTGTTGCCTGAGTTCCTTTTCCGAAGGAATACCAAGAAGCGAAATATCTGGGAAGTCGCTATTGGTGCAGGTACTTTGCGTCAAAGGGCCGACAGCCGCGTCCTTGAGTATCAACAAGGCGAGTTCGTAGAGCGACGAAGTGGCTGGTTTCATTTCACGCCTTCCCTTGGTTTTCGCTATGGTCGTAATATCACGCTAGCTAACGATAATTTACTGGCTCCTTCCATTGGCGGAAGGTTTTTCTATCAATATCCTTTTAACGATTTTTGGTTGCCTAAGGTGGCCATTGATCTATCTGTAGCCTACCAATTAAGATGATCATGTATAAAATATTGACCGGTCTGTTGATGATGTTGTGTTTTACCTCTTGCAACAAAGAACCGCTCGGGAGTGACTATGTATTTATCCGTCACAAAGGCGCCGATATGCCAGTATGGACTAGAGGGAATTTGCAATCCGAGGTGTTCATCATTTATTTGCACGGCGGCCCCGGTGGCAGTAGCTTTATAGATATTCAGAACGACTTCTTTGCGGATATCGAAAGCCGCCACGCGGTAGTCTACTACGACCAAAGGGCTTCTGGCAATAGTATTGGTAAGAGTGATGATGATCTACTGACTTTAGATCAATTTGTAGAAGATCTGGATATCATCGTTCAGTACGTTCAAAAGACCTATTCGCCTGCCAAGCTGGTATTGATGGGGCACAGTTGGGGAGGTACGCTGGGCACCGCCTATCTACTTAAGCCTGATTATCAGAATAAAATCGATGGGTGGATTGAAGTGGATGGCGGCCATAATCTCGGTCAACCCGCTTACGAATACTCCAGAGATTTTGTAATTGCCGTGGCGGATAGCCTGATCCAGGTCCGTCAAGACACGGATAAGTGGGAAAAAATAAAGCGCTATTATCAAGATAAACCCAGTTGGCGCGATACGGATGTAGTCATCCAACATAGTAAGAATGTAACCGATGCTGGTGGCTATTTTTTCGATGAGGATAATGGAAAAGGATTAGTCGGTCTCAATCAGGTTTTATTTTCTGAAACGGATTATTGGGCTCTATTGGCGCAAAACAAGCAAGTGGTGAAAAAAATGGACGTCTGGCACTATGACTTCACCGAAAGACTAAATGAAATTGTGATTCCCAAGTTATTGCTGTGGGGCGTAGCGGATGGGATTTTGCCCGTTCAGCTAGCGTACGAAGCCGAAGAAGTGATGGACCTGGCCGACGACCAATTTTACATTTTTCAAAGATCGGCACACTCTCCTCATTATGAAGAGACGGTTCTTTTCAACCAAAAAGTCATTACGTTTATTGAAGATTATCTTGAATGAGGGTATAATAATAAGGACATTAAAAAAGCCTTTTGCTATATCATGTTGCAAAAGGCTTTTTTATTATAATTTCTTAAAGTTCAATTATCGATACAATTCCAAGTACCCATTAAATACCCGTTCGGCTTCATCATTCAGCTCTAGGAGATAATAATAGGTACCGTCTGGCAAATCTTTATTCCCATTATAAGTGCCCCCCCAATTATTCTCATAACCAATGGTTTCGTAAACAAGATTACCCCACCGGTTGAAAATGCGTAAACGGCTTTCTGGGAATTCGCGAATACCGGAGATAAAGAAGACATCATTTACGCCATCTTTATTCGCAGAAACGGCGTTAAAGATGACGATATCAATACACTCGATACAGACAAATACCGTGGTCGTATCACAACCGTTCGGGGTACATCCAACGTAAGTGAATGAATCCGTCCGTTCACAAAACTCATCACTGGCATTGTAAGTCGCGGAGCCATCCAGATTAATGGTAGCCGTTCCCCAGATCGGTGGCTCTAAAATATATAAGCTGTCAACCCCACCAAATAAGGTGTCATTCGCAGTAATATCGATAACCACGGGCGTGCCAATGTCCGTACAAGTGGAATCTACATTGGTGACGGGTGGATCAAAGTACTCCATCACGGCCACACAGAACAAGGTGGTATCACAAAGACCCAAATCATCGCAGACTACGACGCAAGCTGTGTCCACACCGATTTCCAGACCGGTATATTCTACACAATAGGTATATGGATCAATGAAATAGTCCACAAAATCGCCGGATAAATCCGCACAATAATTATCCACGAAGGTCGGATTGCCCGGCAAGGTAATCGTGTCCAGGCAATACACCACGGTTTGATTGATAAAGACGGTGTCCTTCACTAAATTCAGCTGAGAATCAAAGCAGGAATCCACTGTGATGTAGAGTTCCACCACCTCACAATTTCCAAGTTCATCGCAGAATTCAACGCAAGTCGTATCCGTTCCGAAATTTAAACCGGTATAATTAATACAGAAGTTTTCCGCGTCGATGACAAAGTCAACCGAGCCGTCCGCCAGATCGGTACAAATGCTCGTAATCGAGCTCACCGGCCCAACAATATCTAAGGCCGCTGTATCCACGCAGAAAGTCACAGTCTCGTTTACACAGATGTTATCTGAATTACTGCAGGTGACCATTGCAATGAGTGTATCCGAGCAATTGATCGTCGAATTAATAATCACAACTTCGTGGTAGCCGGTATCCAACTGGATAGAAAAACCGTTGGGTACCGCTGAGAAATTAATGCCCAACGTGGAGGTCGTTCCAAAATCAATGGCTTCAATCACTAAGGCGCTGTAAGTGGTATTCGACGCTCCTCCCGTAATGAATTGTCCAATACTGGCAGTCATCCAATTCCCGTTGGGATCCCAAGTGTTCAAAGAATCAATCAGCGCAGGAATATCGGAGAATTCACCGGAGAAAACCTCACCATTGACACTCCATGATACGACTTCATACGGACCTAGGTCGCCTTGCCCGAAGAGTTCGGAATAAGCATAAGCAATCAAGGAATCAAAATCACAGCCCGTTAGATTGCCCGTGTAAGGCAGGCCATTATCGAAAATCTCGTATTGTTGAACTTCTTGTAGCGGTACACTAAAGCAGAATTGGGCAAAACCGCTACAATTATTAGCTAGTAAGGTCAACGAATCCAATCCGCCGAAGTATTCACAAGAATCCACGCAGGATGGTACCAACACGTCTTCTTCTACCAGCATGCAGTTAAGCGCATCCGTGACCGTCACACCGTAGTTGCCGGGCTCCAAACCAGCGCGATCCTCATCATTGGTATTGCCTTCAACATCCGCCCAATCATAAGTAAATGGCGGTGTACCACCGTTGACACTCAAATCAATGCTTCCCATCTCATCCTCACAGTTTGGTACAATGACGAAGTAAAAATCCATTGCCTCGGGCTCTTCAATCGTGAAGCAGGCCGCAGCAGCAAAACAGTTATTGCCATCCAGGATATACATACAGTAGTCCCCAACGGGCAAAGCACCATTTTCATATTCAAATAGGCCATCCGTAATCACCGTATCCGCGGGTTGCACAAAAGCAGGATCGTAGTTGACTGTGAAGTCAACACCTCCGGTGGCCGTCCCCGCACAGCTGACGTGAGACGTATCGGTGATCGACACGGTAGCCGTTCCAATATTATCAATCAAAACAAATACAAATTCCAAGGTACAAGCGGTTGGTCCATTATCTACGATGGTCACTTGGTAGACACCAGCGCCAAGATTTGTGCGTTGATTATCTATCGTACTTAATCCATCCGCCCAGTTATACGTGTAATCCCCACTCCCATCGGCTACATTGATCGTTACGGTGCCATTAGTCACCCCACAATCCGGCGCTTGGTCCACTTGCAGAGTAGCCGTCAGTGGGCTCTCTTCCTCGATTTCGATCATCATGACGTTTGGACAATCAGGATCGGTTGGATCCGTCAGGGTGACAAAGTAGATACCACCAGCCAGTTCATCACGGAAATTCGTATGCGGCGGGCTCGGCCAGGTATAATCAAATCCTGCCGGGCTTAAAGTCGCCGTTCCATCTGCGGCAGTACAAGTCGCGGGTGTCGTGGCAGCATCCGCGGTGGGGCCATCACTATTCGTGACCAATACGTAAACCTCTAGCGTACAGCTTGGATTGAGGGTATCAATGACCTCTACGACATAACCACCAAAAGGTAAGTTACTTCGGCCGTTGCCAATTGTATTTGGCGTCCCCACATCTGGGGTCCACACAAACTGATAGCCACCATCATCTTCTTGTAAGTGTACCGTTGCGAAGCCATCCGCATTACCGCAGGTCGCTTCGATGACCATAATGCTATTGAGCGTCGGCGCATCACAAGGACAGGCCTCAACTTCTGTAAAATCAGCAAGTGTACAACCATTATCGTCAGTCACCGTGACCGTGTAAGTACCAGCTGCCAGTTCATCCAAGTCTTCTGGATTGGCACTGCCAATCAAATGTCCCCAATCAATTTCAAAGGGTCCGATTCCACCCAAGACCTCTAAATCAATGGTACCACCATCTTCACAATCAGGACTTAGGGTATACCAAAGTAATAGAGAATCGGGCTCTCCGATCGTAAAGCAAGCTTCTCCGGCCAAGCAATTATTCGCGTCACGAATTAACAAGCAGTAATCACCCGGTGGTAGATCGCCATTATCGAAATCAGAGCTACCATCGGTGATCAGGGTATCCGCCGGAAAGCTAAAGCCAGGCGCAAAGTTGATATCAAAATCAATACTTCCATTATCTAATCCAGCACAAGTCACGTGCATCGTATCGGTAATTGAGATATTGGCGGCGGGCACATTATCGGTTAAAGCAAAAGTGAAGGCCGTGCTACAACCACCGCTACCGGTGTCCGTAATCGTAACGGTATAAACACCTGAGCTTAAATTGGTTTGCGTGGCGGCACCGCTGGGCCAACTGAAATTGTAAGCGCCACTCCCCCCGATAACGTTCAGAGTAACAGTACCATTGGCCAAGCCACAATCGGGCTGGACATCGACGGTGGCCGTGACCTCCAGAGGATTATCTTCACCAACTTCGATCGAAAGGATGTTTTCGCAATCTGGATCAGCCGGATCAACTACAGTAACGTAATAGATTCCAGCGGCCAAATCATTTCTCGCGGCCAGATTACTTCCATCCATCCAAGTATATTCGAAGTTACCCGGCGTAATGATGGCCGTTCCATCAGCACTACTACAAGTCGCTGCCGTAGTTGAAGCAATTGCTTGTGGACCATTGCTATTGTTGACAATTGCCGTAACGGTCGTATTACAATTAGGCGCAGTTGGGTCAAAAATGAGAATTTGATAGAGTCCTGCAGCCAAGCCAGCACGTGCATTGCCATCGTCGTTGGAAATACCCGTATCCGGTGTCCAAGTGTAAGCATAATCTGCGGTGGGTTCATCCAGATGGATGACTATTTGGCCTTCGTTGTTCCCGCAAGTGGTTTCGGTCACCGCTACGCTCACCAAATTTGGCCCGGAGCAAGCGCAAGGCAAAATCTGGAAGCTTTCTTCTATGGCACAACCATCATTTGCGCCCACTAAGGTTACAATAAAGGTCGCCGTATCACTGGTATAAATCGCATCGAAAGTCAGGGTATTACCGTTGAGTACTTCATTGGCGGTAACGCCATTTCCTCCAATACTATAAGATTGAATCGTTTGATCTAATTCGACTATTTGTGGGAATGTCCCCGGTGCACAAACTGCCGTATCTTCCAGAGCGACCACAATTCCCGGTGCCGGATAAGTATCTACAAATACAGTGGTAGAATCAATACAATTACTAGAATTCTCACCAACTAAAGTATAAGTCGTCGGCGCAATCGGAGTCACCTCAATGCTAGTCCCCGACCCCACTAAAACTCCACTGTCGTACCAATCGAGCTGTGCCGCACCACTTCCACTTAGCGTCACCGTATCTCCCGGACAAACCAAATTAGAGGAAGCCGAAGCGTTCAGAGTTAAGCCAAGAACATTAATTGTAATTTGTGCTGTATTTGAACAAGCCGGAGCAGGATCGCTGCCCGTCAGCAAATAGGTCGTCGTTACAGTCGGCGCATCCACTAACACATCCGAGTTGCTCACAACCAGACCGGTGTTCAAATTCGTCCATTCATAATCCGTGGCGCCAAAGCCTTGCAGCGTCACTGTCTCACCAGGGCAGGTTGCCAAGCCAGGGCTGGCAATAATATTTAATATCGGGACATCATTGACCTGGATATTAACTTCCACGGTATCCGAAAATCCAGGAACGCCAACATCCGTGACGACGACTTGATAAGTATACAACGAATTCGCCAAGCCATTGCTGAAAGTTGGATTGGCAATATTATAAGCATCTAAATTACCCGTTGATGGATTGCCAGCATCTTCCAACCATTCATAATCTGTACCTCCGCTGGCTACTAATTGCACGGTCTCATCCGGACAAACAATAGTATCACTTGGATTTACCTCTCCCACAATTGGACTTCCTAAAATCACCAATATATCGTCAGTAGCCGTACAACCTACGGCAGAAGTCACCGTGACCGAGTACAGCGTGGTGTCCAAAACCGGCGTTGCCACTGGATCAGCACTTGTTAGATCATTTAAGGTTGGATCAGTGGCCCAACTGTAAGTAAAAGGTCCAACGCCTCCCGTCAAAGTCCCACTCAAAGTCGTACTGCCACCATTTGGCAAATACACCGTAGTGCCTAAGTCATAGGTAAAGGCGACACCTCGGATGATACGGACTGTATCTCGGGTAATTCCGGTACAAGCCGGACGCGTTGTTTCTAAAACATATAATAAGGTATCTTCCGTAACGGCATTATGTGGAATCGTTAAAGTGGGATTTGGCACATTGGTCGCACTCAAATCAGTGGTAGATGCAGGTGGAATAGCTAACCAGTTGTAAGAATAAGCCGCCAAGCTATTACAATCCGCATCACCTAATTCCGTAGTAATGGTCGTAGGCGTCGCCTCACAGAATAATTGATCGGCTCCGGCATTGAGTAGTTGTGGTTCGCTCAAATAAGTCATCGCATCACCACATAAGGTCAAGCCCGTGGTATCGATCAACGCCATCAATTGGCAAGCCTGACTGGGATCAGCGGTAAATTGGTGATTGAAACTCAGGTTATTACCGGAAGCGATAGGGCCATTTTCTGTAAAATTGGCCAATTCTGTATCCGCAGTTGTAATTAAGCTATCGCCATCAACATCGAAATAATAACGGATGGTAATTGGCGAAGCCGGGAAGTCCTGCCCGGTATTCACAATATCTCCACTGGCGATAATCAATTCCTGATTACCCGCAGTACAAGTACTCGCTAACGGATTAAAAGCTAATTCTAAGTTTTGTTGGGCTACAGCAATGCTTGTCAACTGCCCGTTATTCGAGGAAGTAACGGCTTCGACAGAGCAATCCGTTCCGGTTGCTGCACAATTCAAATCTTGAAGCAGAACTGTAAATAAACCAATTTGGGTGGTATCCACCGAACAGGCAAAATTTGGAGTGTTCACCGTCAAACTCAGGCTCACACTATCGTTTTGTCCTAATCCAGCGGGCAGACACCAATATAGATTTTGGTAACCCATAACGGTATCGATCGTTGGCTCCGTAAGCACCCAAGAAGGGGGCTCAATCAAGGTCGTCGACCCTACATCATAAATAAAGTCCAGTGGAATGCGTAAAAGAATCTTATCAGTGGTGTCAGTCGGAGTTGTTGTTAAATTTTCGGCGGTGATTTCCAGGGTATTTGCACTTCCGGGCACCAAACTCGTATTGTCCGCAAAGGACACTTCAAATATTTTACTCAAACCGGGATCCGCACCGTTAATAAAAATCGGCAGCGTCTCACCCGTTTCAAAGTTGGTACTATCTCCACATCCTTTCAAGCCTTGGAAACTATAGTAAGAGATGGATCCACTTTGATAATCACAATCGGTCACAAAGCGATAACGAATGACAAACTGCGTCGTATCCTCTCCATAGCTCGGACTATAGCCCGGCAATCCTTCTACATCTAACAAACTATTCAAGAGTGAAAAGTCGTCATACTGGAAAATACGTCCACGCGTATCCGTTCCTACAAAAGTAGGATCAGTCGGAATCGAAACATAGGGCGCGTCAGAAGGATAGGCGAATTCGACACTTCCAGGGACAATTTCAATCCCCTCGAACGGTAAAGTAATTTGAGTTGTTACGTCAAAAGCAGTTCCTTGTCCTGTATTTTTTACAATAATCGCAATCGTACTCGTATCACAAATATTAGGACTTGTTGTCGGTTGCTCGATAATATTTGCATCCAGGAATGGGTCCTGAGTAGTGACCGACAATGGCAAGAGCAAATCATCACAAGGCGGGTATAACTCCGGGGTCCAATCTGGCTCGGTATACATCACACAATTCCATCCAACCCGTGTGGTAAAGTTTGTGGTGCCACATTGATTAACTAAAGCCCTGATTCGCAACGTGTTACACACATCAGAAATCAAAGCGCTACCATCGGCTTTGGCTACACCCGGAGCAAAGGCAAAGTAATTTTCATTAGCACTCCCGTAAGCAGTGATCGGCAAACTCGTCACGTTGCCCGGATCACTGATATCCTCAATTTCAACCACTTCAATCACCCCTAAAGGATCTTCAACGGCCAACCAAGTCAGACCAGCATCGGAGACGAATGACGTATTACAATGCTGCACTATCCACTCCGCGGTATCGCCATAGAGGACATAATTCGGATCAGAAACATTGGTATAATTAAAAGTCGGTGGATCGAGGTAATAGATGTCGTTATTGACTGAATCGGCTACCACTTCGGAGCAACTTCCATCACCGATGATACTCGCGTAATAGCGATCCCGGTAGTAAATCGCCGGATCAAGATCAAATCGGTTATCATTGTTGCTACTGGCCGTCAAAGACTTACAATTCGGTACGAGATGTACTCGGAAATTGAAGGAATTCGTCAAGACATTATTCAAGGCCGGCACTTGGACGAGCGTATCAAAACGTGCGATGTAATGCCCGTTGGGGAAGTTTTCGAAACCCGGCATAGGGAAAAAAGCACTGCCGTGATAAGGATGATTCGGGATCGCCACTTCAGCTTCAACAATTGAGAAGGCGTCCAAAATGGCCGTATCAAAGAAGAAGGTAATCGAATCAATTCCAATGGCTTGGCGATATTCATTAGGAAACCACTCGTCAAAACCATTATTGATCGTAATTAAGCGGAATTGTAGATATGTATCCTCACAACCTTGCGGGAAACTACTGGTATTTGGAAAATCAAAAACGGTTTGATTACGGGCAATCGTAAACACATCCCCAAAGTTATCACAAGCCTCTTCTACCCCATCGTACATCGCATAACCGTAGCCGCGCAAGTTAGGTACTTTCATGAATTGAACCGGGTAAGGTCCATTGGGATTGAGTGTAAAATTACCCACAAACTCGACTGTATCACCGGGTTGTAAGGTCAGTCCTAATGCCGTCACACAAGAATCGAGATCAAAGTTCAAATATTTGATGCTATCCTGAATCGTGACCGTTAAAACAGAAGTATCGACCGTACAAAAATGATCCATTCCACCGCTATAAAAACGCACCGTGGCGTAATCAAATAGGAAAGTCTCGGTGGAATCAAGCGTTTCATCTACGTTATTGTAGGTAATCTGCATCCCCACACTATCTATCAATGGGGTATCGCCTACCACATTGAGAATGCGCATTTCAATCGAATCACAGGAAATCGCCACTTTACGATCTACATCGTTCGGATTGACCGGTGTGGTATAAGTATCGTCGGTAAACCCGAAGGTTGTTCGGTTAACGTCAAAGCTAGTCGTACGCAAGCCCACCGGGCAAGGTACATCAGGACAAGGTGGATTAGTAGAATGCAGTTGTGGGCCTTGTAAATCGCCACAATACCACAGGTGTCGGCAATCGCAATCGGGGCAATAATGCCCAAATTGTATCGGAAAATTAGTTGGTCCAATTGTCGCCGAGCATTCGGCTTGAAAAGCCAATTGTAGCGTATAATCTCCTGTCATAGAGCTCGATACCGAACCATCAAAGGTCAGATACAAGGTATCATTGCTTACCGTATTCGTCAGCAAAGGATAAGAGGTCACCGGATCACGTAACAGTTCAGTCACTCCCGGCACTAGATTCACTCCGGTAGGTAAAACCACGGTGACGTAAAAGACTTCATCATCAGAGCAGTTTTTCGCGAAGTTGCGCACGCTGCGGCTTTCCGTGTGGGTCACATAGAAGGTATCCAACTCAGCGAAGGCATCCGGTGTGGTGAAATTCTCTACCGCGGTACGGGTATTCGATGGTCGGAAATAACTGGTTTCAAGCCTTACCAAACGTTCTTGGCAAGCATTGGTATGATCAATTCGAGCGTTAAAAAAGGTCGAAAAGTTATTTGAGCACGTCTCATCATCTCCCAATTCCTGAGCCATCGAGCAATCAAAACTGTAAAAGACGGTCACTTCAATAGATTCATTCTGCGGCAGATCATCAAAAAAGCCATCACCATCAAAATCAGTTAGACCGCCCGCACCGTCAGGGTCAACGGTAAACTGTGGATTATCATTGAGGTCTACAAAGCTGGCCAAGGTGGCGATGTCTACCCCAGCGATACGGATTCCGGTAATTTCGTACCCACCATCCGATAAATCAAAAGTGCCTCCCAGGCCAATTCCCGTAGAGACATCCATCATAGTTGCAAAACCAGGGTCCACTTCGATACCGTCGTTAGTAAAGGTAATTGTGGAGTTTCCATCCTGGCAATAGCCCGTATTTTGATCGGGTAAACTTCCTGTTTCAGAAAAAACAGGGTTGGCCGCACCTTGCCCCACATCTCCAAAGTCGGTGACTTCGGTACGTGTACAGTACCGATTAAAACACCCCCATTCGATAGCGTGTTCGCTGGTTCGATCGTCAAAACAGTCGAGAATACAAACTGTCTCAGTGATCGTCAAGACTTCATTGGGATCAAAAAAACCATCACCATCGCCTAAACCGCCCGTTCCAACCGTATTCTGAGCAAAAAATCCAGCATCAATCACCGCTGAAATTAAGGTATCCCCGCCAACGGTTAAAGTCTTAGTCACATCGATGGGTAAACCATTCACCGTAACGGTTTGGACATAAATACCGGGGCCCTGTTCGTTGAAGTACAAAATCGTATCCACAAAACCGTCCAAACCCGTATTAGCACTGATGACATCTCGTGTATAGCACTGCCCTACCCGGGCCGCATCAACGGAATTGTCAACGGATAAGGTAAAAGAAGGGATAGCAAAAGCATCGCGATATTCAATATTATCATCTGACTCGGTAAGACCAGTGGTTGGTCCAAGATCGTAGCTAAAATCCCAACGGTCGTATACTTCCGCAGCATTATTGATCGTCAAGGTATCGGTATAAGCACAATTAGCGGCAATGGAAAAAGCAATATTTACCGAACTGGTCCCAAAAGGATCAAGATCAGGCAAGGTAAATACCGGCCGGCTCAAATCGGTCAAATCAATTGGGGTCACCCCCGGAGAAGAGTTGGCGGCATCAAAACTGACGAACTGCACCCCTTCAAATAGATTAGCGGTGGCGACAATATTCGAGCGTACATTGGGATCAAGGCCATCGACACTAACCAGTACGACTTCGCTATCGGGGTCTCCACAAATATTGAGAAAGTCAGGGACGGTGGTGAGATCAAGAAACTCAACTTGGAGATTATCCTGAGCCTGGAGCAGGTTGCCACACCACAAAAAGACAGAAAAGCAAATCAGTAAATAGTGTTGTAAATCCTTTTTCATAAAGGCTTGTTTTGGTTAATCCGTATTTTCGAAAACCGTTTCCATGGTTATTCAATTATTCCTGATTGCTCCGCGGCTTTCAAAAGTGAGATTTGGATTACGTAGTGTTTATTGTTTGCCTGAGGATGGCAAACTTTTCACAACATATATCACAAAATGACTATACGTCAGAATTAATACAGCTTACCACTGTAACCAAACGTCCAAAACCATACCAAAAAAGGAAAGAAAACAGAATGTAAGGAAGGCCTGGAACCGGTAGTCGTCAAAGGTGTACGACTATCAATTCCAGGCCGAGAAGTTAGTTCGTTATTTTATTTCAGCTGCGGATAATTCTATTACCCACAACTTAGATTATTTACGTGCTTCACGTACACGATTGACAAACATTTGTGCTGAACCGGGATTTACCGGAGCGATTTCGTAGAATTCGCCATCATCCATTTTGATGGACGCTTCTTTTTTCTTCAAAGACAATACGGCCTCGTTGAACTTTTCATTATTCGACACACAACTCAACACGCCTTGCTTGTAGCCAAAGAAATAGTAAAACTCACTGGGTGATTTGATGTAAATATAAACGCGATCATCTTCATTGGTCGGCATTTTGAATTCGATGTAGCAATCCAGCATCCGATTAATCACTTCGCCGTTTACACTAGCTACCGCTACCTTGTTCTTAGCCGACACAAAAGACTGATACTCAGCATTCCATTTCATTTCCAGATTACTGAAAAAGAACTCATATGGATCATACTTTCCCGGTAAATCCAGACCAGAACTCTTCATTTTGTTGACCGCTGATTTATAATCTTTTTCGTTGGTGATAAACTCACTAAGGGCTCTTTCGTAATACTCTGAATCTTTCAGATAATCCACCACCTGCGCATCAAAACTACTGGATTGGATATCTGTAGTCATAATTTTTAGAAGCTTATCCGGGATGATCATATCTATACCCGCCATGATGTTGCAATCCATAGTGGTTTCGCCGGGTTCACGGAAGCCGTCCGTTTCGATCGCACTCTCCGGGAAGCGTGTTTTGATGCGGCCCGCTGCCGTGATATCAATATAATCCAACCCTGATCCTACGTTTAGCTTGCCTTCGGCGGTGATTTCACCGGATTTATTATCAAAGGTCAGCTGATTACCTCTGATTGTTTCGTCAACGATGCGCAGAGAATCGCCAAAGTTAAACTGCTCTTTTTTGCGATCGTATTTGAAAATGCCCACTTCGTTAGCACCACGCGCATCCATGATCACTCGGTCCTTGCGCGTGTATAATGACATCATTACACTGGGGTACATCTTCGCAGAAGTTTTGCTTAGATAGATGCCCGTACGCAGTGGATCTCCCTGATAGTTTTTAGGGACTTTGTACAAAATAGCCAAGTCGTTTTTGTCTCCTTCAAAAGATACTGAGAACCACTCCCGACCGGGCATATTTTCAGCTTCGAGGCGGGCATAACCCTTGAATTGGAGATTTTTTGATTCTGCGTTCAAGGTGATTTCGCCGCGGTATTCTGTTTTTACATCAATATAGAAGTTATCGTCGTTTTTCACTTCACCGTTAGCCCGCGTCACCGTTTTCTTTTCGCTCCGCTTGCCTTTTCCAACTCGGGTACCGATGATGTTGGCAAACTCGATCTCTTGCTTGCGGTCTCCAATATTATATTCGTAGAAGCCTTTCGCACGATAATCCTTTTTCCCCATGATATCCACCGTCGCTCGGTTAATGACGTGGTACTTGTTTTCGGTATTCGCCACGATCCGCGCATTTTCTAAAGTGGCCATCTTAGCATTCTTCCCAATATCTACTCTACCACTATCAACATAAACTAAGGCATCGCAAGTTGGAATGACCTCTACCCCACCGATTTTCAGCTCATTCGTTTTCAAATCATAAAATGCTGTTTCACCTTCAAAGATCAGCGAATCCTGATCAGGATGTATCGAGGTAAAGGCGCCTTTTTGTCCTTTATCATTTTTAAACGTCACCGTCTCCTTTTCCATATCCCACACAAATTCGTTGAGCGAGGTTTGATACTGGTTGAACGGCATCACCGTTTCCACATCATCGGCATTCGCTTTGACGCGACCAATCTGAGCGGTGAAATCCAAGTCAGCATTTACATTGTCGGTATTCAAGGCCAGGGCATCTTCTCCAATCGTTTTAATTCGTATGCTTGAGGTGTCAGCTTGCGCCGAATAAACGCCAAAAGAAATAAGCTTAGAGCTCATGCTACCCTTGGACCAATCAAATAAACCTCGACCTTTTAAACCATTCGGCGTCAAAATCAAAGTCCCCTTAAGGGTGTGCTCTCCGGCTTTGAACAAGTCGAAAGGCTTCTCCTTCGTTCGTACATACATGCTATCTTCGTAGGGCTTCCAGTCAATATTTACGTCCAAACCTACCGCTTGCGGGATTTCAACCGGACCGGCACTATCCTCCGCCAAGTCAAAACGCTCCGCTGTCGCAAGCATCTGGCGCGGCCGGAAAATAATGTCTTCCGAATCAACCGTAGCTCCGAGATAACTGATATTTCCTTTTCCGAAAAAGCCCTCGTTACTGAGCTCCATCGAACCATTAAAATTACCTTTTGCACTGTAGGTGGGATAGCCTTCTTCCGGGGTAAAGGTTTCAAAACCAAAGGATTCATCTTCCTGTAGCACAATCGTTTCCTTGAAATCCGGGAAAATATTAGCCGTAACCATACTGCCTTTGAATTTCAAGTCATCTCGGGTAAATCGATCCAAGCTGTTGAAACTAAACTTATCTAATTCAAAATAAAACGAGTCGCGATTGTAGCATCCGCCTTGCGTCTCATCGTAATCATAATACACGTAAGAAGGGCCCTTACTTTGGAAAGACGGGAAAATCGGAATGTCTTCGATCCCCGATTTATTGGACGGTGCATCAATGAGCAATACGCCCGTCGCATGCTCGATCCGTGAGCTAATCGACAAGGCTTCTGGCTCCCCATTTTTATCGACTACACCCGTTGGCAAAAAGAAGTCAAAATAGCGAACGGAATCCATTTCGACATGATGACGGTCGTAGATGTAGGAAAAGTCCTTTCCTTCGAATAGACTATACCCGGCAAAGATTCTACCGGCAAAATCCATATTCCGATTTTGGCTTAGCGTCAATTGTCGGCGGTAAGGACGCAACGCTACGCGTTGCTTACGGCTAAACTGTAAGCTTCGCACGCCGTTGACCGTCACCGAATTATCACGCAAGGACATGGTCGCATTAATCGTATCCGACTCGGAGACGATGCGCAAAACATCATAATCCACCTTGCCCTGTGCCGCATTGGCGTAATGATAAACCTTGTCTTTTACTTCAACCACTTGGCGATCACTATCGTAATTCACAAATCCTTTAGAGACCAAGTCGTAAAGCAAACTTTGAATACTCGTGACATCGAAACGAGGGTTGAGCCGTTGGGCCAGATTATTCGCACTGAGGATATCTCCCTCTTGATCGGCGTAAGATTTTAGAGTCGCCAAAGGATTCGTAGAAGAAATATTTTGCAAACGGCGATAATCGCCTTCAGCGTAGTACTTCAGAGATTCAAAAACCGCGGTCTTTTCTTTCTTTGCAAAACCAACACCTTGCTGACCAAAAACCAGAGAATCTTTTTCCAGATACCAATCAATATTATCCGAATCAATATTCACCATGTGCAGTGAATTGTAGAATGGATTTCGGTCACTACCACGATTACCGCGATTAAGCTTCAGTTCCCGTTCGGGAATCTCGAATTTGATATTCACCGAAGGGTGATACAGCGAGTCTTGGTCAAAGTATAGCGTCGTCTCTACCCGTTCCCCGGCGATGCGCTCACCCTTACGGATCACGAACAACTCTGCATTACCACGAAATTGCGGTTGATTCTGACTATCGAATACACTAATGCGCGCTTTATTCTTTTTACTACCGTAGCCGTATACCGTGGTTCCATGCAAACGAAATCCGCCGACGTAGCGCACCCCTCCTCCAATATTATTGATATTCAGAATGCTATCACGACTTTCAAAACGGGGGTACGAGCCACCCTTTCGATTGGAATTAGCTAAGATTTTATCGGTAAACGAGCCTTCCACGGCGCCGTTAGGAAACAATTCTGGATAGTAGAGCTTAGCGGAGGTCACTTCATAGATACTCTTTTTAGTTTCTACGCTGTAATCCGCAAGGACGACGTGGATGGAATCGCCAAGGTTATAGCGCTCCCATTGTACTTTTCCCCCTTTCCCTTTCCAAGTCAAGGTTGTCGGATAGTAAGTTCCGGAGGTTTCTAAAATACGGATAGAATCCTGCTTACGAAAGCATACGAGCTCTAATTCGTCGTATGACAATACGGGTTGCTTTTCGGCATATCCAAGCTGAAAGTCATTGGCTTTGGCAAGCCAGTTCACCCCACTTTTTGAATAGCGCAATGTACTTTTATCAAAAAAGTGAAAAGAGAAAATCAGATAATCCTTATACGGATTTAACTTTCGATTCTCAATATCGCCAAGCATCTGATTGAGTACGGTATGCCATTCCACGAAACGTTCTGGCCCCTTTTCCCCTTTCTTGATGATCGTCAGCGTTTTCAAATATTCGCTAAAATACGGGCTGGATTTCATCTTTTGCCCGAGCATTGCGTTGGACGTTTGGTGGATCAGTTTGAATTCCTCTTCGGTGTAGGCGCCTCCTTTGAATTGTTTTTCAAAATCCTCAAATAGCTCTTCCATTACCTTCCGCTTACTGGAGGTCATGAAGGTTTCCATCTGAGTAATAAATTCATTGGTATCTTCGGAGAATTCAGTGATCTTCTTTTGGCCAAATACCGAGCTCACAAAGAGCATAAGACCACAAGAGAGGAGTAAGCGATTCATCATATCTTTAAATCGAAGTTGCAATTTCGAGCGAATGAACAAGCACTAAAGCTATTGTACGTAGATGCTCAATACTTGTTTGACTTTGCTCAATTTCGCAAGATGGTTTATGTTAAGAGCAGGTATTGAACCTCCTCCAAATCGGTTCGTAAATTCGAAACAGTCGAGCGCGACTGGTAGTTTTTAAAAATATTTACTTCGTAAAAATCTGACAAATCCATTTATCGCGTTCCACCGAGATATTGGCCTTGAAACCCGCTTGTAGTGCGGTCTGTTCGACCAATTTTTGATCCTGTATCAGGATACCAGAAACAATTAATTTGCCGTTTTTCTCCAGCTTCTCATATAACGTGGAAAGGCTATCCAAAATTACGTTTCGGTTAATATTGGCCAAGATGATCCCGTATCCAAAATCTTCAATAGCATCTAATGTTCCATGAAAAACAGTTACTTCAGGCACGCCATTGATCCGACAATTTTCCAGGGTATTCTCCCAGGCGGCCGCTTCAATATCAACAGCATCAATGGGTTGAGCCCCGAGTCGTGCCGCCAAAATGGCCAAAATACCGGTACCGCAGCCGTAATCTAGCACTTTTTCATTCTGAAAGTTAATTCCCGACATCTGCTCGATGACCATATAAGTAGTCGCATGATGCCCGGTACCAAAAGCCATCCGCGGATTCAAGAGAATCTCATGCTCTACGTGCGTCAGAGGTGGGTGGAAATCGGCGCGGATACCACAGAAATTCCCTACAATGATGGGCTGAAAGTTGGATTCCCAGACGGCATTCCAGTTTTGGGACTTGATCAAGCTTTTGTCCCATTGTATCCCAAAACGTTCCTGCAAATCGCTCAATGCCTCTTCCGAGAAATCACTGATTTGAGAGGCAGGTAAATAAGCATTCAGGCCTGTTTCTGTCTCTTCAAAAGTATCAAAGGGTAGCGCGCTGAGAAAAGCGAGCACGATTTCACGTTGCTCCTCGGCCACCGTAATGGCAAACTTATAATAGTCCAAATCAGTGGATTTTAAGCGTAGACTTCCTTACGAGCGGCTCGTAAGGTATTCATGATCAAGGAAGTTACCGTCATTGGTCCGACACCGCCCGGCACGGGGGTAATATAGCTACATTTCGGGGCGACTTCATCGAATTTCACATCGCCTTTCAAGCGATACCCTCGCTTGGCGGTGGCATCTTCCACCCGATTAGTCCCCACATCGATGACCACAGCACCTTCTTTGACCATATTGCCCGTAACAAACTCCGGCATCCCCAAGGCAACAACCAAGATGTCCGCCCGACGCGTATGCTCCGGCAAGTTTTTCGTACGACTGTGGCATAGCGTTACGGTGGCATTACCAGGACGAGCTTTACGAGAGAGCAAAATGCTTGCTGGTGTACCGACGATATTACTACGACCAAGCACCACACATTCTTTACCCTCCACATCGATATTATAACGATCCAGCATCTGGATAATGCCAAAAGGTGTAGCGGGTAAGTAGCAAGGCAGGCCTTGTGCCATGCGACCAAAATTGACCGGGTGAAAACCATCGACATCTTTGCGTGGATCAATAGCCAAGGTTACCTTCTCTTCGTTGATATGCTTGGGCAAAGGTAGCTGCACGATAAACCCATCGATATTATCATCATTATTAAGTTGATCGACAATTTGTAGCAATTCTTCTTCGCTGGTTTCAGCACCGCGCTTGATGAGGGTCGATTCGAAACCGACTTTTTCGCAGGATAGTACCTTATTACGTACGTAGACATGACTCGCCGGATCATCACCGATGATCACTGCGGCAAGGTGGGGAATTTTACCGCCCTGAGTTTTAATTTGCTGTACTTCTCGGGCGATTTCTTCTTTGATGGTGGTGGCCAATTGCTTGCCGTCAATGATTTGCATAGTCGAAAAGATGAAGTCGGTTTCAAAAAGCACAAAACTAAAAAAAATGGCTGGAATCGGGATAGAAGTTCCTCAAAGATTAGCACTATTCTGATCACAAAGACATCTGTTTTACATTCAGATTATGCTTGAAATTAGTTCACTACTTGTTCGTAAAACGCTAACAGCTTTTTTTCCTCCGTTTCCCAAATGAAAATTTCGGCCGCTTTTCGGCATTCAGCTTGTAAATGTTGGTAAAACGCAGGATCATCTAGCAATCGACGAATGGCTTCAACCAAAGTGGTAGTTTCCAAATTTTCGACTAAAATGCCGGTCTCAAACTGGTCAATTAAGTGCCGATATTCCGGGAAATCAGGATGCAAGGCAGGCACCTCCGCCTGAATGTAATCAAAGGACTTATTGGCCAAAGAATAGTAATAACTCAGCCCCTTGTTTTCGAGCAAGTTCAACCCAAGCGTTGCTTTTGGCGTCAGCTGGTGTAATTCATCCGGTTGGAGATAGCCCAAAAACTTGACTTGGTCCCATACGCCTAATTCTTGGACTAAGGCACGTAGTGAGGTGGATAAATCGCCCTCTCCGGCCAGCCATAATTCCACGCCAGGTAAAGCAGACATCGCCTTGATTATTTCAGGCAGACCTCGACCATCATTGAGAGCCCCTTGGTATAATAAAACAGGAGGCTTCGCCACTTCTTTTGCCGTAATCGGCCGTCGAAAAGGAACATTTCGGATTACCTCGAAGGGGCGATCATACTCTTTTTCGAATAACACAGCGAGGCTATTACAAACCGTGTAAGCGTACCGCAAGCGGGGGACAATTTGCCGTTCCAGCCAGCGCCAGAGGCGCTGAACACGAGGGCGCTCCACCACCTCCGGCACTTCGGTAAAATATTCGTGGGCATCGTAGACCAAGGCTTTTTTGCGAAAACGGGTAGCCAGAAAACCAGCTCCCAGTGTATCCAAGTCTACCGCACAATGTATATCGTAACGTGCAAAAAACAACAGCCAAAGCAAGCGAAGATTGTACTCCAGATAGAAGAATTTTCCGCTGTTAAACCAACACCGAAGTCGTCGCTGTTGAAATATTTCAGTACGTAGAGGCTTCGACTGGGGTAATTGCCGGCCCACGAGCGTCACTTGATAGCCCGCTCCAGCCAGAGATCGGCAGATGCGTTGCATACGCTGATCGTAAGTCAGGTCATTGATGACGGTACAAATGATATGTTGACTTTTCATGAGCGGGGCAAAGCCATTTTTCCATCAATTTCGGCGAGCGCGCCTTCTTCGAGCATGAATTCCAGCGCGCGCAATACCCGATTCTTATGACGTGGTGAGAAAGAGTCTACGATATCTTCTGTCAATAGGTTTTCGTGCTTTAAAAGACGTAAAATCTTTTCGCTAAAACGCTGAAATTCTTCGTTCGACAATTCGGTCTTATTACGGCCCAGGCAAACATCGCAGATGCCACAAGCCGTCGTCTCTTTTTCCCCGAAATAGGCTAGCAATTGTTGACTACGACAAGCGGTTGCCGTTGCGTAGCGGATAGCGCGTTGGATACGTTCTTCGTGTTGTTTTCTACGAAAAGCGTATTGTTTTTGATCAAAATTCAAATTATCGGCGTCTACTCGTTCCCTCAAAAAAGTCAATTGTGGTTGGTCTTTTTGAGGGATATATTTGAGGATGTCTTGCGTTTGTAGTTGTTCGAATAAGCGCCGCAGTCGCATTTGTGGGATTTTTAGAAAAGAGGCCAGTTGGGACTCGCGAATCGGCACGGGATTCAAAAAAGCACCTTGGTACGTTCTTAAGATTGTTTTTATCAACAAATCATATTGTCGATTTCGCAATTGAAAGTCATAGAGTGACTCTTTATCTGTCAAAATCTGGATCGTACTTGGAATATAAACCGACTCACTCAAGTTCACCCATCCTTCCTTTTCCAACAGCCGCAAAGCATTAAAGGTCGGCACTAATTCTAAACTGTAATTATTTGTAAAGTCAACAATATTAAAATCAAAACTCTCTCCTTCACCACTGCCAATAGCCAACTGAAAATAACTACCGAGGGCGCGATAAATCCGCCGTACTTCGCTCAGCTCAGGATAGGATAAGGTATGCTGACGCTCCAACTTCTGTCGATCACTATCATTGTACAACATGACGGCGTAGGCCTTTTTCCGGTCGCGCCCCGCGCGACCGGCCTCTTGAAAATAGGCTTCCAGGCTATCCGGCAAATCCAAGTGAACGACGATTCGCACATCGGACTTATCAATCCCCATCCCAAAGGCATTCGTAGCAACGATAACCCGAAGCTCATTGTTCATCCAGGCATCCTGGCGTTGCCCTCGACGCTCCGGTGACAAGCCCGCGTGGTAATATTCCGCGGAAATCTGTCGCCGCTGAAGATGTAGAGCCACCTCTTTCGTTTTCCGGCGATTGCGAACGTAAACGATGCCACTACCTTGTACCTTTGAC
>JANQQI010000091.1 GCA_028285085.1 Saprospiraceae bacterium | reverse complement strand
CATCGCCGTGGGAGTAGGAAATAAAGAGATTGTGCACCTGCAGCGGTGCTTCGTTGCGTAGTCGATCCATTTCGTATATGATGTCGGTGATTTGATTTGGGGTTAGTTTGGGATTGTGGAGCTTGGCAGCGAGAATCTCCCAAGCACTGAGGCCACAGCCTTTGAGGAAAACGTCGGGGAGCTGGCCATGAGAAAGTTGCAAAGTACTTTGATCTATGAAGGAAGGGCCATAGTGTTCAATTTTATCTAATCCATTCGCATCCAATAGCTTCACATTACTAATGGTTGTAGTATAAAATAATGCCGCCTCCAAATTTGTATTACTGAGCTTGACGGAGCTGAGCTTGGCGGATTGGAGCTTGGCGGAGTGGAGGTCGGCGGAGTGGAGATTGGCTGAACGGAGATCGGCGGAGCGCAGATTAGCGGAGCTAAGCTTGGCAGAATGGAGATCGGCGGAGCTGAGCTTGGCGGAACGGAAATTGGCGTAGCTGAGTTTGGCAGAGCGGAGATCGGCGGAGCTAAGCTTGGCGTAGCTGAGATCAGCGGAGCTGAGATCGGCAGAGTGGAGATCGGCAGAGCGCAGATTGGCGGAACGCAGATCGGCAGAGCACAGAGCGGCGGAGCTAAGCTTGGCGTAGCGCAGATTGGCATAGCTGAGTTTGGCGGAGCGTAGGTCAGCGGAGCTAAGCTTGGCGGAGCTGAGATCGACAGAACTAAGATCGGCAGAGCTGAGATGGGCAGAGCTGAGATGGGCCTCAGATAAGTCCACTTTTATATTAGGATTCTCCTGCCGCCACTTATTCCAGACCTCCACCCCACCATCGCGCAGCCGCTCCAATTGTTCCTGATTAGCCATAGGGTTAGTATTTGGTTGAAAATACGATGTTACAGGGAGTTGGCGAAAAAATCGAAGCGAAATATAGTAGGGTATTTACTGATGGTGTATATGCTGGATGGCGAGGTAAAGCTTAGACTGGTTTTATTTGTCACAGAACAAAGCCCTGTTTTTGCTCCTCAACATTTTGTCTCTGTCTAAACTGTCTAACTAACATTTTGTGTCCATTTAGACGCTCTCCTCTTCTAACTCCCTATAAATAAAATAATTATCTATTTTTTTTAAGAGAGAAATAGCGACTGTCTAAAAATGGACAGTAAAAACTAGACAGTTGGAAAAGGTGAAAAATAGCCTGTCCAGAAAGTGTCCAAACTGTCTATGCTGTCCAATCGTCCAAAACTGTCTAAAAGTAGACAGCAAATAAAACGAATATGAAAAAATAAATTTGTCACAAAAACAAAAAACGGGAGCAGCCTGAGCCACTCCCGCCAAATAAGCAGAGGTCTAAAACTTCTTAGCCTAGTTCAGATGATCGCTCAAGGCCTTAGCTGGCTTGAATCTGATAACATCTTTTGCCGGAACGGTGATCGACTCACCGGTAGCCGGATTACGTCCTGGACGTGATGGCCGGTGTTTGACTTCAAAGGTCCCCATGTCTTTTAGTGTGACTCTCTCACGCTCGTGTAGCGCTTCTCCCAGCACCGCGACAAAAGCATTATAATGGGCCTTCGCCTCAGCAATGGAGCAATCGAGTAGCGCGGCAATACGCTTGAGGCATTCTGATTTGTTCATACTTAGTTTAGTTTAATGAAGAAATACGGCGATGCTTATCGCCCACTATCTTGGTGTGGCTTGCCTAAAGCCATCGAATAGCCAGATGAGGTAAATGATCAGGAGTAGCTCCATCTCAGGTGGCTGGTAACAGTCTGGTCCGTAATCGTTCGGCGAGTACTTCACGCCAGCCTTTCGCCCAGGCAGCTCGCTCAGCTAGTTGATGTAGTCCATAGGGATTATTGTTTTGCGAAATGCCGCAAGCGTAGGCCAGACGGCCTTCTTCGATGATCTTATCCATTGGAAAATAAATTTGATGTTGTGGATGATGGGGTTTCTTCTTCGCCCTCGAGCATGGCCAGCGCCTTGCGTAGCCGGAGATACTTACGGTTGGCCACATCTGGATGTAATTCTCCAGATGCAATAGCTGTAATGAAGGCACGTTCCTGCTCCTGGATCAGTGCCCGTAGCTCGGTGATGGCATCTTGTTGCTTCACTTGCGTGAGTAGGCCACGGGCCAATCGTTTAAGTTGTATCATCAGAATGGTTTTACAAAAGTGATATGACCACGATCGGTCACGCTATATTCGTCGGAGGCCTGAGCGTAGGCCTTCATCTTGTCGATCAGATTCTGGACACTACGTGCCCAGCCCAGCTCTTTGGCCACCTTGCGATAGCCAAAGCCCTGTCCCTTCTCGGCTTTCAGTTTGCAGGCCTCCATGACCAATAGCTCAGCGCTGCTATCATCGTCGGGCATCGCCAGGTGATCGCGCTCACGGCTAAATTGGAGCAGTTCGAATTGGAGGAAGTTGCGTTCCGCGCCGCCCTTCTTGGGCTCGACGGCCATGACGTTTTCGTCGGTGAGGACCTTGGGTTCGTTACGGTCTTTGAATTGCTTGAGATACTTCATGTTCTCATCCTGAGCACTGGTTTTGATGCCGAAGATCGAATCCGCGAAGTTTTGCAGCTGGGCCGAGCCGGCCATATCTTTTTCCATCAAGGGCATAAACTTGGAGGCGCCCTTGGTGGTGTGCGCTACGACTAGGAGCGAGAGGTCGTACTGGCGTTTGTAGTACACCAATTTCTTCATCAGCTTCTTAGCGATATCTGTATCGTGATTGCTCTCGGAGGTGAGAAAGGTAATGTTGTCGACAATCATCACGGAGGGCTTGAAGGTGAGGATCAGATTCTCGATCTGCTGCTGGGCGATCTTATCGAGGCGGTCGTCGTAGTCGAGGAAGTCAGGATTGATGGAGGCGCGCTTGAGGTAGTCGCTATCAAACTTGTAGTTCACATTTGTCTCACTGTTCGAATAGCGGTTTTTAAGGTTGCGATCGGTCAGCTCGAAGTCGATGTAGAGGACCTTCTGAGGCTCGCATTCGTTGACCAGGATATCCGGGATCACATCGAGGCCTTTCGAAAGCGCATTGGCAATCTGGATGCAAAAGATCGACTTACCCGTGCCGGGAGGCCCGAAGAAAAAGCACACCTCGGTGCGATTCCAGAGGGTGCCACACATCTTCTTCAGCTCTGGGGCTTCGTCTCCCCGCTCGAGGGCATTATCAAAGTCATCGAATTTGAAAAAGGAATGTGGTGGCCGGGTACGGATATTGTCGGCCAGCTGGTTGCGGAGATCAAAGACATCGCCTTCTCGCCCGACAAGCTTCTTGGCGTACTGCAGGCACTGTTCTAAACCATCGCGGTACAACCACATTTGTACGATGATGCGCGCGTGATGCTCGATGTTGGCCGCCGAAGCTACCCGATTCGCTAATCCCGCCAGATAGAAAGCGCCTTCTACTTTGTCCAGCTTATTTTGCTGTTTGAGGGCTTCCGCTACCAGTACCAAATCTGTGGGGACCTTATTATCATAAAGGCCAACCATCGCTTTATAAATAATCTGGTGCTTCTCAGCGTAGAAATGCTTCGGCTCTAAAATGGGACGCATGACAATCATCGCTTTGGAGTCGATCAGGATGGCACCGAGTACTACCTCTTCGAGTTCCGGAGCTGATGGCATTGGTTTATTTAGCACCGTCTTCTCTAAGTTCAACAGTAACTTAAGGGAGTCTTTCTGAACTACGATATTGTGCTTGGCAGCAACTTCTAATTTTTCTTCTGACATACTAGTGTCTCGTTCTGGTCGTGTGTTAATCCAGTTAATTTGCGGGAATATTCCCGATCGTCGAAGGACAGGCCTTCCCCTCCTTGTGTAAGTTTTCTCGTGTAGATATGGACTATCAGCGCCGCACTACCCGACGGACTCGGGGTCGTGCTTTGGGTCTACTTTTTTGCTGTGCTTTATATTCCTGGTACTCGGCGTATTGCCGGCGCTGTCGCGCATCCCGGACCCGATAAGCGTACCAGAATGACATGATCCAGGAACGGATCAGTAGGACCAACAACATCCCTCCTATCAAGCCGGCACAGAGCGCCAAAAATCGGTCGTAGCCGAAGAGCAGGATGCCGCCAAAGAGCAGCACCGGGCAGGTGATCTTGTAAGCGTAGAGCGCCTTGGCGTGTTCCTGATGGCGAGTGGCGTAGTATTTTTCCTTGGACATGGTGATGGATTTGTGTTAGAAAATGGTGTGTAGTCTTCTCAGTAGGTTTAATTTTCCAACAGCTCCAGAGCCGTCTGCCAGTACTCCTGCCAGCGCTGACGATTGTTGAGTGCTTTACTGTGGATGGTGATCAGGCGCTGATCGTTATTACGCTGAGCGGCGGCGAGCTTGTCCTCCGTTTCCCGGACCCGCCGCGCGTATTTTTTGTAAAAGCCACGGACCGATTTGAGGTCATAGTGGGTCACCTGTCCATCCTCGCCCATGTGTTCAAAAACCAACTCCTGACCGATGAGGACAACTTGTCCTCCAACCTGGTCTGGCAACTTGTCTTTCAACTTGTCCGACGAGCTGCGGCCCTGTCCAGACATGGGTTTGACCACCTTGGCGGCAACTTGGGTTTGGGCTTGCGCCCGAGGTGTTTCAACCTGGTCTTTGTCCAACCAGGGCATCCTGATCTGCATACTGGGTCGGGCACTGACGTGCGCATGGCGACCACCCGGAGCCAGAGCGCCGTACCGCTCTTGTTGCAAACGCTCCTCCTCATCTCCATCGGCCTCTGGCTCGTCGGGTAGTTCGCTGAACACGCCATATTCAAATACTCGGATAAACACCACAATCAATAATCCTAAGACTTGACCGCCGCCGGCAAAGGAGAGGAACCAATTTCCTCGTTGGGTGATACGGGACTCATATAATTCGCGGCGACGGTCATTTTCTTGCATCGCCTCATTGATTTCGGTAGCGCGGAGCTGCTCGATTTGTGCCTTCTGTGCTTCAGCTTGCTGCAGCAGCTGACGACCATCGGAGACAATCTTGCCGCGCCAAGTCATCGAGGCCGCTTGATCTTGTACTTTTTTCTGCTCCGATAGCTGATCGTCGTAGCGGGAATGAATGGTGGTGAGATCCACCAGCTCGATGGGGGAGGTCCGGCGAGTCAGGAAGTCCGCGATATCCGGGCTGCCTTTGATACTCCAGAAGACCGAGCAAAAACCAGCCAGCAGCGCGAACACTGCTTTGAGACTAAATGCCTGGCTGTAGTGCAGCCCTTCCTTCCAATCGCCATTGATGAGGTCGCCGATCGCAGCGTAGAGGCACCAGTAAAAGATCGCCTCAACGGTGAGCACGATCAGTCCGGAGACGATGCCGGCCAGCACCGGCTGCGCAAAGGATGGTTCGAAATAGCTATACAAAAAGATCCCGCCAGTGCCCAAGCTATAGAGAATCACCGGCACCGACAGGATTTTGAGCAGAAGGTGCAGCCAATAATTTTTTTCCAGGAAAGAGCGGTTCCCGTTGGTACGTCGGGCGATGCTCATTTGTACCTTATCGAGGTGCCGGCTTCGGCTGATTATCTTGTGTAAATTTTGCATATATTGGAAGACATTTAGTTTTAAAATTAAGCCCCGTCCCTGCGTCCGTAGGGAAGGGGCTTTTTCTAACCCTATGACAGATTGGACTGGACGCTGCCATTATTCTCACTCAAGTCCGGCAGGCAGTTGGCCACCAGCTCCTTCACCTCACCTTGCAGTTTTATCAACACGCTCTCAACTTCTGATGCCTCCACCTGGCGGTAGCCCTTCTTGCGAAAGTCCCCTTTGCCCCGGAAGCGCTGCAGGCTATACACCTCGATCCCCTGGAGATGGTGGTCCCAACCGACCAGCCAGCTGTGGCTCTCCCCAATGATCCACAGCCAATTCGTTCTTTCCTGATCGTCCCGTCGGGTGTAGAAAGTCATGATGCTTTTTTGGTAGCTTGCGCCGGAGATGGGGTGGGACGGTTGATGAGTTCGTCGACGGTACAGTTGAAGAAATTAGCAATGACTAGCAATCGATCACTATTAACTGCTCCTTTTTCACCGAGCTTATAGTTACGGATCGTGTAAAGCATTGGCCTTTTGATACCGAGTAACTGACACAGTTCTTCAAGGGCAGGAGCGTAGTCTCTTTTAGGCAGGTTATCCAACTTTAATTGGATATTATACTTCAGCTGATCGTACTTGTTTTTTGGATCGCCATTATCTCTAGTTCCCATAATTTGATTATTATTGGATGTAATAAAAATAAACTTTAGTTTAACTTTGGATTTGACAAATATATGTCAAGTTAAACTTAGTTACAAGCATTTTCTTAGAAAATTCTTCTTTTAACTTGATGAGTTTAAAAATATTCTTACCCTCAAATCTTAAATTTCTAAGGAATCAAAGGGACTTAACTACCGCACAAGTCGCTGATTTTCTAGGAAAAACAGACTCAGCAGTCAGCCAGTGGGAGAATGGCCTCTATCGCCCAAAGTTTGAATTCTTAGTTAAACTTCGGGAAATGTACAATGTGGACATGGAGAGCCTAATTTTTACTGATTTGACGAATCCTGGAAACTCTTCAGTCGATTCAGGCTCCAAAGAAGACCAAACCGCGACAGCAATTTCGATATCAAATAACACAGATCATAAGTTGTTAGTAGAGCTTAAAAAAATATTGGATCGTTTGGATGATTTGGATGACAGGGTGAAGCAGATAGAAGGGGAGTAGAGTATATGAATAAGCAGATGAAAAAGAACTTTCCTATAGAATTCATTCGTACACTTGAAGATATCAAAGAACAGAATCGGGATATCATCGAAGCCCAATTCCAGGGTAAGGATACTATCATTTTAAAGGATAAGGATATAGCCTCTAATTTTAGCTTTACCATTCGCTTGGTTGATGCTGACGGAGGAGACACATCTACATATAGTCTCTCTGCGGTACCAGCTAGCCGAGAACATCTAACTGAGGAATTTACTTTCAAGTATAGTGTAATTGAAATCAAAAAAGACATTGACTTCTGGATCCATTTGATCAAAGAATACAACAAACCCAGTTCATTATTTGACGACCCCATCACTCAGCATTATTACGAAGAGCTAAATCCCTATTTCGAAATCCTGGACGAGGATGCCGATCAGAAGCCTTTTCCCATGCTCCAACAGCAGCTTCTGACCAATTATTATGAGTTGCTCATCGAGGAAGTTATCAAAAACAAAGACGAGGAAAATGCAGCGGAAGCGGATGCTGTAGTGATCGAGCTAAAGCAAGCGCAAAAGGCCGTCTCCAAGTCCACGAAGAAGACTGTGATTCGGACCCTGCAGCGCAACATCGCCAAGCTGTGGAAGTTCAGTGCTCAGGTAGGTGCCAAGGCGATTGCCAGCCTGACCGAGGAGGGTGTAAAGGAGGCGCTTAAGACTGCGGGCTTGAAAGCTGCGGAGATCGCGATGAAGTTGCTGGGTTAAATTGCGTAGACAAGATTTTTTTGTCCATAGACAAATAGTATAAAATTACCTAATTCATTATCAGGCAATTAGGAAAAGACAAAAGTCTCCGGTATTCTCCACCAAAGCCACCGTGAAAGGTGGCTTTTTTATTCCTCTAATTATCTTCCAACCACTTTTCTATCGCATCTCAAAAACTTATATATCAAAGGGTTGTAACTTTAAAATACCGTAAAAGCGGTATTGCCCTCGGCCCGTTTAGCTAATAATTTTGTAGTATCACTCCATATTTGTAGATAGAACTAAACATACTACAACTACCACTAAAATCGCCTTGACGCTCTCCCTTCTGTCAAGGCGATTTTTTATTTGTCAGGCTTGATCGATACATTATTGTTGAGGGCAGCGTCGCGGAGGCGTTGCAGGAAGGGGGAAGCGAAGATGAATTCGTCGAGGATTTTGTTGTCGCTGTTGAGGACTTCGTCCTTGTTGCCTTGCCAGGCCAGCTCACCTTGATAGAGTAGGGCAATATTGTCACCAATCTCCATTACGGAGTTCATATCGTGGGTGTTGATGACGGTGGTGATGTCGTTTTCGATGGTGATACTGCGGATAAGTTCGTCGATGACCATAGAGGTCTTTGGATCAAGACCGGAGTTGGGTTCGTCGCAAAACAAATAGCGGGGTTCCAAAACAATGGATCGGGCAATACCGACCCGTTTTTGCATTCCACCACTAATTTCGGAAGGATATTTATGGTTGCTGCCTTCGAGATTGACACGTTCGAGGCAGTAGTTCACACGGTTGAGCTTTTCCTTGCGGGTCTTCTTGGTAAACATGTCGAGGGGAAAACGGATGTTTTCTTCCACCGTCATCGAATCGAACAGAGCAGATCCTTGAAAAAGCATCCCAACTTCCATCCGGATGGCGCGACGCTGTTTTTTATTCAATTCACAAAAATTGATATCGTCGTACCAAATGGCCCCGGAAGTAGGCTCCAGCAATCCCACCAGCAGTTTCAACAATACGGTCTTACCTGCGCCACTTCGTCCAATAATCAGGTTGGTCTTCCCTTTCTCGAAAGAGGTCGTGATCCCTTTTAAGACATCTGTATCGTCGAAAGATTTAAAAATTTGTTCTGTTCGAATCATAAATCTCGTTTATTGACCACCATTTAACTGGTCAAAATCAAGGCAATGATATAATCTGCTAGTAGAATCAAAATATCACTATATACAACCGCTTGTGTGCTGGCTTGTCCCAATTCAATACTTCCTCCTTTTACATAATACCCCTGATAAGCGGATACTGTTGTCAGGATGTACGCAAAAACCACCGCTTTTACAATCATCATAAAGACATTGTACTCGACAAAGAAGGAACGTAGTCCACGAATATACTCGGCATCAGTGATCAACCCACCGGGTACACTTGCCAGGTAACCACCCAAGATACTGACGAAAGCTGCAATGCAGACCAGTAATGGAATGACAATTACCGCCGCGATGACCTTCGGCATAATCAAGTAGGCAGCGGTGTTAACGCCCATGATCTCCATCGCATCAATGTGCTCCTTTTGTCGCATCCCTCCAATCTCTGCCGCAATATTCGATCCGACCTTTCCCGCTAGTACGAGACAGGTAATCGTCGGGGCCAATTCGATAATGGTACTATCCCGAACGATATAACCGATGTAGTACTTCGGGACAAAGCTGTCTTGTAATTGATATGCAAACTGTACAGCCGTTACCGCACCGATAAAAACTGCGATGAGGGCTACGATGACCAGTGAGCCGACTCCAATATCGTTCATTTGCCGCATGGTCTCCCGCCAATACATGGCAAAACGCTCCGGGCGAGCAATCGCGGTGCGGATCATCAAGAGATAGCGACCAAAGTGATATAGGAAGTTGAGATTCATATCTATCTATACGAAAAGAGGCGTAAACTGTTCAAATTTATGTGCTAAGAACATGGGGACGAGATTAAGTAGCCTGAGGCCTACCAGATTGTTGTTCCCCCAAATCGCCCGCAAAGATGGAAATAGTATTCATTTTCACCAAGTTTTCACCGTTAAATCAAGTCAGTCATCACCATCATGGCGCTCAAGCACCGGAAATTTGGCCACCTGTCTTTTTTGTAGCATCTTCGCGTCGCGGCAATCAAGCCGAGAAACACCCCCTTAACGACTGACTATGAATATTGTTATCACTGGCGCTACAAAAGGTATCGGACTAGCCATTGCCCATACTTTTGCTAAAGAAGGATTCAAGCTCGCGGTTTGTTCGCGCAATGTCGCCGATCTTGAAGCCATGCAGGCAACCTTTAAAACTGCTTACCCTAATAGCCAGTTGATCTTTCGTGCGACGGATATGAGCCAGAAAGATGAAGTGTTAGCCTTTGCGGATTATATCAAATCCCAATGGTCGCAGGTTGATGTGTTGGTGAATAATGCCGGCTTATTCGTTCCCGGCAATATCCACGAAGAAGCAGACGGCGCCTTGGAAAGCCAAATTGCTACTAATCTGTATAGTGCCTATTATCTCACCCGTTCTCTATTGCCTTTGATGTTGCCGCAAGCACGTGGGCATGTGTTCAATATGTGCTCCATTGCTAGTCTGATGGCGTATCCTAATGGAGGCTCCTATAGCATTTCCAAGTTTGCCCTCTTGGGCTTTTCCAAAGTACTTCGCGAGGAAATGAAGGACAAAGGCATCAAAGTCACCAGCATTATGCCCGGAGCGACTTGGTCGAATTCGTGGGCTGGAGCTGATTTTCCTGAAAGTCGACTGATGCAAGCTAATGATATTGCGATTGCAGTGTGGGGAGCTTATCAGATGAGCCCGGCGGCGGTAGTCGAGGATATTGTCTTAAGGCCGCAGTTGGGGGATTTGTAGAGATGGGGATTAAATATTGAAGGGGAGAGAGTAGTGATGATCGGATCATTTGACTAAAGCTGCTTTTGCAACTGCGACGGTTATATGCCACAATTAAAGATTTGTTTTTTGATAGCGTTTCAAATTGAAATTATACACCGCGATAGCGATTGCCTTTGTGGTATCTTATTATCAATGGTAACTAGAATCGAGAGCCTCTTTAACATTTGGGGGAGAAAGATATAGAATTGGGCTTTGAGGGAGGGACCCACCCTCAGCCGCCACCGCCGGCCGATTTTGACCGCAATATTTTTGTGGCATACTATTCCCAGCCTTTGCCGGGAACATTTTATGGACAAGAGGTTAAAAACAATAATTTTTAGAAACATTTCTACTATCTATAGATTCCGTTTTTGCAAAATTCCATAAAATCATATTTTGATAAATTTAAATTGATGGCTTAAGGTGCTGATAGTCAGTGAGAAAAAATTTTAAAAAAAATGGAGTTTTAAAATAAAAAACTACTGGATAAACTCCTTTTTATTCGTTCAAAAAACGAATAGCTACTATTCAGCCTGGGCATAATCTCATTCTTTCCTTCCCAAACTCTATCCCCTTTACGTCTTGCCGACATTTATCTTTCTGGGTATTTCTCTATTTTTGCAAAAAATCAATCAGATGACTTCAGCCTTTATTCCTTTTCAGGCCCAGCAATACAGTGAAGACGAGATGCGGCAACGCGTTAGCGATTATTATGCCTACATGGAACAACGTCGTTCTTTACGCGAATTTTCTGATCGGCCGGTGCCCAAGTCAGTGATCGAGGAGATTATCATGACTGCTTCAACTGCACCTTCTGGGGCTCATAAGCAACCTTGGACATTTTGTGCGGTGGCTGATCCGGCCATTAAAAGCGAAATTCGCAAAGCGGCTGAAGAGGAAGAGTATACCAACTACCATGGCCGCATGTCGGACGAGTGGTTGGATGATTTGAAAGCATTTGGAACGGACTGGAATAAGCCATTCCTGGAGATCGCACCTTGGTTGATTATTGTGTTTAAAAAGGCTTACGATCTGGTAGATGGCGAGAAAAGCAAAAATTACTACGTCAATGAATCTGTGGGCTTAGCGGCAGGTTTCCTCCTGACGGCCATCCACCAGGCGGGACTAGTGGCCCTGACGCATACGCCCAGCCCCATGAATTTCTTACAAAAGATCCTTAATCGCCCCGAAAACGAGCGGCCTTTTCTGCTTATCCCGGTGGGCTACCCCGCCGAGGAGGCAACGGTGCCGGACTTGACACGCAAGCCTGCTTCGGATATCATTAAGTATTACGAGTAAGTAATTAGGACTGATAGCCAAAGCCACGGAGCATACGCTCATCATCGCGCCAGTTGTCGCGTACTTTGACGTGTAATTCGAGGAAAATTTTGGTTTCCATAAAGGTTTCGATGCCCTGGCGCGCCGCGGTGCCAAGCTTCTTGATCGCCTGGCCAGCTTTGCCGATGATGATGGCTTTTTGTGTCTTACGAGCCACGAATATCATAGCACTGATGCGAATCAAGTCTTCTCCCTTTTTGGTTTTGGTTTCTTTGAAAGATTCCACGACGACCTCGCAGGAATAGGGAATTTCCTGTTCGTATTGCAGCAGGATCTTCTCGCGAATGATCTCACTGACGAAGAAGCGCTCGGGCCGATCAGTGAGTTGATCTTTGGGATAGTAAACGGGACCTTCAGGCAGATTTTGCTGGAGAAGTTCAAATAGTTTTTCGGTATTTTTCTTTTGAAGAGCAGCGATGGGGATGCTTTCCTTGAAATTGGGCACGCGTTTGTTCCAAAGCTGTATCAGTTCGAGAATGTGCTCGGGTTTTTCGGCAATGTCAATCTTATTGATAATCAAAAACAATGGAACCTGTACCCGACGCAAGCGCTCGATGACCGGATCGTCATCATCGTAATTTTCATCGACCGCCGTTACGAAGAGCATAATGTCCGCATCTTCAAAGGTTGTGCGCACAAAGCGATTCATCATCTCTTGCATTTTATAGGCTGGGTCGCTAATCATCCCTGGGGTATCCGAAAAGACCATTTGGTAATCTTCTCCGCTGAGGATACCAATGATCCGATGGCGAGTCGTCTGAGGTTTATTTGTAATGATCGACATACGCTCACCGACCAACGCATTCATCAGCGTGGATTTACCGACATTGGGTCGGCCGATGATATTGATAAAACCGGATTTGTGCATCACTGGCAATTATGAGGAGCTACTAAATTAGGCGTTTGACGTCGCCGTATACCAGTGCTTCGACCGCCTGGCAAACAAACTTTGGTTTTTGACTCCGCCAATTCAATCCATTGAACTGTTCGCCAAAATTAACAAAATATTGTAAGCGGGTGTCTTTGAGCTCTTGCTCGACGTGCTCAAGTGTATTTAACATGCAAATCCAACCTTCTTCCTCGCTAACCTCTTCGTACCACTCTTCGTAGTAGCAATCATCAGAACCGTGGAAATTCAACACATTTTCGCAAATGAGAACATATTTGTTGATACCACACTCAATCATCGGATCGACCACTTCGCGTTTTAAAAACTTGACATCATTGTGCAGGCAGTCATTCCACTCTCCGATAAATTCCAGAATAGCGGCTCCATTTTCATAGTCCACAAATAATACTTTCAAGTACAAGGTACTAGAACCAAATTCGTCCCATTGCGGATGGATGAAATAATTATATACTTTTTGAGAAAACTGGAACTCACTGTAGGTACGCCCGTAAAAGGGCGAATGCTGGTCTTTCGCCGACTGATACTGATCACGCCACTGAAAATGAGGTTCGATATCGTGCATAATACTGGTCAAATACTCCGACAATATTACTAATAATTGCAATAGTAATCCAGTCAGAAAATGAAACAATAGCACAACGCATTTAGGCCATGAATTGATTTGAGTTGGGGCAAGTAATTGTGAATTTATTCGTTAATTTGCCGTCCTCCGTATAGTAACTCAGATATGACCAAGACCATAAAAATTGTGATTTCCGGCCCGGAGTCGACGGGAAAAAGTACACTAGCCCAACAACTGAGTGTTGCTTTGGACTGCCCACAAGTGAAAGAATATGCCCGCGATTTTCTAAATGTATTGGACCGACCTTATGTGTATGATGATTTACTGGCTATAACTGAGGGGCAAGTAAATTTGGAAGAGCAAGCTTTAGCAGCGCAACCACGCTGGATCGTTTGCGATACCGATGTGCTGACCATCAAAATTTGGGCAGATTTTAAATACCAGAAATGCCACCCCTCGATCAATGAACTTGTCGCTAGCCGACCTTATGATTATTACTTTCTGTGTGGAACGGATGTTGCCTGGGAGCCGGATGTGCTACGCGAAAATCCCAATGATCGCCATGTACTCTACCAAAACCATCTTAAGGAACTGCGTCGATTTCATAAACCTTTCACCGAATTAGTTGGCCCTCCGGAGGTTCGTCTCAATAGAGCCTTAGAGGTGATTCAAAAGCGGTTTTTGAATCAGAACGATTAATAAAAAGAGGTGTCCTCGTTGCATCTAGTTAATCTTACCAAACGCACCATCTTTTTACTCTAGTTTCTCAACAGCTTTACTCAAACTCCATAGGAATGACACCTCTATCTCACCTCCTGCTGCTATATCTTTCTAATGCAAGATTGTCAGTGTAAAGTAGAAGTTTAATTCTAACAAAGGCATTTCACCCACCGAGGATAAAAATTACCCACCTTCTTGGCTATATTTGCGGCGCTCAATTGGGGTGCCCCCTAATTTGTCCAACTTTTTGGGCCGATTATGGCTGAGATTATACCCATCGAACCGGGCCGGGTAATTCCGGCGAGGGAATTCAGCAAATCAACGGACATTCGCGAGATCGACCGTTTGCTTTGCGGGGTGATGAAGTAAGCACCGTCCATACCCCATGGTCGGTGAATTATTTCAATGACTTTGACCAAACCGTTTTATGGTGGTTGAAAAGTGTTTTTTTAGTCTTCGTTCAAGAAGCAAAGTTCTTTTGCCTTTTCTACGGCTGGAGAAAACTTTCTTTTCGGCTCTGCGTAAACACCTCTCGGTCAACAGTCCAATTTTATTTTCATGAAGTATTTTTTTTCATTCGCCTTAGCATTATTGCTTAGTCAATTGGCTTTGGCACAATGTACGGTAGCTGGGAAAGTTACCAATGCTCAGGGAGACCCAGTTGTTGGGGCCCACATTTCACTATTACGTAGCAACAAAGGTGCGCTCACTGATGAAAATGGGCGCTACCAAATTGAAGCGGTAGCCATTGGTCCGCATGAACTCCGTATCAGTCACGTCAGTTACTTGACGATTAATCGCAAGATCAATGTCCCCGAGAAGGGATCGCGTTATTTAGTTAATGCACAATTGATTGAAGCGGTGGTTGAGATGGACGAACTTATTGTCAAATCGACTCGGGCCGGAGCGAAAACGCCGATTACCTACACGAACCTGGACAAGGCAGAAATTGAAAAGAACAATCTCGGTCAAGATGTACCCTTCCTTTTGCGCTGGACGCCTTCGGCCGTCGTTAGCTCCGATGCAGGGGCAGGCGTAGGGTATACCGGGATTCGTATTCGCGGCACCGACCCTACTCGAATTAATGTGACCATCAATGGTATTCCGGTGAACGATGCGGAGTCGCAAGGCGTCTTTTGGGTGAATATGCCCGATTTCCTTACCTCCACGGATGATATTCAAATCCAACGCGGGGTCGGTACTTCTACTAATGGAGCCGGCGCTTTTGGGGCAACGATCAATATGAATACCAATAAACTTAAGCGAGAAGCTTATGGTCAGTCCTCGGCTACAATTGGCTCGTTTAATACCCAAAAGGCGAATTTGTCCTTTGGTACGGGATTGATCAAAGATAAGTTTGCTTTTGATGGTCGTCTCTCCAGCATCACTTCGGATGGCTACATCGACCGGGCATCTTCGGATTTGGAATCCTATTACCTGTCTGGCGTGTACATGGGTAAAAATAACTCCTTGCGTGTGAATATTTTCTCGGGACACGAGGTGACCTATCAAGCTTGGAACGGTGTGCCGGCCCAGTTTGTTGATGACGATGAATTGCGCAAATTCAATACGGCCGGAACCGAAAAATCCGGCACCCCTTACGACAATGAGGTGGACAACTACCAGCAGGATCACTATCAGGCCTTCTACAACCATCAGGTCAATCCTAATCTTGATTTCAATATCGGATTGCACTACACCAAAGGAAGAGGGTACTTCGAGCAGTATAAAGCGGATGAGGATTTGCAAGGCACTTACGGCATTGACCCGATCCAAGCCAATGAACTATTTTTTGGCTTAGGAACCTCAGAGGAAGCTATTGAAGGTTTTGCGGAGCATCCTGATCTCAATGTATTTATTGATACGGTGGGCGCCGACGGCGGTTCACAGCAATTGCGGGCACGTTATCTATTTTCGGAAAGTGATTTAATTCGCCGGCGCTGGTTGGATAATGATTTCTACGGTGCGACTTACGCTTTGAACTATACCTCTGAAGGACGTCGCTTGTCCGCTACCTTGGGTGGTGGCTGGAACCGTTACGAAGGGCGCCACTTTGGTGAGGTGATCTGGGCGCGCTACGCGGCTGACAGTGAGATTCGAGATTTGTATTATGATAATGATGCGATCAAAACGGATTTCAACATTTTTGGAAAAGTCAATTATCAGCTAACTAATTCCTTGAATGGTTATCTGGATTTACAGTATCGCCGCGTGGATTACTCTTTCTTAGGAATCAACGATAATGGCAGTATCCTCGAACAGGACGATGCCCTTTCCTTTTTCAATCCCAAAGCTGGACTGTTTTATGAATTGAGCAACAATGTTCAGTTTTATGCTTCCTTCGCCGTGGCTAATCGGGAACCAAATCGCAACGATTACACCGAAGCCCCTCCTCGCATACGCCCTGAAGAAGAAACCTTGTATAACACCGAGATTGGCTATCGACAAAATTGGACGAAAGCGTCGCTGAGTGTGAATTTCTATCACATGTACTACCGTAACCAATTGGCCTTAACCGGTCAAATCAACGATGTTGGTGCGGCGATTCGGACTAATATCCCAACCAGCTACCGCGCCGGTATTGAAATCGTGGGAGGGATGGAGCTGGCACCTGGCTTGGAACTGATGGCCAGCGCGACCTTCAGCCAAAATAAAATAGAATCCTTCACGGAACGGATCGACGACTGGGGAGGAGGAGAACAGGTGCTCGTTGAACATGAGGATACAGACTTAGCCCTTTCTCCTAATGTGATTGCCTCCGGTGAGCTGAGCTACCAGTTATTGCGGTCTTCGTTGACCCACCACTTGGAAATTGCGGTGCTGAGTAAATACGTCGGAGAGCAATTCATTGATAATACCTCCAATGATAATTCAAAGCTCGATGATTACTTCTTTAGTGATCTGCGCTTAAGCTACAATTGGAAATCCGGCTTTTTCAAAGATATCGGCTTGACCTTCACGGTTCACAATATGTTTGATCAGAAATTCTCGGCTAATGCGTGGACTTATCGCTTTTTGTCGGAAGATTATGATCCCCGGGCTGATGATACTTTCGCCCGATCGGAAGGCAATGGTTTTTATAACCTGACTGGATTCTTTCCACAAGCGGGCCGTCACTACATGTTGGCTCTGACGGTTGGATTCTAGCGCGAAATCTTAGTATAAAAAAAGCCTTGGGAGGTCGAATGGACCCTCAAGGCTTTTTTAATTGTTCGATTAGGTTTGTTCGTTCTTATCTAAAAATTATACGTGATTCCGAAGCGGAAGTCCCAGGGGAAGTCGTTGATGTCTTCGCTATCTGATAAAACATTGTACAGGATGGAGATTTCACCGGATACGATACCGCCACTACTGTAGCCCGCCCCGATGAAGAAATTACTTCGGTCATCTCGAATTGTAATTACGTCACCGCTTTGATCCACTGCCAGGAAACCATTACCAGCTTCGAAGACCTGTTGGACACTCTCAAAGCCATATTCTACGTGGGCAAAAACGGCTGGCAGAATTTTGTAGCGGGAGAATAAGCCCACCGAGTAGTCGAGCGGTTCTACGCTTTTAGTACGACCATCGGCACCAGTGCCTTTGATGAATGAATAATTGATGCCTACCCGAGGTCCGAATGAGAAAGCATCGGTTACCTTGTAGCCTACCATCGGTGAAATGCCAATATTGAAAATATTGTAAACATTATTACCCGAAAAGCCCAGATTGAAACCACCACCGTACCAAAGTCGATACGCAAAATTGTTACCCTCTTCAAAGTATTCGTCTTGTTCTGGTTTTTTCTTTTTTCTCTTCTTGCGGCGTTGCGCGTCCGCTGTCGTGATGCCAATGCAAAACACGAACAACAGGAGCAGGATGGATACACGAGTTATTCTATTCATAATTGCGATTTTAGTTCTTACAAAAATAACGATTAAATCGAGATGATCTATCAGTACTTCAACAGTATAAACAAGCCAAATAGTCACTCAGTTATTAATATATACCCCTTTTTTGGTGCATTTAGCATCCGAAGGGATGTTACCAAAGCGTTAAAGTTTAAAAAATAGTCGTTGAGCGAACCTACATCTGGTCTTTTCGGGTCGTATTGAACGATGGAGGAGAGACAGTTTCGAGCTGGAAAAGACGATGTTCTTTGAGATATTCCATCCAGGCTTTGGCTCGACTGGTACTGGAGTAGTTGTAAAAAGTTTGTGATTCATTTAGTTTTTCGTGAAAACCGAGCCGGGTATCGAAATGCAGTTCCAGTAATTTGATGATCCCGTAGGTGTAATAATCGCGTTTACCGCCAGCACTTCCCATAAAAGGCGAGGTATTATCGAATTGGAGGACGTTATAAATCTTTTTAAAATCTAATTGTTTGTGGGAGTCAAGAAAATCAACCTCAAACTTTTTAAGATAGTGAAAATAAAACTCATACTCACTCATGCGGTCGTGGTGGCGTAAAAAATCCTGTTGCTGCCGCAACGTATTGATACTGAAAATCGGCAGCCCAAAGTCTCGACTGAGGAAGGCAAATGTAGACGCGCCGAGAATCTGCTCCAATGCATCACTCCGCTCGATGATGATGTCCAACTCATCGTAGCTGACCATAGCGATAATGGATTCCAGAATTTTACGCTTTACCGTTTCATCCCAGTCCAACTGGATGGCCATATCAATTTTTTCGGCAAGGGTCTTCCCCAGAAAGTCCAATTGCGCAATATGCAATAAGGTGTTTTGCTCTTCGTACTCACTTAAAAAATCGCTGTTGTTGAGATAGTTTTCCAGTACTTCGCGTAGCCGCTGTGCTTCCGCTTCTGCAATTTGACCACTGTTCAGGTACTGGCCGACCCAGGGCTGTCGAAAAAGGTTATTATAAAACGATCCTTTTTCACTCAAGCTAAAGCCCGCTGCTTTTTGTTCCAAAAAGTGAAACATCGAAGCCGCACTATTGTGATTGATTAAAAAGAGTTTGGGAATATCATCCAACTCTTTGTAATTGAGGTAAAAATCTTGAAAATATTGTAAATCCTCTTTGACTGCTAGGCGTGGCTCGGTGTACAAGCGGCGAATATTTTTGATCGGTTTGACATTCTTCAGCGCGCGGAGCAACTGAGGTTTGTGCTGATGCCCAAAATGCGGCGATTCTGCGAGCAGATTGATCTCTTCGATACTGATTTCTGGTTGATCCATCAGGCTGTCTAATTTTTCCTGAAAGAAGGTCTCGGCCCAGTTGAGGTAATTTTCCCGATTCTCTTGCCAGAACTTTCGCCACTGTGCCGTAGCAAAAGGTCGGGAGGTGTCTTCTACCGGAAATTGGTAGTCATACACATTTTCAATAATCGGAATAATATTGTCAGCCACCGAAACGGTCAAATTATCGCGTTGGCTAATAATGCGTTCGTCTTCAATTAGCTGAAACAGGCCGGGTACCATCTTGAGGTCTGGATGCTGCCGTAGATAATAAAACAATTGTTTGATCATCTCCCGATTATCCGTCGTCTTAATCCGTTCCACGATGGCCAGCAATTCGTCGTCCTGCGGAGCGGGGAGCAATTTCACTTCCCGGCGGTTAAAGGCCAGGGGATCATTAAGGAATTCGGATAACCCATATCCCTGAAAAGCATCTTCCGGCTCTTCCGTCAGGAGGAGCGAGATCTGGTTTAAAATATCTTCATCCGATTCAATGCGATACAGGGCTTCCAATTGGGCCTGTGAGCCGCTATCCTGTGCATCAAACTTGGTGAGATAGGCGTTACAAATACCCACGACCCCAATATTTTCCAGCAAATAAGATTTTTTGAGATACAAACGCAATTGCTTCGAATCTTGCAAAATCTCCTCCCAATGATTCGAATAAAACCAATCGAGTACGCGCCCAATCGAAAATGTAATGGCAGTATTGTTGACGTGTTGTGAGGCCCAATACTCTAGTGCGGTGACCTCCTCCAAGTTGAGATGTTTGATCAGGTAATTTTCGATAGAGTAGCGATCAGTC
>JANQQI010000075.1 GCA_028285085.1 Saprospiraceae bacterium | reverse complement strand
TGCGTTTCCTAATAGGGTAGAGGAGACGCATCTATCGCTATTTTTTTAACTTTATTTGGAGATAATTGCCACAGAATTCGTGGTTATTAGTAAAACGTTTAGTAAGTTTAGTCTTCCCTTCTAGCTTAAAATAATTAACAAATTTAAAATAATACAATTTATAACAATTTAAACTTTATATAAGGTTGATTGTTAGATTTATAATTAAAAATACGAATATGTAGGCACTACTTATTTGAAGATTCCCGTTTTAAAAAGCAATTATGGCATATTTTTTTCTGCTATTTCCCAAATTATAACCGATAAAAACAAAGACCATGAAAGATACACTGTTGGCCATCTCTGCTTATATCCTATCTGCCGTATTTAGCCTTTCATTTTTCTTTTTTCTATTCAAACTGCTCCAATTCAACGCTTTGCTTGGATTTGCTTTGCTTTCCTTTTTGATTCTCATCGCTATTCTTCTCATTACTGATCCTGATTTCATTCAGGAGGTCGAAGAATAATTTTCACTATTAAACTTGTTTTTTTATAAAATCGACTTAATTTTGCAGCCGGTGAGAGTCATACGACTAGCTCCCTCTGAACTCCCCCAGGGCGGAAACGCAGCAAGGGTAGGAGGTTGTAGCGGTGCGATATGATTTCTCACCTTCTTTTTTGTCCTTTTTTTAGTTCGAGAAATTTATTTCGTACACGTTTCCTCTCCAATTTTATTATTCCTTACCTTTATTTTCGATTTGAATTCGGTAATATTGCCGCGCGAATCCATCCTTTGCATTCAACCTAAAATCACGTAAATATGAAATTTTTTATCGATACCGCTAGCCTCGAACAAATTACTGAGGCGCGGGACCTGGGCATTTTAGATGGTGTGACTACTAATCCATCTTTAATGGCTAAAGAAGGGATCACTGGTACGGAAAACATCATGAATCACTACCGCAAGATTTGCGAAATTGTGGATGGTGATGTAAGTGCTGAGGTGATTTCTACCGACTACGATGGCATTGTTAAAGAAGGTAAAGTATTAGCTGAGCTAGCCCCTAATATTGTAGTGAAAGTGCCGATGATAAAAGACGGAGTAAAAGCACTGCGCTATTTCTCTGATCATGGAATTCGCACCAATTGTACCTTGGTATTTTCTGCCGGGCAAGCGATCCTGGCCGCAAAAGCAGGGGCGACTTACTTGAGCCCTTTCATCGGTCGTGTGGATGATATCAACTGGGATGGTATGCAACTCATCGCTCAGATTGCGGAGATTTATGCTGTGCAAGGTTTCGAAACGGAAATTCTCGCCGCTTCGATCCGTAGTGCTAAGCATATTGTCGAAGCGGCTCAAAATGGCGCCGATGTTGTGACTTGTCCTTTAAGTTCTATCCTCGGCCTGCTCAAACATCCATTGACCGATATCGGCCTCGAAAAATTCTTGGCGGACTACCGTAAAGGTAATCAACCTGCCAACGTCTAATCAGAAATAACGCACATCACCCGCAGTAACTAAAAGTTTGAGACTGCGGGTGTTGTTTTAGGCCTGCGTAATTCTTTCCAATACAATTTCAATCAGCTTATTCACTGTCTTAGCCGGATGCGGGCTAAAAGTCCCATTAGCTCGGTTCGCTAGCAGCGCATTGCAAGAAATCGCACGATGTCCAAGCAGCCGGGCTAGGCCATAGATACCGGCTGTTTCCATCTCGAAATTGGTAATTCGCAAGCCATCGTGCTCAAAGCTTTGTAGCGCATCCAACAGGCCGGGGCTTTGTATCTCGGCACGTAGCTGCCGCCCCTGCGGCGCGTAAAAGCCCGGACAAGTCACCGTCATACCTTTTTGCATATCGTATCCCAGTCGAGTAACCCAATCGGGACTCCCTTCAATCAAATAAGGCCGGATAGGTAGGTTCATTCGCCCTTGCAAGGCGCGTGAAAAGACAAATTGCAGCATGGTCTCATTGGCATTATTGGCGTAATCGTAATAGTGCATGAGCCCATCGAGTCCAAGAGCGAAAGTGGAGATGAGCATGCTGTCTACCGGGATGTCGGGCTGCAAGCAACCACTGGTGCCAATGCGGATGATATCCAGCGCTTGTGTTTCGGCTTTTATTTGACGCGTTTTGAAGTCGATATTGACAAGGGCATCCAATTCATTGAGCACAATATCGATATTATCGGTTCCTATTCCGGTGGAAATCACGGTCAACCGCTTACCGTTCAGCTCGCCGGTATGTGTAATGAATTCACGTTTTTGAATCTTATGATCGATACGATCAAAATGCTGAGAGACGCTACCGACGCGATCGGGATCACCTACGGTAATGACCGTCGGGGCAAGTTGTTCGGGCTGCAAGTGCAGGTGGTAAACACTGCCATCGTCGTTGAGAATAAGTTCGGATTCGGGTAGGAATGTCATTATAGTTTAACTTTTTTCTGCTCGTGTTTAAAATAGGAAGGAGTTGTAAAAATAGTCGTTATTTTACATTCCAGAATTTGAAATGTCTTAATTGAGGCTCTGAAATATAAAGAACGTAAAAAATATGAGAAAGATTTATCATTTGGCAAGTTGTAGCACCTGCCAGCGCATTATTAAAACCCTCAACAATGGCGAGGGCTTTGAATTGCAAAACATTAAAGAAGAAAAAATGACGCCAGAGCAACTGGATGCTATGGCCGAAAAAGTAGGGTCTTACGAAGCCTTGTTCAGTCGCAGAGCAATGAAATATCGTGCGATGGGTTTACACGAAAAACAGCTTTCCGAGCAGGATTATCGCCAGCTGATTTTAGATGAATACACCTTTTTGAAACGCCCCGTAATTTTAATCGACGATGCTATCTTTGTCGGCAACGCCAAAAAAATGGTAGAGGCTGCTCAGGCTGCGCTATAGAGTAAACTTAATTTACCTACTTCCAGTCATCTAACTTATGGAACCAACTAAATCCGAGATACAAGCATGGTTTGAAGGGCTACAGGATCGCATCTGCACGGCCCTCGAAGAGGCGGATGGCCAGGGAAAATTTCGTGAAGATCATTGGCAACGCCCCGGTGGCGGCGGCGGCCGCTCACGGGTAATCGAGGGTCGTGTCATTGAAAAAGGCGGAGTGAATTTCTCCGCCGTGGAGGGCGCGTTGCCCGAAAAGATTGGCCGCGCTTTACAATTGCCGGTAGGCAGTGCATTTTTTGCTTCCGGCGTATCAATTGTACTGCATTCGCACAGTCCACACCTGCCCATCATTCACATGAATGTGCGCTATTTTGAAATTCCGGCACAAACCGCTGAAGCACCTTCAATTTGGTGGTTTGGCGGAGGAATCGATTTGACGCCGCATTATGTAGTCCCCGCCGATGCACAGCGGTTTCATCAACATTTAAAAATGGTCTGTGATCGCCATCACCAAGATTTCTATCCTAAATTTAAAAAGTGGGCGGATGACTATTTTTATCTGCGTCATCGTAAAGAAACACGTGGTGTAGGCGGTATTTTCTTTGATCGGATGCAATCAAATGATTATCCTTTGGACAAAAGACAGCTATTCCAATTTGTACAGGATGTAGGGGACGCTTTTGCTCCGATTTATACTCAGCTAATGGCGGAGAGAGCAGATTTACCGTTCAGTGAGCGCGAGAAAAACTGGCAATTACACCGACGCGGTCGTTATGTGGAGTTCAACTTGGTTTGGGACCGTGGAACAAAATTTGGCTTAGACACCGACGGGCGAACTGAATCGATATTGATGAGCATGCCCCCAACTGCTAAATGGACCTATGCTTTTGAGGTCGAACCGAACAGTGCCGAAGCTACTACCTTAGACCACCTGAAAAAAGAAATTGATTGGGTTGGAATCACAGACATCGCAAGATAATGTCATCCGTCATGATGTGATTACTTTCATTACCAGAACGATCCAGAATAAATATTTCAAATTGCAGGGTATCTCTTGGGAACTCAGCTGGATTATCGCAAGCTGGAAAAGTGCCCGGGGGGAATATACAACAGCTGGTAAAAACCACTAGAGACACTTCGCCGGAAATCCCGTTACCGGTTCCACGTGGAGGAATGAATGGCAAGATGAAAGTGGCATAATCCAGTTCCGGAAAGCGAGAATCGCGAACGAAAACATCAAATGTCTCATCTTCATTCCCTAAATCCCCATCGCCATCCGTGTAAGAGAAGTGAATCGTGATGGAATCCTGGTTCTGACTTCCCTGGATCATACTATCCCGACTTGTTCTTTCGAAAGTAATCACCGGCTCATCCGGGTAGTCTGGCGGCTGAGTACAACTGAGTACCAAAATGAATAATAGTGTCGCAACTGCGGAAAATGTTTTCATATTCCTTTTTTATCGAGTTCTTTGCTGGAGAACGCACTATTTTAACGATAAAATATTACTTTTTGTGCATAAGCGAAGCCAAATAATTCAGCATCTCGGCAAATGAACGACTTATTACAACAACGCGATACTTTGAAATCGGCTATTGATCAGCATAGTCCCGAAAGATTTGCCGATTTAGCGCTTGAAGTCTTCCGTTATCAGGCACGTTCTAATAAAGTATACGCTCACTATCTCGAATTGTTGTCCGTAGATGTTGGTCAAGTAACCACGCTGACACAAATACCGGCCTTGCCTATTAGTTTATTCAAAACTCATGAGATTAAATCCGGTGATTGGTCGGCGGAACGCATCTTTTCCAGCAGTGGTACTACAGGCTCCCAAACGAGTCGACACAAAGTACGAGACCTAAAGGCTTATCTCGATAATACGGTGCGAGGATTTACCCAGTTTTATGGCCCGCCATCGAATTATTGTGTGCTGGCCTTATTGCCCGCTTATTTGGAACGGCAAGGCTCCTCTTTGGTGGAAATGGCTCAGCATTTCATTAATCTGTCAAAGTACCCGGCCAGTGGATTTTTCTTGTACAACTATGAGGCTTTGGCTCAACGACTCGATGATTGCCTACAAAAGCAAATCCCAACTTTACTTTTAGGGGTTAGTTTTGCCTTATTGGATTTTGCGGAACAGTACGCCCGACCACTTGAACAGGTCATTATTATGGAAACCGGTGGGATGAAAGGCCGTCGTAAGGAATTAACGCGTGAGCAGCTTCATGATACCCTGAAATCTGCGTTCTCTATTGCAGGGATCCATTCTGAATACGGGATGACCGAACTGATGAGCCAAGCTTACGCTAAACATCAGGGCCGTTTTTATCCTAGTAACAGTATGCGGGTTTGGACACGTGAAATTACTGATCCTTTTCAACCTCAGGCTTACAGCAAGGTAGGCGTGCTCAATATCATTGATTTGGCTAATCTGGATACCTGTAGTTTTATTGCTACGGATGATTTGGGGCGTGTCTACGAAGATGGAAGTTTCGAGGTGCTCGGTCGTTTGGATCACAGCGATATTCGAGGATGTAACTTAATGGTGGCGGATGTCTAAATAAACCTTGAACTGATTTAAACTTATTCTAACTGTCTAAAAACGAAATCATTGATTCCCAACTACTTTAGCTATTTTTTGTCACGTAGCCTCCGGCTATGCTCCTCAAAATGAGCTTCGTCTTGAAAATCAAGCATTTGCTTTTAGTCGATTTCCAAAAGTTTATATCAGTTCTTTGAAAAAATACCTACTTTACAAAAATCAAAAGTGGTGACGATTATGAAATTTTTACTCTACGGTGCTTACGGTTACACAGGTGATTTAATTACAAACCTCGCTAAGAACTATGGGCTAGAGCCTATTCTGGCCGGTAGAAATGAAACCAAGCTCAAGGCCCTCTCTGCTGCTTCGGGCTATGAGTACCGAGCCTTTGATTTGTCGGATACCACTCAGTTAGAAGCTGCGCTTGCTGAGGTAGATGTTGTTTTACACGCCGCCGGGCCATTTGTCCATACTGCGCGCCCTATGCTGGAAGCCTGTTTACGCACAAAAACGCACTACCTCGATATCACCGGAGAGATCACTGTATTCGAAAAAGCCGCTCGCTTGGGGGAAAAAGCCAAAGCGCAAGGGATTATGCTGATGCCGGGTGTCGGCTTTGATGTGGTACCTACCGATTGCCTGGCTGCTCACCTGAAGCAACAATTACCCGACGCGACTAGCTTGAAGTTAGCCTTCGGTACTATCGGGGGACAATTTTCGCGAGGTACGGCCACCACGATGGCCGAAGGACTTGGCCAGGGAAGCGCCGTCCGCCAAAACGGGAAAATTACCAAAGTCCCACTAGGGCATAAGCATATGACCGTAGATTTTGGCCGCAAGCGACTCTTTACGATGACGATTCCTTGGGGCGATGTATCAACGGCCTATCACACTACGGGTATTCCCAATATCGAAACGTATACCTCGGTTCATCCTTCGACCTATCGTTACGTCAAGCTCCAACGTTATTTTGGCTGGCTTTTGCGCTCCAGCCTGGTGCAAAACTATATGAAACGCAAGATCAATCGTGGGCCGGCTGGTCCGTCGCCAGAAAAGCGGGCCCGGGCGGTCAGCCTGGTTTGGGGCGAAGTGACCAACGAAAAAGGGGAGCAACGTCGCGCTCGCCTCGAAGGCCCCGAGGGCTATACCTTGACGGCGCATACCAGCCTGATGATTACCAAGCGCGTCCTGCAAGGCGATTGGAAAGCCGGCTTCTACACCCCGGCAGGTTGTTACGGTGAAGGCTTGATTTTGGAAGTTGATGGGGTCAAGCGGGAGGATATCTGATCATATGTTAGCACTGCTCATCAACTATTAATTATTCCAAAGGTCTGCTCGCGCCAAATAACTGACAACTAGACCTTAATTCTGGCGGGACGTTTGCTATTCCATGGTAAAACATCCAAATTTGGCCGAGAATTAATCCCCGATGAAGTACCTCCGTTTTGCTCTAATCATTCCTCTCGTTTGCACTTTATGGCCTTTGCTTAGTGCGCAAACACCGACTACTAATCGAGATAAATATTGGCATTATCGAGATCGCTTTCTTGGCCTGGATGGCGAAGGGGGCTTTATCAGTATCGGACCGGGGGCGGGGCAGAGCTTGCCCGCTTCGGGCCGCAACCGAGATTGCAATTGCGAGTGGGATTGGTTTATTCGGCATTTGCACTGCAGTCCAAAAGTAGGAAAAGGAAAAATGGAGTGGGGGGATGGCACCGTCTATCTCGGTTACTATATTGCAATGCTGGCCATGGAATACGGCAATCTACAGCGTGATTCGGCGGATTTGAGTGCAATTTCTCGGGAAATTCATTATGCGCTTTATGCTTTTGAGCGACTGGATAGTTTGGCAGAAACTTACCTCGACCTTGAACCACAACTTAATGGCTTTTTCGTACGGGATGATGTCCCCTGTGATTTTTACCTCAATGAAGCGGGTGATTTTCGCTTTACTCATAGTGATACCAGTGCGTTTGAGTGTATTCAATCTGCGGGTTGTTGCACCGGCTCAGATGGGACAGTTGATGGCGGGAGTTTCGTAAGTCAGGATCAAGCTCTGGCTATGCTTTTTGGTTTTTCTTTTATTAAAAAGTTTGCGGAAGACGGACGTTACTTGGCCGATGGACCAACCTTTGGCAGTATGGTGGAGTTATTTACGCATCGGATGGTTGCTTACATGCGGGAATGTAATTGGCGGTTAAAGAGCCCGGATGGGGAGCCCATATCAAATCGCTGGGGCGGCGATCTACGTGCTTTCAATGCCGTCTTTGCGGAGGTTGCAGAGAAGATTACCGAAGGACGTTTTGAGACGGATTATGATAAAAAAACCTTTTTGGGAAAATTAATTCGAGGGACCTTTAATTGGGGCTTTGGAATACAATCCAGACGTAACCATGCCATGATTTTTCAATCGGTTGTAATGACCGATCGTTGGTCGCCACGCCGTATTGCTAAACGGACACGCAAGGCCGATCAAGTGGTTTTTGCCTTAGCCTACGCAGTGCTCAATGATGAACCATTGCACCGCTCTTTCGAGCGGTCAGATTTTGAAGAAATGCTGGATCTGGCGCCCTGGGATGGCCCCTGCCATGGTACGCCAGGCTGCGAAGCGCCCGATGGCTGGAAGTCAACCGATCGCTGGTGGCACGCTAATCACAAAGATGGAAATCCTTACGGGCTGGCTTTTGAATGGGGCGGAATTGACTACATGCTTTTTTATAATCTATTCCATTATTACTATCAAGATGATCTACCGGCTTACCCCCGACCAATCATTGAACATACTGGCGTAGAACAAGTCCGACCACTTCCCGAAAAGGAATCGGAAAAGATTAAAAATCCCGCAGATCAGAAAAAGCAATAGCGTGTCAAGCTAAGTCCGCTATTTTGAACACTTCATCTACCACCACACGATTACGTTCATTACGAGTTACCGTTGCACATTCGATCTTCGGATCGTGTTCGAAAATGAGCACCTGTTTTTTATCCACCGCATCTCGTAACAACTCTTCTTTTTCTTTCAAGGTTTCTAATGGACGAACATCGTAACTCATGACATAAGGCATCCCCAAATGAAAAGAAGAAGGCATGAGATCAGCACAATAGACTAAGGTCAACTCGCGATAGTCGATATACAACATCATCATCGCTTCCGTATGACCGTAGACAAACTTGGTACGAATACCCGGCCAGGGAGAGGCACCTTCCTCTACAAATTTCAAGACCCCGGCAGTTTCCAAGGGAACAAAATTCTCTTTTAAGAAAGAAGCCTTTTCACGAGCGTTTGGCGTCATGGCCCAAGCGTAGTGTTTCTCGTTGCTCCAATAAGTAGCATTTGGGAAAGTCGGTACGAGCTCTCCATCGTTGGTTTTGGACACCGCGCCACCGCAATGATCAAAATGCAAGTGAGTTAAAAAGACATCGGTAATGTCTTCGGGAGATAATCCACGATCGGCTAAGGAGCCTAGCAATGTATCCGTACCGTGAGGCTCAAAATGGGAGCGAAACTTCTCATCCTGTTTGTCACCTACGCCGGTATCTACGAGAATTTTATGGTCACCCGTTTCGATGAGTAGGCAACGTAATGCCCAGGTACAGAGGTTATTTTCGTCGGGTGGATTTAGTCTTTGCCAGAGGCGGCGAGGAACGATGCCGAACATCGCACCGCCGTCGAGTTTTAAAAAGCCAGTGGGGATGACACTAATTTGCATTAAAATCCGATTTTTTGTTTTGCGTTAGTCAATTGGCGCTTCATCGCCGCCATTCGGATAGCAGTCACGGCGGCTTCGACGCCTTTATTGCCGTGCTTGCCGCCGGCGCGGTCGAGCGCTTGTTGTTCATCGTTCGGCGTCAATAAGCCAAAGATCATTGGTTTGCCGGAAGCAATACTCAGATTGGTCAAGCCAGTTGCAACGGCCTGATTGATATACTCATTGTGGCTGGTCTCTCCCTTGATGACACAACCGAGGCAAATGACAGCATCGAGGCGGTGGTAACCAGCCAGGAGCTTCGCGCCCACCGGTAGTTCAAAGGAGCCTGGAACCTGCTCAGTATAAATATTCTCGGGTTGAGCGCCGTGTTCGACGAGTGTATTATAACAGGCTTCGTAAAGTGCGTGGGTAATTTTGTGATTCCATTCTGATACAACGATACCAAAGCTCATCGGTGCGGCAGAAGGCATATTCTCAGCATCGTAGCTTGACAGGTTTTTGAGTGCACTGGCCATATTAAATTGATTTTATTTTTGAAAACTTCGTAAAGGCAATCGGAAATCACCTTTGACATATCACTTATGATAGTTGCGTGAACCTACAAAAGGTTACACGAAGTTAAAAAAAATGAGCCATCCCAAATTCTCGGAATGGCTCATTTTTAGGTTCACAGTTGAACTTATTTTTTCGCCGAAGCACGTGCGATATACTTATCGATATCACGAGCTTCCGGGCTGTCCGGATACTCTGCACGGATTTTTTCGTAGCTAGACTCTGCGTCAGCAAATTGGCCTTGCTTTTCGTAAAGCATACCCAATTTTTTCAAATAGTAAGACTCCAAAAACTCGTTTTCACCAGCTTTTACAGCTTTTTTATAATTGCTGATTGCACTATCAAAATCTTGCAATTCACCGTAAGCATCGGCAATTGCACCGTATTTGGAAATACCCAAAACATCACCCGCCTCATCAAAATCTTTCAAATAATCGATGGCAATTTCGTAATTACCAATATTAAGGTAAGATACACCGGCGTAGAAGTTAGCAACATTAGCGGCTTTGGTGCCACCGTAGTTCTCGATAATGTCTAGGAAACCAGGGTTGCCACCACCAGGGTTGGTCAGTGCTAGTGCAAAAGAGTCACGGGCAAACTGGATCTGTGCTTGAGCCATTTCTTCCTGAGCAGATTGCTCGCGGGGCATTTGGTAAAATTGACGGTAAGCGTAAAAACCACCGATGAGGACTACCAAAGCGACTAAGCCACCAAAGATCAAGTTTTGATTTGCGCCGATAAAATCCTGTGCCTGCTCTTTGGCCTCAACGAGATCGACTAGTGTTTCTTCTTGTTTCTTTTGATTTCTTCTTCTTGCCATTGTGTATTGTTGAAGTTTTCGGGTTTTCCCGGTTTAAGAATTACTTGCTCAAAAATTCACGCAAAAATAAGGAATCTTTTGATATGATGCAGGTTTTGCCATAAAAAATAGGAATGCCTCTAGAGACATTCCCATTCATGTGTAGTTTCTCAAAAAGATGTTTGTTTGTATCTTCTATTTTCTACTTTAGGAAAGGATAATCTTCCTGAAGGTAGTTATCAGTATAGAGTTCTGATGCATCTGGGTAGGGAGAAGATTCTGCGAATTTAACAGCCTCATCAATCTCCACTTTGATCGCATCCTTGATCACTTGGATTTCTTCCTTAGTTGCAATCTTATTATCCAGAATATGTTGCTCAGTCATTTTAACCGGATCCTGATCTTTATATTCTTGCAACTCTTCTTTGGTACGATACTTCGCCGGATCGGATACGGAGTGTCCTTTATAACGATACGTTTTAATTTCCAGGAAGTAAGGCCCTTTACCCGCACGGATGTGCTCGGCGGCACGGCTCAACGCTTCGTGAACTGCCTCTGGCTTCATACCATCAACTGGCTCACTTGGCATATCAAAAGCACTACCAATTTTATAAATATCCTGCACGTTACTGGTTCGCTCTACCGAAGTTCCCATCGCATAATGGTTGTTTTCGCAGATGTACAGTACTGGCAATTTCCAGGTCATGGCCATATTGAAAGACTCAAAAAGAGCGCCTTGGCGGGCAGCACCATCACCAAACATGGTAACACATAAATTATCGGTGCCTTTATATTTCTCAGCAAAGGCAATTCCGGTACCGATAGGAATCTGGGCACCAACAATTCCGTTTCCACCGAAAAAGCGCTTTTCGTTGGAAAAGAAGTGCATTGATCCACCTTTACCTTTCACTACGCCGGTACTTTTTCCAAACAGCTCAGCCATACAAGCTTTGGTTGGAATCCCACGAGAGATAGCCGTTCCGTGCTGACGGTAAGCCGTCACCACTGCATCTTCTGGTCGGATGGCGGAGGTCATTCCCGCTGCAATAGCTTCTTGGCCAATATATACGTGACAGAAACCACGGACTTTCTGCTGACCGTAGGCCATCAGGGTACGTTCTTCGAAGCGGCGGATGCGCAACATAACTTCATACCAGTTCAAATAGGTCTCTTTACTGTAGGTCGCAGTCTTTTTTCTACCTCGTTTCGACTTAGCTTTTTCTGCAATTTGCGTCATAATCTTATTGATTTGCGAAATTTCGCGATGTGTTGAAGAAAATTGAACTTAAAGATAGGGCTAAATTTCTTTTATGCCCTCACCAGACGTAACAAAAATTTAGCCCGCTTGTTGTTTTGGGGTAGTGAAAACGAAGTCGTTTATTCAGGAGTAAGAAAAAGGTAGTAAAGTGTTGATCAGATAGAGAGGATTTATCGTACTCATCATATCATCTACTTTTTAAACAACTTCGACCAGAAAAGTGATAAAGCCATGTATATTTGGGCAAATAATCACAAGCTGATCTCATTTTAGATGCATTTAGAGGAATTAAGGTTGGTGAATTTTAAAAACTACGAGTCGGAACACATTCAGTTTTCGGCGCGTCTCAATTGCTTTGTGGGTAAAAATGGTATGGGCAAAACGAATTTGCTGGATGCTATTTATTATCTGTGCATGTGCAAAAATAATGTCGGCTTAAATGATCGCAATGTGATTCGGCAGGGTGCTGAGTTTTTTCGACTCGATGGGCGTTTTGTCTGCCGAGCGCAACCCGAGCGCATTGTGGCCAAAGTGATTCCCGGCAAACGCAAGGAGTTTGAACGCAATGATCAACCTTACGCTCGTCTATTGGAACACATCGGCCTTCTTCCGGTGGTCATTATCATCCCCGACGACACGGCCTTGATCCGAGAAGGCAGCGAATTTCGCCGCCGTTTTATTGATAATACCTTATCACAACTCGATAGCGCTTATCTACAGCAGCTAATGATTTACAATCGGTTGTTGAAACAACGCAATGCCACCTTGAAGCAGTTTGCGAAGACCCAAACTTACGATGACGCTTTATTGCAAATTCTGGATCAGCAAATGGATGCGCCCGCCCGAGCGATTTATGAAAAACGTCACGCATTCATTGAACGCCTCAGCCCGGTTTTTAACCGTTTTTATCGACAAATTTCCGGTGAACAGGAAGCCGTTTCTATTGCGTATCATTCAGACTTAATTGAGGGGCAGCAGCTCACCGCACTTTTGCTGCGGGCACGAGAGAAAGATCGTGTACTGCAGCGTACCACCACCGGTATTCACCGTGATGATTTGAAATTCGCGCTGGACGATCGCAATGCTAAGCGCTTCGCCTCGCAAGGACAGTTGAAGTCTTTTGTATTAGCACTTAAGTTGGCGCAGTATGAATTGCTACGCTTGGAAAAAGAAGTACCCCCCTTATTACTCTTAGACGACTTATTTGATAAGCTGGATCGTCATCGTGTGGAGTTTTTGATTGAGCTGTTGTTACAAAATGAATTTGGCCAGGTCTTTATCACCGATACGCACGAACATCGTTTGGAGGAAATTGTGCAAAAATTTGATTCCGATTTTAAAAAGTTCGTTATTGAGAACGGAAAAATTTTACAACCCGCATGAAGCGTCACAACGACCAACCCTTAAAAGATGTCCTGCGCGAGATGGTAGAAGCTTATCGTCTCAAACCGAAGTTGCACCAAACTAAGGTGCGCAGCATGTGGGAAGATTTGATGGGGCCAAGCATTTCTCGCTACACACGTGATTTGTATCTGCGCCGGAAAAAGCTGTACGTCAATCTAAACTCAGCACCTTTGCGCCAGGAACTCAGTCTGGGCAAAGAAAAGATTCGTAAAATCTTCAACGAGGCCTTGGGCGAAGATTATATCGAAGAGGTCATTATTCGCTGAGCGCCGCGTATTTTTGGAGGACCCGTTCGGGGAGCGGCGCAGTGAAGTTGTTCTGCCAAATTTCCATGAAACTTTCCAAATGACTGGCCGAAAGGCTATCCTCGCATTCGCAAAACGCTTTGAGGAAGCGTTCAAAATCTTCTCTGGGGATGAGCAAACTCTCTCCGTGCCACAGCAAGTGGAGTAGGGGGTAGACATCTACACGCTCACTCGGCTGCTCAAAATAGCGCTGCAACAATAGGCACGCAAAATCAGGAAAGGCTAATTGTTGTTGTTCCATATACTGGAAGCATTGGCGTACGAAAGTTTCGAGATGTTGCTCGGCTTCGAGATCCAATTGAGTGCTACGTTGGTAGTCTTGTGCGTCTCCCAATTCGAGGTAGCGCTGGAGTGAAGCTTGAGATTGCTCGTGGATGGCCTGATAGGCTCGGCTGCTGGCTATGACGTTTTTCACAATAATTAAGTTGGAGCAGGTCTTAAAGGAAATCAATATCGACCGCGTAGGGATAGTTCATCAGATAGTTAATCGCTTTTTGAATCTCAAATTGTTCGAAAATAACTGCGTACAGCATTTTCGTAATCGGTACGTGTAGTTTGTAGTGGTTGGCCAGATGATTCATAATGCGGGTCGTTCGTACGCCCTCGGCTAGTTCGGGCATCGTATTGCTAATTTGTTCGAGTGTTTCACCTTGTGCTAACCGCATTCCGAAAGTAAAGTTGCGGCTTTTAGTACTGGTGGCCGTGGCGACTAAATCGCCGATACCGGCGGTGCCAATGAAGGCTTTGCTTTCCGCACCCAATGCACGTCCGAAGTGAACCATTTCTACCAAGCCGCGTGTAATCAACATCGCTTGAATATTTTTGCCCAGACCTAAGCCGCCTAAAATACCGGAACCAATAGCGATGGTGTTTTTCAGGGCGCCAGCCAACTCTGCTCCGAGCATTTCGTGGGTCCCAAAAACATGAAATTGCTGGCTATCCAGCACTTTTCGACCAATGCGGATAACTTCGTTGAAACGGCTACCGATCACAGTGGCAGTGGGCTGGCCTTCCATAATCTCCGCGGAAAGGTTAGGCCCAGATAAACAACCGATTCGCACCACCACACTTTCTTGACGGATGACCTCGCTCATGGTGTGGACATTTTTGCGGGTCAATTGTATCTTATCTAGTTCGTTTTCGTCTACACCCGTTACATCTAATCCTTTCGTCCCGTGAATCAACAAATGTGAAGGCTTGAGATAGGGGGACAAGTCTTGCATCATGCTCCGAAAATTAGTCGAGGGAACAATCGGAAAAATAAGTGAACAGGTCTCGGCAATTTCCTGTAAACTATTCGTGGCTCGAATACGAGGTGAAAGCTTTATCCCGAAATGCTCGTGGGTCTCATTGATTTGTTCAACTAGTTCCGGCTTACGGCTGTATAGTAATACGTCGACATTGTAAGCCAACAAATTTGATATCGCTGTACCGAAGCTTCCGGCACCAATGACTCCCACAGGTTTATTTGGCGAGGACAAAGACAAATGCTAGTAGTTTATGCTTGAAACGAATTGAAACACAAATGTAGAATAAACCAGACAATCTTGGTCATTGTCCGACAGGATTTAAATTTTTTCTTTCTTCCTCAAAATGGAGGAAAGTGCCATTTTTTAGAAGTATTGACAAAAGAGTGAAGCTTTTCTCAATACTTCTCATAACTCTACCCAACTTTAAAACGTTATACGCTCGTTAGGAATTTACAGAAATTGAAAACTATATTTTAAATGATTAGCCTACAAAAGATTTGTCTCGCCTTTTTTTGCAGCCTACCACTTATCCTGGGCGCACAAGCCGATTTGTATTTGCCCAATCAACCCATCGAGGGACCAGGAGGAAGTACCTACCGGCACGAGTCAGTTACGATCCACGATTTTGCGGATAAAGCTGATGGCTACTGGCTTTATGAACCGGCTGCACCACGCCCTGCGGAAGCGCCAGTCATTGTCTTCATGCACGGTTACGGTGCCTACAATCCGATGATCTACGGGGCATGGATTAAGCATTTAGTTCGTAAAGGCAATGTTGTGATCTTTCCCCGCTACCAAAAAAATCTAACCAGCCCATCGCCTAAGCATTTTGTACGTAATACTCAAAAGGGCATTCATGATGCTTTAGTCCGCCTCGATACGGGGCAACATGTGCGTCCACTCGTGGACCATCTCAGTATTATTGGACACTCCTACGGAGGGGTAATCGCCGCAAATTTAGCGGTTAACGCTACGGATTTGGAACTACCTCCGGTAGATGCCTTGATGCTTTGTGCCCCCGGAACAGGCCCTTTCAAAGGTGGTTTACTCAAAAATTATGAAGAGATGCCCGCGAAAGTAAAGCTGCTGATACTTGTCAATGATCGTGATCGGGTCGTGGGCGATCGGATTGGCAAACGGATTTTCCGCACGGCTACACAGGTCAAGAATAGGAATTTGCTGCATCAATTTAAAGATAAGCGCGACGGTGTTGGTTTATCAGCCGGTCATAATGAATGTTATGCGCCGGATGAAGATTTTGATAGTGGCGTCCGCAATGTTTCCACTCGGCGAGCGCTTCGAGTTGGGAAGACTAATGCTTTAGATTATTACGGATATTGGAAATTAGCGGATGCTTTGCTGGAGTTTGCTCGTGCAGATCAATATGCAGAATTTGCTTTCGGCGATACCGCAGAACAACGATTCCTTGGCTATTGGAGTGACGGTAAACCCGTTCGACCGTTAGCGGTGGAGCTACCTCCGGGGCAACCTATGGCCACTCGGCAAGCTGGTGTGAAAAAACGGTAATATTGATAATCGCTAATTGAATTTTAAGCCATCAAAATGAGTTCCGCCCCTATAAATTTCAATAAAGTAGTGGAAGGCCTGTTTGGCGTGGCCGTTGGTGATGCGATAGGTGTTCCCTTTGAATTCCGGTCTCGGCAAGATATGCAAGCTGAACCCGCAAAAGGTATGGTTGGCTTTGGAACACACCATCAACCGGCGGGCACTTGGTCCGACGATGCTGCCTTGACCTTTTGCCTGGCGGAGTCTTTAGCAAATGACTACGATTTGGCAGATATCGCCGATCGATTTGTCCGTTGGAAAAATGAGGCCTACTGGACAGCCAGAGGCGAGGTCTTTGATATTGGAATTACGACCTCTAAGGCGATATCTCGTTTGCAGCAGCTACTTACCGAAAATGATCACCAAGCGCTCCGTCAGCAGCGGTATTATGGGGATGAGTTTGAGAATGGAAATGGATCATTGATGCGGATCTTACCTCTTTTGTTTTATGTGCAAGGTCAGCCGATTGGACAGCAATTTGAAATCATCTGGGAAGTCTCGGCTTTGACACATCGTCATATCCGGGCGGCAATGAGTTGCCTGATCTATTTGAAATTTGCAGAGCATTTACTCAATGGACTAGAAAAATTAGTCGCTTACGAGCGTACTCGACAGGAGATTAGTGCTTTTTGGGAAGAGATGTCGTTTTCTGAAAATGAAAGACAACATTTTTCAAAAATCATCCAAAATGATATCCGACAAGTCGGCTGGGATGATTTGAGATCTGGCGGCTATGTGATTGAGGGACTAGAATCCAGTTTTTGGTGTTTTTTACTGAAAGAGAATTACGAGGCCACCATTTTATCAATCATCAATCTGGGACACGATACAGATACCTGTGCGGCAATCGTAGGTGGCTTGGCAGGATTATATTATGGTACTGCAAATATTCCAGAGGATTGGTTAACCTCCTTATCTCGCTTTGAAGATATTCTTGCCTTGGGAAATCGCTTACACGAAAAATATATGGGTTGATTTATTGGAACGTTTTAAAAGTTGTGAAGTCTTAATAATGTGTGGTGAAGATTGGGATTCAATGGCTTACAAGTTCTCAGTCTAGTGATTTTCGAACATCTTTATTATATTGGTGCCAGTTTTATAATTGTACTGTGAGAAAACGATAAGACAAGCACCGCTTGGAATGGGACACGATTGAAGCCTTTCAACAACAGAGTTGGCTTCAATTTAATGTATCTCCAAGCGGATTCGTTCATCGAGAAATCGCAGTATGAGAAATAACCCACTCGCCCGCAATGGGCAATCCATTGAATTCTTTTTTTGTGTGGACGATCGGGAGCTCGCCGCTAGTACTTTCAACCATTCTTCGACGGGGCGTCATATTCCAGCTTTTAATCGGGTAGAAATATTGGATACAGGTCAATCCGGTTATCGCATGCGTTGGTCTACTTTTGCCTTGTTTTTTGGTCTGGTGAGCTGGATTATCACTGGCGGTTTATCGACTACAACGCCTGTAGAACAGCAAACACTAACTCGGCTTAGTCCACAGCCTACACCACCTACGGCTCATTTCTCGACCTCTGAGGTGTATGCCTTCGTTGGTCAGCAATTTTCTGTGCCCGCGCAGCGGGCTAAGACGCTGGCGCGCACTTTTACCGCTGGCTTATGGTCCGATCGGACCATTGTTTCAACCCCTCCCGTAATGGAAACACCAAAGCCTCAGCAAGCTAAGCCGACTCCACCTCCACTTCCAGCAAAAAAGAAAATAATACCGATCGTACCTACACCACAACCGCCGGTAGTGAGACAGCCTAACCTAAAATCAAAGGCTCCAGCACAGGAGCCGGCATTCGTTGAAGAAGCGCCAACGATTTTTGAACAAACGCTACAGCTGGCGCGCTACGAACGCAAAAAAGTCCTGCTCAAATTCAGTGCGCCCTGGTGCATGCCTTGCAAATTGATGGATAAAACCGTGCTGAATGATCCTGACGTGCTGCGGCAATTGCGCACTGATTATCTGCTACTCGATATTAATATTGAGGACTTCGATGGGTACAACCTGAAAGAACAATACGGTGTAGATCAATTGCCAACTTTGATTATCGTTGATACCAACCAGCAAGTATTGAAACGGAACAACGGCGCGCTAAAAAGGAGTGATTTTCTGGATTTTATCAGAGCTTACTAGCTATAATTCCTCTACGTAGTTAACAAACTCTTCAATCGACCAGGCGTCTTCTAATTGATAAGAACCAATGGCGGTTCGTTGTAAGGCTGTGAGATAAGCACCACTATCAAGCGCTTTTCCGAAGTCATAAGCCAGCGAGCGAATATAAGTCCCTTTACTGCATACCACTTTGAAGTCGACCTCCGGTAAGCGATCTGCTTGCAACTCAAATTCATAAATGGAGACCGGTCGGGATTTAACTTCAACTTTTTTCCCTTGCCGGGCTTTCTTGTACAACGGTTGGCCATCGACTTTTACTGCAGAAAACATCGGTGGAATCTGTTCGATATCTCCCATGAATTGCTGTCGCGCTTGCTCTAAAAGTGTATTGTCGATATGATCAACCGGGAAACGAGCATCAATTTCCGTCTCGGCATCGAAGGATGGGGTAGTAGCGCCGAGGAGCAAGGTGCCGGTGTAGACTTTGGGCAGGCCTTGTAATTCTTGTAGCCGCTTGGTATATTTTCCGGTACAAATTAGTAGCAGGCCGCTGGCCATTGGATCAAGAGTGCCTGCGTGCCCCACCTTGATTTTTTTAACCCCAAGCTTGTATTTTAGCTTATAGCGAATTTTATTGACCACATCAAATGAGGTCCAACCGATTGGCTTATGTACCAGCAAGAGGGTACCTTCAATAAAATTATAGGGTGGGCTAAATGAAAGTGCTTCGGCCATAGAACAGTTACTAATTCAAATAATCAACTGTGATTGCAATAACGGCTACGATAAAGCAATAGACGCTAAACCAAGTCAATTTACTATTTTTTACCAGTTTAATCATCCAGGTACAAGCAACGAGGCCGGTAAGAAAGGCGGCAACAAATCCAATCGATAACGGAAGCATATTGGCCTCGGTATAATTGATTTCACCACTGAGAATATCTTTGGCCATTTTGCCCAGGATGAGCGGTACAACCATCAGGAATGAAAAGCGGGCGGCCCGCTCGCGGTCGATACCCAATAGGACGGAAGTAGAAATAGTCGCCCCGGAGCGTGAAATACCCGGTAGGATAGCAACCATTTGGGATAAACCAATAACGAAAGCATTGCTGTAGCTTACCTTTTTATCAGTATTTTTCGCACGATCAGCCAGTAAAAGTAAGACCCCAGTCACAATGAGCATCAAACCAACGAGTGTGAGTCGGCGGTCGAAAAATTGTTCGATCTGATCTTCAAAGAGAATCCCGACTAAAGCTGCCGGAATCATGGAGAGCACAATTTTGAGAGAGAACTCAGTTTGTTCATTCCATTTGAACTGGAACAAGCCGCGAAAAATATCGCCTACTTCTTTACGGAAAATCACGATGGTACTTAGAGCCGTAGCGGCGTGTAAGACAACCGTCATGAGCATACTTTGCTCGGCGACACTGTTATCGTTGAGGATATACTTAGCTATTTCGAGGTGCCCACTACTACTGACGGGCAAAAATTCGGTCAATCCCTGGACGATGCCCAGTATGATCGCATCTAGCGTAGGATTCATGTAATTGTCTAAAAGTCGATAATGGGTTTCAAATCTTATGAAGTAGCATTAAGTGATCACTCCACTTCCGCGATATGCAAGGGCATCATCAATTCCCTTGCCAAGTGCACTACTCAATAATTGAATTCTATTTTTTGAAAATGGCCATGATTTCAACTACCAAACCTGCCAGGATGAGAATTGGTGCGATGATCATTCGAACCGGGCTGTAGATAACGTTGTCGTCCCATTTGGTAGGGTCAGGCATGTCTCCACCCAGCATGAGAATGAATCCAAGCAGCATCAAACCGAATCCGGCAGCCATGTAGATGTAGTTGATCTTCTTGAACAATAGTGGTTCACTAGGCGCTGCCGTCGCTGCACTGGTGCGGGCACGTCTTGAAACGGTAGGTGCAACGACTTTCTTTTTGACCTCAGAAGAGGGAGTTACTACTTTTTTCTTCGGTTTATTTTTGCTCATTGATGAAGCGTTAAGTTCTTAAAGTATAGTACAGTCTAAACTTGAAATGCGAATGCGTTCAATGATTTTTAAAAATCAATACAGATCATCAACCCGCATTTTGAGATATTTATTGACAATATAATAGGTACTCCAAACGGAAATGATAATACCAATCGCAATTAAACCAATCAATAGAAACAGGACTTCTATTTGTTGGCTTAGATCCCGAAAATCAATCAGATCGGTTTGAAATACTTGCAGTACTATCGCCAATAAAATAATGGCAATGATAGCACTCCAGATGCCATTTTTAAAACTTCTCCACAAATACGGTCGGCTGATAAATCCCCAGGAAGCACCAATCAGTTGCATATTTTTAATTAAAAACCGATTAGCGTAAAGGGCCAGACGAATTGTATTGTGGATCAACACTACGGCCACAAAGATGAATAAAATCCCTATGATTAGCGAAATATAGCCGATCTTTTCCAGGTTTTGGGCGATATTATCCACCATGCTTTCCTGGTAGAATACGTCATTGACGAAAGAATGTTTTTTTAATTGCTGCTTTATTTGCAGCAGGCTATCCGAATCCAGATAATTGGCCTGTACATTGAAATGCACCACATCATAAAGAGGGTTGGAAAAGCCCAAGGCGCTGAATTCTTCGCCAAGTTCTTCTTCGAGCTGCCGGGCTGCTGCTTCTTTGCTCACGAATTGCACAGAAGCGGGCTTAGTGTAATCTGCTTCGGCCAGCCCCCGCTCCAGTGCCCGAACATCGGCCGACTGGGCATTACTTTTTAGCTCCACCAAAATATTGATCTGCTCCTTGTACTGACGTAGCAAAAGTTGTCCTTGCAAAAGCACTAATCCAAAGAAACCAAGCAGGAAGAGGACCAATGCCACACCAACAATGGCGTACAGATAGTTAGGCTTGCTTTTTTTGAATCGTTTTCCGGTCATGTTGATGTATCGTATCGACCGCAAAAGTAAGAAAACTGCCGAAAATAGGGACGAATAGATGCGAAATATGGGTTTCGAATGGTGTCTTAACAGCTTATTAAAACAATAGAATTGAGGCAATTTTTCGAAAAAATCGGTCGTTTTGGCGGTGAAAACAATGTTTGGGCTTGGTGGCCTACCAATTTTTTAAGTACATTTGATAACCTTGACTGAAAGACGACCGCTACTTATGACACTTCAAAGATATTGCTCCTTCTTCACGCTTTGTCTGCTTTTTTCAAGCACTTCTCATGCTCAAATTAGCTTGGATAATCCTTCTTTTGAAGGGGAAGCGCAAGATGCAACGATGCCCATGGGATGGCTGGAGTGTAAGGACGGTACGACGCCTGATATTTTGCCCGGCCACTGGGGCGTTTACACAGAACCTTCCGATGGAGATACCTTCATGGGATTGATTACCCGAGACAATGGAGAGTGGGAGAGTGTTGGCCAACGCCTAAGTCAACCGATGAAGAGTGGCATGTGCTACTCGGTCAAAATCGATTTGGCCCATTCGAACACCTACAGTGGATATAATCAACCGGTATGTCTGCGAATCTGGGGCGGGAAGAATCGTTGTGGACGTAGTCAACTCCTGGCTACAAGCGAAGTCGTTAGCCATACAGACTGGGTAACTTATGAGTTCTTCCTGAACCCGAAAAGTCAGGTAAATTATATCATTTTGGAAGCCTACTTCCCCGGAAATCATATCAAGAAAGGCCACAAAGGCAATATCTTGATTGATAATTGTTCGGAAATAGAGGTTTGTGATCGGGCTTAGTTGTTGCCTACCTTCTCCTCTAGCTCTTTACCTTCTTTTTCGAGTGCTTTGCCTTCTGCTTCGAGCTCTTCGAGTTCCTTCTTCATTTGCTCTTCGCTCATATCTGTAGATTCGGTATCGAGCATTTCTTCAAACTGCTTTTTCTTCTCTTGCCATAGCTCTCGGCGTTCTTCCCAGGCTTTGATATCTTCGACATATTCGCTACCTTTTTCTTTAGCATCTTTCAGCAGATTGCCTATTTTATCAATAGCGCCATCGTATTTCCCATCTTTGAATTTTTGGTATTCTTCTTTGAGTAATCCAAAGCTGGCTTTCCCGATATCTGCTATCTTTCCGGTGATTTCCCGAGCACTCGCTTTTTCTTCCGGTGTACCCAGAAAATAATTGTAAGCCAGGACACCAATTACCAGCACTACACCTAATTTCAACAAGGATTTAATCATAGTTTTGACGTTTGAATCTTAATCGAAAGATAGAAAAAAATCATCATTTGTTGACAGGCTGCTCACAAAATTGGAACGGCCTGTGAAAAATCATTATTTTCGCAGCCTAATTGCCCCCTACAGACGTCCTATAAATACCCTGTAAGGCAAACTAATTTTTTTCCAATAGAACTATCAATCAATTATCACGGTTAATCTGATCAAACAATTTTCGCACTAATGGAATATAATCCACGCCAAATCGAGAAAAAATGGAGACAGTATTGGGTTGAAAATAAGATTTATAAAGTCAACAACCCGCAAGCTGGACAAAAGGAAAAACCTAAATTCTACGTCCTCGACATGTTCCCTTACCCTTCGGGTTCCGGGTTGCACGTCGGGCATCCTTTAGGCTATATCGCCTCAGATATTTTTGCTCGCTACAAGCGGATGCAGGGTTACAATGTATTGCACCCAATGGGTTACGATGCGTTTGGCTTGCCCGCTGAGCAGTACGCGATCCAAACCGGTGTACACCCTTCCAAGTCGACCGCAGATAACATTGCACGCTATCGCCAGCAATTGGATAATCTGGGTTTTAGCTTCGACTGGGATCGCGAAGTCAACACCTCCGATCCTAATTACTACAAATGGACCCAGTGGATTTTCCTCCAATTGTTTGATCATTACTACGATAATGATGCGAAGAAGGCTTTGCCTATCGAACAACTCGAACAGCGTTTTAGCCATGAGGGCAATGGACGAGTCAATGCTGCGACTAGCCAGGAAGAGATATTTTCGGCGGAGGACTGGAATGACTTTTCGGTGGCCGAACGAGATGCCGTTTTGATGAATTACCGATTGGCTTATCGCAAAACGGGTTATGTCAATTGGTGCGAAGCGCTGGGAACAGTCTTGGCCAATGATGAGGTAAAAGATGGTGTTTCTGAACGCGGTGGGCATCCGGTCGAACGTAAAGCGATGTTGCAGTGGTCACTGCGCATTACCGCTTACGCCGAGCGATTGCTGGGCGACTTGGACGGTTTGGAATGGTCGGATGCCTTGAAAACGATGCAACGCAACTGGATCGGTCGTTCGGAAGGCGCGCAGATGTTCTTCAATGTAGTCGATAGTGAACAAAAGATTGAGATTTTTACGACTCGACCGGACACTATCTTTGGAGCTACCTATATGGTTTTGGCACCAGAACATCCTTTGGTAGATGAGTTGACGACAGCTGGACAGCGAGAGAAAATTGATGCGTATTTGAAATATGTCACGGCGCGTTCGGATCGAGAGCGCCAGGCGGATGTTAAGGTTGTCACTGGGGAATTTACCGGTGCCTATGCCATCAATCCTTTTACCAATAAACAGATTCCGATCTGGATCGGTGAGTATGTTTTGATGGATTATGGAACGGGAGCCATCATGGCGGTACCAAGTGATGACGAGCGCGATCATGCCTTTGCGACTAAATTCGAATTGGAAATCATCGATGTCATTGATAAATCGGACTATCCCGGTGCAGGTATGCAAGATAAGCTGGGTAAGCTGATCAACTCGGACTTTTTGGATGGCATGGAAGTGCCCGACGCCATTGAAGAGATGTTGAAGCGCATTGAGAATGAAGACTTGGGCAAGCGCCGCGTTAACTATCGCCTTCGTGATGCCAACTTCAGCCGCCAGCGCTACTGGGGTGAACCTTTCCCCATTAGATACGACGCAGATGGGGTATCCCATCCCTTGACCGTGGATGATTTGCCATTGGAATTGCCGGATTTGGATGACTTTAAGCCCGCCTCCGGCGGAAAGTCGCCGTTGGCGCGCCTGGAAGACTGGATGACGGAAGAGGAAGGCTATTTGCGTGAAACGGACACCATGCCGGGCTTTGCCGGTTCTTCTTGGTATTTCTTGCGCTACATGGATGCAGATAATCCGAATGAATTTGCGGCCCAAGATGCGATTAACTACTGGCGTGATGTCGATTTGTATGTCGGAGGAACAGAACACGCGGTAGGGCACTTGATGTACTCTCGAATGTGGCACAAATTCTTGTACGATAAAGGCTTGGTACCTACTGTGGAGCCATTCCGTAAATTGATCAATCAGGGGATGATTCAAGGTGTTATTGAGTACCTGTACTTGATGAAGTCTAAAAAAGAGGGATTCCATCATTTCAAGTGCTCACGTATGGCGGAAGCTGCGGGTGATGATTTTGCGCGTATCCCGATACACGTTGATTTTGTGCAAGAATACGGTTCGTCGAACTCACATTTGAATATTGATAGTATTAAAAAATTCATTGACTGGCGACCTGATTATAAAGATGCCATCTTTGAATGTTCGTTTGGTACTTATCACCGTGGGCAATTCGAAGCGACGAAAGAGGGTGCCGAAGATAGCCGATTGTATACCCATTCCGAGGTAGGCAAAATGTCGAAGCGCTACCATAACGTAGTCAATCCTGACGATGTCGTGGAGCGCTACGGTTCGGATTGTTTCCGTTTGTATGAAATGTTCTTGGGGCCGGTAGAGCAATCAAAACCTTGGGATACGAAAGGAATTGACGGCGTCTCTAAGTTCTTGCGTAAGTTTTGGGGCTTGTTCTTCAATCGGGACGGTGAATTCGATGTGGTAGAAGAAGCACCAAGCAAGGAAGAATTGAAAGTATTGCATACCGCCATTAAGAAAGTGAATAGCGATATTGAACGCTTTGCATTTAATACCTGCGTACCTGCTTTCATGGTGGCCACCAATAATTTGCGAGACCTCAAGTGTAACAAACGTGATATTTTGATCGAATTGGTGAAGCTGATTGCGCCCTTTGCACCGCACATTGCCGATGAATTGTGGTTCCGTCTTGGTGGGATGGATGATACCCGCACAGTACAAGACGCGGAGTATCCAACGCACAACGAAGAGTATCTCAAGGAAGATGCAATTCGTTATCCAATTGCGATCAACGGTAAAACGCGTCACTTTGCGGAATTTCCGGCTGATGCCAGCAAAGATGAGCTGGAGAAGATGGCTTTGCAAGAGGAAGGCATCGCCCGTTGGATTGACGGTAAGACGATTCGTAAGGTAATCGTTGTGCCTAATCGCATGGTGAATATCGTAGTAGGATAAACAAACAGTGCAAATTGGTTAACATATTTGAAGCCCGAATAGTGAAATACTGTTCGGGTTTCTAATTTTTCAGACTTATCTTAATGATCAGAAGATAAAAAAGGACACATCCTTTCTTGAAAAATTATCAGCAACTTGCCTTAAAAATTAGAAGTTATGAATAAAAATAATCCTCCGGTTGAGCGTTTGGAAGAAATTATTAATTGGACCCTTCCGGGCTTAACCATGTACTATCGAGATTCGAATTTGGAACCAGACGTGATTAAAAAGTATGAGGTGGGCATGATTTTTCGTTCGGGGACCTTCGTTGATGTCTCGAATTATGCGGGAAAGCCAATTACAAATTGTCGCTTTATTTTTGCTTCCAGCAAGGCTGCTCCAATGTTTAAAGTGAATCCTGAAACCCAGAAATGGGGGTTCCATGCGATCAACTACAATAGCTATTTTAAAGTGCTAGATGTGTATGAATACCAAGAGATTACCCAAGTGTTTTTATTACACATACCATTTAAAGGCATTGACCTATTCAAAAGAACGGTCTTAAAACTCGGTGAGCAAAATATTGAGGAGCAGATTATCACCAAAGCCCGTGAGAGCTTGCATCAGAAAATGCAGAAAGAGAGTCCACCGGCCCTACTTGAAAAAGCTTGGTTAGACCGTACCAATTTTCCGATCGGTTTAGACCACAAGAATGAATTTTTCAGCTTGTTACCTAGCGGACCACTTCAACCGATGGCGCGTCCCTTGTTTACGGGTATCAAAAAAATGACCGGTGATACCAGTGATTTGAATACACCTGAAATGGACGCAACACCGCCCCCCGAGGCGAATGCAAAATCTGATAATCAAGCCCCATCTCAACCAAAATCAAAGGGTGGATTCTGGTCAAATTTATTCGGTAAAAAATAAAGGCTTAGGCTGCGGTCTTCAAAATTGTAGAGAGGCAACACCCATCGTTAGTTGCAGTTTGTAACTGCAACTCCATACGCTAGTCTAAAATCAATCATTCAGCCTAGCATATCATCATCGCAGTTGCAAACTACGACAAACAATATACTTTTACCCCGATAGCCAGTAAGCAATTGACTGACTATCCGGGAAGAAGCATTTATTCGGAAGGTGCGGTGTATTTCACAATATCAATACCTACGCCGTTGGGGTCAACAATCGCAAAATGTCGGTCCCCCCAAGGTTCATCTCTTAAGTCAATCGCCATTTCAACCCCAGCCTTTTTGAGTTTATCGTACACCGCGTCCACATCTTCTACTTCAATCGTCAGATAGACTCCTTTTCCTTGAAAAGCAGGCTGGAAAATCGCTTGCTGGGTGGGATGATTAGGGAGTAAAAAACTGAGCTGAGCTGTTCGATTCGGTGTGTGCAGCAGGAGATAGAAGTCATTTTCAAAAGTGACGCCAAAGCCAAGTTGCTCGGTGTAGAACGCTTTGGATTCGGCAAGTTTACTAGTAATAATTCCGGCATTAAGTTGCATGTGTGTTGAGTTTTTTGGTGAAACATTGGACTGAGCGGTTATACTATTGCAGAGGCCCAGTGTGAAAAGAAAAAGAATTAATGGTCTCATATTTTATTGTTTTGTCTGGAGCAAAATTAGACCGAGGGGAGAGGATAGTATTGTAAAAAACGGACAAAGGGTAGCATGGATGCTATCATGTCGAGTAGCCATGATGTATTTGGCTCTTGATTATTTTTGATCGAACTAAAGGTAAAATATAGTCTAGCGGAAGCTGAGATCACTGGTCTACTTGAGTCGGCGAAAGACCATAAAAATGTTTGAACTCTTTGATAAAGTGGGCCTGATCGTAATAACCAGCATCAAAAAACAGTTTATTAGCACTCAGGCTTTTGATGGAAGGCTTGGCGAGCAGCAGTTGCTGAAACCGGACAATCTTGCTAAAGGTTTTGGGCGAGGTGCCGATATGAAAGTGGAAAAGCCGCCGGAGCTGCCGTGGACTCAAGCCCGTGTTCAGCTCCCGGATACTCAATTGCCCTTGTTTTTGTAGGATTTCGGCAATGGCATCGAAAACACGCAGATCATAGTCGGGCGCAGCGCGCAACATCTGCTCCAGGAAGAGTAAGTTGAGGCCTTCTTGTTGCGTGGCCCAATCGCTGTTAGCCAGGAAAACATCCGCTAGTTGTCTAGAAAACTGAGGCAGTACTTGATCCAAATCCTCAAAACGATTGGTCAGTTCCGCTGCGCTGATTTTGAATAAGCTCGAAAACCCGGTTGGCAAAAAGCGAATACCAATGTAGTGAAATTGCTCGCTGAGTGGATACTCAAGATAGGCTTCAGATAAACCAGTGATAAAATTGCGCTCCGGTTGACTCATCTCGAAGAGGATGTCAACGCAGCCATCCGATACGACCCGATAACTGAAATGATCCGTTAGCCGCTCTTTAGTTTGCAATTGCCAGTAGCAATGAATGAACTGCCGCAAGCGGGGATCGGGTGAAACTTCTTCGTAGCGGACATCATCTTCGATTCCTTGTCGGATGGAAGGTTGCTGAGGTTGAAACCACTGTTGGATGGTAAAACGCTGACTCACAGGTACTGATTTTGTTCCACTATGTCGTTAATCCGAGAATGAATTTATGAGGAATTAGGTTCAATTTGCAATTTTAATCCGTAATATTGTAGGGTGATCTTTTCGCTTTCGAGCACCCAGCCGAAATAAACACCTGAGTAACTATTTATCTACTGCTTGGGATTGATTGAACAAACTTACGATCTATGATCTTGCGGTTATACTCCGTTTGGTTATGTTTTTCCCTGTTTTCTAGTGCACTGTACGGACAAACTTTTGCCTCCGAATCGGTAGCCAATTGTAATATTGGTATGACGATTTTTGATAACAGTTGTACCGCTTCTCATCGCTATTTCTTTGAAGTGACTAATGCAGGAGGAATCAATTTCGGTTCAGATGTCATTCTGGAAGAGGTTCGACTGATTGTTGAGCATACTTGGGATAGTGATCTGGATATTCACCTACGTTCTCCCGGTGGAAAAACTGTTGAATTAAGCACCGATAACGGGGGAGGAGCCGATCATTACGGAAACCCCTTTGATCCTACCTGTTCTGATTATACAAGTTTCAATCGTCAAGCCTGCTTATCTATAACCGAGGGAACGCCACCTTTTAGTGGTGCGTATCGTCCCGAAGGAGATTTTGATGACTTCAACGATGGCAGTAATCCAAATGGATTTTGGATGATCGAACTGTGTGATGATGCGGCAAATGATCAGGGGCGATTACACTTCGTCGAGCTGGTGTTTTCGACCGTTACTTGTACCGTACCGCTCAATGTGACCGCTGATGATTATAGTGCTTTTGATGTTCAACTGAGTTGGGATACGGGAGATTGTGCCGAAACACTCATCGAATATGGCCCCCCCGGGTTTATTCCCGGTACCGGAGCCTTTGCTGGAGGTGGAACACTGGTTACAATTAGTTGCCCAACCACTCAGCCATACACGCTTTCTGGACTGGATCAATTAACAGCTTATGATATTTATTTGCGCAGCCGCTGTGACGGTGGCGGTTATACCCCTAATTCTTGTCCTGTTTCGATAGAAACCCTTTGTAATACGCCGGCCGCCACCTTGCTGGATGATTTTGATGCCTTATCGACCTGTCCCACGACTTGTGGAGCATTTTGTCCTTTGATCGGCACCTGGATGAATAGTAGTAGCGATGATTTTGATTGGTTGGTTGATCAAGGCGGAACGGCTTCTTCCAGCACTGGCCCCGATGACGACATTAGCGGCGGTGGCAACTATTTGTACATCGAAAGTTCGGGAAGTGCTTGTCAGGACGGCAGTCAATGTATTTTGGAATCCCAATGCTTGCTTATTGGTGCTGATAATGGTGATTGCCACTTCTCTTTTAACTATCACATGTACGGGATACATATCAATAGGCTGGAGCTACAAATCACGGTCGACGGTGGCCTGACTTGGGATAATCTCTGGACGACCCAAGGCAATCAAGGTAATCAATGGTATACCGCATGGATCGACCTGAGTGCGTATAACGGACAATTGACCAGAATGCGTTTCGTGGGAACAACCGGAGATAGCTTTCGTGGTGATATCGCGCTTGATCAGCTGACGTTTTACGGCTCTATACTTTCTGGTCAGCAAAATGTATTCTACGCCGATACGGATTCAGATGGTTTCGGAGATCCCATGAATACCATCACTGTTTGCACTGATATGCCACCTGCGGGATACCGAACCAATGCTTTGGATTGCGATGATTCCAATATTTTTATTAATCCAGACGCTATTGAAATCCCTTGTAACGGAATCGATGAAAATTGTGATCCCACAGATGACCTTATTCTTCCCTTACCACAAGTTCTTTCGGTAACCATTTGTAGTGGAAGCACTGCGACTCTAAATGGCGATGGTAATCAATACGGCACTTTGTACTGGTTTGCCGGCCCCAATGATACCCAAGTTTTAGCCGCAGGAAATACTTTTAATACCCCTTCACTATCAAACACTACGACCTACTATGTTTTGGATTCTTTAGATAGTGGGTGTACCGCACCCCAGCGCACCGCGGTTACGGTGAATGTTGAATCGCTACCCGATTTGAGTGTTTCGGGGAACTGGTCCATTTGTGCAGGGAGTAACTTTGATTTAGCTAGCGTCCCCGTCTTTGATGCCAATCTAACGGGAGGTACCCTGACTTATCACGATGCAAGTCCCGCCGATTTGGGTAATTTACTAGCGTCGACAATTGTACAGCCTGCTACCACGACGACCTATTTTATCAAATCAACTACTGGCTTGGGATGTACCGACGAAGTGGCAGTGACCGTAGAGGTATTAGAGGCTCCGGGTATTGACATCTTGGCTGCGGATACCTTGCGGTGGTGTCGTCGATTCGAAGCAGAAATCAATGCCCAACCTACAGGAACAGGATTGGCACCCTACAGTTACGATTGGAGCAATGGTAGTTTGGGGCTAAGCACTACTATTGAAGCGGGAGTATTAGCGGGCATCAATAGTTATACGCTTAGAATTACAGACGCAAATGGGTGTACAGGTACAGATACGCTTTGGGTAGAAACTTTACCATCGATCTCCAGCGTGAATATCGTTATTGATCCAGTCAGTGATTGTGCCGGAGAGGATGGTGTGATCAACTTAGACTTTCTGGACGGTGTTTCCCCCTTTGATCTAACCTGGACAGGACCACAAAATGGCAGCTTAAACCAACAAACCAGTGCAGTGACCATCAGCGACTTATCTCAGGGAGCATATACTATTGTTGTAACTGATGCCGCAAACTGTTCTTTGACGATTCCGAATCAATTTGTGAATGGCCCCGGAGCCATCGTAGAGGGAGATGTTATCATTACGCCGGCAAGTTGTGCTGGGGCTGCGGACGGACGTATTGATTTGGAAGTGAGTGGAACGAGTCCTAGCTTTGCATGGAATACGGGGGCAAACACCGAAGATTTAAGTGATTTGTCAACAGGATGGTATGTATTAACCATTACCGATGGCGATTGTGAAAATATTCTAGATAGCCTTTTCTTACCCGAACCGTTACCTCTGACCTTTATTGCGGATGTATCAGAGCCTACTTGTGTCGGAAATAATGATGGACAAATCAATGTGATGCCTTTGGGCGGAACGCCACCTTATTCTTTTCAATGGAATAATGGTGATACACAGCCTCAAATCAGTGCTTTAGAAGCAGGCGATTATAGTTTTGATTTAATAGATGGAAATGGATGTGAACTGAATAATGTACTGTTCACGATTAACGATCCTACACCTTTATCACTACAAATTGAAGAGCAAACTGATCCAGCTTGTTTTGGAACTACTACGGGAGCTATTCGTGTCAATGCCCAAGGTGGACGTTCTCCTTATCAGTACTTTTGGTCGAACGGCGTACTTGGATTTGAAAATAGTGAGCTTTTGGCAGGAGATTACATCGTTACCGTAATTGATGCATTAGGGTGTGATCTTGTGCAAACGATATCTTTACAAGAACCAGACATTTTAGACTATACTGTTAATCTTTCTACACCAACGTGTAATGGCATTGCCGATGGTGCACTCAGCGTTACGCCTTCTGGCGGTACAGCGCCCTATACTATCAGTTGGAACACAGGGATGGCGGATCTTTCGCTGGATAATCTTTTTTCGGGAAATTACGCCTTTACTTTAATAGATTTCAATGGGTGCACGCTAGAGAGTGGACTCATTGAACTTCAAGCACCTACGGTCTTATCGCTCACTGCGGCCACGACACAACCAGCTACCTGTCAGGGATTAGCGGATGGAACAATTGATTTAACCGTAGTTGGTGGAACTTTACCTTACCAATTTGAATGGGAAGATGGCCCCGTAACGGAAGATCGTACTAATTTAAGTGCAGGAAGTTATACTTTGACGATCACAGATGCCAATGGTTGTAGTGAAATGATTGGACCGGTGCCCATTGAAAATGCAGATACCCTATCTCTGCAAGTTGACGAATTGACTGGCGCTAGTTGTGCAGAAACGTCTGATGGGCTATTATTTGTTTCGCCTCAGGGTGGCGAAGCCCCTTACAACTTAAATTGGAATCTCGGGACAGATAGTGAAGATTTAATCGAATTGTCTGGCGGAAGTTATTATGCTACGATTACGGATAATCGCGGTTGTTTTGCGACTTCGGATACGTTTGTTATCACTGCACCAGAACCAATTGAAATTAGTCTCCAAACTTTAGAAACGCTGCGTTGTAACGGCGAGGCTGAAGGCAGTATTGATGTGACGGTAAGCGGTGGAAATGGTGATTACCATTACACCTGGACAAATGGAAGAACCACCGAGGATTTGAGTGATTTGGAGGCAGGTGTGTACCAAGTGACAGTGGTGGATCCCCTCGGCTGCTTCGGTACAAGCGCCCCGTTCAGCCTCACAGAGCCCGAAAAACTCCAGCTTGAACTCATGGCCGTTGAAGCTGCCGGTTGCCTAAATCCCAATTCGGGCGCCGCTTCGGTACAGGTCAGTGGTGGAAGCCCGGCTTATGCTTATTTGTGGTCGAATGGTAGCATGGCGCCAGATATCAATGGGCAAAGTAGCGGTACTTATCAGCTTACGGTCACGGATAACGAAGGCTGCACCGATGTTTTAGCGGAAGTTGTGATTCCGCAAAATCAGGATGGCTTTCCAGTGGCGGTAGATAATTTGATCCCAGTAGACTGTGCCGGAGCTGACAATGGTCAAATCACCGTTGTGCCCCAAGGCGGCTTACCACCTTATCAATATAATTGGAGCAATGGAACTACCGCGGTGATCAACGATAACCTCAGTGGTGGAGATTACCAGTTGACAATTACAGATGCTAATGGGTGTGTGGGCATAACGCCCTGGATCAGTGTCAGCGAGCCCGAGCCTCTGGCCTTTTTCTTACTCGGCTTGGAGGATATGTCTTGCTACGGTCAGGAAGATGGAAGTATTAATTTGTTGATGACTGGTGGTACGCCTCCCTACAATTTTGCGTGGAACCACGGCGCGACCACCGAAGATATTTCGGACTTGTCGGCCGGGGATTACGAGCTGACCGTTACCGATGTCAATAACTGCGAACTGGTTACTTATGTTTTTACCATCGAGGAACCAGAAGCGCCTATATCGATTGCTTCCACCCAAATTGGGCAGGTAAGTTGCTTCAATCTAGCGGATGGAAGTATTGCCATAGAGGTTACGGGTGGAACGCCACCTTATAGCTACGAGTGGAATACAGGAGCTATGAGCCCCAATATCAATCAATTGACCCCCGGGATTTATAGCTGTACGATTCAGGATGCCAACCAGTGCGTTCAAATCTTAAATGCAACGATAAGCGGCCCCGATAGTGCACTGGAGTTAGTGAATCTACAAATTTCTGATGTTACGACCTGCGGTGGTGCGGATGGGATGATTAGTTTAGATTTGACGGGAGGGACTCCACCTTATACCTATCAATGGAGCAATGGAGATAGTACTGCTGAAATCACAGACCTGTCGACAGGTATCTTTCAGTGCACCGTCTACGATGCCAATGGTTGCTTTTTAATTTTGTCGAATAGTACCGTTCACGCTCCTGATAATGACTTGAGTTTAATCCCATCTTCTACGCCTAGCGAGTGGGGTCAGGCGGAAGGGACGGCCACAGTCATTGTCAGCGGTGGCCTACCTCCATTTACCTTCCTTTGGGATGCGGCCACCGGCGAGCAATCCGACTCCATCGCAATCAATCTCTCACCCGGTAGTTATGCTGTAACGGTGACGGATAGCCAAAATTGTAGTCAAGTGCAATGGGTAGATGTGGAAGGCCTCACTGATACGAGAAACCCGCGACAGGAATTAGAAATCCACGTATTCCCTAACCCCGCCAAGGATCATTTTATACTCACTGTTACCCCCTTTCAACCACTGAATTATCGTCTGCTCAACACCTTAGGGCAAGTTGTAACAGCGGGTACCCTAAACAATGAACGTCAGGAAATTTGGATGAGTAACCTAACCGCAGGACTTTATTTTTTACAGCTGCAAAATCATGAAAAGCCGGTCTATTTACAGAAAATTCTGCTTCAACCTTAATTATGACCTTAACAGGACATTTTTATAATTATAATTTATAATCATTTCCTTACGAAATCCTTACCTTGTCAAAGTGATCTATCCTCAAAGAAGTTATCAATAAGATGCTAATTAACATCTTCCTTAACTGCCAATCTCAAGTTGCGATTTAGTAAATATAGATATGGATGCTGCTAAGGCGGCCTTAAATCTAATGGATGTTCACCCATAAGCGATCAAAATAATCTTTGATCATTCTGCCAAACACTGACAACCATCTTTAAAACTTAAGTAACTAAAACTTCAACTCGATGAGAATCCTGACTTTAATTACTTGCTTATGCTTGCTCACTTTCGGCTTGCAAGCGCAGACGGCGGCGCAGGAAACCAGAGGGGCTCAAGTCTCTCAATCGCGCTTCCTGGGAAAAACCACGCCTTTGCGGGATAAGCAACCAGTGCAAGTCCCCAATAACCAGGTTAAACGAAAAGCTAAGAAAAAGAATTTTCCACGGGCACCACTCAACTTCAAGGATAATGTGCCGATGGAAAATATCAATGATAACGCCTTCCCACGGGGTGAGGATCCCGCTCGCCAAATGAGCTTCGGTAATGCAGATCGTGCGGCCATCCCTGTTGAGCCAGACTTGGTCATTGAAGGAATCGACGTCGACGAAGCAAACGGCATCGGTGTACCAGATACCAACGGTGATGTTGGTCCCGACCACTATATTCAAATCACTAATGGTGGCGGTTCTGTGTTTAAGATTTTTAATAAAGAAGGAGACCTGATGTTTGGTCCTTCCAGTGCCAATGTTTTCTGGGAAGATTTCAATATCTCGGGCTTTGGTGACCCGGTTGTACTTTACGATCAAGGTGCTGATCGCTGGGTATTGACGGAATTTGGTGATTTTTCTACCTCCGTCATGCTCGTCGCAGTTTCTGTAACCAGCGACCCAATGGGAGAATGGAATGCTTACGAATTTCAAGCACCTAGTTTCCCGGATTACCCAAAATATGGCATTTGGAATGATGCTTACTACATTACAACGAATGAAGGTGGCGATCCCAATATCCCTATTTATGTATTGGATCGCGATGCGATGCTTAATGGAGAGCCCACTGCGGCGATGCAGCGTGTTGGTGTACCTAAATTCCCCGCTGCTAATGCTTTTGCATTTCAGGTAGCCACTCCAGTAGACTGGGATGGTGCCCAGAGTCCGCCTCCAGCGGGTAGTCCGGCTATGGTAGTTCGTTTGTACGACGATGCTTGGGATGGTGGCGTGGATAAGCTCGAAATCTGGGAGATTGATGTGGACTGGGATAATCCTGACAACACTACTGTGACTGGTCCGATTGAGTTACCAACCGAGCCTTTCGATAGTGATGTTTGTGCATTGAGTATTTACGAATGTATTGAGCAGTCTAATGGCAGCTTGGTTTCGGCTTTAATGCAGGTGGTCATGCATCGGGTGAATTATCGCAATTTCGGTACACATGAATCCATCGTGTTGAATCACGTGGTCGATGTAGATGGTAATAACTTCGCCGGGGTGCGTTGGTACGAGTTACGCAAGCCAAATGGCGGCGAGTGGGGGATTCATCAGCAAGGAACAGTTTCTCCCGATGACAACCACCGATTCATGGGGAGTATCGCCATGGATGCTTTCGGAAATATCGGTTTGGCCTATTCCGTTATGGGGCCGGACGATTTTCTTTCTTTGCGTTATACCGGCCGTACCCCTGCAGATCCACTGGGCGAAATGTCTATCGATGAATATGAATTTGCTACCGGTCTGAGCTATCATGTGGGCAACCGTTGGGGGGACTACGCTGCGATGGCCGTCGATGAGACCAACGGAAGCTCGTTCTGGTTTACTTCGGAATACATGAAGGAGAGCAACGACTGGGGAACCAAGATTGTCTCTTTCCAAGTGCGTCGGGATACCTTCGATATGGGACCATTTAGTGTCATTGCACCGCAAAACTCGGCTGAATTAACCGATGCGGAAACAGTTACCGTTAACTTGCGCAATTATGGTATTGAGTCCATCAGTGATTTTCAGGTAGGACTGATGTTGGATGGTGCCTTGGTGGCCACAGATAATGTCATGGAGACCATTCTACCCGGTAATACTTACCAACATACTTTTAGCAATACAGTTGATTTATCGGTGGTGAATCAGGAATATGAATTGACCATTTTTACCTTCCAGCAAGATGATACCAACGAATTCAACGATACTCTCCGAACGCCGGTGATCAAGCTCCCTCGCTACGATGCGAGTATTACCTCCTTTGCAAATATTTCTGATGCGATTTGTGCCACGGAATTAGAGGTGGGCATCGTAGTGACTAATCTAGGACAGAATAACCTGACTTCAACTACCGTAACTTGGTCCTTCAACGGCGGTGCAGACCAAATCATCGAATGGACGGGTGACTTGGCTTTTGGGGAATCAGATACGATTTATGTGTTATTAGAAAACTTAATTGATGGTGAAAATACGATTGCTGCCGCTACTTCGATGCCGAATAACGAGGTGGACGAAGGGCCTGAGAATGACGCTTTAAGTCGAACTTTCCAGGGCATTACGGATGGCTCATCGGTGAAATTGCAGTTGTTGACCGATAATTATCCAAATGAAACAACTTGGGAGGTGCGCAATGAAAGTGGTCAGGTGCTATTTACCGGAGGGCCGTACTCAGATGATCAAACGCTCTACGAAGAAGAGTGGTGTATGGGCCCCGGCTGCTATACCTTTGTGATAAATGATTCTTACGGAGACGGTATCAGCTTTGGTGGTGTAGAAGGAAGCTACACTATTGTGGACGGTGATGGCAATATCTTAGCAGGGATCATCAACCCCAATTTTGGAACCATCGAAATCAACGATTTTTGTAATCCTTACCAATGTTTGACGACGGCTAACCTTAACGTGATCAATGAAAGTGAGGCAGGGGCAAACAATGGCGCTATTTTCATTGATGCCAGCAATGGGGTAGGACCGTTCCAGTACAGTATCGATGGAGGACAGACTTTCGTTGATAATCCTTCTTTCCTCAATTTAATAGGAGGAGAATATGAGTTATTGGTTCAGGATGCACTTGGTTGTACTTACGAAGAAACCGTACTTGTCGGTACTTGTGCCGTAGCGGCGGATGTTAACGTTACCGATGCCTCGGCGGATGGTGCTGCGGATGGAAGTCTCACAGTAGTGCCAACTAGTGGTGTAGCTCCTTTCGAATACAGCTTGAACGGTAATCCTTTCCAGGACAGCCCGGATTTTGACGGTCTGGTACAAGGAGAGTACGTCATTTTCGTACGAGATGCATTGGGATGTTTCTACGATTTGGAAGTCTTTGTCGGTCCGTGTTTATTGCAGATTGAAACGGTAATTGGAAATGAAACTTCTCCCGGTGCAAATGATGGCGCCATTCAGATCAATATCGTCAATGGATTTGGACCTTACCTCTACAGTATTGACGGTGGGCAAAACTTCATATTTAATTCCATTTTCCTCAACTTACCAGCGGGAGTCTATGATGTAGTGGTGACGGATGATGTAGGTTGTTCGGTAGAAATAGAGGTAGAACTTACCACTTGTACCTTACAAACAACGGTCTCGACTACCGGCGCTTCCACCCAATCGGCAAGCGATGGTAGCATTACCGTGAATGTGAGTGATGGCGAAGATCCCTACGAGTTTTCTATTGATAATGGAGTAACCTACCAAACTTCGGGCACCTTTGATAATCTGCCTCCAGGCGAATACTCCGTTTTGATTCGTGATGGCGACGGTTGTACTACTTCGGTGACCGTTACCGTAAGTGTGATGGTAAGTGTCAATGATTTAATCCGCGAGGGCCAAATCGAAGTCTTGCCTAATCCAAGCGATGGGGTATTCCGTATCAATGTTTCGGGCTTGGACGATCGACAGCTTATGCCAGTGGAGATTTACAATGCTGCGGGTAAATTGATCCAACGCAGTCGTCTGATTCGTTATGACGATGTCCTCACGGCAGAGTTATCGTTGATTGTCTTCCCGGCGGGGTCTTATTACGTCCGTTTGAAGGACAAAGACTTTGATCGCGTGGTGAAGGTCATTCGCAACTAGATACAGCGAATTGAATACTAAAAAGCGCGAAGCAGCATGGGCCGCTTCGCGCTTTTTATATTTTTAGAATTAAGAAGATGCTATCTTGCTTTCACAAAACGGCTTTGGTAAAAATTCATACCATCTGAAAGCCTTACGATGTACATTCCCGTTGGAAGCTGAGAGGTGTTTAGCTGAAAGTCATGGGACTTTTGGGCTGAAGCGCTACCCGGTAGACGCTGAATCACCTGACCGTTCATATCGAAAAGTGCGATACTTTTGATGGCAATGGACTGGGAACTGCTAATTGAAATATTAAGCTGATCTTGACTTGGATTTGGTGATACTAGCAATTTAGTTTGAAGAATAGTGACATTGGAAGTAGTCGTAAGTACATCCAAGTCGTAAATGTAGACTGCCCCGGTTTGTATGCTATCTTGGTAAAACCCTTTCCAGGCACCAACGATTAAATGATTATTTGATAATTGTAAATCCTTTCCAAAGCGATTATTATCAACGGGGCTACTGACAGATGCTATTTGTTCCCAAACGTTTTCTTTTCTTTGAAACAAGCTAACTTCTGCTGCCCCCGGATCATTTGAATTTGATAAGGCAAAATAATTTCCTGAAAAATGCCAACCGTAAAGTTCCTCGTCTATTTCAGCACTTTCATTAGGTATTATTCTATCTATTTGGGTCCAGTCATTTTCATTATTTTTGAATAAGTAAGCAGCACCTTTAGTAAATCCATTACTGCCCTGGACTTTAGTTGTGGCTACAAACAGTGTATCGTTGACCAGGATTGGTTTACTGAAACCATCACTGAATTCATTATTATCAGGAAATAGCTTTTGCTGTTCAGACCACGAGTTTCCATCTTTCTTAAAAACATATACAGCACCAGTCGCGATGTCATTATCATTTAAGGCATCTGGTGCTCCTATAAAAATATAGTCATTATTTATTGAAAGATGTAGTCCAAACTTAGCGGAAAGGGTAGGGTCAGACGCAATAAGCTTGGTTTCTTCAATCCAGTCGTCTCCTTCCCTTCGGAAAACATAGGCAGAACCACTGCTTGAAACATCGTTAATCTCATCTGTTGCACATCCCACAAGGGCATAGTTTTCAAAGAGTGCAACTGTACCACATTGCTGCTGTTCACTAGCATCATCGGGTGTCAGTTTTGCTTGCAAAATCCATTCATCGACTTCTTTTTTGAAAACATAAGCGGCACCAGAAAAAGTCCCATTTTCATCATCACCGGGCGCTCCGATTAGGAGATAGTCGCCATACAATGCGATTGAACAACCAAAGCATTGACTGATTACCGTATCAGGACTTGTAAGCCTGGCCTTTTGCATCCATTCTCCATTTCCTTCTTTTTGAAAAACATAAACCGATTGACCTAAATTAGCGTCACTATCCGTTCCGGGTGCACCAATGGCGAGATAATCGTTATACACAGCGATTCTATGGCCAAAATGTAAATTTGCGGGCACCTCTGCCGGATAAAGCACCGCCGATGGCGTTTGGGCAAATGAGGTAGTACAGATACACAAAAGGAATAAAAACAAATATTGTGCTTTCATACTATTTATAATTTTACAAAACGGCTTTGATAAAAATGAATCCCATCCGATAGTTTGACCACATATACGCCAGGAGGAAGGGTGGAAGTATTAAGCTCATAGTGATGAGCACTTTGGGCTAAAATACTGCCCGGAAGATATTGAATAAGGCGGCCGTTCATATCAAAAATCTCAATAGAAGAAATTGAGGTTGGTGTGGGACTATCCAGCTGGATATTGAGCTGATTTTGCGTGGGATTAGGGAAAAGTAATACTCGACCGTTTTTATTCTCCTGATCGTGAATAGAAGTAATCGTAACATCTCCATTAAAACTATCATTTGGATCATTGACCAATACCGAGAACCACATCCTGTAATTATTATCATCTTTGGGAAGGATTTCACCGGTATAGGGGCCGGATATTACTTCGTACGAAAAACCAACAAGTGTACCCGTTAAGACATCATTGTTAATCGCTGGCCCACTTTCCCAGTATACATCTTCTTCTGGATCAATAACTTCAGAATTTGTAGTTCCTAAATCCTGAAAGGCACGCCCCCAAATATTAGAGCGACTATTTAGCGGCCAAGCTGGTTCTTTTCCGACTGATATTCCCGGATCAATAAGCTCAGTTCCATTATATTCATTGAAAAAATCAATATTTACCTGATAAGTATGTTTTCGCACTTTTACTGCTATTGGGGATCCCATGAAAGTAGTAATAAACTCTCCTGGTACGATCTCATAAGGTCTGGAAAGTTCAATGGCGCAAAATGTACAGTAATCGACATCAATGCTGGGAGTGACTTGAAAATGTACTACTTTCTTGGTGCCTGAAATAAAATCCATGCTACCTCCGGCGTTAAGTCTGCCCCAGGCATTTTTAGTGTCATAGCCATTGCTACCGATATCGGTAGCGCCGTACTCCAACAAACGCTCGACATCTTCAATAGCTAGATCAATGCCATGGGTTTCATGCTGTTCTAATAACAAGGCAGACACACCGGAAGTAAAAGCAGCAGCGGAGGAAGTACCATTAAAACAATTGTAGTCCGGAACTCCGTCAAAGTCATCTAAAGGCGTATCACAACCTATTACATATCCAAGTGGAACGTCGCCGATGTTTTGTAAATTATTGGTGGTAAGTATCAAATTACTAGTTGCCGGTGCAATGATATCCATTTCTTTGTCATACATGGACATCCACTGTTCACCAGTAACATCTGGAGGTGTCCCGGAGCTGTTCGTTACACTTTCCTTAAGTTCTCCATCCGTACCACTACCACCTACATTGATGATTTTTTTATCAACGGTCGCAGTAGCTGGATGTAGTTCTTCAGTAGTAGAAGTGGGTTGTGAATTACCCCGGGAAGCAACATTAATCACTCCTGCCCTGAACGTTGTATTTAAAGCAGAGGTAAGAGATTGGGTTTCTGATTCAGGAGACCAACCGAGACTCATGTTAATGATATCGACTAACGGCCCCGAGCTACCGCCTTGAGTAGCAGCAAAGACGAGGGCGGTAATAATATCTCCTGAACTTAGAGCTTGTGGAGTAGCTGCTTGTAGAATTGTAAGTTGTACACCACCATCAGTATTAGAATCGGCATCTCCACCAGCTACACCACTGATGCCAATACCATTATTCCGTAAAGCACCTACAATTCCTGCCATACGTGTACCGTGTGGCCAATCTAGGTCATTCTCTGTATCATTATCGTCAAATGGAATAGGATCACTACTTTGCAGGAAATTATACCCCGCCTCGACGACGGATCCTCCCAATCCATTAAATGTAGTACCAAACTCAGGGTGGTCAAAAGCTAAACCGGTGTCAATGAAGCCAACTTTGATAGAAGGAGATCCATCCACAACAGCCCAGGCGGGCTCTATATTGATGTGCGCATCTTCGAATCCCGTCACCTCATGCAGTGCAGCTTGAAGATCATAATGTTCATCGGGTGGTGGTGGCGTCTGAACCTGTCCAACAACATCCAGCTCCGCATGTACAATACCTGAATAATCGATTGTTGATAAAGAGTCGACAGCTTCAGTTTCTGACATACTATTCTCGAGGATGAGGGTATACGTACTCCAAATGGATTCAAAAAAAACTTCCTCTCCCAAACGCGAAATCAGAGTGCGTTGCCCGGTCGTTAAGAATGGAAATAGTTTGATCATTTTCCAATCTCGTATTCTACCGGTAGTATTGAGCTTGGCATCCATCGTGTTGATGAGATTAGTATCTGTAATTATCTGATCTACATCACCATAAATCAAACCAGTGTTATCTGCAAACGAGGTATCAATAACCCTGGGATTAAATCGAATTATGATTTCTTTATGGATATTGGTTGCCACATTATTAAGTGAATCATAAGTTTGTTCATAAATAAATGGCTCGTACATCACCGCTTGGTATTGTTGATTTCCTCCCGACCCCTTTAAAATCCCACTGATCAAAAAGGAGGCATCATTATAGAAGAGTAAACCAGTTGATTTTTCAGGTGCTTGAGAGCTTTCGTCGTGTATATCTTCCCATAAAAGTTTACCATCGCTATCATAGCGAATCGTTTTTAGGTACGAATTGTTATTCTCCCCAAACTCTTCTCCAGTGACAATGATGTGATCATAAATTGGATCGAAGGTCAGAAATTGAGCCTGAGCGGATTTTTTTCTATCATTAGCAGTACGTTTTTGCTGCCACAACAGATTACCACTATCGTCGTATTTGATAAGTAGAAAATCGGTCCCTCCACTTGCCTTTTCAGTATAACCACAGATATACACATTATCGTTGTCATCTATTACCACATCCATCGCACGATCATCTAATCCTTCACCATCATACCATTTTTCCCAAAGTATATTGAGGTCTTCATCAAGAACCACCGTGTAGCAATTATTCTGTGAATCAACTTCACTGTAGCCGGTAATTATGATATCATTATTACTATTCAGAGTAACAGCAGTTGGCATCTTAAAGCCATTACTGGCAGCAGCAGTTTGGAATTGAGAAATCAAGTTGCCATTGGTATTATTATATTTGAGATTAGTATAGTTCCAATTTGTACTGGAAGTAGCACTACCACCTGTGACTTGAATATTTCCATTAGCATCGGTATGAATTGTTACTGCGGCATCCGGGTAACTGCTGCTGTCATAACGTTTCTTCCAATTGACTACACCAGAGGTGGTCAGGCTTAAAGTGAGCATATCGTAATCTGTGGTATCTCCATAACTTGCACCCGTAATAATTACATTGCCACTTGTATCTATCGTTAAATCTGAAGGCACATCTTCGCCATTATCCGGCCCATTTTCAATATGGGACCAAAGCAAGGTGCCATTTGCATTGTATTTTAAGACTAAGTAATCGTGATTGATATTTGTAGGGTTAAACGTTGCCCCGATGACATAGATGTTATCATTACTATCGGTAATTGCTTTGATGCCGTAATTCTTACTGTTAAGCCCTGCGTTGAACTCTTGCTGCCATAATAGCTGCCCATTGCGGGATTGTTTGGATAAAAATAAGTTGACATTAAAGTTATCGTCAACTGAATTTCCCGTCGTGATAATGTTATCTGACGCATCTGATATGGAGGATGACCAATCAATACCACTTACAGGATTACCGGTTAACGTTTTCCAGCTCTTGTTTATCAATATTTGAGTTTGTGCTGAAAGTAAAACTGAGGAAAACAGAAAGGCCAGGAGTACAGATAATTTGAGGGTAGAGTAGGAGAATAAAATACTGTTGAGTAGGTCTTTTTTCATTGTTAGTATTGCTTTAGGAAATGAGGAATGAATAGAACTGTGTATAACTATAATAGTATCGACTATAGAAATATAATCACATCTATTAAAACCTTAACACTTTCTGAATTAGATAATTATTAATCTTATTCCAAGAAATACTCTATCAAACTTAATCTACTCCTATTTTACTCCACGATTTTAAAAGTTGTACGCCGATTAGATTGGTGTTCTTCCTCAGAACAGCGGGTACAAACACAATCTACGGCAGGGGCTTCTTCCCCGTAGCCGCGCGCCCCGAGACGATCTTCGTTGATGCCCAACGAAATAAGGTAATCCACCGCGGATTGAGCGCGGCGCTGGGATAGATTCAAGTTGTAGCGACCCTGACCACGGCAGTCGGTGTGTGAAGCTAATTCGATATTGATCTGGGGGTTTTCGCGTAGCGTCTCCGCCAATTTATTTAAAGTGGGCTTAGCATCGTTACGGATATCCCATTTATCAAAGTCGTAATAAATATTTTCGAGTACAATCTCGCGATTGCGGAAGATTCTATCCAGCTCAATTTCTACAGTGAAGGTCAGCACCGGATTCGCTGGATCTTGGCCGATCCCGTCCGTCGTAAAGGTGGTGCTGTTATTCAGATAACCTTCTTTGCTGCCGAAGAAAGAATAATCAGTATCTCGATTCAATTCCATACTGAATTTACCATCTTCACCTACTTTAAATTGCTGGGTTTCTTTGCCAAACTTAACATCTACCGTAGAACCGGGCAAAGGCTTTCGCCCTAACACCTTAGAATTTGGGTTATCTTCTTCTTTGTAGATTTTTTCCAGTACGTAACCTTCCAGCAAAATCTTGTAAACAATGGGTTCCGGTGGCGCCGTTGTGTCAACTGGTGGTGGCGGTGGCGGTATCTTTTCGATGAAGTAATAAATATCGTCCGCTCCGGCACCGCTTTGGCGGGAAGAGCAGAAATACCCTTTCTGGATAATATCTTTATCTCGCTGCGCGGCGTAATCAATAGTATAGCCGAAATCATCACTCCCTGAATTGACAGGTGCCTTCAAGTTTTGCGGAGGACTCCAATTGCGTTCGCCCATGCGGTAGCTGCTGAAAATATCGAGCCCCCCCATGCCGGTAATGTAATCTGAAGAAAAGTAGAGGGTATCGGTATCGATAAACGGAAAACGCTCATTCCCTGGGGTGTTGATACTGCGCCCTAGCAGCTGCGGTTCACTCCAACCATCGGGGGTGCGATCACAAGCGTAGATGTCATGGCCACCCCAACCCTCAGGATGATCCGCCGAAAAGTACAGCGTACTACCATCCTTACTAATGCTCGGATCACCGTAATTGACATTCGTCGCATCTTCAAAAAGCTGCACTTGAATGGGTTCACTCCAGCTATCACCCTGACGTTCACTGGAATAGATGGCGCAATAGATATCAGCGTATTTATCACTGTTGCTGCAGCGAGTGAAATACATCTCTTGAAAGTCTGCCGTAAAGCTTACCGTGCCTTCGTGATCTACGCTGTTGATCGGAGCTACGAAGGGCGTCACATCCCCCAGCTTTGGATCCACGATGAATAAATCCGAGAACGCATTACCTGTCCAATTGTAAACCTCATCTCCGGTACTGGTACTTCGGTCCGAAGAAATGACCAGTCTACCATTTTCGTATAGGGTAGGGGCGTAGTCCGCATTGGTGCTGTTAAAAGTAGACAGGCCAACTTCGTAAGCGGGATTTTTTCCCTCGTTTTTCCAAGTCGCAGCCTGGCGGCACGCGGTAATTTCGCGACGATATTCGTATGGACTACCAATTTCAATACCTAAGTCTTTAAACGCTTGAGCGGCTTGGTCGTACTGCTCATTTTGCTTGAGGGCAAAGGCGTACTGCTTCAGCGCATCTTCACCGTAGCTGTTTTCGTAGGCGGTGAAATACCATTGAATAGCGTCAGCCAGTTGGCTAGTGTTGCGGTAAGACTCACCGATCATATACGCCAATTTGCCTTTTTCAACCCGGCTTTTGGATTTATTGTATTCCTTTTTGAGCATTGGAATAGCTACGGCGTATTGTTTGCGGTCGAAAGCCGTGCTGCCATCCTTAATTTTTTGAACGTAAGTGCAATTAGTAATTAAAGCAAGTGTAAGGATGGTTAAAAGCGTAAGCGTTTTCTTCATTGACAAGAGTTTAGAAGCGAAATATACACAAATTTCTAACGCTGTCTTTTCGACCTTTGTTGCACAAGAAAATGAGTGGGAATGGGAAAGGAAAGTACAGGACAAAAAAATAAGTCCGACGTTGAGGACGCGGACTTAGGAAACGAATCTTACAATTTTTTAACCAAAACTTACATCCATTTAAGAGCAAGTAATGTGCCAAAAGAGGAATTTGAATAAGAAATATTTGATTTTTTTTGAAAAAATATCCCCTCGAAGCATTGGAGTGCTTACCGAATAACCAAACAAACAAAAAGGGCATCCCGTGTAACCGGAATGCCCCCGAGGATCAAATGTTGATCCGCTTATGCTTTTGCAGCTTTTGAGAAACTGCTTTTCTTACTTTCTTTCGCTTTGATTTCACCCGACAAGTCGGACATCACTGGTGTCGCGATAAATACAGAAGAGTAAGTACCGACGATGATACCGATGAGCAATGCAAAGGCGAAGCCTTTGATGCTGGTACCACCAAAGATGAAGAGAATCAAAACTACGAATAAGGTCGTCAACGAGGTAATCACGGTACGGCTGATCGTACTGTTGATCGCCATATTGATGATTTCTTCCTTGGTTCGCTTGGTGTAATTATTCATAAACTCACGAATACGGTCAAATACAACCACGGTATCGTTGATCGAGTAACCAATCACCGTCAGGATTGCCGCAATCAGGTTTTGATCAATCTCCATTGAGAATGGTAGGATACCATGGAATAGAGAGAAGATACTGAGTACGAATAAAACATCATGGAACAAGGCCGCGACGGCTCCCATACTATATTGCCAACGGCTAAAGCGGATGAAAATATAGAGGAAGATCAACAAGAGTGCAAAAACGGTTGCCCAAACTGAGCTTCGTTTGATATCACCCGCAATTGTTGGCCCTACTTTATTGGAGCTGGTAATGTGGGTGCCAGTGCCATCAGGATCTTTGAAATTATCGTAATCCAAGTTGCCACCCAATGCACCGTTAACACCTTCGAACAATGCACGTGTTGCCAATGAATCTGAGCCATCACTTGGATCGTTGATCAAGTAACTGGTCGTTACATTGTAAGTATTAGCACTACTAACGGCCTTTACAACCGGCGTAGCTCCAAAAACAGTAGTCAAAGAGGTACGCAACTCGTCAGCACCAATCTCTACGCTTTCTTCGAATTGAACATTGTAAGAGTAACCTCCTTTGAAGTCAACGCCCAGCTCAAAGCCACGCATAAAGAAAGAACCAATACCGAGTGCGATGACAATACCTGAAATGGTGTAAGCAATTTTACGTTTGCCAAGCCAGTCGATGCTGAGATTGGTAAAGGCATTTTTAGAAACGCCGGTCCAGAAACTCATTTCGCGACCTTTGCCTGTCCACCAGTCAATCATCAAACGACCAACTAATACGGCTGTAAATAATGATGAAATCACACCGATGATCAATACAACGGCGAATCCTTTGATGGGACCCAGACCGAAGTAAGCCAATACGATAGCGGTCAGGATTGTTGTGACGTTGGCATCAATAATCGCTGAATAAGAATGTTGGAAACCATCGCGGATGGCCATCAACAGGGTCTTACCTTCCCGAAGTTCTTCCCGTATCCGCTCGTAGATGATCACGTTAGCATCCACCGCCATACCAATGGTCAGTACGATACCCGCAATACCTGGTAGCGTCAGTACAGTACCGAGTGAGGCCAAGGTACCGAAGATGAAGAATAGGTTCAGGAACAGTGCGAGGATTGAAACGATACCACCTGTGCCGTAGTACAGCATCATAAATAGTAATACCAGCAATACCCCAACGACCAGAGAAGTGATACTACTCGCAATATTCTCAGCTCCCAAAGACGGACCTACCAAGGATTCCTGGATGATCTTCGCCTTTGCTGGCAACTTACCAACTTGCAGGATTTTCGCAAGGTCTTCCGCTTCCGTCATGGTGAATCCACCGGTGATCGAAGAAGAACCTTGAGTAATTGCGGTATTCACACTAGGCGCTGTGACAATTTTGTCATCCAAAGCAATGGCGATTGGACGTTGATTGTCTTTGGCGGCATCTTCGGTCATCTTCGCCCACTTGCCACGACCTTCACCGTTCATCTGAAGGATGACTTCGATTTCACCGGTGTTCGGATCGGGATTAGCGTTGGCGTTAGTGATAACATCACCTTCCAATGGCGCATTAGTGCGATTACGCTGCTTTTTGATTGCGTAGAGCTCGTAGTAATTGTCGAGGCCTGCCTCTTCGCTACCCCAATCTACTGGTTTATTTGACCAGCGGAATTCGAGCGTCTTTGGCAAACCACGTACCTCTTTCAGATACTGATCGACTTGCTTCATCTTGTTCTTCTCAGCGATTCCGATGATAGCGTCCGAAGGCCATACACGGGCATTTGGATTCGCCGTTGGATTCACTTGAAGAATAGAGAGCAATGGACCTGCCTGTGAAGACGCAAGTTCATCCGTAGCAATAGAATCAATAGCGATATCTTTTACAATCTTATCACCATTGGTATCCAGCACGAAATTACCCGTTGAGTCAATCTCAAAGGTCGTATCTCGTGTTACTGTAAATTGAGGTTCTTCCTCTTCATCCTCGGTAGCGTTATTTTTCTCTTTCTTCTTTAGGCGTTGGTCTGCGTCGTAGATTTTCTGTGCAATATTTGCATCAGCATCGTAAATGCGGTAAACATCCCAGAATTCGAGCTTCGCCGTAGTTTGTAGAAACTTACGGGCCCGCTCCGGGTTAGCGATACCAGGCAATTCAACGATAATCAAATCACGAGCAGCATCCAGCGATACATTCGGCTGGACGACACCCAATTCATCAATACGATCTTTCAATCGTTCGTAGGTCAGAGACACGGTCTGGTCAGCCTTTTGACGCAGTACCGCACGTACTTTATCGGAAGAAGACTCAAGGTCAATTTCTTCGTTGCGATTCTGGAAGGTCTGTGCGAGGGCACGTTCGCTTCCATCAGTTAGTTTTAGGAATTCATCGGTAAAGATGGAGATGTAATCTTGCTGAGTGCCCTGCTGCTGGGCGAGTTCAGCATTATCTAACGCTTTTTCTAAAAAAGTTTTGTCTTTAGTACCGGCTAAAGACCGGATGAAGTCACGCAAATCTACCTGTAAGACTACACTCATTCCTCCTTTGAGGTCGAGTCCCAAGGCGAGTTGCTTGGATTTGAGGTCATCGTATGTCCAGCTCTTGATGAGTGGAATACTGAATACGGTTTCTGAGCCCATCGAGTCGAGATAGGCGATTTCTGTAGCTTTTTCCTTGTCCGCTTGTTGATCAATCGGGACGCTGGTGGCGGCCTGTTTACCAGCCCGTTTGGCGTCCTTTTCTACTTTCCACGTAGGATACATGTAGAAGTACTGCAGCAAGCACATCAGGGAAACCACTACAAGAAAAAACTTTACAATGCCTTTTCCTTGCATGTTAAAATAAACTTTTTAGAAAAATTGTTAGAAAAATGGGTTTAAAAAAACTCCGCAAATATACACGTTTTAATTTATTAATGCTCGAATTGAAAAAAATTGTGTTATGAAGCATTAGACGGAAAAAACGGAATTTTGTTGCGTCTAAAACAAAGAGCAGGCCGGATCGAATCATGACGGTGGGACATCGCCAATCTATGGTCTAAAATATTAAGAAGTGAACAAATGGCTCATGATACCTTATCGTGGGGATTATCTGTCCTAGATCGTGATTAACAGGGAGGTTTAATTGAAATGAGTATTACACGAGTTACATTGAAGATATTATTCTAAAATAAGCGTGATAAATGCTCTTTTTGATGGCAAATGGCGCTACAAATGGACTCATGCTTTCTTTTTCATGATCCAAGGTACAACTCGAAGTAAGGAATTTGTTTAATTCCTAAAACGTTCCTATTTTTCCGGCGCTAATCAGCTTTCCCAAGTGGATTACGTTATTTCTCAACTAAAAACCTGTTGTAACTATGGGATTATTTGATTTCCTGAAAGGTGCTGGATCAAAAGTACTCACCAAAAAAAATGCGCAAACAGTAAAGACGCCCGAAACAGTAAAAATGGAAGAAGAATTGCTCCGCCAGCAAAAGCTAGTATTGTTGCGTGGCGTAGTCGATAGTTTGGGATTGAAAATTGAAAACTTAGAAGTAGATTTACACGATGAGGTCGTAACCGTTTACGGTCAAGCGCACTCGCAAGCAGATAAAGAGAAAGTAATTTTGGCTTTAGGAAATGTATCCGGTATTTCATCCGTAGATGATCGTATCTCCGTTACAAACCCTGAGCCTCCTGCTCAGTTTTACACCGTAAAGCGCGGTGATAGTCTTTCTAAAATCGCTAAGAAATACTATGGCGATGCCTCTAAATACAAGGCAATTTTTGAGGCTAATCAGCCCATGCTTAAAGATCCTAATCTTATTTATCCGGGACAATCATTACGTATCCCTACCATTGAGTAATCAACCATAAAGACATACAGTTCAGAAAGGCCATTTGCATTTGCAAGTGGCTTTTTTGATGCACTATAGCTTATTTGGAAATGATTAATTGGTCTATAAACGCTTAGTTGACCACATTGCGCGGCTGATCGTTTTGGAATCCCTGAATATTTTCAACGGTATCGGCCAAGAGCCGGGCCCGGGCATCACGACTGCCCCAGGCGTTATGTGGGGTGATAATACAATTGGGCGCATCGATGAGGGGATTATCTGCACTTGGTGGCTCCTCGGAAAGAACATCCAGCCCCGCACCAGCCAGCAACCCACGTTTCAGAGCTTCGGCTAAATCCTGCTCGTTGATCAAGGGACCTCGCCCGGTATTGATTAAATAGGCTGTTGGTCGCATGCGTTGTAGTAAACTGGCATTGACGATCTCTCGATTGCTGGAACTCAATGGCGCGTGCAGACTGATAATATCGCTCTCCGAGAATAAGGTTTCCAAATCCACAAAACGTACCCCCGGTCGTGCATCTCGCTCGGGATGTTTATGCGTAGTGAGTATCGACATCCCAAAGGCTTGAGCGACGGCTGCAACCCCTTGCCCGATCCGACCAAAACCGTAAATCCCCATCGTTAAGCCAGATAATTCCTTGATAGGGGCTAACTGATAGGAAAAATCAAGCGATCTACTCCAGTCACCCGCTTGGACGCTGTCGTGATGCAATTGGCATTTATTCGTCAAGGTGAACACTAAAGCAAAGACGTGCTGAACGACTGCGGGGGTGCTGTAGCCAACGACATTACAAACGGGAATATTGGCTGCTCGCGCTGCCGTCGTATCGACATTATTAAAGCCGGTGGCGGTGACACAAATACAACGCAGCTGGGGAAGTTGGCGGATCAGTTCTGCAGTAATGAGATGCTTATTGACCACAATGATCTCCGCGCCGGCGCAGCGATTCAGGGTATCCTCGGGGGCTGTGCGATCGTAAATAGTGACTTCGCCGAGGGCGTGAAAATGGTCCCAGCTGAGATCGCCGGGATTAGCGGTGTAACCATCGAGGATAACAATTTTCATTGGGTCTTTGCATTTTGAAATTGAGGAAAATGGGTTGCCAGTTCTCGGAGGAGGCGGCCGTAGCGAACACTACTTTCGGGGCCTCCGGGGTAGATAGGTGCCAAGTGACCACTATGTCGGGGATCATTTGGGAAAATGAATACTTTGGTCTGTGATTTAAACGTAAAATCTACCGCAGTACTGGGCAATTGAATTTGCTGAAGGTGCGCCTCTTCCGTTCGATCAAAAACTAAATAATAAGACTGAGAAGTATCACCGAAGCTAAAGGGTGTCTGCCAGCTATAAATGCCGGGAGGAAACTGCTCCGACAACCTGATAGAATCAAAAACTTGGATTAAAGTATCCGCGTGGTAGAACTCGACTATTTGCTCGGCAATAAATCCGTAAATTTTATCAATTTGCTGGCCTGATTTTGGAAGTGTAGGGGAGAGGCGTGCTTCTGGTTGGCAGCTACTGACAATTAGCCAAGTCAGTAACACCATAAAGAGTACCCTGCCAAGTCGATGCTTCCGATACGAATTCATGGACAGCAAGATAAAAAGCTTCTTTGATAAACCAGTGGTTCGGGAAACAGAAGGAAAATACTAGGCAAAAAAAAGACGCAACCGGAAAGGAGATGGTTGCGCCCTAAAACTAAAGCTATGAAAAAAAATCATTTATTCAATTGCCAGTTGTATTCTTTGTAACTCACTTTGGCGCCTTTATCAATCTTCACATTAGAATACTTATTCAAATAAACAACAATATCGCCAAAATCGCCAGAATACCACTCAAATATCTTGGAAATTTCTATTTTTTTGGAAGAAATCGCATTAAAACTTTTGTCGTTGACAAACTTTTTTGCCTGTTTTTCCAGATTTCGCTCCAAATTGTCGGCAGTCCAGGCACGATTGAGAATTGGAGGACATGATTTTGCGGCACAATTGACTGCAAAGTGAATGCGTGCGTCTTTGTATTGTGGGCGCAAGATGTCATTCTCAATATTATTCAAGGTATAGGTCTTATTCCCGAGTTTGATCCATTTGACATCCCACGGTTTGCCACCGTGCAAGTCGGTGATGCTCTTCACGGGATAGTTTTTCAGAATCAACTTAATCGTAAACGCATTATAAGCATTAATCCAGTAGGCCATCTTCTTTTGGCGTGACCAGGAAGACTGGATCGGATTGCTGGAAAGCTTATCTAAATATTGGTCCAACTGGGCTTCGCTAGCTTTAAAACCATTGTAATTGACCTTACCACTTGAGCTAACGTACTGACGCAACATTTGATCCCACTCATCGTGTAAAGCAACTGGCTTAACGACTTCTTTGACGGGCTCAGGTTGGCTCACCGTAGTCGCTGGTGTTGAGGTATTAGCCACTGTGGTGCTTGGCTTTTCAATAGTTGTACTAGGGGCACTTTCTTTGACTTTTTCTTTTTTGGGGGCCTCTACAGGGGCTACTTCTTCAACTTCTGAAGTCAATGCTTCTTTTTGCTCGTTTACCTGAACGGCTTTCTGCTTGTTTGCTTTCGTGGCCGTTTTTTCTGAAACGGTTTTAGCCTTTGGCGTTTCGTCAGCCTGAGTAGGTGGAGCACTGACAGGATCAGTTGTTTCTTGAGAAGTTTTGCTGACTGTAGTCGGATCTTCTGATTCATCCGTCGAGCTAGAGGTTGTAGCTGGCGGAAGAGTTTCTGATACTTGTACCGCGGAAGGAGATGTATCAGAGCTATCAGCCGTCGAATTAGGGGTAGAAGAAGTACAAGCCACAAATAAGGTGGCCGTTAGAAGGAAAGAAAAAATACGCAGTGGCAGCATGGTTATTGGTTTTGATTTTCGGTTATTACAACTGATCTACAACCCTTTCTGTTTCATACGACCTCATTTTAATGTTTTAGAGGTGACAATTTTAACAAATCTTTAAAACAATCAAAGCACCGAGTAAAAAGTAATTGCGATAATGTCAATGCCTATCTTCATTGTGTGAAACAATTCTCAAAAAGGCAGCGTTTGAATTCAAGCTATTTCACACTGAGGAATCACTTGGTGCAGCATGCTAATTTTAGTACTTTTGCGTTTTGCGACTGGATATAAACAGATTGGTGAAAAGATGTCAGTTACTGTCGAGCAATTAACGAAGATTTACGGAACACAAAAAGCGGTAGATCAGATTAACTTCACTGCCCAACAGGGAGAAGTGCTTGGTTTTTTAGGTCCAAACGGAGCGGGGAAGACCACCACGATGAAAATCATCACCTGTTTTATTCCTCCCACAGAAGGCAAAGTAACTGTCAATGGCTTTGATACGGCCACACAACCCATTGAAGTACGCCGCCATATCGGTTATCTACCCGAGCATAATCCTTTGTATAAGGATATGTATGTACGAGAGTATCTCGAATTTGTAGCTGGTTTGCATAAAATTAATCGCAAAAAGCAGCGCGTTGCGGAGATGATCGAAGTCACTGGGCTAGAACGCGAGCAGCGAAAACTTATCGGTGCGCTATCCAAGGGATATCGTCAGCGGGTTGGTTTAGCACAAGCGATGCTACACGATCCCAAAGTTTTAATTCTTGATGAGCCAACTTCTGGACTTGATCCTAATCAGCTCATTGAAATCCGACAACTCATTAAAACCCTCGGTCAGGAAAAAACGGTGATCTTTTCTTCCCATATCATGCAGGAAGTCCAGGCACTTTGTGATCGGGTGGTGATCATTAACCGAGGAAAACTGGTTGCAAACGATTCGATTGAGGTGCTAAAAACCAGAGTACAGGGTGAAAACTTAGTGCGCGTAGAATTCTTGGAAAAAGCATCAGCCAAACAACTCTCAACTATTCCGAAAGTCAAAGCCGTTCGGCAAAATGAACAAGGACAATGGTTGTTGAGCACTGCTTTGGAAAATGACATTCGCCCTGCAATTTTTCACTACGCAGTGGATCAAAAGCTCACGATTATCGAGATGGAACAAGAGGTATCGAGCGTCGAGGATGTTTTCCAACTCCTAACGGCGAATTAAAAGAAACGTATGCGGAAAAAAATACTTCTACTTGGCTTACTCTTGGGATGGACCGTTTTTGCGAGTGCACAGGCAGACTCTTTGCGTCTGAGCAAAAACTATCAGTTTAAGGACGGGATCTATCTTACCTTTGATGATTTCAAACGAAATCAGCCTAGCTATTCCTGGGACAGCCTGCGGGTCAGTATTTTTAGCAATCCTCAAACATTCCTCGCGCAAGTTGAATACGTTGAAGCTACCCAAGCGGACGGCATCGAACGTGTAGACTTGGATGCCATTTGGGGCTTTAGCCTCGGAGGGATTCCTTATATCCGCTTACCCCGCGGCGCCACTCAAAAAACACTTCCCATCTTTGCCGGCTTGCGCCTGCGCGGCAAAATTTGTTATTACAGTTATGAGACCGAGGAACAAGTGATGTTGAGAATGCCAGTGTATAACCCTTTGACTGGTCGGCCCTTTCAAGTTGGGCAGGTGGAGCGAACACGCAAGGTGAAAAACGAGTGGATGCTCAATTTTGAAAATGGTGAAATCGCAAAATTTACAGTAAATAATTTCCGGGAATGGATCAAGGATGATCAACAACTACTACGGACGATTGCGGATTTAACGGAGGCAGAAGCACAAGAGAAGTTGTTTCAATGCCTGTTGATTTATGTCGATCGCAATGCGGCTTATCTAGAAGAATGAGAAACATATGCTGAGTATATTCAGAAAAGAAATCAACGCTTTTTTTAGTTCGCTGATCGGCTACATTGTGATCGGTGTGTTTCTGGTGATTACGGGCCTGACCATGTGGGTATTCCCCGATACGAGCTTACTGGATTACAATTATGCGACACTGGAACAGCTTTTTGGAATAGCACCAATGATCTTTATGTTTTTGATACCGGCAATCACGATGCGTCTATTTGCCGAGGAGCAGCAGACGGGCACTATTGAGCTCTTGACAACGCGACCGCTTCACGATATTGAGATTATTCTGGGTAAGTTCTTCGCAGCACTGGGCTTAGTCATTTTTGCCCTGCTGCCCACCTTATTGTATTATTACACCGTCCATCAGCTTGGATCGCCTCCCGGCAATTTGGACTCGGGAGCAATTATGGGGAGCTACATTGGATTGGTCTTTTTAGGAGCCGTGTTTGTAGCCATTGGACTATTTGCATCCTCACTGACAGCGAATCAGATCGTGGCTTTTGTTTTGGCCACTTTTCTATGTTTTCTTTTCTTTTGGGCCTTCGACTTTCTTAGCCGGATTCCCATTTTTGTTGGAAAAGTAGATGATGTGGTACAAATGCTGGGCATTGATTACCACTACCAATCTATTAGTCGGGGCATTATTGATACCCGAAATCTTATATACTTTTTGAGTGTCATTACCTTTTTTGTGATACTGACCCGATTATCGTTAGAAAGAAGAAAGTGGTAGAAATAGGATTATTGTAACATTATGGCAAATAAACAAAAACAGCAGAGTATTATTCAGGCCCTACTTATCGTGGGGATTTTGATATTTCTAAATGTACTCGGCAATTTTATTTATTTCAAATTCGACCTTACCGAAGAAAAGCGTTTTACGTTAACGGAACCAACGATCCAACTGTTGGAAAATGTGGATAATCCTATCGATGTTACGATTTTGCTGGATGGGGATTTTCCCGCCGGATTCAAGCGTTTGCAGACGGCGACCAAAGAAATGTTGGATGACTTTCGCTCCGTTACAGGCTGGCTAGAGTATAATTTCGATGATCCAAATGCCGGAACACCTCAGGAAGTAGCTGAGCGTCACAAAGTACTGGACGAAATGGGAATCAAACCAACACGTCTACAAATTAAAAGTGCTGACAAACGAGAAGATCGATCCATTTACCCCTATGCCATTATTAATTATCGGGGGAAAGTATCCAAAGTAAATTTATTAGAAAATGATGCGGCCGGAATGTCGGATAAGGAAGTCCTGAATAATTCCGTCAGTTTATTGGAATACAAATTAGCCAACGCCATCAAGCGACTCGAAAGCGGCGTACGGCCCGTAATCGTATACACCACTGGACACGGAGAATTGACAGCCCTACAGATGGCAGATATTCGTAAAACGCTTTTCACGCACTACGATATGGGGGAGATTAATCTGGATAGTGTCATCCGAATTGATCCGAAGATCGATGTGTTAATGATCCCTAAGCCACGGTTTCCATTTTCTGAAAAGGATTTCTTTAAAATCGATCAGTATGTGATGAACGGTGGAAAAGTACTGTGGATGGTGGACATGCTCAATGTACACCTCGATAGTCTTGCTGTTCGTGGTACACGGCCCTTTATTCCCAGCGAAAACTTGGCGGGTGAAGGCCTCAATAATCTTTTATACAAATATGGTGTGCGGATGCGGCCGGGGAATTTGATTTTTGACGTTGAGAATAGTCGTATCCCATTGCAAGTTGGGGTGACGGGTAATGCCCCTCAATTCGAACTTTTCCCATGGTTTTATCATCCAACGGTGACCCCCAAAAGTGATCATCCGGTAGTGAAAGGTTTGGATCGTGTCAATTTCTTTTTCCCAACGGCGATTGATACCTCGGTGATTGTGCCTACCGATTTAAGGAAAACGGTTTTGCTGAGTTCTTCGGAATTTTCTCGGATCAAACCCAATACTAGTCGGATCAGTTTTGATGACGTTATGGTTGATCCCAAAAACGTAGACTTTAGTTCGCCCTATCAGCCCATCGCGGTTTTATTAGAGGGCACTTTCCCCTCCGCCTATCGCAACCGAGTATCATCGGAGATGGCGGCAACCTTGTCTCAAATTGGCTCTTCGTTTCAAGAAGAGAGTGTCGATACCCGCATGATCGTGATCTCTGATGGCGATGTGATTAAAAACCCGGTGAATCCTCAAACTAGTGAATACATGCCACTGGGATACAACAAATACGAGAATTATACATTTGCAAATAAAGCTTTCCTGGTGAATTGTCTTGAATACCTGATGGACGATCAGGGTGTTGTAGAAGCCAGATCCAAAGAAGTAAAATTGCGGTTGCTCAATGTCCTCAAAGCTGGACAAGAAAAGACTAAATGGCAATTAATCAATATCGTTTTGCCAGTGGTCTTGTTGATACTATTTGGGTTAGTCTACAATTATATCCGTCGTCGCAGGTTTGCTGCATAAAAAATAATCATGAAGAGAACCACACTAATTCTTTTTGTCCTTTTTGCCGTCTTAGGGAGTGGAACGGCCTGGTACCTGTGGCAAAAGCCACAGGGCGAAGCTTCAAAATCGACCCTGAATGTCGAACACATGCGTTTCGCCGTAGAAAAAGATGCTATCCATAAAGTATTTATTGCCGATCGAGAGGGTAACCAATCGACCGTAGAACGCCGGGGCGATCATTGGATGTACAATGGAGAGCATCGTGTACGCGAAGCAGCCATTTCGAATCTCTTGCTTGCGATGAGTACACTCAAGGTAAAATACCGTCCATCACGCGAGTCTATTGATTTTATTACCAAATGGATGGCTACTCATGGGATCAAAGTTGAGGCTTATGGAAAAGATGGCGAACTGTTGAAAAGCTATTATATCGGCCGGGATGACGAAGACGGAACGGCCACTTTTATGGTTATGGACGGGGCTGACGAACCATTTGCCATGCATCGTCCCGGCTTGAACGGAAGTCTGCGTCCTTCTTTCTTTCTCATTAAAGATGAGTGGCGTGAAAAAATCGTTTATCGGGAAACACCCGAGGATATCGTTTCGGTTTCCGTAGAATATCCGATGCAGCGCAACAAATCTTTTCGCCTTGAACGTGATGGTGAGGGGTTCAATGTTAGTCCATACTATGAGATTACGCCACGACTCAATAAGCCATATCGCAAAGGAACAGCAGATGCTTTCTTGCAAAATTTTGAGAAAATCCAGGCCGAAGGCTTTACGAATCAACACACTTTCAAAGATTCTCTGTTGACCAAAATCCCCTTTGCCGTAGTATCTGTCAAGCTCAAAGATGGAACTGAGAAGACGACGCGATACATTCCGTTTCACGGCGTCAATCGTTACGGAAAACTGGTTCCCCCGAATTTCGATGAGCCGATTTTGCGTTATCACGTCGATTGTAATTGGGGCGATTTTATGTTGGTACAGCATCCCTTTTTAAAGAATGTGTTCGTATCTTACGATCACTTCTTTGAATCCTGATCATGCGCCAATTATTCCTCAAGTTTGTCCTGGCCTTTGGCTTATTCCTCACGGTAAGTTGGATACTACCGAAGGAAGATTGGGGCTTCTTTGCTCATCGCCGAATCAATCGCCTGGCGGTATTCACGTTGCCGCCGGAAATGATGGTGTTCTATAAAAAACATATTGAATTTATTACAGACCACGCGGTTGATCCAGATATGCGGCGTTACGCTACCAAGCACGAGGCCGTTCGGCACTACATCGACATCGATCATTGGGGCACTTATCCTTTTAAAGAAGTACCGCGCTATTGGACTGATGCCCTTTTGCGTTACGCCGAGGCTTACATTGTCAACGAGTACGGGGATACCATTCAGGTGATCGGCCCGCAGTCTGCGCCCTTATTTATGGATACCAATACGGATGATCAAAGCCTGTCTTTAGGCCAAGATGATACGGATCGTTTTCGGGCTTACCGCGGCTATTTTAAACGTCATATCTTACCACAATACTACGAGGACGAATGGATTGCCGATTGTGATAGCTTAGCACAAATCTTGGATTCGGAGCTGGATTGCACATCTGCTTTTATGGTGGATCGCTTTTCTGAATATGGCATCTTACCTTATCATTTGGTGAAAATGCAACGCAATCTTACCCGTGCGTTCAAAGAAAAGAATGTCAAACGCATTCTACGCCTTTCTTCGGAATTCGGGCATTATATCGGGGATGCGCATGTCCCTTTGCATACTACAGTTAATTACAATGGTCAGTTGACCAATCAAGTTGGCATCCACGCTTTTTGGGAGAGCCGTATCCCGGAGCTCTTCGCCGATAAAGAATTTGACTTCTTCGTAGGCAAAGCAGAGTATTTTGATGATGCTTCGGAACATTACTGGGATATGGTGTTAAAGAGCCATAGCTACGTAGACAGTGTCCTACTTATTGAAAGTGATTTGCGCCGATCTTTCCCGGAGGATGAGCAATTTTGCTACGATCAACGCCTGGAACGCACTGTCTTGACTCAATGCCGAGCCTTTGCTCGTGCCTATCACGAGCGGATGGATGGCATGGTGGAAGATCGGATGCGCGCTTCGGTATTAGCCATCGGTAGCGCCTGGTACACGGCTTGGGTCGATGCGGGGCAGCCTGATCTCGAATTTTTGAATAAGGACGACGCTACCCGCGAAGCGCTGGCTCGTGAAGCGGAAGAACTGAAATCTACTTACCGCAGCGGCGAGGCCAAAGGTCGCGCCCATGGGCAATAAAAAAAATCCCGTCTTTTCCCTCTAACTTCCCGGCAAGGCTGTACATTTGCAGCCATGGAAAATAGGATAAAACTGGCATTGAAAGGCATGGCAATGGGCATCGCCGAAGTCATCCCCGGCGTTTCCGGTGGAACTATTGCTTTCATCACCGGCATTTACGAAAAACTCATCAATACCATCAAATCTTTTGGACCGGGCTTGGTCGGTGAATTCCGCAAAGGAGGACTTGTAGCGCTTTGGCAAAGTATCAATGGGACTTGGCTGGTCAATCTCCTTTTGGGGATGGCTTTTGGTATTGTGGTGGGTGTTTTTGGTATCTCCCATTTGCTCGAAAATTATCCGGTGCTCCTTTGGGCATTTTTCTTCGGACTCATCATTGCTTCAGCCATTTATATCGGCAAACAAGTCGGTCGCTGGGGTGGGGGCGAAATCGCCGCTTTAGTAATTGGAACGGCCATTGCCTACGGTATTACGATCATTAGCCCCGCCAGTGGGAATGAAGCTTTATGGTTCGTTTTTATTTCGGGGGCGATCGCCATCTCGGCCTTGATTTTACCCGGTATCTCGGGAAGTTTTATTCTGTTGTTGATGGGAATGTACGGCTACATTATCCCTACCGTCAAAGATGCCCTGAAGACCTTTGCGATGGATAAGCTGCTGGTGCTGGTTGTTTTTGGCTTGGGCTGCCTGACAGGATTGATGACCTTTTCACGCGTATTATCCTGGACATTCAAATACTATCGCTCCGTAACCTTGGCCTTATTGACTGGCTTTATGCTCGGTTCGCTCAATAAAATCTGGCCCTGGCGGAATCCTGTAGATTGGCTCCGCGATCAAAGTGGGCAAATTATTATGGCCGATGATGGTGTTACTCCTAAAAAGATTCTGATGGAAGAAAACGTCTTGCCGTCGGGCTACGAAGGAGAGCCTTACGTATTGGGTGTGATCATCTTGACGATAATCGGCTTTGCGGCAGTGTTTGTGATTGAGCGCTTAGGAAAAGAGAAAACCGCTTAGTTTAAAGTAGTGATGATGAAAAATAGAGAGTTGCTGGCCTACGATCGCCTTTTTGGCCTGATCGGTTATCCCTTATCCCATTCCTTTTCAAAAAAATACTTTTCTCAAAAGTTTGGAGAGGAGGGGATTACTAGTGCCTATTATGAATTGTTTCCCTTAGAACAAATCGAGCAATTCCCGGAACTGATGCAAAGCTATCCAAATCTCGTTGGGCTAAATGTTACCATACCCTACAAGCAAGCGGTGATGCCCTATTTGGACACTATCGATCCGGCCGCAGCTGAAGTAGGCGCAGTAAATACCATTCGCGTCGAAGACGGTCGACTAACGGGCTACAATACGGACGTTTACGGTTTTGAGATTTCCCTACGTGTCTTTTTAGGCAATCAACCGGTGAAAGAAGCATTAGTGCTAGGCACGGGCGGAGCGGCCAAGGCGGTGATGTATGTGCTCCACAAAATGGATATTACCTATCAAACCGTTTCCCGAGATGCTGAAAAAGGAGACCTGACTTACACGGATATGGATGAACTTTTATTGTCAAATATTTCCTTAATTATTAATACGACCCCCTTAGGTATGGCCCCTCACATGGAGCGTGCGCCCGACTTGCCCTATTGGTCGTTGAATAGCACGCATTTCTTGTATGATTTGGTGTACAATCCGGAAAAAACTGTATTTTTAAGCGAAGGTATCCAGCGCTCCTGTCCAACCAAAAATGGGCTGGAAATGTTGTACTTGCAGGCCGAAAAAGCCTGGTCAATCTGGAATACTTGAGCTTAAAACAGAAGGGATTATGCTGAATCACCCGAATACTTCGCCGAGCGATGCGTCACCCCCTGTGGTAGACTTTTCTGATATCCAAACGGCCTTTGCGCATAAGAATGACCAACAACTGCGCCGTGCCGCTTGGTTGTTTTCAATGATGAATAAAAACTGGCTGGTGGACTTAATGTCTAATCTCGGCCTCTTGGCTTTGAAATTACGCTTGCCTTTTGTCGAATCGATCATCAAGGCCACGATTTTCGAGCAATTCGTAGGCGGCGCCACCTTGCTGGAGTGCCAGAACTCGATCACGCAGCTGTTCAAAAATGATATAGCCTCCATCCTTGATTACGGTGCCGAAGCGAAAACCTCTGAGAAAGATTTCAACCATACGATGAACGAGTGCATCCGCGCGATCGAATTTGCCGCGACGAATCTGAGCGTTCCCGTGGTTAGCACCAAGATTACCGGCCTAGCCCGTTTTGGCTTGCTAGAAAGCATCCAAAAAGGGGATCCACTCAATAAAGAAACCCGACGGGAATACCGCAACGTCCTTAAACGCATCGATTCCCTCTGCCACGTTGCTAAGGATCGCAAAGTCGGCATCTTCTTCGATGCTGAAGAAAGCTGGATTCAGGATAGCATCGATCACCTCGTCAACATGATGATGAAGCGCTACAATCGGGACGAAGTCATTGTCTACAATACCTTCCAGATGTACCGCCACGATCGCCTACAGTTTTTGATGGATTCTTTCGAAAAGGCCCAAAAAGAAGGCTATTTGTTAGGGGCTAAGCTGGTACGAGGCGCTTATATGGAAAAAGAACGAGCGCGCGCCGAGGAGATGGGCTATCCTTCACCCATTCAAGCGTCTAAAGCAGCTACCGATGATGCTTACAACACTGCCGTTCGTTTCTGCGTGGACAACTATCTCAAGATTGCCTCTTGTAACGCCACTCACAATCAAGATAGCTGCCTGCTCCAGGCCGAACTCATTGATCAACGCGGCATCCCCCGTGATCACCGGCATTTGAACTTCTGCCAGCTCTATGGCATGAGCGACCACATCACCTTTAACCTTGCCAAACAAGGCTACAATGTGGCCAAATATATGCCCTACGGCGCGGTGCGCGATGTGGTGCCTTATCTCATACGCCGCGCCCGCGAAAATACGGCCGTCAAAGGCGATATGAGCCGCGAATACCAGTTGGTACGCCAGGAGATGATGCGCCGGGCGGGGAGTTAATTAGGGATTAATTTTAATTCCACGTATCTTTACATCCATAATTCACCCACACTAGCCGTCACCCTTTAACACATCTTTAACGGCAAAAGCGAGAATTTCAGCAATAATTAAGACGCGAATCTTATTTATTAATGGATTTGCTAATGGGCCTTTGGGCTTCGACCAGCATTTTCGTAATTTCATTCGTTTTACAAAACAAAACTGAGAAAGCAAGATCTCCCCAACATGAGAATCGTTACCAAACGTCCTGAAAATCGTTTTTTGACTATTGTTTTGATCTTCACTGTCCTTGCAGTTGTGCTGGCATTACCGCTCGGCGCGCAAGGAACGCTCGAAGTCATTATTCAAAGCGGTAGTTCTACCACCACCTGTACCGACAACTTCGGATCACCTGATCCACGGTTTCGCGTCAATGTGGCCAATACCGGCTGGGAAACTTACCCGGCTACCACCTTTTGTTTTAATGACTTGCCGAATACGCAATTCCAGAATGCATACAACTGTCCGGCTGATGTGCCGGATGTCATCAACGTTTGCTTTCGGGCTTTTGAAGATGATGGTGCCTTTTGTAATGTCAACGAGGATTGTAGCGAGACTATTTGCCAGGATTTTGTCGTCCCGGCCCCCGGTAACAGTCTCGATTATACCCTGGAGTTGCCGGATAATCTGAGCTCCGACGGTGAGGTGAGTTTTACCATTGCCTTGGATGATAACTTCATCGGAGGCTTGTATGATTTCGTTTGCGACGCCGTGGAACTGGGTGAATTACCAAACTTCGGGATTGTAGGTGACGGTAGCTTAAGCAATTATAGTAACCTCTGCGCCACGAATACCAACGATCCCAATCCATCGGACGATGGCGGCTTCGGTAATGATCGTGGAGTTTGGTTTACCTTTACGACCAATTCTAACCCAAGCGCTTACCACTTCATCAACGGATTTAGTGATCCCGAGAATTTGGGGGATCCCGTTGGTTTGCAGATTGCCTTGTATACTTCCGATGATGGGACTTGTACCGGCAACCTGGAGTATGTCGCTTCTGCACATAATACCTCTAGCCTCGATCAAGTCTTGAATGCACATTGTCTTGATCCCGATACCCGCTATTTTATTCTCGTGGATGGTGCTTATTTGCCCGGAACAGGAGTGGATATCGACGGTTACTTTGGTTTAGAGATTCTAGTGCCGGATATCGTGGAAGGTCAGGATTTTCGTTGCAATGCCGAAGATTTGGGTATGGTACCCGATGGTGGCTCGGTGGGTACGCCACTCAATCAAACGAACTATTGTGCAACTGAGATTGGCGAATGGGATCCTTCGGCTTTCCAATTGCAGCAGACCGTTTGGTACCTGTTTCAAGCACCGAATACGGGGCATGTAATCATCGACGCGATTAGTGATCAACCGCAACCTTTCGGGATTGATCCGGTGGATCTGCAGGTGGCCTTGTATTATTCGGGGAGTAATAATTGTGTCGGCCCTCTGTTTGAGGTAGAAAGCCAATATACAAGTTCTGAAAATGATGAATCCATCCAAGTACAGTGTTTAGAACCCGGTTTGAACTACTGGATTCAAATTGATGGAAGTGGAAATAATACTTTGGGCGTCTTTAGCATCACCGTGACCGATGGTGGACCGGTACCACCTCAAGGCATCACTGCTTTGAACGAAGTGCTTTGTGCCGGTAGCACCCTACAAGTGGGGGATAGCCTCTACACCGAAAGCGGCTCTATTTTCCAAGTCATTGATGCGTACAATGGTTGTGATAGTCTGATCACGGGAAGCGTGACTATTCTACCGCCTTTGGAATTGGAACAAAATCCGGTGATTTGTGATGGAGAGACCTTTGGGGTTGGAAATTCTATCTATGCATCTACCGGTACTTACGTTGATGTGCTTAGCTCCGTAGATGGCTGTGATAGTACAGTGACGACCAATTTGACCGTGCTCGAAGGGGTAGAAGCAGTGGCTTTTCAGCTCCAAGCGGCGAGTTCGCAACTAGCCAGCGATGGTAGTGCCACGGTAACGGTTACTTCAGGAACAGGACCTTTTAGTTACCTCTGGTCAAATAATGCTACGACGCAAACTATCGATAATCTGAGTCCAGGTCTATACTGTGTAACCGTGACAGCAGCAAATGGCTGCGAAGATGTGACTTGTATTAGCGTCTTATACCCCGGTGCCATTGCGGTGGATGTTACGAATGGTTCGGCAACTTGTAACGGTGGAGTAGACGGTAGTTTGACCCTCAACGTGAGCGCAGGGATGCCATCTTACGCTTACTCATGGGGTGTCAACTTTGGGCCACCGCTCGGCAATGGTGTTATCAATGTAGACGGCGGCTCCGCGACGATCAACAATCTCGCGCCGGCCAGTAATTATACCATTACCGTAACCGATGCCTCTGGTTTTATTGTAGTGACCTTCGGAGAAGTGATTAACCCGGCGCCCCTAGTGACGGTTCTTGATACGACCCTTTGTTTTGGCGAAACGCTAGTGGTAGGCGCTACAACTTATACCAGTTCAGGACCAATTAATGAAAATATACTCTCCTCTGCGGGCTGTGACAGCTTGGTGACCGGTATGGTGACTGTCCTGGAACAGATTAATACCGTATTAGATGAAACCCTTTGTTTTGGCGAAAACTTGACAGTTGGTAGCACTGTTTATACTGCTTCAGGCCCCATCAATGAGACGTTGACTGCGGCCAATGGTTGTGATAGTTTGGTGAGCGGTATGCTAGTGGTATTGGATGAAATTGCGATGACTATAGATACGACGCTTTGTTTCGGTGAAAGTATTGAGGTGGCCGGAAACGTCTATGCCAGCACTGGTAACTTCACCGATATTTTACCAGCAGCTAATGGCTGCGACAGTATCATTAGTACCACTTTGGTTGTGCTCAATGAACTAACGGTCGATGCGCAACTGGCGAGCGAAGCGAGTGGCTATAACCAGTCAGATGGGGTAGGCTTGGCGGTAGCTGGCGGTGGCGATGGTAATTATACTTACCTCTGGTCGAATACAGCTTCTACAGCTCAGGCGACGGGCTTGACCGGTGGTCTAAATTACTGCGTTACGGTAACCGATGGTACCGGCTGTACCGCCGAAGATTGTTTGACGGTCTTCTTCCCGGTGAATATCCAGTCTTTATTCCTCAATGATACGCTGGATTGCGTGGGCAATGTGGATGGGCAATTGATCTTTTCGGCTTTCAATGGCCAGGCACCTTACGATTATTCTTGGCAGAATGCGACCAATACCCTGAATGGCAACGGTGTTATTGCCAATGAAGGCGGGCAAGCCTTGCTTGGAGGATTACCGGCAGGAAACTACACGGTTACCATTACGGATCCGTGGGGGGATGGTGTTTTCAGCTTGTCGGTGGTCGATCCAGAACCCATTGTGATCAGCATGGATAACTTTCTGAATGCCTCTTGCTTTGGAGAGTGTGATGGGGCACTGAGTGTATCCGTTATTGGTGGGAATCCACCGTATACTTTCAACTGGTCGGGTACTACACAAAATAGCGCGATAGTCAATGATCTTTGCGCCGGTGATCACTTCGTGACGGTGACCGATGCAAACGGCTGTAGCGAAATCTGGGCAGGTAATCTCATCGAGCCTTATGAATTTATTGTAGAGGCCAATGTCGTTGACAATGTATCTTGTAATGGTGGTGATAATGGGATGGCCGTCGTCACTACGAATGGTTTCCCGATTGCGTATGACTGGAGTGATAGCCCTTCCGAGGGTGATGTTGCTACAGACTTGACTGCCGGGATTTACACCGTGACGGTGACCAATACGAATAATTGTACGGCCGTGGCCTCGGTTGAAATCTTAGAGCCACTCCAGTCAATCAATGTTGATATTGAAATTGCTCAAGAAATTCTATGTTCTGGTGAAGATAGCGGGGCTCTGTTTGCTCAAGTCAGCGGTGGGGTAGGCAATTATAATTATCAATGGGACCACGGTGCTACGGAAGCCGCTACGGCTGAATTACCGGCAGGCCTTTATAACCTCACTGTGCTAGATGAAAATAATTGCGAAGGCGAAGCATCAATTGTATTGCAAGAGCCTACACCAGTGGCGGCGAGTTTTACCGCGGTTGATATTAATTGTTTTGAAGGAGAGCAGAGTGGCCGTATTCTGGTTGATACCATTACAGGTGGCACCTCGGATTACCTCCTTTCATTAGATGGTATCACCTATTTTACAACGGAGGAGTTTACTAACTTATCCGCAGGAGCTTACAATGTCTACGTTGAAGATGCTAATGGATGTGTATCTGACTTCCCGGTTGAGGTCTATTCCCCGGATGCTATTTTTGTTAATCTGGGGCCGGATGAAACCATTATTCTTGGGGATAGCATTCGCTTGAATGCGGAAACGACGAGTGATGATCCTACCTTCGTATGGCAGTCATCCGAAGCTTTGGGTTGTGCTGATTGCCCATCCATTTGGGCCCGACCGGCAGAAGTGGCTTTATACCAAGTGACGGTTATCGATACCCTCACGGGGTGTACGGCGACTGATGAGGTCACGATTTTTGTTGAAAAGAATCGTGATGTATACATTCCTAATGCCTTTACCCCGAATTTTGATGGAGAGAATGATGTGTTCCGCATTTACGGTGGCCCGGCGGTGGCGCGTGTGCAAAACTTCCAGGTCTTTGACCGCTGGGGGGCTTTGGTTTATCGAGCGGATGAGATTTTGCCGGGTGAAGATACTGGCTGGGATGGAACGTTTAAAGGAAAAGTCATGGATAGCGGCGTGTATATCTACTTTGCGGATATCCAGTTTTTGGACGGAGAAGAGATTCGTTTTAAAGGGGATGTGACTTTAATGGAATAAATTGAAAATTTGGATATAAAAAGAGAGGCTGGCTCCATCTGGGCCAGCCTCTTGTCGTTAGAAAATTACTACAATCTACAGAGACGATTACACTTTTGGATATTTTGTATTTATTTGATCGTCACTTTCAAACGTCCCACCTGTTTACCTGCTTGGGTAAATCGAATGAAATAAGTACCCGTCGATAAAGCTAATTGAACATCGGTGATGGCATTAGCAATCATGCCTTGACCAACGATCCGACCGTTGATATCGAAAATATCGTAATTCAACCGTTGCTGTCGGTAATCTGTAATCTTAATGCTGAAGCTACCATCGGATGGATTCGGGAAGGCCGATACCTTGATATCTTCCGGTGATATTGAAGCAAAAAGCTTGTCGAGATAGTATGCAAAGCGACTCTGCTGTTCTTCGCGAATGACGACCTCGGGAATGATGTACTCTGCTTGCTCATTGAAACGAATCAAATTGGCGGCCATAGCAGAGGTATGATCATTATCTTCGGCTTTTACACCGTCGAGATAACTGAAAAAATCAGGATCTTCTGGCCAGATTTTATTTTCACCACTGATCATGTTTTCGGTATAAGGTCCAAAGAAGGCACTGACCTTTTCTCTTTCTTCCACAAAGTTGGAGTTGTCGTAAGAAACATCTTGCCAATTGGCGATCTCCTGCTGTGCAGCGTCAAGCTGATTGCCAGTCGTTAGAAAATCAATTTTTCGTAGACGACCGTAGTGTTCTTCTCCCAAAAAGCTGATCCAGTGGTACAGTTTATCATAGTCACCTTCTTCTTGTAGCAAGCCGTAGTGGTTGAGCAAGGATAAATGATCAGCCCGTCGGAGCGCTCGGAAGTCACCAATCACTTGCTCCAACTCATCTTTATACTGAGGATTTAATGACTCGGCCACTAAATTCGTAATCATTTCCTCCGGCATGGGGTCAGCCATATTTTCTAAAGCTTGCAAAATGCTTTCGTCACGAACGACCTGGGCATTTGTATGTAATACCTCAAAGAGTTGATCGTGACTCAAAATCTGAGCGTTGACGCTTGCTAAGGCTACTTCATGGCTCAAAGGCGAAGCATCGAGCAAATTGGTTTGGAGCTCATCTGCCTGATCAGCACTGCTGCCATTGATTAAGCCAATAAGACCACCGGTATCACCGCCGTCTACCTGCAATTCGTAGTCATTGACGGCGGCTTGTAGACCATTATTGACTATGATGATACGACCAGCTACCTGATCAACCAGTCCACTTTCCATTTGATAGCCCAAAGTATTGGATTTCTTAGGCCCACAACCATTTTGTGTACCCAAAGGAATTGGGATGATGTTTTGGTAATTCGTTGGCGTCTCTACACTCGCCGAGCTATGGTAATAAAGCGCTTGTAGTGAGGGTGTGTGATGGTAATGTTGTGCACCATTTTGACTAAATGCATTTCCGGCTGGAATGAATTGATTATTTGACGTCATACCTCCCTGATGCATCGCTGCCGTTGCTGAGGACAAGACATAAATATCAGAGTAAGTTGAGTTATTGAAATCATTACACAAAAACTTCAAGCCATCATATATCGTGTGGTTATGCAACTTAAAGTTCTGGCCTACCACTATTACCCCTCTGATATTATCGTTAAAAGTATTGCGGTAAAGTTCGTTGTAGTTACTTCCTGAGTCATCTACCCGAATGCCATAGTAGAAGGTCTCATTTCCGCTGGTAAACGTGTTGCCTTCAACCGTAAATCCAGTGGCATTGGCAATATAGACACCGACGTAAACAAAATCGTTTTCTGCGGTGAATTCGTTATCGACGATGCTACAATCATCCACTTCATCGATAATAATCCCGCGATAGCAATCTTCGAATTCGGTTTGTTGAACGGAAACAGGATTGTAGCATAACGCACCAGTCGCTTCAATACCTGTGGTCAAATTGCGGAAGCTCGATTTAACGATATTGCTATTGGGGCAGGGGAGGAGGCCACCGCCAGTACACTTCTGATAGACGCGATAGCCGGCATTAACAGAGGCAATTCCCTTGGTGTGTTGATTAGTATTAAAATCATAGGCAAAAGAACAGCCGCTGAATTTAACTCCAGTCACCTCCCATAAGCTCACCATGGCCATATAATTAGAGCCGTTATTCATTGGAGCATCATTCACAAAGTTGCATAGTGTGAAATATGACACATTATCCAATGTAACTTGTGGATTATTGGGGATATGATTTTGATAGGCGATGAATTCCGCTGAGCGACGGTTGTTGCGGAAAGTGGTTTCGCTCGCCTGTACGATTCCTCCCGGGGAGTTCCAGTTGCCTGGTTCCCAAAGTTGAATGGCATCCAGTGCGTTTTCGATGACCGCATCATTTTTAGTAATGAGCTTACCTTGGTACATCACGCCATTTTCCAGGAATTGAGATTTAGTGTTATTACCGTGTACCTGAATGCCGTGCCAGTTGTGATCGTCATCGACTGAAGTGATGGTACCCCCATCGACAATCAACGTGCCACCGGGCTGTACCTTGATGTTTGAAAAAGGTGGCATAAGTACTTGGCAACGAATCGTTAATGTTGCACCATTTTGTACCACAATATTGCTATACATGCGGATATCGAAATCCCAGGTTTCATTGCTACTGACGATGTGGTCGGACTCCAGATTACTACTTGGTTTGACGAATTTGCGGAATGAGGTGAGCATCGCATTGCGATGAACACGTCCCATTTGTTGTGGGGTTACTTCACGGGTAGACGTTGGACAAAAACCACCCATCCAGTTTTTTGAACAAGAGTTGTCAGGACCGGAGCAACACCAATTAGCGGCTGGCATAGGCAGCTGTGGACATCCACCGGTGCCCGTGCCCCAAAAATCATCGATGTATTCGTAATCGTTGGGATCAGTCGTTTCCGCGCAACAGGTTTGAGAATAAGTGTGTAAAAGACCAAAGGAGTGCCCGAGCTCATGAGTCATATTATTGGCGAGTACGGTAGCCGACCAGCTCAAATTTGGATTACTATTCGCCAATTCGGATTCATAAGAGTGATTATAATTGGTCAAGCGAATGCCGTGTGTGGCACCCAAACTCGTTTTAGAAGGGGTGTTTGCAGCGCCTCCTGCAAAGCCACCGGTATCCCCGTTGAAAAAGATATGAATCACTTCGGAGGTTTGGTAGCCAATGTTATTCATCATCGTTCCTATGCTTCCCGAGAGATACAGCGAGGGCTCATAATGGAAATAGATGCCTTGTAGTTCCAAACGAATACGAGTATCCGGTAAATGACAGCCACTACCACAAACGCAATTCTGAGGAAAGAGAGGAGGCGCTACATTGGATAATAAATGGTTGGACTTCGCAACTAAGTCGTGCAAAAAGGCTATATCAGCAGGTGTGTTCTCAAAGTTGCCGGCATTACCGGCTTGTTGTGAATTTTGAATAATGTGAAAACTGATTCTTACAGTCTTCACGGGCTGAAACATACTCGGAATAAAATTTTCTTGGTCCTTGTAACGATCCGGGTTATTGGAAACATTGTTATTATTACAAGTCGCAGCTCGAATAGTCGCAGAAACTTCTTCGGCTTCCATAGTTTCGCAAGTAAATTGTGCCTGTAGAGTTAGATGGCACAAACTCAGTACGAGAAAACAATAGATAAATTTCATAAGCAAACATTTTAAGGTGAAAAGAATGGGGATATATCTTTATAAGCCGAGAAGAACTATGCTTGTGACATTAGGGTAGGAGAGAGGGATGAAAAGAAAGCTTTACGAATTGAAAAGACTCGTTTATACAATTCAGGACCTGGAATGGAGAAATAATGTTTAACTTTCGTTAAAACGAAATGGAAGAGATTATGCGAGCAAGAATACCATTATATACCTTCATTTTCATAGCCTTAGGATTGATGACCATGAGTTGTCAGACGACGCGCCATCAGGTGGCTCGTTCTCATATCAACCAGTTAAAGGAGAGTACGATTCTGGTACGTTTAAATACGTATTTAGATCGATATAATTATTTCATGGATAATGGACAAGAGGCGGCGGCTAAGGATTTGAAAAAGCAATTAGAGTTTCATCATAAGGAAATGATTCGTGCTTTTAATGTAGAATTTGACTTCTGTGAGGTCTACTATTTTTATGCTCAGGATGCCAAGCAGGTCCGTTCGGGAGAGCTATCCGGAATATTAAGAGACACCAATCTACAAGTCATCTCATCCTCTCAGCTCTCCAGCATTCAGCAATATTACGTTGTCGGACTCGATGATGCGGTATTAGATACGGAGTATAATCCCGTTAAAGGCAAATTGGTTGTCATGGAGCCATCCTTTGAAGCTCTGGAATCGCCCTTCCCATTTTATCACGGCTATTACTACACCCGTCTGCCACATCAGAGCTTGAGCTTACGAAAAAAGCGGGAGTTGAGAGATAAGAACACCCGAGAACGTAAAATGGTCTACATGCTCAATCGCTGCTTGTATCAGTATTATGACAAACAGCAGTAAGTAAAAATGGCCTGACGGATGATCCGCCAGGCCAGATATTTTTATCTCGTTAGTATCGCTAACTGTTTTTAATTCAATAACTCATAGATACCGGCGATGCCCTGTCCACCCCCCACGCAAGCGGTGACCATACCATATTTCTGCTTCCTGGCCCGCATCTCACTGAAGAGCTGCGTTGATAGTTTTGCGCCGGTACAACCCAGCGGGTGACCCAAGGCGATGGCCCCCCCATTGACGTTCACGATCTCTGGATCTAAGCCCATTTCTTTGATGACCGCCAGCGCTTGCGTCGCAAAGGCTTCGTTGAGCTCAACTAGGTCAACATCATTAAGCTGCAGCCCGGCCTGTTGTAAGGCCTTTGGGATGGCTGCACAAGGACCAATGCCCATGTACAAAGGATCGACGCCCGCTACCGAGCAAGATGCCATGCGCGCGATGGGCTCCAGATTCAAGGCTTTGACCATACGTTCGCTCATCACGAGTACAAAGGCCGCTCCGTCCGAGGTTTGTGAAGAGTTTCCAGCGGTGACAATACCACCATTTTTGAATACCGGCCGTAATCTGGCCAATGCTTCAACGGTCGTGCTGCGGCGTACACCTTCATCCATCGCTACGGTATGCTCGGATTCTACCCGCTTATTATTTTTAACGGATACTTCTTGCACCGTTACCGGCACAATCTGATCGTTGAATTTACCTGCGTCGATGGCCTGAGCCGCGCGCATGTGTGAGCGATAGGCAAAGGCATCGGCATCTTCCCGACTGATCTCGTATTTGTTGGCTACCGCTTCGGCAGTAGCGCCCATACTGGCGAGATAGTTAGGGGTACTGCTCGCCACCGCGTAGCTAGGTGCTAGCTTATAGCCGGTCATAGGGATCATACTCATGCTTTCTGTACCTCCGGCGAGGTAGCATTCGCCCATCCCCGCCTGGATTTTCGCCACGGCGATGGATATGGTCTCCAACCCAGAGGCGCAGTAGCGGTTAACGGTCATGCCGGGCACTGGCTTGCCAAGGGCCCGTACCGAGATTTGGCGACCAATTTGAAAGCCTTGTTCGCCTTCAGGATTAGCACAGCCCACAATCACATCATCCACTTGCGATGGATCAAGCTCTGGTACTTGCTGCATTAAATGTTTGACTACTTCTACCGCCAGGTCATCTGAGCGGAAGTTACGGAAGCCGCCACGTTTGGCTTTGCCTACGGCGCTTCGATATGCTTTTACGATGTATGCGTTCATTTTTGCAAATGTTTTAGGACCATTGAGATATCGAGATGCCAGATTCCAGACATCAGATATAGAATGATCCAATTATGATTTTAAAGTTGTTTTGAAGCCGTCAATCATTTTTTGGATTTCACGGATTTCAAGAGCAAGCTGATCTGCTGTTCCATTTTTGATAAATAATAAATCGGTAGCTAGAATTAATTGTGTTTCCAATTCAAAACATGATCCCTACGCGATGTCAAGGAAATGCATGAGTTGTTTATTGCTACCACGTCCACAGCCTTCGGCAATATTCGACGGAATGGAAATAGCTGATCGGCGAATCTGTCGTGTCAAGGTGAATTTTTCCTCTTCTGGAAATTCAGCGGTTAATTGATAGATTTTAGAAACCAGTTGACGAGATCTTTGCCAAATCCTCATTTCTTTGAAATTGTGTCTACTCATTCGTCTGGCATCTTTGAATCTGGCATCTGGTGTCTTCGACCTACTAATTCCGCAACGGCTTATTCGTCTGCAACATATGCTGAATCCGCTCCAAGGTCTTTTGCTCCCCACACAAACTGAGGAATGCCTCGCGCTCAATGTCCAACAAATACTGCTCGGAGACCTTTTGCGTGCCAGTCAAATCACCACCGCAAAGAACGTAGGCGATTTTGTGAGCGATCTTGATATCGTGCTCGCTGGCGTAATTACCCAGGCGGAGTTCATTAGCGGCAACGTAGCAAGCCGCCATGCCAGTACGACCTAAAACGGTGACATCTTCACGCTGGATAGGCTGTGTATAATTATCGGCTAAGGCCAGAACTTTCTTCTTGGCTTCGCCGATGTTGCGCTGGGTATTCACGACTACGCTATCCTTATGTGGCAGCAAATAATCGTATTTGTAAGCTTCCCAAGCGGATGTGGCGACGCTGGCCATTGCGATCGTTTTGAACTTATCAATCAAAGTCGGAATCATAACGTCTCCTTCGAAGAATTTATCAGAGGCGCGGACGGCAAATTCTTTGGTACCGCCACCACCAGGAATTAGACCGACCCCAACTTCTACCAAACCAATGTAAGATTCAGCTGCACAAAGCGCCGCATCACAGTGCATGATCGTCTCGCAGCCCCCTCCGAAGGTGTAGCCTTGCGTAGCGGCGACCACCGGAATACTGGAATAGCGACAGCGCATCGTTGTTTGTTGGAACAAGTTGACGGCCATATTTAACTCGTCGAATTCTTGCTGATAAGCAAACATGCCGATCATCATTAGATTGGCACCGACGGTGAAGTTTTGGGCATTATTACCAATCACCAAACCTTTCCAGCCTTCTTCTTCGGCAATGCGGATCGATTCATTGATACCGCGTAAGATGCCTTCACCGATCGCATTCATTTTGCTGGTGAATTCCAAGCAAAGGACGCCATCACCGATATCGTGTAGAACGATTTCGCTGTTTTTATAAACTGGTGGTTTTTCTCGGTAATTGTCGAGGATGATAAACTCTTCGGCACCGGGAATAGGTTGATAAGACTGCGAAGCGATATCGTAAAACTTACGTACACCGTTTTCTACTTTATAGAAATTGGTATGGCCCGCCGCTAGCATGCCTTTCACCCAATCGGCAATCTGATCGCCTTGAGCTTCAGCCGTAGCAATACCTTTTTCAATACCTATCATATCCCAGTACTGGAATGGCCCGATTTCCCAGGCAAAGCCGGTGCGTAGTGCATCGTCGATACTGAAGAGGTTGTCCGAAATTTCGGGTACGCGATTAGACACATAGGCAAATAAGCCCGCTAAAGAGCGTCGGATGAGTTCTCCGCCTTTATCTTCGGCATCAAATAAAGCCGGAACGCGCTTGTTTAATTCCTCAATTTGCTTCGCCAGCTTGAGGCTCGGCAAATCTGGCTTTTGTGAAGGAGCGTATTCTAGTGTCTCCAGATTCAGAGCCAAAATAACGGGGCGGCCGGAGGCGTCGCGTTCTTTTGTTTTTTCGTAAAATCCTTTTTTGGTTTTGTTGCCCAGGAATTTATTGTCAAGCAAGAATTGTAAGTACGCCGGAATTTCAAAAGCTGAGGCTTGCTCGTCGTTCGGGCAATTGGCTTTGATACCCTTAATAACGTTGGCCGCCGTATCGTGGCCTACCAGATCGCCAAGGCGGAACGTGCCGGTTTTAGGACGACCAATGACCGGGCCGGTGAGCTTATCTACCTCCTCAATGCGCAAACCTAGTTCGCTGGTCAACTGATAGATTTTAGCCATGGCGTATACCCCCACTCGGTTTGCAATGAAGGCTGGCGTGTCCTTACAAAGTACGGTTTGCTTTCCGAGGAACACATCTCCGTATTGCATCAGGAAATCAACAATGCCCGGATCGGTCTCTGGCGTAGGGATGATTTCCAGCAATCGCATGTAGCGTGGAGGATTGAAAAAGTGGGTACCACAGAAATGCTTTTTGAAATCTTCGCTGCGGCCTTCCATCATCATGTGGATCGGGATACCTGATGTATTGGAAGTGACTAAAGCACCTTTTTTACGAAACTGGTCAACTTTTTCAAAGACTTGCTTTTTAATATCCAATCGCTCTACCACAACTTCAATTACCCAATCGCAGTCGCTAATTTTCTCAAAATCATCGTCGAAGTTACCAGTCTCAATCCGACTGGCAAAACGCTTGTCGTACAAGGCTGCGGGTTTGGATTTGATCGCCGCTTTGAGAGCCGAATCGACGATACGATTGCGCGCACTGCGGTTGTCTTTTTCTTCATCTTTTAGATCGAAAGGAACGATATCGAGCATCACTACCTCCACGCCGATATTGGCAAAATGACAGGCAATGCCCGATCCCATGATCCCCGATCCGAGTACCGCCACTTTTTTGATGTGCCGGTGCTGGTGCAAAACGGCTTGCCCGTTTTGATCGGTTTTTTCAGTTGCTAGGGTTTGAGCCATGATTTGATTATTAGTAAAGTCATTAAAATTGATCCAGCGAATTTTCGCTAGATTGACAAATTTACAAAAAATGAGGACTTCTCTCTGCATTCTACTCCATACATTCTTCAAATGTTACAACAATTGGGTAGGGGGAAATGGTTTTACAGAAATTTTATAAAAAACTTTAATTTTAGTGGGGCAATTGATAATTTGTGCGCGGCAAAATCGTTTAATCGTTTTGCTATTTGAAAAATCCAACTTAATAACCTAAAGGGAACCAATGTTATTTAACAATATCCTTCTTTTCCAAAATCCAGATATTGACATTGAAGAAAAGAGCCAAAGTCTATGGGACATTATCAGTGATGGTGGCCCGTTGGGGATGGCGATTTACGTAATTCTTTTCATTCTGGCCATTATCGCCCTCTACATTTTCATCGAACGTTATTTGACGATCAGCAAAGCAGGGCAAACCGACGAAGGTTTCATTAATAATATTCGTGCTAACGTCGCGGCCGGAAATATCGCCGGCGCAAAGGCACTTTGTCAAAATACAGATTCTCCAGCTGCTCGTATGGTCGAAAAAGGATTATTGCGGATCGGTAAGCCGCTCCGTGATATCGATGCGGCCATTGAAAACGTAGGCAACTTGGAGATATTCAAGCTCGAAAAAAATCTATCTCGCTTAGCGAGTATTGCCGGTGCGGCACCGATGATTGGTTTCTTCGGAACAGTAACCGGTATGATTCTCGCCTTCTACCGGATGTCAACCGAGCAAAACGTTACTCCGGATGTATTGGCTGGTGGTATCTACCAGGCCTTGATTACAACGGCTTTCGGTCTAGCGATTGGTATTTTTGCTTTTGTAGGTTATAATATTTTGGTGGCGAACGTGGAAAAGGTGATCTTCAAAATGGAGCGCACCACCGTAGAGTTTATGGACCTATTGCAAGAACCTGCTGCTTAATCCTGAATTCATGGGGCTTAAAAAACGAAATAAGGTCAATGCTGAATTTAGTATGTCGTCACTGACAGACATCATCTTCCTGTTATTGATCTTCTTTATGTTGACGGCAAACTTTGTACGCGTTGACTCTTTTGATCTTCCTGAATCAGATTCCAAGACAGTTGCGCCGATTTCAGTAACCGTTGGTTTGGAAAAGAATGGCAACTTGACCTTGAACGGAAAGAAGATTGGATTGCGCGAATTGCGTGGTGCCATTAATTATGAGCTATCTAAAACCGATAATCGGCAGAATGCGACCGTTACGGTAGTAGCCGAAAAGGGTGTCGCGTTTAAACGGGTGCAGCAGATTATGGAAATTGCCAAGAACTTGAACTCCAAGATTATTTTGGCTACTCAACCACGTAAATCTTAATTGCTCATGGGGTTAAAAAAGCGCAGCAAAATATCCGCAGAGTTTAATATGTCGTCCTTGACAGACATTATCTTTCTGCTTCTAATTTTCTTCATGCTGACTTCCAGCCTGGTGGCACCTAACGCCCTAAACCTCAAATTGCCCGGCAAGAGCAACAAACAAACGATTTCCAGCAGTGATATTAATGATGTAGCCATTAGTAGTAGCGGCACATTCCGACTTGATGGGAACCGCGTCTCCGGGGATAACCTCGAAGCAGGTTTGCGCCGATTGGTGCGTAAAAATGGTGGCCGGCAGCTGGATATTACCATTTCTCCGAATCCTAATGCACCTATCGAATCGGTCGCTTTAGTCATGGATATTGCCATGCGACTCAATATCAACGCCATAATGGCCGTTGAAGAATAGCTGTTAAGGAAATCTAAAAGATCGTGCAAGTTTGTATCAAATCGCTTACCTTATCGTTTTAAGCGTATATCACTAAATCTATTTGTCATGAGAGCCTACGCTGTATTACAAGAACCCAAGTACCGAAATATCGCACGGGTCGTATCCGGAACCGTAGGTATTTTGATGTTGATTTTGTTGTTCCTCAACATTTTCACTTACCCTGATCCACCTCCTGGACAGGAAGGAATTCTGATTAGTTTCGGCCAACCAGATATTGGACAAGGTGAGGAAGTCTCTGCTCCACCCGCCGCGGAAGAGGAAACCGAAGAAGAGGCCAGTGAGCCTGAAGTGGTTGAAGAAGTAAGCGAGCCAGAATTGTCAGAGCCAGAGGTCAGTGAGCCTGAGCCTGCTAAGCCAGACCCTCAAAAAGTATTAGAAGACCAACGCTCGAAGGAGCGCGCGATACAAAAGCAAAAAGAAGAAGCGGAGCGTAAAAAGCGCGAAGACGCAGAGCGCAAGAAAAGGGCAGAAGAAGAGGCCAAACGCAAAGCTGAAGCCGAAGCGAAGCGTAAAGCTGAGGAAGCCCGCAAAGCCGAAGAAGCACGTAAGAAAGCTGAAGCCGAGAAGCTGAAAGGCGAAATCGGTGGCCTATTTGGGCAAAGCGGTGACGGTAAAGGTAATACCGGTACCTCCGGTAACCAAGCCGATCCAAACGGCGATCCAAATTCAAATAATCTGGACGGAATCAGTACGGGAAGAGGACAGGTTGGTGGAGGATTGGGTAATCGTGGTGGTCGAGGCCCGAAAGTATCGGAGCGATCACAAGAGACGGGTACTGTAGTTGTCCGGGTTTGTGTGGATTCCGCCGGTAATGTATTGTCTGCCAAGTATACCCAGGCTGGTTCTACCACAACAGCACGTTCGTTGATCAACGCAGCCATTGCCAACGCGAAACGATGGAAGTTCCGCTCAGGTGAATTGGATAAGCAGTGTGGTACAATTACCTATGAATTTAAAGTGAAGTAAGTTTAAATACTTTTTCTCAAAACGGTCATCATTGCCATAGCGATGATGACCGTTTTGCATTGTACCTTTGCAGAATGGATCGGGATACAACATTAATGACCTATCAGGATACACTGGATTACCTATTTCGACAGCTTCCTATGTTCCAACGAATTGGGCCGGCGGCGATGAAGAAGGACCTTGGTAATATTCGTCAGCTATGTGAAGTCCTCGATCAACCTCATACGAAGTTTCGCTCTATTCACCTGGCGGGAACTAATGGAAAAGGTTCAACGGCACACCTGCTTAGTGCAGTCTTACAAGCAGCTGGCTATAAAGTCGGCCTGTACACTTCGCCGCACTATCGTGACTTTCGGGAGCGGATCAAGATCAATGGTCAGCCGGTAGGCGAAGCTTTCGTGATTGACTTTGTGAATAGACATCGAGCTGAATTTGAGCAAATACAACCTTCCTTTTTTGAAATCACTGTGGCAATGGCTTTTGCTTGCTTTGCTCAAGAAGAAGTTGATATCGCCATCATTGAAACGGGCTTGGGGGGGCGTTTGGATAGTACCAATATCGTCACCCCTCTATTGAGTGTGATTACGAATATTAGCTACGATCATCAACAGTTTCTCGGTGATACTTTGCCAGAAATTGCCGGAGAGAAGGCAGGGATTATTAAACCGTGCATTCCGGTCGTCATTGGTGAGGAACAAGCAGAGGTACGTTCGGTATTTGCCGAAAAGGCACTGGCCGAGCAAGCGCCTTTATACTTCGCTAGTCGCCACTATCGTGTTGAGTGGCTACGTGAGGATTTGGAACATACGTATTACGACGTTTATTGGGAAGACGCCAATTTTGCTAAGGAGTTGCCAGTAAATTTGCACGGTGCCTATCAAAGTAAGAATATAGTGACCTTGCTAAAGGCTTTGGAAGTATTGCATGATATTTTACCCGTCTCACCGGCTGCTTTGCGCGGTGGTTTGGCGGAACTCAAACGCTTGACCAATTTCGTTGGGCGTTGGCAAATTCTGGATCGTACTCCTTTGACGATTTGTGATAGTGCTCACAACGAAGGTGGGCTAGGTATGGTGATGAGACAGTTGGAACGAGTCCAACAAGGTCAATTACATTTCGTCCTCGGGATGGTCAAGGATAAGGACTTATCCAAAGTGCTCCGTTTATTGCCGCCATCGGCGATCTATTATTTTGCTAAGGCGGATATCCCTCGCGGGCTGGCGGCGGAGAGCTTGCAAACTCAGGCGCAAGCGGAAGGCTTGCAAGGTGACACTTACTCCTCGGTAGCCGCAGCGCTAGCTGCGGCGCGTCAGCGAGCAACAGCCAATGATACGATTTACATTGGCGGTAGTATTTTCACCGTGGCTGAGGTCATTTGAAGCCATTTCCCTATCTTTGCCGCCGCTTATGAATCCACAAAATCCAAGATTATATTACTTCCTCCTTGCGGTCCTAGCTATGTCCACTCTGGTCGAAATTGGACTGCAAACTTTCTGGCAGAATAAATATGGTGCTTACATCAGCCCCGTAGTATGGATGGGAGCGGGAGTCGTATCTTGTCTGGCGGCATTGTGGATGATTGGCTTTCGTACCTCACCAATACCGGCTTGGCCAAAGCCAAGCTTACCTATTAGTCGTTATGCGCTAGCGATGGGGCTATTTTTGTCAGGTGCCATATTTTGTGCGCTAAGACTACAAGATGTTTTCTCCGAATTTGAAGTTGCTGCGAAGAACTCGGATATCATCCCTTCACTTCAGCTGTATGTGCAACGGTGGTTGGGAGGTGAAAAGGTGTACCAGCCTATGGTGTTTGATGGCTGGACGGTTCTGCCAACCTATTTCCCCTTGCTGTGGATGCCTTATGCTTTTTCGGAGATTTTGCAAATTGACTATCGTTGGACAGCCTATGTTGTCTTTTTGATTGCCATTTTATTGTACCAAATTTGGCTAGTGCGACGTGATGTGCCTTGGTGGGAATTAGTTATTAAATCCTTAATTCCATTCCTCTTTATTTACTATTTCGTACAATACGCAAGAGGCACTTTGGGGTTTGCGGTGGAGCTATTGCCGGTTGGGTTCTATCTGATTTTGAGTTTCAGTATCCTACGAAAAAACAAGTTGTTTTTGGCTCTAGGCATTGTATTATGCTTGCTTTCTCGTTATGCTTTTACCTTTTGGCTACCAGTGTTTTTATTGGTGTATTGGATTGAAAATGGGTTTAAAAACGTCTTACGCGTTGGTCTATACAGCTTGGTTGGCGTATTATTGGTTTACGTTCTTCCTTTTCTAGTCAAGGATCCAACTATTTTAACGAATGGGTTGAAATATTATGGAAAAACTGCCGAAGGACAGTGGGAGACACAGTATTGGCAAGAACCGGGCGATGTGCCACACCATCTGAATAAAGGCTTTGGTATGGCAATGTATTTTTATGATGATATTGAGCTCACCGTTCCCGATCGTTTGAAGCGGAATCGTAAATACCACCTCGCCGTATGTGGTTTTGTTGCTGTGTTACTTTTAGGGGGCTATTTTCTCTTTCGCAGCCGAGGACTCAACGTGCCTATCTATTTCCTGATTGGACTTAAGTTATATCTCGTCTTCTTCTATGGCTTCTTCTACGTGCCATTTAGTTATTTGTATAAATTGCCACTTTTCCTGAGCTTGGCTATTTGGTACCTCATTCCGTTTCGGCCGAGATTTAGTCATTAAGGGACACTAATCTTGGTAAAACTGCTAGTCGTTTGGCGTTGATCGTGCCAGAGTCGATAAGTATAAATACCGTCTGGCCAGCCTTGCACTGAAATAGTAAATCCCTGTGTGGCGGCTTGTTCTTCGATAAGCACACGTCGCCCAGCTGCATCATAAACCTCCAGTCTCACCTCCGTTTGATAGTTCCGAAATTGGAGATTTAAAGTATTAGAAGTTGGATTTGGAAATAAGACAAATTCAGGCTCTAGCGGATAAGTAATACTGCGTGTTTCACTATAGTCGTAGGTGCCATCTTCCCTCTGCAATAGCAAGCGATAGGTCAAAGTCGTAGGGCTGGTTGGAGGTTGATCACGGAAGGTATAGTCGCTGCCCGAACCACGCGCTTCGCGCTGCCCCAAGATATCGTAACCAGAGGATGTAAACTTTTGGATCTCATAGTAGACCAAGTCATCTTCGAAGCGACTGCTCCAACGTAGCTCTACGGCTTCGTCCGTTCCAACGATGTACCAAGGATCAAGCTCTGCCGCCGGCTCGGCACAATTAGGAAAAATATTTACCGTATCATGGCCACTGAGTCCGGCGGGGTCAGTGACTTCGAGGACAATGCGATACCAATAAATCTCATCATTACAACCGATAGGTTCAATCAGTGTTTGAGAATTCCGCGAGGTATCGATTCTTTCCGAATGATCATGCGTGTTGTGCTGCAAAAAGGTCTCCCATTTATAGCTCAATTCCGATGCGGAAAACTCCAGATCGTCCACTTCTGCTCGTAGTGCCATCAAGGTGAAATCACGGGTAGGGTAGTAAGATGAATCAATAATACTACTAATCTCTGCTACCGGTGGGGTATTATTCAACGAGATAATCATTTGTACGCTATCGCGCGCTTCCAGGCTATCCGTAACCGTGAGTTGGACCATAAAGGGTAAAGGTTCAGCATTTGGACTCTCAAATTGAATACTTGGAGCGATCGCTTCACTGGTTTGACCATTGCCAAAGTCCCAGGCATATTTTAACGCCGTGCCTTCGGGGTCGTAGGAGTTGCTGGCATCAAATTGCACCGTCAACGGAGTTGGGCCAAACTGTTGATCTGCTTTAATAACTGCTACGGGCGGTGCATTGCCACCGTACTCAATACGCATGATTTGGCTTTGGAGACCGACATAATAAAGGCATTCATCCTTGGGGTTATATGCGACACTTAGGACATAATCAGCGTGGTCATGAAATTTTTCGACGCTGGTCAATTTCCAGTTATCATCAAAAGACATCGTACGAATCCACCAGCTATAATCAGCGTGAAAATATTGCCCTTGATACACTTCTGGATAAGCTGTACCCTCGTAAAAACAACCCGCAATGCTAGAATAACCGCCGAAGTCTTCACCAGTAGCGGGGGCATCGGGGACACTAATATTGATTGTATCGAGCATATTATCATTGAAATAGCTCACTTGAGCTCGAACGGGTTTATTTCCCAGTTGGTTGGCGTAGGCAATAGCTGGGATACTATGTTCGAAGTGTGGAATATTAGCCGGGATGGCAACGCTTGAATTACAGGGGTTCGGAAATTGCGGTGCATCCATGCTCTTTTGGACAATTAGTTCTTCGAAGAGAAAATGCGATCGATCACAGCCTGCGCTGCCAGATAGTGGATTTGGAGCGTCTGGATTGGTCACACCGCTACCCCAAAAACCTGCTTTTTGTAGGTAACCTTCAAAAAGCGGAAAGCCAAAATTCATTCCGGGCTTATCGGCAATATTGAGCTCTTCCCATTTATTAGAACCCACATCTCCAATCATTAAAATACCAGGATCTCCTATGCTTGGTGAGTGGGACCCGGAGTTGGGTTTAACAATCATACGAAATGGATTGCGTAAGCCCAACGCCCACATTCTGGAATGTGCTGACCTCGGTGCTCCCGGATCGAAAAAGGGATTACTGGCGATGCCATCACCAGTGGTTGGATCAATACGAAGTATTTTACCGTTGAGATTGTCAACCATTTGAGCCCGAAAGGCGCCTACGTTTTCATCGGCGGAAATAATGCCATCATCCAAGCCTTGGGCGAAATACGTCTCATCGGCATTTCCGATATCATTGGACAAAAAACTACTACCATCTCCTGTGGATACCAGTAGGGTGCCATCCGTTCCAAAAGCTAGCGAACCTACCCCGTGAGAGCTAAAGAGAATAGGAATTCCTGTCCCAATACTTTCCCCGAGCAATACTTTTCGGCTACCGTCAATGATGCTCGTGAAGTTACTGGCCGGATCAGCAGTATATCTGGCTAAACGACCAATGGTCGCTTGATTGGCGAGCGTAGAATCTGGATCGTAAGAACTGGTGCCGAAGTGTAGAAGGTAATGGCGATCTACTGCGTATAATAAGTAAATAAAGCCGTTGCTCAAAAAAGCCGGATCAAGCGCGAAACCCAGGCAACCGTGATCTCCCCAGTTGCCTACCTCCTCACTGATATCAAGCAAGGGAGTGGGAAGATGCTGACCGCTGGAATCAATGATATGTACTACACCACTACGTTCCCAAACATAAGCTTGACCATTATCATCAAATTCTATCCCGACTGGACGATAGATCTCATCCGTAATTTCGATTTCCACGAACTCATCGGGAAGTTGCCCCCAGAGCGGCAACCCGATAGAACATAAAGTACAAGTGATTAGGAAAATAAAACGGTCCATACAGCGCTATTTTTTGTCGACACAAAAATAACGAATCATTCCCCAATAATGCGTTGCCCGTCCAGTTGTAAAACACACGATTTTTGGATGTTGTACAACCTTTTAACATCTTTTGTCGTGTAAGATCGGACATTGATACTACTGCCGCCGTATTCGGCCTTTTTCTGGTAAGCCGCAAAGCCTTGTTCGCAATTGTCCAACCAGATTTGATCTACGGTGACTTCAGAAAGGTCCTTGGCGGCTAAGCCGATATTAGCATTCACTACGGTTAGTTCAAAGATTTGAGCTTCGGAATCCTCACCGACACTTACCCCTTTGTCACCCGCTTGCTGCACTTTAGTTTTCCAAATGGCGATGACACTTCCGCTGAAATCCATGCCGTCATTGCCTGTATTTTGGAATACACAATTATCGATGCTACCCTTGCAAAAATCAGCATCAAAGCCATCACTGAAAGTATTGGCCACCAAGCTGTTTTTCAAGACAAACTTCGAACGGACCAAGTTGAGGGCATCTTCGCAGTGATTGTTGCGAAAGACACAGTATTGGATATCTACCGGCGATTCGTAGAAAGTCACCGCACCGGTAAGCGTCCATCCATCTTGGTTCAGGGTATTGAAGTGATCAAAAATGGTATGTTTCAATTCTGACCTTTCAAAAGTTTCCAGCACGCTAAATCCCTGGGCACTTTGATCGGAGGAATAGATCCGTATCGGTGCTTCTTCTGTACCGCGCATGAAAACCGGGGAATACGAGATGAATGCAGCACCATCATAAAAATCTATTTCACAACCCGGCTCAAAGATGACATGTCGACCGTGAGGAATGATGATATTCTGATTGCTCCGGTGCTTACCACTTTTAAACACGACCGTTTTTTTATTAAAGACTATCCAATCGTTGGGTTGGAGTGTTTTTTTACGCTTTATTTGCTGAGCGGGAACATTGAAATCAGGCGCCGGAGTAGGACGGATGTTGGTATAAAAAGTGGTATCTAAACCAAGTGGTTGAAAAAAGATAAATCGATGTGATTTCGGAATTTCGAGCGATCGGTAACGTAGTGGCTGTTTTTTCAAATACCGATCAAACATATCCGGGGAACTGATTTGCAATAATGAGTCCTGAGGTTGGTAGCGACGTTGTACTGGCAAATAAGCTTCCAACACCCACGGCCGGCCCAAGGTATCCGTCATTTGCTCCGGCCGTGGGCCAGTACCAATAACCTGAATGGGGAGGCCATGTGTATTGGCCAATCGAATTTGCTTGAGTTTACCCTCTGTCTTTTGAGTATAAGCTTTTAGGCTCAAGTCGTTGAAGGGTAAGACCATGACGTGCATTCGCTGCGCCCGAACAATGATGTCATCCAGATTCAGGCTGTAGTTTGGGAATTCTTGCTGAATGACCGCTTCCCGAAAGCGCACATCTTCTTTAATGCGAGCCAGGAAGAGGTCCAAAAAATCCCGGGCAGTGTATTGCTCAAGATAACGAGTGTAAAGTGCAGTGAACTCGGTATCCAAAAATAGTAGGTCTTCTAATCGTTCGGCGGAGATCCGCTGATGGTTTAACGCACCTTGGCCGATGAAGGCATTATTGCGGATTTTTTCGTCGCCGAAACCATCAAAGCCAATTGGTTCTAATTTGCTGGTGATGGGATTATAATAAAAACGCTGATTATGCCACGCTAATCCGTGATAAGCTCCGAGCGCATCACAAATGGCGTAGTACTTGGCCATTTTGGGTAAGTCAAATACCTCACTGGCCTCCCGCTGGGCGTATTTATATTGGTTGAGTAAGTTCGTGGCGATTTCGAATTGTCGGCGAAGAACCGGGCTTTTTATAGTTTTGCCAGCTTCAAAGGGGGTGATTTCTGAGGTCTCTGCCTTTTTTACGGTATGCTCCAATCCGTGATCGACATCGCCGAGGTTAAACAAATGGCGTTTGATACCCGTCCAGAAGCCTTCTTCCGAAAAGCGAATGATTGGCCCTTCGCGTCGTTTTTGACGCTCTACTAAAATCTTGGTGAAGTGCTCTTCAACCGCGTAAATCCCGAGATTACGCTGATTGATGGATAGTTGTACAAAATCATAATAGGTGGTCAGCACATCTTCTTGCTCAAATAAGCGATGCAGCACGTATTCCATCAAAAAGTTGCGGGCTGCCGGAGTGTGCAAAGAAAAGTGACGTAGCCGATTCCAGCGATTTTCGCCTTTCATTTTACAACGAAACGACCATTTATCTCCTGACAGGTGATCGAGCCAATCGCCTTTGAGCCGAACGCGGACATCTTGTAAATTCTCACTTTCGGAGCTTTCGAGTCGGGCATTAACCCAATCTTCATCCTGACTTTCTAGTAGCCCGGTTTGCAAGGCGGTACTACGCTTATTTTTAAGGTGCGATAGTTGTTTTTCCTTAATATTGAGATTTAAGATTGGTAGCTCGTATTCTTCAAATCCCAAGTCTTGAGCTGGCTCAATGCGTTCAATTTTTAAATCATCAAAATAGGTCAGTACATTCCCTTCAGTATAGCAATAGATTTTTATGTTTTCTACAGATTTGTATACGGGAATTTTGAACTGTAGTAGCAATTGATCCCAGCCATTTTCTCGCCTAAAAGGCGAGGCCGTCGCTTGATAAAATTTGCCTTCTCCCTCGCCGGAGACGACGAGGTATCCTCCCTGTCCGCCTTCTGGCTGGTGACGCCAGATCGTTGCCCGATACATCTCTCCCGGCTCAAAAGTGGTTAAGTTAAACCCAACACCGTACTGAAACCCTTCCTTAACTTCCAATTGGGAGGCGTACTGGCCACTGCGCGCAACCGCTCGACTACGAGTAGCACCACTGCTGAAGGGCATATCATTAGTTCCGATTAATTGTCCACCCTGGAAGCGTTCCAAATCACAATAATAAACGTCCGCTTGGTCCGTAGGCCGTAAAACGCTAAATCCAATAAAGAGAAGAATGAGTAATAGGGGCGAGAGCAATAAAAGTCGTCGCCACCAAATCCCACGTTTCTGTTTTTTATCGGATAGGATCATACAATCAGGTCCGGTTGATCAATGATTGACATTCGGGTCTGTGGAGACAGGGCGGTGACGGCATCTTTAACCTTAGCAAGTTGGTCCATGGAATCCGCTTTGCAGATAAAGGACAGATCCAGTCCTTGGTCCAGGGTATCCATGCGTTTCAGTTCAACGTAGGGAAAGATGCCGGTGAGTAGTTCGACAATTTTATTCAAATCTTCCGTATCCGTATTGATGTTCACAAACAAGCGATCATCTTGCTTCAGACTAATCCTTCCAGTGGTCAGCCTGTGAATGTAGAGCATGGCAATAATCATCACAAAGGCCACAATCGCTAGTACCGGTTGATTGGCACCTCCAGCTAATCCCAGGCCAATAGCAATCAGCAAAAAGGTCAGTTCCTCTGGATCTTTGATTGCTGCTCGAAAGCGAACAATGGATAATGCACCAACTAGACCCAAAGACAGTGCAACCGAAGATTTTACGATCATGATGATCAGTAATGTACCGAGGGCAAGTGGCAGGAAGTTATTGGCAAACCGACGGCGATTGGCGATCGTGTTTCCAAAATAGATATAATACAAGCGGAGTAAACTGCAGAGCAGCGCAATAGTGATAATATTGACCAGGAAATCTCTGAGCGAGACGTTATTGGTAAATTCGTTGATATAGAGCTCCTGTATCGTTTGGATCAAATCCTTATTATTCATACGAAATTAGGATTAGGAGAAGGCTTGGAAAAGGTTAATGATAATTTCCAATCTCTCCAGAAAACAATGTAATACGCTAGTTAAGAGGCTTAATTAGGATAAGCACTCGCCTTTTCCAATGGAGTTCGCCTAAAACAAGCTATTCATATAGGGACGAATTCTCCGCTGGGTCGATCATAATACTCGCGCAAAAATACATTTCTATACCAATAAAAAAGGGTATTTCACGAAGAAATACCCTTCCAACAAACTATAAACAAACAAAAAACATTAGATCCTGAAAACTTTTTACGCTTAAAAAGGTAAGCTTTACGGAAACTAACGAAAAGCAAACAACAGGATAGAGAAATGGTTTACATTTGTAGAATTAATTTGTTAGGGGGGCAGACAATCGAAAACTTTAGGTAGCAAAGCCCAAAATTATAGCCTATTTTCCACTGTCGAATGATACTATTCGACCAAAGAAGATAGCGATTCGAAATCGAAACATGAATACTTTGGAGAACCAGAAAAAACCACGACACTGGATATATCAAATCGCTATTGTCATAGCGGTTTTTCTAGTATTGAGCCTGTTTTATCGGCCGCTTTTCTTCTTAGTGCTAGTGCTGGTTGGTCTCCTCGCTTTTGGCGGTGGCCTATTTCTGTTTTTTCGTCAGTTGTATACCTACCGGCAACAAGGTCGACGCAAGCATAGCACAGAAGGCATTATCTCTCGTCAATTGAGCTTATGTGGGTCGGAGATTGATAAAAATAAGCAGGAGATCAAGGAGATTGAGGGAAGTATTAGTGAGTTAGAAACGGAGTTGAGCCGCTCCGATGAATTGATTACTCCAAATTGGAAAAGTAGCCAACGCATTCTCGATGGCTTTAAAAATGAAAAGGAGTTGCGATTGGCGAAGATTGATTTTTATAAAACTTGCCAGAGTAAGCTCGAAACGCTGCAGTACAACCACGACTTTGCCAAGCGCTTGGAAGATAAGCAAGATAAACTCAATAAACTCAAAGAAGCCCACCATGAAGATTTAGCAGCAATGGAGTCATTGCGTACCGAGCTGGAATACAATAAACAGTATCTGGAAACCATCGAAGTCCTTTCGCTGCGCATGCTGGAAATCAATACGCTGGATTCCGCGCAGCAACTCCAAAAAGAACTCAAAACCATCACTGGCGAAATTCGTAAGCTATGAGCCTTTCCCTGAGGCCAAGCCTTGGTCTGTTACTCCTTTGTCTTTTTCTTGGCTGTACATCCGAACCTCAACAACCCCGGCAATACCTTTTTCTTTCGCATATTTATCAATGGGGGGTGCAGGAGAATAATCGGATTGATTATCGCTTGCAGGATTTCAATTTCCGCACATACGACCAAGTGTGGCTGGGAGGTGACCTCTGTGCACGTACCGCGGAGCGGGAAGCTACCTTGGATTATCTCGATAGTATTTTTGATCTCAGTGCACCAAGTACCCATTGGACTTTAGGTAATCACGATGTCATGTACGGGCAATTGGACTGGATCACCACCCGCACGCAACGGCTCACTTATTACACTCGGGCTTATCCCAATTTGCAGCTAGCGGTGTTGAACACCAACGAATTTTATGATCCCGCTTACCAACCTAAGCCACATGAATGTGCGTTGCTGGAAGGACAGCTCGAAATGCTACAAAGCTTGGCCGATACCTTGTCGCACGCTCGACAATTCGTCTTACTGCATCACTACGGTGTATTGAGTAAAGAAATGACCAAGCAGCAACTAGCCACGGATCAGCTATTCAATTTTTATCGCCCGGATTTACTGGTAAGCTGCTCATCGCCAGGCATTTTTGCGGAGCGGCTTTATCCGATACTGCAAGCCATTCAAAAGAAGGGCATTCAAGTGATTCTGGTTTGCGGTGATTTTGGCCAACGTGCTAAACAAATGGAATACCGGGATGCATCGGGTATCATCTTTCTTGCCTCCGGGATTAATAATTCTGCTTTAGATGGCCCGTTGCCAGCTTATGTGACTTCAACCGAGCCGGATCGTTTGCTGCTATTTGAACACTGGCCGAGGGAAGGAAGGTTGGAATGGTCTTTTCCGAGATTGGATAGCTTAGTTCTAAATAGCGAAAAATAAAAGAAGCTGTCTCAGTATCTAAATCCCAAGACAGCCCCACAATCATAATCAAGTATCAATCACGGTTTATTTTTCTTTGCCTTGTAGCTATTAAGGCTTGTATTTTTATAGTGACCATCGACTACGAATTCTGCTTCAACCATAAAGTCATCTTTCTTTTTGAAGCCTTTTGAAATCATAATTCGATGTACATTCTCATCTAAGAAAACGATAGATGGGTAAGATAATTGCCCATCGAGCAAAAGATTTGCAAATTCGTGGATACCTCGGCGACCGCCTTTGCGGAATTTAAAAGTATGACCGTCAAAATTGATGTCTTCTTTTTGCTCCGCGTCGAGCTTAATCGGGTAGAAATTCTTATTTAGATACGCCGCAACCTGTGGATCTTCAAAGGTGGCTTTATCCATTCGCTTGCACCATCCACACCAATCAGTGTAGACGTCAACGAAGAATTTTTTCTTTTCTTTTTTATTGGCTTCGACAGCTTCTTCCCAAGTATACCATTTCACGTTTTTACCCCAATCTTCAGCGCTTACACTGTCTTTGTGAAGAACAAAAGACGAGAGGACTATAGTAAGAAGGAGAAAGCCAGTAAGTTGAACAACTTTTCTCATGTTTTGAGTATTTAATTATCTGTAATAAAATTGATCGATTCAAGATCAATCAACGGCATTTTCAAAAATATTATAAATTTGAAAATAAAGCATGGGTTGCCTCGACTGAGCGGGTATTTTTAACACTAATTAACACAAAATGAAAAAAATTGTCGTGGCAGTTGGCGGATCAAGTGGTGCCATCTATGCAAAAGTACTTCTGGACCGTTTACTGCAATTGTCAGACCAGTTGGCAGCGGTAGGGGTTGTGATGAGTGATAATGCACGTTTTAACTGGCAATTTGAGCTCAATAATGAGGATTATAAGAACTATCCTTTCGATTTCTACGATAAGAATGATTTTATGGCGCCGTTTGCCTCCGGCTCAGCTCGATATGAGTCGATGATCGTGGCGCCTTGCTCGATGGGATTACTCGGTCGGATTGCCACTGGGATTTCTAATGATCTTACCACTCGCGCCGCCGACGTGATCCTCAAAGAACGGCGCCGCCTTATTTTGATGATTCGAGATACCCCCTACAATCTTATCCACATTAATAACATGAAAACGGTAACTGAGGCTGGAGGTATTATCTGTCCTGCGTCTCCTTCTTTTTATTCCAGACCGGAAACATTCGAAGAACTAGCCGCCACTGTAGTGGATCGGGCACTGGATTTGACAGGGTTGCGTTTGAAGAGTTTTCGGTGGGGGGAAGCAGACGAATCAAAATAAGCTGCCCTGAGTCGGTTCTTCCGGCACGGCTTCAATTAAACCAGGATCATTCTCACTCACCTTGTTAACTCGGCGCGATACTGGGTAGGCCTTCATTTGCTCGCTGGGGTAGGGGGCAATCATCGTCACTGCTTCCTCGGCACTTAAGCTGGCGTCCAGCCAAGCTTTTTCTTGTTCGGGTAATAGGATGGCCGGCATACGGTCGTGGATAGGCGCCATCAGCTCGTTGGGCGACTGAGTGAGCACGGTAAAGGTATAAAGCGTTTGACCGTCGGGCTGGGCCCATTGTTCCCAGAGCCCCGCACAAGCGAATAAGCCCTCATCTTTCAAGGTAATGCGAAAAGGTGTTTTTCCACCAGGACCTTTTTGCCACTCGTAAAAACCATCGAAAGGGACAATGCAGCGCCGTTTACGGATCGCCTGACGAAAGGCCGGTTTTTCCAATACGCTTTCGATACGGGCGTTGATCATACGACTACCAATGGCGGCGTCCTTTGCCCAAAATGGCACTAATCCCCAGCGAAAATATTGGATATGCTCCGGATCGGCATCTGTAATGACGGGATGCAAATGAGTGGGCGCCAGATTAAAGGTGGGTAAGAGTTCAAATTCCTCAAGGTCTTCGGCGTAGAAAGTCGCTCGAAAACGGGCTTCGAGATCTTGCTCAACTTTGGTTAAACTGGCGCGTCCACACATGCTCTTCGATTTTATTGACGGACGACCTTGCCTTGGTAGCGTTGGGCGCCGGTATGGAGTTGAATCCAATAAAGGCCCGGCGCCTCGGGCAGCTGTAGGCTCGTTGCCTGACTGTTGCCACTACGTACAACTCGCCCCTGGCTATCAAAGATGGTCCACTGTGTGATGGGGCGCTCTAGATTAGGGAGTTGTACTTGGCCATTACTTGGATTAGGAAAGAGCTGTAACTCTACAACTGCAAGTTCTTGAGTATTAACCGATTCAACGTAAACATCCTCAAGTATAGCTTCACCTACCAAGACTGCTGACTGGTCGGCACTATTGTACATCTCCCGGAAAGCCTCGATTTCAGGAGTTGACTCGCCAAACATTTCCTCCATCCATTTCGGAGGCAAGGATTGATAGTAAACTCTGGCTCGAATATTAATGATCCCAGAGTAGTTCTGTAATGGTACGTGGTAGTAGATTTGATCGGCTCCGGTACCCTCTTCGCCACTGTTATCTCGATTGAAATCGGCGTCATTTAAGGCCGTTCCCACAATTTGAACTGTATCGTAAGTCTCGTGGGTTGTAGTGAAACCAAGCGGTGGAAGGCGGTTGTCTTTCAAAGCGGCGTAGCCGCGTTCGAGCACGGTAGAAAAATCGCCATTCACATCACCGTTGACCAATTCATAAATCTGTACCTGATCACTCTGGTTTATCATCTGATAGTGCGGTTCAAAGAAAGCATCGTGGCCTTCGACTTCATAATTATCATCCAATAGTCCTGAAGTAAATAAGTATGTATCGTCTTCGGTCGTCACGGTGAATTCAATAAACGCACGTCGACTTGGATAGCCAGAAGGAAATTTATGTCCTGCTTTGTTCGTAACGGTAACGCGGAAATAAGCCGAGTCCATATCTGCGTTCATCATCTCCAGATTCAAGTCAAGCGATTGTTGCTGGAGCATCGCAAAAGTCTTTTGAATGGTCTCCTCGTAGCTGTCATCCGTCGCGGTGATGCCCAGTGCCTCTTTATTCTCTTGCATCAACTTGAGCATGAAGGTATTGGCTCCCACTAAATCGTGCAGGCCATAAGGACTCCGTGGCTGGAGAAAAATATAATTGTCTGAAATCACGACGGGATCCTCAATGCGTGGCATGTGGCAGCCTTGACAGCTAACACTATCCTCGTTGTATTTGGAATTGAGCCACTCATGATAGGTCGCTTGTTCGACATAGGTGGTACCGGTTGGATTCCCATCCAAATCAACCGAATTGACGATTAGCGTATGACAAGATGCGCAGAGATCTGCGTCGTTGATATGCTCACTGTATTCTGGCACAAAACCCACAAAATCTTGCATTGGTGGCGCGAAGGGCATTGGGTAAGGACCGTAGAGTACGAAAGAGGTATCGAAATTGAGTTTGCCAGTAAATTCTGCCCCCAGGTTTTCGGGGCTTTGTTGGTGACAAGCGGCACAAGAAACACCGTCCAATCCAATGGTATCTACCATTAGAGAATCCATAAAATAGTGCTCATGACCTTTGAATAAAGCGGTATAGTGGCCCATTGGCGCATGGCAAGACGTACAAACGGTTTCCAGGTCGGCTTTGTGCTGTGGATTGACGAGTACTTCGTGGCTGACCTTAGCACGCCAAAACGGGTCCTTGGCAGAGTTGGCCATCATGGTTGGGGCCCAGTCATCGTACATGTTGACATCTGTTCCTTCTCCGTCAACCAAAGCGTAGCCTTCGAAGTCAAACCCATGACAACCATCGCAACGACTCGCCGTAGCAAAGTAGTGGGAAGTATCTAATTCCGCAATCGATAATAAAGCATGGTAATTGATCAATTCCTCCGGTGAGTGGTAAGCGTGTAGATCATCTTTAATCGGTACCAGGGCCAAAATCAATACTGCACCTAAAATCAAACAACCGATACCGGTTTTCTTCGAATAGCTCATATCTCAAAAATCGTTAATTCATGTAAAATGGATGGGCTATAAAAATCCGACAAATTCATAAAATCAACAAATATTACTGCCCTTTTGTAGTATTGTTGCCATTTCAATTTTTAAGTGTCTTGTAAAACAATTCTCCACGATTCGTGCTTGAAATCTCAACAGCTTTGTAATAAAAATGTTAATTTTAGACTATAAGTTGTTTAAATACGATTGAATGATCTGCAAGGTGTACTTTTTATTCTACACCTCAGCCTTTCCTCGTTTGTAGTGATATTTGCATTCTGAAGAGGTCTGATGATTGAAAAAGTAAGGTCCTTTCGATTGGTTATCGATGTATTGAACAACTGCTCAGGATAAATCATCAAAGGATTATTATGAATCGGATTATTTACCCTTCCTCACTTTGTTACCTGCTGTTGCTTTTTGCGGTCACGACTAGTTTTGGCCAACAGCAAGAAGTTCAGTCCGGCCTCCACGAACACACAGCGGTAGTTAGTAATTTTACTTTCGAAAATCAAAACGGCTTGCTTGAAGAAGCTGGTGTGCAAAGTTTTTTGATCACCGGGGTAGCGGACCTCAATGGAGATGGTTTGGATGATATCATCAGTCTGGATGATGGCCGTTTTTTGACGATTGAGTTCCAGCAAAACAGTGATATGTTTTATGCGCTGGAGTTCGGTGCGGTCGATGATCTGGCCCAATGGTCTCTGGCAGTGGCCGACGTAGATAATAATGGTGTAAATGATTTGATGACTGGAGGCTATGAAGACCAAGCAAAATTGCTATACGCGTCGGACAATGGAGATAATTTCAATTTGACGGTTTTAAATAATTCTGCCTTCGAAATACAAGGCGCTAACTTCGTTGATATTAATCAGGATGGACATACGGATATCTTCATTTGTAACGATTACGGTTACAATCGGCATTGGATCAATGATGGCAACGGTAATTTCCCCGAGGCTGTAATTTGGGATGATCCCCAAGCGATGGTGTCGGATAGTGCGGCGGGTAATTATTCTTCGATTTGGACAGATTTTGATAATGATAACGATTTGGATTTATATATCTCCAAATGTTGGGGAATGGCGAATAGTGCAGCGGACTATCGACGAATCAATCAGCTATTTGTAAATGATGGGAATAATAATTTTGTAGAATCAGCTGCCGAATATCCGGCCTTACGTATCGGTCGGCAATCTTGGACGGCGGATTTTCAGGATATTGACAACGATGGTGACCTGGATGCCTTGATCGTCAATCACTACGAGCCTTGCCAGCTTTTGGAGAATACCGGGAATGGCCAATTTGTGGATATTACCAACGTCAGTAATCTGATCATTGAGAATAATCCCTTACAAGGCCTAATGCGGGACTTCAATAATGATGGCTTTGTGGATGTCCTGGTAGCCGGAAACGAAGGCTATAAATTTTTCCAAAATAATGGCAATCTCACTTTTACGGAGATTGCAGCCCCTTTCGGTAACTATCAAATGGCCACTTTTGCCATTGGTGACCTAAATCATGACGGTTTTCTCGATATTTACTCCGGGAGTAATATCCAGAATTCGAATGACGTGTTGTGGATGAACAATCGTAACAATAACCATTTTTTTGTGGTCAGTCTCGAAGGGACTACTTCCAACCCAAATGCTATAGGTAGTCGTTTGGAGTTGTACGGTCCCTGGGGCGTCCAAATCCGGGAGGTGCGCGCAGGAGAGAGTTACGGCATTATGAATAGCTTTAAGCAATATTTTGGATTAGGTGGTGCGACGAGTATTGATTCTTTAGTGGTACGTTGGCCATCGGGCTTGGTAGAAAGCTTTGATAATCCGGGTATTGATCGCTGCTTAAGAATTGTAGAGGAGGAGTGTGCTTATCCAGATCGCTATATCTACAGCCATAATAAAAAAACGTACTGTCCCGGTGATAGCCTTCTTTTGGTCGCACCTGGCGGAACAACCTACGAGTGGTCGAACGGCGCTAATTCACAGGAAATTTACGTCAGTGCATCCGATGCTTATCAAGTGACGGTGACGAATGCCTGGGGATGTAGCACGATCTCCGCGCCTCTTGTCGTCAGTGAACATATCCCGGAAGAACCTCCGGTGATTAGTTCACTCAATGGTCAAACCACATTCTGTTTTGGGGATAATGCGATGTTATTTAGCTCCATTGATAATAATATTGAGTGGTCAACCGGTGCTACGACCTCTTCGATTGTAGTTTTTGAGACGGATACTTATACTGTTGCATTGAACGGCGAATGTGGGGCGGTAGAATCAGCGCCATTTACAGTAGAGATTGTGCCCGTACCGGCAATCCCGCAGGCTGAGGATGTGATTTTCACTGTGGCGCCATCCGAGGTCACCTTGACTGCAAATGGAAATAATTTGTTTTGGTATGATCTACCGGGTGGAGAGCTATTAGCGACGGGCAATACTTTCACCACGGCACCGCTTTTCGAGAGCACCACTTTCTATGTCCGTGATGTCAACGAAACGCCAGCGATCAGTTGTGAGTCTTCCTTTGCCAGTGTGGAAGCCATTTTTGATTCCTTGACGAGTATTACACCTCTTCCTGAGTTAGGTTTATCCGTTTTTCCGAATCCTGCCAGGTCTTTTGTGCTTCTATCTTCGGAATCTACTCTCGCTGGTGCGGTAAGCATTGATCTGATTTCAACTAGTGGTCAACTATTGCGTCAATATCAATTGCCCAATGGGCTGCCACTACAGTGGCGCTTGGATTTACCTAAATTAAGTTCGGGCCTGTACATCTTGAGGCTACAAGTCGGCGAAGATCGGCAGGAAATGCCTCTGGTGATTAGCCAAGATTAGGCAATAAAAAAAGCCTTCCCGAAGGAAGGCTTTTAGGGTGGAAGACGGGATTTGAACCCGCGACCTCTGGAACCACAATCCAGCGCTCTAACCAACTGAGCTACAACCACCAGCTTAATTTAACAGTGCTTTCGTTAAAAGCGATGCAAATATATAATAAGTTCCTCAAAGCTGGAATATTCTTTTCAAAAAAATTATCTACTCAGCTTTCCACAATAAAAATAAGCCGATTCACGGACTATGAATCGGCTTATTTTTTATCATAATTTCTATTAAAATTAGCCCTCTACAGCATCTTCTTTAAGCGTGAATTCTCGCGTAACGGGATTTAAAGGTGTATCGACAGGGTTCCCTTTGTCATCAATCAGTGTCAGTTTGACGGTATTTTTGCCCATCGGTAAGCCTTCGATGTAGTAAGGCTGCCAAGTGTCGAGCGTGTGTGTTTCTTCTCCGTTGATTTCCGCTTTTACTTTGTAGCGATCACCCAAAGTGGCGTTAACGAGATAGAAATCAAGCATTACTTTTTCAGTATCAGCCTTACCTACATAGGTCCCCTTAGGACGACTGTAGAACAGCATCGGGTCGTTGATACTTTCAAATGTTTTGAACATATCACCTTCTACGTTAACTTTCATGGCTTTGAAAGCCGTAGGTGTTTTTAAACTTTCGTGATAGGAGCGAGAGAGGAAAGCCAATACAAAGTGCTCACCTTCCGGCATATTGTAGTCATCAAATTCTGCGGTGTAGCGAGCAGCGTACGGCAAAGAATCCACAATCAGGTGAATATGCTGGCCTTTACCCGAATTAGCACACATTTTTTCGCCTGCATCGGGAGTTTGTTGGCCCAATTGGTAGCTCTCACCGGCGATATTAAAGGTGAATTTACCTTGTAGGTACATCATGTCCACCATCACCGCATCAGGGAATGAGGCGGAAGGCGTAAATGGCGTAACTTTATATTTTGTTGGTGGAGTGGCCGCGGCAGCTGATTCATCGGTTGAAGCTGCTTCGCCCGAAGTATCTGTGGTCGTACCATTTTGGCAAGCCGCAAAGAACAAGCTGAAAAGCAATAGCGTGATTGTGATTCTCATGGATGGTCGGAATTTGATTAAAAAAATGCGAATACTTAAGACACTGTGTATTTAACATGATCTCAGCTCAAATTTACAAAACTTAAATGGCAGACAAAATCACAAGACCTAAAGTTCACCACATCTAAATGGCTGATTCGGTTGTTTAATTAGTGAAATAAAAATAGTGGCAGTTTCGGGAAGTTTTTGGTTAAAAAATAACATGTCGTAGGCTAAGAGATACAATCCCATTAAAATTGTCCGTAATTTTGAATAATGTTGTGATTAAATCTACCCAAATGTCAGATCAAGTTGTAGAGTTAAAAGTGGAAGGCATGACCTGCAATCACTGTGCAGCGGGGGTAAGCCGTTTTTTGGAAAAAAAGGGACTTAAAGAGGTCTATGTCAATTACGCTACGAAAGAAGTGCGGTTCACTTCACATGAGGTGGCGATGTCTTTGGATGAGGTCAAGGCGGGCATTGAGGATCTTGGATTTACGGTGGCGGGTGAAGTGCCCAGTCAGCCTTTTTGGACATTGGAACGTAAACTGTTATTCTGTGCCATCTTTACAGCACCTTTATTGCTGGATCATTTGATTATGATGTTTGGCATTTCAGGCTTTTCGTTCTTACACGAACCTTGGGTGCAATTTGCACTGTGTTTGCCCGTCTTTGTCATCGGGATTTTTCATTTTGGAAGAAGTGCGTGGGGATCGCTTAAGGCGGGTGTGCCTAATATGGATGTTCTTATTTTTATTGGGAGCACCGCAGCTTTTATCTACAGCCTCATTGGAACCATTCAACAACAACCCGCCTACATTTTCTACGAGACCGCGGCGATGATCATCACTTTAGTGCTGGTCGGCAATTGGTTGGAAAAACGAGCAGTGGATCAAACCACTACCGCGATTGATGATTTAGCTAAACTCAAAGTAGAAACGGCCCGACGTTTACTTGCGGACGGAAGAGCCGAAATGCTTCCTGTAGATCAGATTAGGATAGGGGATCGCTTACAGATCAATGCCGGAGATAGTATTCCCCTCGACGGCCAAATACAATCTGGCGCCGGTGCCGTCGATGAGTCGATGCTTTCGGGAGAAAGTATACCCGTGGAAAAGCAAGCCGGGGATCGAATCATTGGCGCTTCTGTGCTGGTAGATGGACAATTACAAGTCGAAGTAACGGCTACCGGGCAGGACACTGTGCTGAGTAAGATGATCGAAATGGTCAAAATGGCGCAGATGGAGAAACCGGATATCCAACGACTTGCGGATCGCATCAGTGCGATTTTTGTGCCCGTGGTACTGGTGATTGCTGGCTTGACCTTTTTAATTGCCACCTTTGGTTTCGGTTTGGCACCGGAAAAAGCCATTATGAATGCCATTGCGGTGTTGGTGATCAGCTGTCCTTGTGCGATGGGGCTGGCGACGCCAACTGCGGTGATGGTTGGCGTTGGACGGGTGTCTCGCAGCGGAATTTTGATTCGTGGTGGCCAAACCTTGGAAACGTTTGCCGGCATCCAGCGAATGGTTTTTGATAAAACCGGCACCTTGACTACGGGGGAATTTCGTTTAGCCAATATTCAGGCGCACGGTGTGGATATCCAAGAGGTGAAAAACTTGTTGTACGCTTTAGAGCAGCACTCTTCACATCCCTTGGCGGCTTCTTTATTGACGGCTTTGCAGGCTGAGGTATCTCAGGAACAGCTGCCGTCAATTCAACAGATTCGTGAGATCAAAGGCATGGGACTTGAGGCGACTATGGCGAATGGGGATACCATCCGGCTGGGGTCGTGGAAAATGGCCGAAACCCTTACCAATGATTACGGGCACGATATGTACTTGCTGCGGAATGATCGTCTGATTGCCACGGTTGATTTGGTTGATGAGATCAAACCTGAGGCTCAAGACACTTTGAAGCAGCTTATGCAACTGGGCATCGAGCCCATTTTGCTGAGTGGAGATCGGCAAACTAAGGTAGCCGAAACGGCCGATCGACTTGGTATAACGACTTATTACGCGGAGCAGTTGCCCGATGAAAAGCTGAAAAAAATCGAACAATTCGCGCAAGAAATACCTACGGCTATGGTGGGCGATGGTATCAATGATGCCCCGGCACTGGCTAGAGCTACCATTGGGGTATCGCTCAGTGATGCTTCGCAGGTCGCCATTCAATCGGCGCAGATTGTATTGCTAGGTGACCGTCTTGATGGTCTGATCAAAGCCGTTTCTATCAGCCGACATACTTTATTGACCATTAAGCAGAATTTGTTTTGGGCTTTTGCTTATAATGTTGTGGCCATTCCTATCGCTGCATTAGGTTTCTTGAATCCGATGTGGGGCGCTTTCTTTATGGCCGTTTCGGACGTAGTCGTTATCGGCAACTCCATTCGTTTGAAATATAAAAAGATCAAATAGCATCTAGCCTTTCCAAAAAGTATTATCAAGCACTCCGGCTTGCCTTAACTATTAAGGTAAGCCGGAGTGTTTAATTTAATGCTTGATCAATTTCAAGGTACTTTTTTGACCTTCTAAATTCTCAATTTCAATCCAATACATCCCACTAGGATGATCGAATTTAACGTCTAGGTGATCTGAGTTTTGAACCGGTAAAGCTTCTACCAATTGTCCCGCTACAGAATATATTCTAACGATGAGATATACCTGATTGCTAGTGAAATCAATGGTGAATACGTCCTTGGCCGGATTTGGGTATAAAGTGAATGGATTGGAAAAGGCGGATTGAGTAACACCTACCAGAGTGACGGCTACACAAGCGGAGGTATCAATGCATCCATTTTCAGTAACGGCGACGGCGAAACTACCGCTATTATTAGTAGTATACATTTGATGAGTTGCTCCGGGGATCACGCTCATATCTGCTTCACAATTCAGCCACTGATAGTCAGCACCTTCTACTTCGCTACTGATCGTTGAGCCATCAAGGGTGGTATTCGTATTCACGCTATTAATAGTCAAATCCAGTTGGATAATTGAATCACAACCATTTGCCGCACCACCGGAAATATTGAATACGGCTGTAGTGCTTTCCAAATAGGTGTTCCCATCAATCCAGGTGAATTCGTTGCAAGCTGTTTGGGTATCCGTTCGGATACTTGGTTCTAAAATGGTTAGATCGAGTGTTACAATTGAGTCGCAGCCGTTGGCTGCACCACCGGAGATATTGAATACGGCCGTTGTGCTTTCCGAATAGGTATTTCCATCAATCCAGGTAAATTCATTACAAGCGATTTGAGTATCGAAACCTGCAGTAGTTTGGTGGACAATAAGATCTATCGTGATAACACTATCGCAGCCAGTGAGATTGGTTAGCGTATCGGTATATAGGCCGGAGGTATTCCACTGGTGGTTGCCACTGGGAGAAGTATACACAATGCATGCAATATCGTTTATAGTATGGAATGAAGGGCTACAATTAACGACTTCTTTGAAAAAGTAGGCAGATCCTGCCGCAGAAATGGTATTCTCACCGAATTCATCCTCACTCTCATCAATAGCGGAACTAATAATCCATTCATTATCAATAGCAACAGCCCGGCCGAATCGATCGTAAGCTGCTCTGTCTGAGTGGGTGAGCTTCGCTTTTTCTATCCAAATACCATCGGATGACAAGTTGTAAACATGGATTCGACCGGCTTCATCTAAATAATCTGAACCCCACTCGTCTTCATCATCAAAACTGGTTGATATAACTAGTTTGTTGCCACTTACTGCCAGCGCATTGCCAAAATGATCGTTAGCACTTCGTGGGCTGGAAACAATTTTTTGCTGCTGTATCCACTGGCCGTTTTCATCTTTTTTGAAAATATAAACTGCTCCAGCATCATTCATAAAGTTTTCACCATTTTCATCAGTATCAGAATGGCTTGCCCCCACCATTAAATAGCCGTTTTCTACCTTCACGTCTTTTCCAAATTGATCATCGATGGCTCGATCGGAAGCGACAACTTTCTGTGTTTCGTACCAATTACCGGATGAATCCCGCTCAAAAATATAGGCGGAACCTGCACTATCCATGAAATTTGCGTCCAAGGTATCATCATCTTCATCGGGTACACCTACCACGAGAACATCATGGTTTAAATGTATCGATATACCAAAAAGGTCATTAATATCTCGGTCCGACGCCACAATCTTTTGCTGAAACTGCCATGTATTGAGTGAATTTCTTTTGTAAATATATACCCCGCCGGCATTAAGCACTGATTCAGTTCCGGTTTGGTCCAAATCTGTACCCGGAGAGGAAATAGCTAGCATATCACCAAAAATCGATACGTCGTACCCAAATAAATCGGTTGCATCACGATCTGGTGCCACAATTTTTTGACTTTGGTTCCAGGTATTTGTCGCATCTTTTTCAAATACCGTAACAGAACCTGCGTAGAGGATCCAATCTTCACCTGATGCGTCATCACCGTCGAGGGGACCAGCGAACACCGCCGTATGGTCTTCAATGTCTACGGATGTACCGTAGGCTTCAGCGGGAGCCCGATCAGGAGGAATAATTTTTTGATCTTCTGTCCAGGCTTGTCCATCGTAGGTGAAGATATAAGCGGCACCAGCGTCAATGACCGGGTTAGCACCATTTTCATCAGTATCTTCCACGCTGGCAGCGACAATAGCGTGTTGGCCTGAAATAGCGACTGCTTGTCCAAAACCGCCGTTGGGCTCTCGATGAGAACTGACCACTTTCTGGATTTCAGTGTATGGCGGGTCCTGTTCTTGGATATCGGAGGTATCGCTTAGTTTGACTAAAAAAGTAGTATACTCAAACCAACTCGGCTGGAGGTCCGTTTGATCCGGGGCAGGATTAGTGTCCAAAGCACCATCGCTATACAATCCAAAAATGTAAAGATTGTTTTCATGGCCTTTGATTTCGTGTAGTTGAAGGAAGCCATAGTCATCCATTTCAAATTTCTTGTTCCATTGATAGTCTCCATTTTCGGAAAGTTGTACCAGATAATGAGTAGTGAAGTTGTTTGAGACCATTTCAACATCGGGGCTATTATCAAGATCAGCGGAGTCAGATACACTAAACCCTACATACCAGTTGCCATTGTATTCCGAAATTTCTTCTCCAAAGGAGGAAATAGAGGGGCCTAATGACTCCGGCTGATAATGCCATTCGTATTGTCCGTCCGCATTCAATTTTACCACATAGATACTTTGGGAAAAGTTGGAAGGATTGCTTTCAGAGATAATGTTGGGGGGAGCTTCCTGGCCAATTTCAAGATTCCCTTGATAAATTCCGATTACACAAACACTCCCTTCGTCCGTATCTAAATCAAGGATATTGCTGAAATTTTCGGATTTCAAAAGTGTTGACCACAATAAATTACCTTCGGAGTCGAATTTAGAGACATAGCTATTAGGGATGTAGGACGTGGTGCTTGAAATAAAGATGTTTTCTGTTGGCCCCGGATCGGTATCAATCGTACCAATAAAAAGGCAAGCGACATAAATATTACCTTGTCCATCTATTTCTAATCCTAGTGGATCATCAGGATGTTCACCTCCCCAGGTTTTATGCCATAGATATTGACCGGAGTTGTCAATTTTTAATAAAAAATTATCGTCCTTAGAGGAAATGGAAGTTGATGAATGGACCTCAGGGCTGCCATCAAAATCTACTGTAGCTTCGTATATTCCGGCTACGAGGACGTTGTCATCTGCATCGACTACGATATCCCGGGGTTCGGCATCTGTGCCGCCTTCCAGTAGATAAACAAATTCAGGTTCACCGCTTGCGGAATATTTAGCAATAAAACCTGTAAACACCGTTTCGGAGGTCGCCAACATTTCCTCCGGCCCGGTGTCAAAATCGGTGGTATTGTTTATTCTACCACAAATGAAGATATTATTTTGGCTATCTACTGCTATATCATGAGCCGTTCGTCCAGCAGAAGGAATTTCATAATTGCCACCATCGATATAATTAGACCAGATGACTTGACCGGTCGGGTCTTTCTTCTGAACAAAAATAACCGAGCCCGAGGTTTTATATACTTCCTCGAAGGGTTCAAGGTTATAAAATGTGCCATGTATGAAACCAGTGGTAATGGTATTACCGTCATGATCTACGGCGACCCCTCCGGTAAATTCGGTGATGCCATTAAATGGATCGGTGATATCCGCGATGGCAAGTCCGTTCGGTAAGACCGTATCAAACAGGCCCGTCGTCCATTCGTATTCATAGTCTTGTGCACTGAGGGGGAGTGCAAGTAGGAAAATTTGAATAAGGGTAATCATTTTTCTCATAATCAGATTTTTAAGGTTAATGAAGGGGGAAATTCCCGGAGGATGCTTGCTGGTAAGGGCAATCCATATTGCTGATGATGAGTCGAAAAGCTTACCAAGTGACTGATTATCAGGAGGAAATATTGTCCGGATACTGGAACGATTGTCCGATCGAGGAGAAAATCATCCAGGAGTGGAAATTATCTTCCAATCGAAAGAAAAAAAGAGATGAAGTCCATCTTTTGAAAAGCAGGAAAAGAGATCGATGGGCAATAGAAAGAGCTGTTTACTCCTCTTTTTGATATCTAAAATAAGAAGAAGGGGAGATGCCGAAACGTTCTTTAAATCGTTTTGAGAAGTAATTTGGATGACTCATTCCCACCGAGTAGGTCACTTCTTTGACGGTCTTTACCTGCCCTTGTTCCAGAATAGCCTTGGCCTTGACGAGACGAAGTTCCTGGATATACTGGTTGGGCGTCATATTGGTCAAGGTTTTGACTTTTTCATAAAAAACCGAGCGTCCGATATCCATATCATCGATGACAGAGGGTAAATCTAAATTAGGATCGTCGAGTCGCTCGTTGATGATGGATTGGAACTGCTCCAGCCAGAGCTGATCTTTCCGGTTGAGCTGTTCGCGCATTTCGGCAATTAGCTCCGCTTGGGAGGTGATGGTTTTTTGATCCCGGAAGATTTTCTCGGCGCGTTCTTTGACCAATTTTTCCAATTCTGCTTTTCGCTTGTGCAGATGGGCGGTTCTAAACCTGAGGAAGCCCCAAAAGCATATGCCCAGAATCACTATGGTCGCTATCCAAAAGCCTTTAGTATGAAAAATTGGAATGGCTATTTTCAGTGGAATGATAAGCGACTGGCCTAATTGCTTCCCGTTGATTTTCACCAACTTAATTTCGAGCTGATAATTTCCGGGCTTCATGCCCAAAAGTTCAATGTGCTGATCACGACTCACATTGTCTTTGGACACGTGCAAGACCTCTCCTAGCTGATCCAATTGATGCAACGTATAATGTAACTCTGCTTTGTCCGTCCAAAATAAATCAGAGACCTTCATCTCCAAGTCAATCACCCTGGCCCCGGGGTCCAATTGCATCAGGTTGATGCCGGAGCCATTGGGAAAAGTATCTCGTAGCTCGTCTTTACCAAAAACGGCGATATGTTTGATAGCAAGCTCTATTTCGGCTTGCCTGGATATGGTCGGCAAAAAATCTTTTGGATGAAATCCGGTGACGCCATTTTGCCCACCAAAAAATAAGCACCCGTCATCTGCCTGATGATGGGAAATCCGGTTAAACTCATTACCACTGATGCCGTCTTCTTCGTTGAAAACTGTGATGTGTTGAGTGGCCTTTTCAAATCGAATCAGACCATTAAAACTACTCATCCACAAATAGCCAAACCCATCTTCATAAACGGCATAAATATTATTGGAGAGCAAGCCATGCGTTTTATCGAAAATTTGAATATCCCCCCGGATTTTATCCCAGCGCAGGAGCCCAACATCCTCCGTTGCTAGCCAATAAATGCCTTGCTCATCTTGGTACATGTGCTGGAATCTATTGGACGGGAGATGGAATTTTCCTTCCCGGCTTTGACCGTAGCCGGCAATGATTCCCTTTTTGGGGTCTAGTTGATAGAGCCCTTCGTTGCTTCCGACCCAAATGACTCCACTCTTATCCGATTGTATAAAGAGAATAGTGGCTTCTTTTAATTCGGAAAATGTATTGTATTGACTGAAATTCTTAATCTCCCGTTTCTCAATGGAATATAAGCCGTGGCCACCAATCCAGATTTGACCGCTTATATCTTCAAACATCGACCAGATTCTACTTTGATAGGAAGCGTTGCGAAAAGTGCTTTGAATGCTTTGGTCGGAAGGATCAAGTTGGTTAACCTGTCGTTTTGCTCCCCAGAGCTGTTGATGGCGATCTTTTAGAACCACAAAGCCTAAATCTATCGTGCTGGAAGCTGGTTCAATCTCTCCTGTTTTCAAATCAATGACCCGAGTGCCTTTATAAGTCGTGATGTATAAACGATCATCTTTTTCGACAATTCCTCGACAACGGTAAAGGTCCTCTGCATCAGGATTTTGTTGGGCATGATGTAGATAGCGCTTGAAAAATTTTTGTTCCGGGCGAAGGATCGTGATACCAAATTTACCGCTCCAAAAGTTGCCATTTTTGTCAACACAGGCGGTTCGAGGCATAGACTTATGCTGATAAAGTATATTCCCGGCGGTGTCCACCATGTAAAGATAAGACTCATCGAAGATCCAGAAGTGCCCTCGCTTTTCGTCGAAATGAACGAAATGGAAATTGAGTCCTTTGTTCCGCTGCTGTAATCGAAATGAAGATACCTCGTAATTTTTGCTGGAAGAAGAAACTTGATACTTCATGCAGGGCAGCCCTTCTTGCCAAGCTAAAAAACACTGGCGATTGCCCATCACATAATAAGGCTCATCCTTTTTGATGTGGTAATTTGTTCTATATAATAGCTCCCCTTCGGGGGACATTAGAACAACTTCGTCCTCCAACATACCGGAGAAAGTGCCATCTGAGAAAATGGAGAGTGGGGCAAAGGCTGGAGGTAGTTTGACCAATTCGAAAGCGGAGCCGGTATATTGCCAAAGTTGTTGATTGACCCAAAAGTATAGCTGCTGTTGACGGTCTTCGAAGTAATTTTGAATGGCTTCGATTTTGAATGGTGCGAGTTGGCCCATCTTTTCTACAAAAGAATGGACCTCGCCCTCTTCAGGATCTAAAATATCAATTGACAGCACATTGCTCTTGGAGTCAATGTTTCCATTATTGAACAACCACAGTAGACCATTCTGATCCTTGTGGATGTAATCAATGTTTTTATACGTTAAATGCCCACTTTCCTTTTTCCAGTAATTCCAGTTGTAGCCATCGAAGAAATTAAGCCCATCGGCAGTCGCAATCCACATCCCCTCCTCTTCGGGATAAAAAGCGTGCACCTCATAATGGGATAGTCCTTCTTCTTGCCCGATCTGCCGTACATTAGCAAAGTATTCCTGACCAAGTAATGGGCAACTTATTAGGAGAATAGAAAAAACGGAGATCAGGTAATGCTTGAACACGGTTAGAAGTTGGATGATGGTTTTGAAAATTATACGGAAATTACTGGTACAGGTTGCGATTGGTGTAGGTCAGGATACTGTCAAGTCAATGATGTGGACTTCGCAAGCATGAAAGACCTGGAAAGCCAGATGGGCTTCTAGGTCATCAATTGTTGTGTTCTGTGAACCCAATTCCGAAAGTGTTGTTTACTACTCATATTATTTTATAGCCACAATACTATCACAGTCTTATGAATCACTTAAGCCTTTTGTATACCCCTTTCCCACGACCCAAAAGGAATAAAAGAAATCTGCTTTGGGTATCTCTGATAGGCATGAGCTGTAGCCTGTTTATTATTCTTTTTAAACCCTTCGGCATTCAGAATAACCACGAGCAATGGTACTACGATTTGGTCATTCTCAGTATGGGGGTGGTTTTTATTCTGGCTTATCTTCTGATCGAATGGCTCATCCCAAGTGTCTTACCTCGATTGTTTAATCGTTGGACTGTGGGGAAAGCAATGGTGTGGTATAGCTTCGTAATTCTTTTCGTTGGCGCTATGCTATTTCTCTATAAAAGCTTCTTGGCAGGTTACCGTGACTTTACCCTCGTGGAGTATTTCTCCGTCAGTGGAAGAACTGCAATTCTGGTCTTAACGGTATCTTTTTGTTTGCTTGGCTTGTACCAATACGTGAGTGGTAAAACGGTTTCGCTGATCTCCATAAGTGAAGAATATTTGCTTACCGCCAATAATGGTAAAACGCTCCGCATCAATCCAAAGGATATTTTATTTATTAGGAGTGATGATAATTATGTGGACATTCACTATCTGACGGGTAAAGAACGGAAGAAGGTATTATTCCGGTCTAGCTTAAAAAATATTGAAGCCCAACTCGTCAATTTGATTTCCCCGATTCATCGTTGCCATCGACAGTATCTCATTAATGTCAATCATTTTAATATTCAAAAAATGACGAGTCGAAGTATGGCCATCGGACTTAAAGGTTACGATGAAGAAATCCCGGTATCGAGACAATATGCGGATGCGATTAAGCAACTCTTACCTGCTCCAGTCGGCTAGTTACAAGTAGATACCTTTTGTATCGATAATTTGTTTTTTTACCGGGAGTCCAAGCCTTTTTCTATATCTTTGATATCCTGAGGTTGTAAGTTGTATTAGCAATTGAGCTACCTAGTAGCAAAGCTATCATAACGAATTCCTTATCCCTCTTTTACACCTTCCTATCCACCAAAACGCATCGGCGTTACTTACAAGATGTCAAATTTGAATTGACCTATGAGGGTCAACAGGATTGATCAGGTCAGGTATGGCCTTCTATCGATTGATTCAAATGTTGCCTGGCCGAGTTGGCCAACGCACTGTACCATTTTGACACTTGTAATTGAAGACCAATGAAAGACATTTTGCCGCTGTTTATTGGAGGCTTAGTATTGTTCCTCTACGCTATTTCGCAATTATCCGAAGTGCTGAAAAGCATCTTTTCGGAAAGAACGAAGGGGATTATTGCCCGCTACACTACCAACATTTTTTCCTCCATCATTATCGGAACCCTCGTAACGATTATTCTTGATTCTTCCTCGGCGGTGATTATTCTGGTCATCGTATTTATTAACGCGCACACCCTGACTTTCCGGCAAGCCATTGGGCTGATTATGGGGGCTAACATCGGTACCACCTTCTCTAGCCAAATCATTGCCTTGGATGTTGGAAAATATTCTGTGATTCCACTGGCCATAGGATTGATTTTCGAGATTTTCGTTCGTCAGGAACGGCTAAAACGAGTCGGTCATGTGTTGCTCTATCTCGGGATGCTCTTTTTTGGGTTGTTTATTATTGAGCAATCGGTAGTGCCTTTGCGAGATAGTGAGGTATTTATGGAATGGATTAGAAAAATTGATAACAGTCCGTTGCAAGGTGCGTTGATTGGTGGTTTTATTACTTTGATTATTCAATCATCAAGCGGCACGGTTGGTATGGCCATCGTACTCGGAAAACAACAAATCATAACGGTGGCCGGTGGCATCGCAGTGATGCTGGGGGCCGAACTGGGTACTTGTTCCGACACCTTACTCGCGACCATTAAAAGTAATCGTCAGGCGTTCAAAGCAGGCCTATTCCACCTGATTTTTAATCTGATCACGATTATATTGGGGCTGCTTTTGTTTCAACCTTTTGTAGACTGGGTACAGTATCTTTCGGTCGATCAGGGCATTGGAAATCAAATTGCCAACGCACATATGCTTTTTAATGTCCTTGGGGTCATATGCTTCTTGCCCTTTGTACGGCCGATGGAAAAAATCCTTAATCTGGTGGTGCCAGATAGAAAGAATTCTTCTTAGCACAGGGCTCTTTTTTGGGTATAAATCTTTTCTCGTACTTTTGGGCATCGCTGATCATTCTGTTGACCATCCATGGGGCAAGTACTGTATTATCTTCTTTTAAAACCCATTTCATTTTTACCCTTACCGTTGTTGTACGGTCTGTCGAACGTATTGTACACCTTGCTGTACTATGTGATTGGTTATCGTCGTCAATTGGTGAAAACGAATTTGCAAAAGTCCTTTCCCGAGTGGGATGAGCGCTTGCTTGAAAAAACAGCCAAAGCCAGCTATCGACATCTGAGCGATTTGATTGTTGAATCGATTCGCATGTTCAGTATCCCGGAGGCAGAGGCCAAGCGCCGCTGCGTCTATCATAATCCCGAAATTTTTGATCAATTCGCCGCCGCGGGCAAAAGCATCGTCTTAGTCGGTGGACATTATAATAACTGGGAGATGCTCGGCATCACGATCGAACGGCAAATCCCGCATCACGCCATCGGTATTTATCAACCCTTGTCGGCCACCTTTTTGGATCAAAAAATGCGCAGCTCTCGTGGGCGTTTCGGCATGGAGTTGGCCTCCACCCGCCAAATCCGCCATCTGCTACGACAGCGAAAGGACGAACTGACCACCACTATTTTTGCTGCCGATCAATCGCCTTCGGGCCGCAATATCCACTGGATGGAATTTATGGGGCGGGACACGGCCGTGGCCAAAGGCGCCGAATGGCTAGCCCGGACCTATGATCGTCCGGTGATTTTTGGTGCGATTCGCAAATTGCGGCGCGGCTACTACGAGGTACACTTTAAGCTCATCGAAGCGGAACCTACTCAAAGTCCGCCGGGCGCCATCACCGAAGCCCATACCCGGCTCCTCGAACAACAAATCCGGGAAGCCCCCGAAAATTGGCTCTGGACCCACCGCCGCTGGAAGCGTCAACGATAGCCATATATCCTAAAAATATCATATCTTATCGCCAGCAATGGGGATCGCCAAAACCATTAACAGTATCGTTGTCATTTTTTGCCTGAGTATTTGGACCCTCAGTGCTCAGGATCCCTATCATCTTATTTTCAATACCAACGATGGTCTGCCCAGCGACGAAGTCTACGATATTCATGTGGATAGTACCGGCTTGGTGTGGTTGACCACTGACCGTGGCGTTTGTACTTACAATGGATACGAATTTGAGGTATTCACGACTCAAAATGGACTAGCCTTTAATACCAATTTCAGAATTATTCCCGATGCTTTTGGGCGGCTGTGGTTTACAGGCTATGATGGCTCCCTTAGCTATTTTGCCGACGGCCAATTTCATGTGCTGGCTTTACCGGATAGCTTGCGTCAGCAGAACAAGGGCAAATGGATTGCGGATATTATCTTCTCAGGCACGGAGCAACTCACACTCTTTTATTCTTGGAATCGTCACGATGATCGTAATCGAACCTATTTTCAATATGACTTGCAAACGCATCAGTTGTTTGCCAGGCAATTTTCTGACTTGCCTACCCAGCGTAAGACAGGTGTTTTTGAGCAATACAAAGTTGAGGGCCAATTGAGGTACTATTTTCCGGCTAAGGCATATCTCGCTGATATTCAGACCTCTCTACATCCGAATCATCAACTCATTTGTTTGCTTCCCATGTTTGCAAAAAAAAAGGTGGACGAAGTCAAACCGGATACGAGCCTGATTTATTCCATTAAGGCGGGCGAAGATGATGAAATCATCAGCATCCCGGAATGGGGGAATGCGTTGTACCGAGATCATCGCGGCGAGATCTGGATGTGTACAAATGACGGTCTTTGGTTATTAGATCGCAACAATCTTAGCCGGGTAAAGGCGCGTTTCTTTTCGGGCACTAAAATCAGTAATGTAACGCAGGATCGCGAAGGAAATTACTGGGTAGCAACGGTTAACAATGGGATTAAGCTAGTGCCAGATTTTCTGATACGTAGTCCTCAAGCCGAGTCTGGGACGATTACGACTAAAAGACTTTTATCACTGGCGCACTTACCTAACTTTCTGCTTTTCGGAGGAGAGAAGGGGTATTTGGGGTACGCAGATCAAAATATGCAGGTGACCACTTTACCGGCGAGCTTAACCTCTACAGTGACACACATTAATTCAAATGGAGAGCGTGCTTTTTCTTCTTATTGTTATCGATTGGAAGATCAGCAGGATAAGGTGGGGATCAATGATACGCAATTGTTTGACCGAACTTCGTTTCGAGTCGTCAAGGAATTAGAAGATGGTCATTTATTTATTGGAAGAGATAGTTGTAAAATAATTATCCCAAATGCAAAAGGTGATTTCAGTTCTTTAAATAATGCCTATACGATTGATTTGATCGATCAAGTGTATTCGGTGTTTGAGGATCGACAAGGACAGCTGTGGTTAGGTATGTTGTCTGGCTTGTATTTGGTCCGTGATTATAAAAATGGGCGTACAGAAAAAATTAAGCACGAGGCACTCGATACCCGAATTAATGAAATCCGACGTTGGCAAAATGAGTATATGTTAATTGCCACCATGGGGAATGGACTGGTGATCAAAAACGGGGATCAATATACTGCGGTAACCGAAGCGGATGGTTTGAATAGTGATTTAATCAATACTGTTTATCCGCAAAACGATTCCGTAGTTTGGGTTGGGACAAACCGGGGACTCAATCGTCTTCTTTTTAAAAATAATACCGTACCTACAGTAGAAAATATCGATAATATCCAGATTGCCGATGGGCTACCTTCCAATTTTATCAATGCCATTAATTATTGGTCCGAACGTGTTTGGCTAGCCACCAATCAGGGCTTATTCAGCTTTTACCCCGATGATTTGACACCTTGTCGGGTCCCACCGGTCGTTGAACTTCAAATGGCACGGGTATCCAATACATATGCTCAATTAATAGGCAACCAAAGTTTGCCCTATAATCAGAATGATTTACTATTTCGCTATCTCGGCATCGCCTTTCGTAAACCTACCCAAGTTCCCTTTTATCGCTACAGCTTAGTAGAGGAAGGCCAGCAAGACACCCTCTGGGAGTACACGAATAACCGCAGTGTGCAATTCACTAATCTCGATGCGGGGCGCTATACTTTCATTGTCACGGCCCGGAATAAAAATAATGATTGGGCCGAAGCAGTTACTTTTCCGTTTTCAATCGAACTACACTTTATGAAGACGCTTTGGTTTCGTAGCTTGGCTTTATTGACCCTGCTGGCGGCGATCTATGCGCTGTTCAGCATTCGGAGCCGCAATCTGCTGCGACGGGAGGAGCAGAAGATGGCGATCAAAGAAGCTAGTTTGCGGACCAAAAATGCCGAATTGATGGCCTTACGCAAGCAAATGAATCCGCATTTTGTGTTCAATGCCCTAAATTCGATTCAAAATTATATCTTTAAAAAAGACGTTATTCAAGCCAACCACTTCTTGTCCAAGTTTTCACGCTTAATGCGTGATAGCCTGCAGCTAAGTAAGCTGGAATATATTACCTTGCAGCAGGAAATGGCTTTTTTGACCGCTTATCTGGAATTAGAGCAGATGAGATTCCCGGATAAGTTTAACTTTAGCTTCGATCTCGAAGATAGCATCACTCCCGAGTTAATTTGTATCCCTTCTTTGCTATTGCAGCCATTATTGGAAAACGCAATCAAGCATGGATTTAAGCGAGTTAAAGCCCCCGGTACTTTGTTGGTTAAGATCATGACGCACGGAAATGAGTGTATACGAATTAAAGTCATTGATAATGGCGCTGGAATTGATTTATTGACCAAGCCTACTGAAAACAAATCAGTAGAAGAATATCAATCTCTAGGATTGAAAATAATAAAAGATCGTATTGAATTGTTGAATGATCAGAGCGGCGATGCAACGCGGCCGTTTAGTTTCAAAATATACAATCGACAAATTCTTTCCCCACCCGAGCAAGGAACAATCGCAGAACTAATTCTCGTGAAAAAAAGTGTTTAATTATGGTAAAAGCAGTGATCATTGACGACGAACCCAATAGCCGAGAGCTTCTACAAAATATGCTGCAAAACTACTGCAAGGATGTCGAAGTAGTAGGGGAGGGATTGGATGTAGAATCAGGGATTGACGTGATCCGTGATTTACAGCCCGAGTTGGTATTTCTGGATATTGAAATGCCTGGTGGTGACGGCTTTAAAATTCTGGACGCTTTTACTGATGCTGAGGTCAACTTCAAGGTTATTTTCGTCACTGGCTACGATCAGTATGCCATCAAAGCGATTCGCTACGCGGCGCTGGATTTTTTACTCAAACCACTTAATCTCAGTGAATTACAAACGGCCATCATCCGCGCTCGTGAGTTGGTCTACGAACAACGAGAGAACTTTCGGTTTCTGCACTACCAGATGACTCAGCGCGAATCCTCCATCCGCAAGCTTATGTTGCCTACCTATCAAGGTTACGCTTTAGTGGATATCAATACCATCACCCGGGTAGAAGCCGAAGGTAATTTTGTTAGCTTTTGGTTTGAAGATGGTCAGCGAGAGACGGCCTCTCAGTCCCTATCTCACTACGAAGAACTGTTGCCTAAACCTCAATTTTTCCGCATTCACAAGTCGCACATCGTCAATTGCCTGAAGGTCGTGCGGATTGACGATGGTCGTACAGGAATGGCGCATATGGAAGACGGCCATCAACTGAATATTGCCGCCCGTCGCAAAAAAGCTTTTCTGGAGAATTACAAATTAGTATGGGAGCAAGAGTCCGACACGCTTAAAGGCTAAATTAACACGTTCGAATTTTTCTATTCTATTGGACTAGCATTTTGTGTAGGTACGGTCTATATTGAGATGGTAAGCACTAAAGCTAGAACTATGAAAAAGTAATTCTCATATACCAACCTATAATAAACTCCGGAGTACTTTCTCTATCTACCTCCTCTACCATTAGTTCTTCGCTGATCGAGTAGCGTCGCTGGCGGCGCGTTGCTTCGACGGGATATCAGAAGCCATTACTCCAATTCGTATTCGGCAATCATTGTCGAGCGCAGGCGCATGGGCGCAAATTGGCATTGATCGCTGTCGAGCCTATCCACGGAGGATGTCCTAAATCTCTTTTTTAATTCTAAAACTTAAGACAATGAAAAAGCTATTTCCCCTTACAGTAATCTTCCTTTTAGGTAGTTTCTCCCTTTTACTAGGACAAGAATGGAATGGTAATTCTCCAGATATTCTTTACGCCGAAAATAGTACGAATGGCGTCAGTCCGATTTCCGTAGGGATCGGTACGTCGACCCCCTCGGCGACTTTACATACGATTGGGACCCTACGATTCCAAAATTTAGCGCAAGATGACAATGTGCCTCGTCTCTTAGGGACAGATGTCAATGGAAATGTACGTTGGACTTCGGGTGACTTTTGGAGATTAGATGGTAACAATACTACCGGAAATGAGTTTATTGGAACTTTGGGCAACGATGATTTCCGCATCAGAACGAATGATACGCCACGTTTGACTATCACGAGTGGCGGTCTCTTTTCATTAAGTTCTACGGGGGCTGTGACCAATAACCCCATCAAACAGATGGACGTACGATTTGTTAATACCGCAAGTTATCGAGCGGGTACAGATGCGCTAGATGGACTCTTAATCTATAATCGGAACGTTGGCAATAATGCAGCTGTCGGAGAAGGAGCCTGTATTACCTTAGCAGGAGTTGCCAATCTTCTGGATACTGATGGAACAACTATGACTGACTTTCAGGCTAAAGTGACTATCAGTGGGGTAGTGACAGGCCGAGACTCCGCTGATATAGTTTTTCAGAATGAATTTGATGGAGGAGGTCAACCAACTAATGGCACGATGCGCGAGTCTATGCGTATTACTTCAGCGGGTAACGTCGGGATTGGTACGGATACACCTTTAGAACAATTACATACCACGGGCGGCGTACAGTTTGATGGATTACCAAATGGTGTAGGTTGTTATTTAGCACTCGATAGTGATAATAAAGTTGTTGTCACTAGTGTTTGTAATGGCTTGACTTTTCCTGGCGGTGGTGGAAAAGAAATGCAGGAGCAGGTTGATGTACTTGAAGCCAAAGTGGCAGCACTTGAAGCGCTGATTGAAAACTATCTGGGTGAACAAGCGGCGACCAAAGCACAATCACATCCGGTCCTTTTCCAGAATACTCCAAATCCAACCTCAGGCGAGACCAGCATTGAATATTTTATTCCCGCAGATGCTTACACGGCGATGCTGGTGGTCTCTGACCTCAACGGCCGTCAAATCATGGCAATTGATATCGACGAGCGGGAGCGTGGTCAGTTGGTCCTCACCCGAGGTGAGCTGGAAGCGGGTGTTTATACTTACAGCTTGGTGGTAGACGGTCAATTGGTCAACACCAAAAAGATGTTAATCATGAAATAAGAACAAGTAATTTCAACATTTTCAACCTACATTTCGCCTTTGCGAATAGAGTCGCGTCCTTTGGGCGCGGCTTTTTTTGTGGAAGAGATATTTGGAGTTTTTAGTAAATAAAAAATGCAGTCTTTGAATGGGGAAAATAAGTTAATTAATTTGTTGTTGTCGATGATTGAAGAAAATGATTAACAAAATGAAGTAGTGGTTTTTGATGAATTCTTATTTGATTGAAAGTGATTTATTGTTTTAAATAAATCACCTTCAATTTTATTATTATAAAATAAGTGAACTAAAATTTATTTTTTCTTTTTAAAAAATACATCATCAAAATTAATCCCTTTCAATTTTTTGTCTTTAATTTCAAAAACCATGATTTCTCCCGAACCCGGAACCAATTCTACTCGAATACTTTCTTCTCTTGTGTAAGGTGTGGCAAAACAATGCAGATTGCCCAAGCTTACTTTTAATGCTTCTTCTGTGCCTTCAATTTTAATCGTTCCTATAATTTCATTAGTGTAGGTGCCACTATAAAAAGGAAAGGGTTGGCTTAATTGCCAAGTTCTTTTTGCACGATCTACTTCGCCGGCGGCGATCCGCTGACTGAATTGGTCAAACCGTTGTAAATAATTATTTAATTGCTCGTTATAAAGGCTGTCTAATAATTCTACCCCCAATAAATTATCGTAAGCGTAGGTGGCGAAAAGATTCATTAAAGGCCCGCCAATAAAACCATCGTTAACGAGAACAACGACGCCATGTCCTTTTTCAGGTAAAAAAGAAACGTGGGTAGCGTAGCCCGGAAATCCACCAAAATGAGAAACCACTTTTTCGCCTTTGTATTTACCAATTTGCCATCCCATACCGTAGCCATCACCTTCAAAAGGATCATTGCGGGAATTATCTTTAGCCAATAAGGATTGCGTTTGCTTGATGACTTCGGCGGGAAAAACTTGCTGACCATTAAATTTGCCCATGCCTAGCTGAACTTGCAACCACTTGGCGAGATCCTCACCGGTTGAAATTAATCCACCTGCAGACTGCATAGTATTGTCTTTCTTTAATAAATAAACCGGCTCAATTCTTTCTTTACTGTAGCCTAAATAAGGTAATGCCAGGGGCCAATTCTTTTTTTCAGCATTAGAAATATAGGCACTGGTTTGTTGCATGCCTAAGGGCTTAAATATTTCTTCTTGCAAGCCATCCTGCCATGATTTGCCTAAATGTTCTTGTAGAATTAAACCATAAATATTGTAACCCACATTAGTGTAGTCATAATTGCCATGACCAACTTCATTCGGCGTGCAGTGATCCATTAATGCCATTAATAAATCATGATTGTGGTCGCCGGAATAGGCTGATCTAAATCCAATACCATCATTATTAATACCGGAAGTATGCGTTAATAAATCACGTACTTTTATTTTATCGATTGGGATGGCTGGATCAAATTTTACTTTAGGAAAATAATTAGCCAGTGGTACATCTAATTTAATTGTACCACGGTGGTCATAAATGCTGGCTAATAATGCAGTAAATGATTTTGTGCTGGATGCAATATAAAAATCAGTTTTGGCCGTCATCCGTTGTCGAGCGGCAATATTCGCCATTCCGAATCCTTTTGTATAAACGACTTCTCCATTTTTTACAACAGCGATAATTGAACCTGCCACGCTGGGAAATGATTCCATCGCTTTTTTATAAAATTGATCTGCATTTTTTTCGAAATCCGAATTACTCTCTTGTCCCGTAATCGTCTGGCAGCTCAATAATGAAATTGTCAATATGCTCAACCCGATAAATGATCTGAAATTACAAGTCATTATTAATGTTGTGTTTTTCTAATTTTGGAAAATAATTGAACGACACAAACTTCAGCGATTCGATTGACTTAATCTTGAACAAATGAAACCTTTCTAAAAAGAGAGAATTATATTACACAGATAATCCTTGTACAAGTTTTTTGTACTGCCCCGGAGAAAGTCCTATCCGAGATTTAAAAACACGGTTTAAATGACTTTGATCTGCGAACCCGCTATCTAGTGCGACCTGAACAATGGAGGTTTGACTCCCCGAGAGGATATCCAGGGCGTGACGTATCCTTAAATCTTGCAAATACCCCTTGACAGATTGTCCATAATATTGCCGAAAAACTCTGGCTAGGTATACCGGATGAATGCCGGCCTCAAACGCGAGGTCTTTGAGGCGGATATTGCAGGAGAATTCATCTTTAATCCTTTTTTCAACCCGAGCCAACCAAGGTGGTAGGCTAGAAGGTATAGTAGAAGCATTCGACAGCTCAAGATTGGCGATTAGATCGAAGGCGCTTTCTTCCACCGAATCAATACTTTGCTCCAGCCAGAGCTGATACAAAAATTGATACGCCAGCGGTGCATATCGGAAGCCATGAAACCACTCCCAATTGCCGTCAATAGTATTTTTTGATTCACGCAGCAGGGTGTCATCTAAAAAGGCAAGAGAGATAAGCCGGGCACCCTGCGGGCCAAAGCGGTTACTGTGCTCTACACCTTTAGGTTTATAGACGATACTGGCGGCCGAAGCGTACTCTTCTTGATGCTTGACGGTTTCCTTTAGCTTCCCACTTAAAACAATACTAATTCTTGGCAGGCAATCTACATGTATTGGGTAATGGCAATCAGGTGAATAGCAAGTATCTATAATCAGGTACTTAGACAAGTTGATCATCTTACCTTGCGGAGAATATTGCGTCGGAAACTTTTCGGCCAATGCTTTCATGCCTCTAAAGTTGCTAATCGGTAGCTAGTTGGTAGATTTTTCTATATGAAGACGGGCATTTTCTCGAAGAAGCTCATAAATCAAACGATATGACACATTGAGCACGTGACTTGCAGGCATAAAAAAAGCCATCTACAAATTTGTAAATGGCTGGCGGAGGAGGAGGGATTCGAACCCCCGGTACCCGTTAAGGCACGCCGGTTTTCAAGACCGGTGCATTAAACCAGCTCTGCCACTCCTCCAAGAGTATCAAATGCTAGTTTTAAATAGCGAGTGCAAATGTATATCAACTTTTGGAAAAAAGAAACCCTTTGGACGAAAAAATCACGCTTCGGATGCAATTTTTTTTGAGTCTTCTGCCTATCTAAAAGTAGAGTAGAGGAGTACCGTTCAAATAATGGCGTATTTACGAATAAGTTATTTTTGTAATTCGATAAATATTGATAAATAGTTAATTGTTTGTATTTTTTATGTTAATATGTATTGTAATTATGTGAGATTTACCTAATTTAGGGTATTCAATTCACGAGGGATAATAATTACCTTTGTAGAACAAAACAAAGAACAACGCTGAACTTGGCGCAAGTCCCATGAACTAACGACCATTTCTCTTTCCCAATAACCTACCCAGAACCGTAATAGGCTTCGCAATTCAACGCTTTGTTTCATGCTATATCATTCGGTATGGCTGCAATTGCAATTTGTGTTTAACCAAGTACCTAAAACTTACGGTATCCCATGAAAAACTTCTACCGCTTAGCGTGGCTTCTATCGATCCTGCTATTAAGTAACTTCTCGACCCTCTCCGCTCAGGTTGCCAATAGCTTTGAGGATGAGACCGGGCAAAATCTACAGGGCTCTTGTTTGTATGTCGATACTGATGGTGTAACGATACATCAGTTAGAAAATTTTAATGATCCTGATTGTGGACTTATCACCGTGATCCAACCTAGCAGTGGATCAATCTTAGGATTCGTAAATATTCTGGATCCAACTGGTAGTAACGCCGGTCCGGGTTTTAGTGATGGAGATGCCTTTGGTATAGCGGATAATACCTCTCTGCTTTTTCAGGTAGGTGCTAATGCTCCTGACGGTGTCCAAGCCTTTGTGATGGAGGATATCGATGGAGAGGTGGCCTTAACTTTTGATGAGGTGGATTTGACGGGGACTACTACCCCTATGGTTAGCTTACAATATATTCTGGCAGAGTCAAACTGGGAACCGGAGGATTTTTTGTACATCCACGTTGAGATTACCGGATGTGGCTCTGCGACCTCTCTTACCTTAATTGATACCCGAGGAAGTGATATTGATGACCTATCTATTGAAGGTAGCTGGACAACACTAAGTGAAGACTTGACGGCTTACGTTGGGTGTACGGCTCAGCTCATCGTTGAGCATTCCTCCAATGCTGCTTCTGAAGAACTTGGGATTGACGATATTGAATTCACCGAGGGAATGGTGGTTATGAACATGCCTGCTGTTTGTCCGACCATTGGTGCTGTTTCTAATAGCGCAACGGATGTATGTCCGGGTGACGCCTTTGACGTAACGGCTACCGGCCTGGCCAATATGGCGATGAGCGATAATAATGAAGCAGATTTTGGAATTGAGTTTGTAGCCTTTTCGAGCACTCCTACCGATCCTTACACAGGAGGAACCTCTTTAGGAACTGTTCCTTTTGGAAGTTTGACTGCTGGAGGCACTACGGCTGCTTTAGTCGGTGCCAGCTTGGTAACCCCAGGAACTTACACCATATATGCTATTCTCAATGCTGATCCGGCGGATATGACTTGTCGGCCAAGTGCGGTGACTAGTACTTTGACGGTGAATACCTTGACAGGATTAACAACTAACGCGCCGGGTGATTTTTGTGTGAACGATGGGGTGCAAAATGATTTGACGGCGGTTACACCTACTGGTGGTACTTATTCTGGCGCTGGTGTCACGGATAGTGGCGATGGTACCAACTTTAGTTTTGATCCAGCTGCTGCGGGTGTTGGCGTAACGATGGTGACTTACACCTTTGTAGACATGGTAACGGGCTGTACATCTACTGCCTTTTTCAATATTGAAGTATTTAGTATCCCTACCGTTACCTTTACGGCTCTGGCTGACCTTTGTGAAAATGATGGCGTGCAAGCCAATCTTGGCGGTGGGTTACCACTCGGTGGTACTTATTCCGGCCCGGGTGTGACCGATAATGGTAATAACACCTATGATTTTGATCCGGTTGCTGCTGGCGTCGGTACACATACGATTACTTACTCCGTAACTAATGCTAATGGCTGTGTAGCTACGGCCTCTGATGATGTTGAAGTTTTCGCTGCACCGGCTGCGCCTACCTTTACGGCTTTGGCCGATTTGTGTATTAATGATGGTGTACAAATTAATAATGGCGGTGGAGTACCACTTGGTGGTGTGTACTCTGGCCCCGGGGTAACGGATAACGGTAATGATTCTTACGATTTTGATCCGGCTGCTGCTGGTGTTGGGGTACATAATATAGTTTACACCGTTACTATTGGCAATTGCTCTGACATGGCTACAGATCAGGTGGAGGTGTTCGCACTCCCAGTTGTATTTATAGAAGTTGGTGGACTATTTTGTGAGAACGATCCTGCAGAAGTTGTTGTACCCAGTGTAGGGCCAACTGGTGGAGTGTTTAGCGGTGCCGGTGTAACCGATAATGGTAACGGTTTGGACTTTACCTTCGATCCAGGAGCTGCTGGTGTAGGTTCGATTACTATTACCTATACCTATACTGATCCGATGACGGGTTGTTCGAACTCTGATTCAGGAACGATAGACGTGGCAGCGGCTCCTGCTGCACCAACTGCTGACTTTAATGATATTACCATTTGTGGTAGTGGTTCTACGTTGATCGAACCGAATACAACTAATGTTCCGCCGACTCAATATAAATTTTTCGATGCGGATCCTGGTGCTGGCCCCGCGAACCTCTTAGCTGGTCCCGCAGAATCTTATGATCCGATGACAACTACGGCCAACAGCCCACAATCTATTTGGGTAGTTGAATGTGCGACACCTTGTGATAGTGAAGCCGCTGAGGTTGTAGTTACCGTGAATCCAATCCCGATGATCACTGGCGTTGAAACTAATCCTTCCTGTCCAGCAGAGATGGATGGTGCTATCGATATCACGGTAATGGGCACACCACCTTATACTTTTAGTTGGACGACTGGTAATGGATCTGGCTTGGTGCCAACTGATGAGGACCAAACCGGCTTAGGCGTTGGATCCTACTCCGTAGTCGTTTCTGACGGAGCAGGTTGTAGCGGATCGGCTAGCTTCACGCTCAATGCAGTGGATACTGAGGCACCTGTTTTAACCTGTCCATCTGACGTAACGGTGGAATGTGATGCAGATCGTAGCGTAGCTGCTCTTGGCTCTCCAACGGTAATGGATAATTGCCCATTGACGAATCCGGTGATTACGAATAACGATGTAGAAGACTTCAGTGGTTGTGGAGGTTATACAGGTACCATCACGCGTACCTTTACTGCCGCCGATGCGGCTGGCAATACCGGAACTTGCGTTCAAGTTATTACCATTGTAGATAATACAGCACCTACTTTCACTGTACCAGCAGATATTACCTTGTCTTGTACGGATGATCCAACGGACCTTACGGTAACGGGAGAACCGACCAACGTTATGGACAATTGTGATATGGGAGGTAGTGCACCACCTGCCATCTGGATTAATGAATTCCATTACGATAATGTTAGTACTGATGTAGGAGAGTTTGTTGAAGTAGCCGGAACAGCTGGATTGGATTTATCCGCTTATTCGATTGTTCTTTATAATGGTAACGGCGGAGCTTCTTATAATACGGTTGCATTGAGTGGAACCATTGATGATGAAGGCGCCAGTGGATTTGGTGCAGTGTCATTTGCGATTGCTGGTATCCAAAATGGGGGACCAGATGGTATCGCATTGATTCAAAATGGTACCATCGTTATTGAATTTCTAAGTTATGAAGGTAGCTTCGCGGCCACCAATGGCCCGGCAAACGGTGTGACCTCAACGGATGTGGGCGTAACCGAAACGGGAACAACGCCAGTCGGAGAATCCCTGCAACTGACTGGATCAGGAAGCGTAGGGGCTGACTTTACATGGAGCGGTCCATCTGCAGAATCACCTGGAACGCTTAATGTCGGCCAAACCTTGGTAGCTCCACCGCCGCCCATGGGCTTACCTGTGACCTTTGTAGATGCGCTTACGCCCATTTGTAATGGTACCCTAAATAATATTGCTCGTACTTGGCGCGTCACCGATGCTTGTGGTAACGTTGGTGAGCAAGTGCAAATGATTACTATTGAAGATCTCGATCCTCCAAGCTTCACTGCCCCCGGCGATGTAACAATCGAATGTAGTGACAACCCGGATGATCTCACGCTGACGGGTATGGCTACTGGCCTGATGGATACTTGTGATCCTAATCCGATGGCTACCTACACTGATGTAACGGACTTAAGTGGCTGTGGTGGTTACACAGGTACAATTACGCGTACTTGGGTGGCGACCGATGCCTGTGGCAATATGAGTGCTACGCAAACCCAGACGATTACTATTGAAGATACAACAGATCCAAGCTTTACCGTACCGGCTGATATTACGATCAGCTGTACACAAGATCCAACTGATTTAACAATTACTGGTGATGTCTCAGATATCATGGATAACTGTGCAGGTACAACACCGGAAGATGCTTGGATTAACGAAATACACTATGATAATACCAGTTCGGATGTAGGAGAGTTTATTGAAATTGCCGGAACGGCCGGAACGGACCTATCCGCTTACACATTAGTATTATATAATGGTGCTAATGGCAACCAGTACAATACGGTGGCACTAAGTGGTACCCTCACCGATGCCTCTAACGGATTTGGTTTTGCTGATTTTGCTATTGCCGGTATTCAGAATGGTTCGCCGGATGGTGTAGCCCTGGTACGCGGTACTTTTGTCGTCCAATTCCTAAGCTATGAAGGCGACTTCATGGCAAATGATGGTCCTGCAGCGGGCATGATGTCAGAAGATATTGGTGTTTCTGAACCCTCGACATCACCCGTTGGAGAGTCCCTCCAATTGACTGGTTCTGGTAGCAGCTACGCTGACTTCACCTGGGCCGCACCTCAAGCTGAGACACCTGGTGCTATCAATGCGGGGCAAACGATGGTTGCTTTACCCGTTCCTCCAGCACCAACGGCTACTTTCAGCGATGTTGAAGTAGGTGGTGCTTGTCCAGCCGAACGAGTGATTACCCGTACCTGGACCGTAACGGATCCTTGCGGTAATGACATCGAAGCAACACAAACGATTACTGTAGAAGATAATGATGCACCGACTGCCATCTGTCAGGATATTACGGTTCAACTAGACGATAGTGGAAATGCTAGCATTACACCTCAACAAATTGACAATGGCAGTAATGATGCTTGTGGTAGTGTCAGCTTGAGCTTGGATGTTATGGACTTTACTTGTGCAAATATTGGTACGAATACCGTCACTTTGACGGTGACCGATGAGTGCGGTAATCCTGCAACTTGTACCGCTACGGTAACCGTAGAAGATAATATCCCACCAGTATTGAATCTTCCCGGAAATTATATTATTACACTTGATCCAGGTGATTGTGTCGCTTTTGTGAACTACCTGGTGACGGCTACAGATAATTGTGATCCTGATCCAGTGATCACGCAAACGGATAATTCTGGTTTGACTTCTGGTGATCCATTCCCAATTGGAACAACCACTCAATCTTACCAAGCGGTGGATGCTTCTGGAAATGTATCCACAGGATCATTTACCATTACAGTTATCGAATATCCATTCCCAACCAGTTCTTTAGTTTGTAATCAAAACGGTGGTCAGGTATCACTGGATACAGATTGTGAAGCACTGATCGGAGCAGATGATTTACTAGAGGGTGGCCCTTACGGTTGCTACGATGACTATATCGTAGAGTTGTTCTACGACGAAGCGATGACCCAACCAATTCCAACTAGCCCGTTGATTACGGCTAGTGAAGCTGGGTTGACGATTTACGGAATGGTCACTGATCCTGAAACAGGGAATAACTGCTGGGGTATCTTGGTGGTTGAAGATAAGATTACGCCGGCTCTGGAATGCCAAAACTTTGTCTTGGCTTGTACCGATGATATCCTGCCTGGATCACCAGGTGTACCATTCCCATTGCCTGCTAGCGCTAGCGTTTCGCCAAGTATCGGTGTTGGACCATTTACAGTTACTGGGTTTGATCCTTGTGGTCCGGCTACTTTGACCTATGAAGATGATCCTTTCGATGGTGACTGCGTAGCGGATGATTTCCAACGTCGCATTATCCGTACTTGGACCATTGAAGATGGCTTTGGTAATACCAGCTCGTGCATGGATACTATTGAAGTGCTCCGTTCGACGGTGGCGGATGTAGATTTCCCGCTTAATCGTGATGATATCGAAGCACCAGCTTTAGCTTGTAATGATATTGATGATGATGGTATTTTAGATGATGTTGATTCTAACGTATTAGTAGATGATGATGGACATCCGCATCCTTCTGTATCGGGCTATCCAACTATTAATGGCGTGTCTTTAAGCAGTGGTGACTTGTGTATGATTGATGCCGCTTACGTGGATCAAGTGATTGAAGTTTGTGAGGGTACCACTAAATACTTGCGAACGTGGACGGTGATTGGCTGGTGCCCAACGACTGAATTCGTTACCGATATTCAAGTCATCAAAGTTGTTGATAGTGAAGGGCCACAATTGATTTGTCCTGCGGATTTCACTGTAAGTACCAGTCAAAATGATTGTTTGGCAAGTGTCATCTTGCCAGAGCCTCAGATTAGTGATATCTGCTCGCCAACGACCTCTTACACGGTAAGTGCAAGTCAAGGAGATCTGTTGAATAACACCTTGTTTAATCTTCCATTGGGGCAGACGATGGTAACTTATACAGCAACGGATGATTGTGGAAATGAATCGACTTGTACGATGACAATTACTGTAGAAGATCAGATTCCACCAGTACCGATTTGTGAATCCTATCGTGTGGTTGCTTTGACTACTGATGAGCCAACCTTGGCTGATGCAATCGTATTCGACGATGGATCTTACGATAACTGCGAATTGGTAGAGTACTCAGTACGTCGTATGGATAATCCAAACTGCCCAGGTTTTGATGGTACGCCATTTGGCCCAACGGTACCATTCTACTGCTGCGATGTTGGATTTGATGCTACCGGAGCGCCATTGACTGTGATGGTAGAACTACGAGTGACGGACGCTGCGGGTAACACCAACAGCTGCATGGTAGAAGTAGAAGTACAAGATAAATTGAACCCAGCGATCCAGTGCCCACCAAATCAGATTTTGGAATGTGGTGAGGACACTAGCCCAGCTAACACTGGTGAGGCTGTAGCTACTGATAACTGTAGTGCAACTTTGACTTTCTTCGACAATGGAACTTTGGACAACTGTGGCTTGGGTACGATCTTCCGTATCTGGACTGCAACTGACCCAGGTGGACGTACTGCATCTTGCGTACAGCGTATCGATGTGATCAACTCTAATCCATTTGATATCACTGATACAGAGTGCCGCACTTTCCCATTAGGTTCATTGCACACTTTGAGTGATGGTGTAGAATGGCCATGTGACCTTGAGTTGAGTACTTGTGGTCCTGGTTTGACGCCAGATGATTTAGAGAACACACCAGGTGTTAACCCACTTGATGCACGTCCACAAATCTTCGAAGACAACTGTGACTTGGTAGGTGTTGAGTACTATGACACACCACTACCAATCCAAGA
>JANQQI010000072.1 GCA_028285085.1 Saprospiraceae bacterium | reverse complement strand
CTCACCTTTGCCGACGACGGTCACTTCTTCGCGAGCGCCCTGACCGACATCGCCGACCCAAATTAGGCCCGTCTGCCTATCCATGGCCATCCGGTGTGGGCTCCGCAGCCCAATCGCATAAAATTCTTCGAGGATGCCCCCGTCGGGATCTTGCCAAGGGTTATCATTTGGAATGTAATAGCCTTGGGTAAAACTGGGCTCCCAACCTGCGGGGTGACTATCGGGATCAGAAGGTTGGCGACGAATGGGGTGACTTCGACTCGGATCCATATCCACATCAATTCGCAATATACCGCTGAAAAAAGAACGGTGAATTTGTTGCCCGGAATTATACTGATCTTGCGTTCCGCCTTCATCCCCCAGAGATACATACAAATAGCCCTCTTCATCAAATAACATGCTTCCTCCGCTGTGCCAGCCTTGTCGATCAAATTGCTGAATCAGCACATATTCGGAGTTGGGATCAACCATCTCCGAGCCATCGGGGATCGTGAAGCGGGATAAGCGCACATAGGCTTCTCCGTAAGAATCCCCTGAAGTATTTTCATCCGGCGTGTAGCGGTAAAACACATACAAGTAGCCCCGATTTGGAGAGCCGGGCTGGTTAAACTCCGGGTGAAGGACTAATTCTAAAAATCCACAATCATCACAAACGTAAACCTGGGATTCAATATCGAGTATTTCTATTTTCTCTGTGGTAGTCGTATCGCTGGAAAATTTCCAAATCTTACCGCGTTTTCCAGCTACGAAATAGGCCTCCTCATTAGGAATTTCGACCATCTGTAAGGGGTCTACAAAGGTCAACCCGGGGAAGGCATCAACGACTAACCAACTCCCTGCGGCTCCTGGGGTGGAGACGGGAAAGGTTTCGTTAAGAAATTTTCCGATGGGTTCTACCTCCCCGGTGCCCCAAGGGAGCATCATGGACGACGCAAAACTCAACAAAAAACAGGAGGCAAGAAGTATGATACGACGCATCTTACTACTAATTTTTTATAAATAATAAACACGTAATGGTATAGGGTACTAACGAATTGGATTTGTTTAAAGCTGCGGCTTTCAAAGATAGGTCATTATTTAAAAGTCTTCCAAATTTTCGTAAATTTGCACCATCATTTTTACAAAAAAAATAAAGATTGTCCAATGGCCTACGAAGCAGAAGGTAAACTATATAAAAAGTTCGATACCGTACAGGTCACAGATTCATTCCGCAAGCGTGAATTCGTGGTAGAAATTGAAGATGGCGCTTATCCTCAAGTCATTAAATTCCAGCTGACTCAAAATAACTGCGACAAGCTCGATCCATACAATGAAGGTGAACCTATCAAAGTGACTTTCTCGCTCAAAGGCCGGGAGTACAGCCGCGATGGTAAAACATCGTACTTCACCAATCTGGATGCCTGGCGTTTAGATAAGGTACAAACAGCCGCGGCTCCAGCTGCTAATAATGCGCCGGCGGATAGTTCCTTTCCGAGCATCGCCGATGATCCTGGAAGCAGTGTCGGCACAGATACGGATGATCTGCCATTCTAGGCATCCATTCCAATTTCAACAAGCGAAAGTATCGGGCTGCCAATAATTTGGTAGGTGAAACCGTTTTGTAAATGCTTATAACCACTTTTGCTCATGCTTGTTAAATACCTTACGTTATCTACTTGCCTTTTCATGCTTGGATTTAATCCATTAGCTGCTCAGGTTGAGATCGTAGGTATTGGCTCCAAATGGAGCGACGATTTCATCGAATGGAATATTTATACGACGGACGATGAAGACGAAGAAAGTGGTGAAATCACGCTGCGCTGGCAGTTGCAACGAGATTGGAGCGAATGGGACTTCTGGCTAGGTGACGAACGTGGTACTATTAACCTCAAATGGAAAAATGATCCCAACCAATGGGAGATCAGTGGCCCCGATGAATTAATTACCGCACGGATGCTGTGGGCTGGCGATATTCGCGAATGGCGCCTCACTAATAATTCACAAACCCTTACCTTAAAAAGCCGTTGGGGTAACAATCTCAACGAATGGCAATTAAAAAATGATCGCTACGGCACCTTCGATATCGTAGCGCAGTGGGAAGGTGATCCGCGAGAGTGGAATGTCTACGATGATCTGGACGAAGAGGTCAGTTCGACGATGAAAGTGGCGCTGCTCTTTTTGGTTACTTTTTATACGACTCCGAAAGATTAGTCATCTAACACTCAAGGATTTTCTCCTTCTTCTTTATCCTTTTTCCACCAGATGTCTAAGCGCGATTTTTGCTGCTTCCCGTTGTTCCACCCAATGACTGTAAGGCATGACCAAAGCCTCCAAGCCAACGCGTCCCAACATTTCCCAACGATTTAGAGGAAGCGCAGCCTCGTAGGCTCCAGGGTAGCCGATCAGATCAATACAGCTCGTTTGTCCAGCTTTGACGACCACGATATCGACCTCCGTTCCGGCAATGGGAAAGGCGGTGTAGATTTCATCTGCTTGTAGTTCTTTATCCAGAAAGTTGACTACTTCCTGTAGAAAAACATCTTCGTCGCCAGTACTGTGGATCGCTCGGTGTTTTTGTTGCCACTCCTGAATACCGATCACCCATTTTCGTAAAAGGGATTTTGCCGCTAATCGCCGGGGATCAAAAGAAATAAAAACCTCTTGCCGTGAACGGGCTCGGGTAATACTAACATTGAAAATATCTTCCCGCTCCAAATATCGAAAGGCCACACTATGGCTATCATTATCTAAGGCCATAGAAAGCAGCATAATATCTCTCTCTTCTCCCTGAAAATCGTAAGGGGTCCCGATGAGTATCTGATGACGCAGCAATACCTCTTCGCCCAATGCTTCCGTCAACGTTTGTTGCAGACGGTTGACTTGCGCGCGAAAGGGCGAAAGCACGCCAATGCTTTGACAGAGATTTGGTGCTAAGGATCGTTCTCGCTCAATCATTTTTTGCAGAAAGTTAATTACCGCTTCAACCTCTTCTGAATTATACCCCTTCCCATGCCGTCGACCATTGATAGTCCTTACAGCTTGATGTTGCCGCTTAAGTGTTGCGGGGCAAGCACTCATAATCTTCAACTGCCGATTGTAAAATTGTTGATTACTGAAGTCAATGATATCCGGCATGCTTCGGAAGTGTTCATCCAAAAAATGAACGTGTTGTTGCCGTACAATGGTTGCCAAGCTTAAATCGAGCAAGCTCGTTCTGCGATAATCCAGCATATCTTCAAGTCTCGCCTGAGATTGTAAACCAAATTGCTGCTGTAATTGGTCTTGCTGGCGAGTTGACAAAAATGAGATATGGCGCAGTTGTGCCGTATCCCCAACCACTACCAATTGCTGCCCACGTTCAATGATCGGTAAAGAACTGGTAATGTCACATTGGCTGGCCTCATCAATAATGACAAGATCAAAAAGTCCGGTTTGCAGAGGTAAGACCCGATCGACATCTGTTGCATTGACCACCCAAATAGGGAAAGCGTGCAGAACATCTTTAAATTCTAATGCTTCAAAAAAACGGGCTTTACGGTTACCGGTTCTAGCTCGAATGGCTTTGTGCAAAGTGCGGAAAGAAGCTCGTTTTTGTTCCAGAGATTTTGATAAATAAAAATGAAATTGGTCGACAATTAATTTAGACAATAATTGATAATGTGCCGCTTGCTCTCTGGCAAACTCTTCCATAATGCGCCAGAATGGAATTTGTTTTGCGAGACGCGCTTTGAGTCGCTTGAGCCGCCATTGGCCAAACCAAAAGGTTCCCGGGGCATGCATTAATTGGCCATTGTACATCTCCTCTTCTTGGTGAGAGAGTAGGGCTAACTTCTTTTTATCTACGCTACGTTTTTGTTGCTTAGCCTTTTTTACCTTATCAGAAAGAATGTCCCGACTGATGTCCTTGACACCAATTCCACGAAGTAACTGGTCAATTCGCTTTTGGAGTAAAGCTTTATAATCCGTTCGGCTTGCTCGGACTACAATATCCCGCAAACCAAAGTCTTGTTCAATTTTATCGGCTACGACCTTTACGGCCTGAGTATTTTTGGAAGCAATCAGGACAGAACGACCATTGGCCATATATTCGACAGCCAGGGCCGCAATAGTGAATGACTTACCCGTTCCGGGCGGCCCGATGACCGCTTGCACTGGCGTTTGCGCTTTCGCTTCGGCGATGATCTTGGCCTGAGTTGTACTGAGCGAAAGTGGGATATTCAGATCCGTTTTTTTGCGTTTTTGCCGGCTTTGTTTTTTCTTAGGAAAAAATAATTGCTGCAATAGAGGTGAATGGCGTTCCGCCTCGCTCAAAGTCTCTAGTTCATTGAGTACACCGCGCGCGCCAACGGGCTTGTCCATCAAGCCAAGCGCCACAAAAGGGTGCATTACAAACCCCTGATCCGGGCGATCTTTTTTAAGTGTATTTTCCGTGGTCAAATCCGGAAAATTGTCCAAGGCAGAAATATCAATATTGGGCAAGTGCTTTCTTAGCTGATCTTCTAACGTAACCATTTCATCAAAGCCCAAGTACCCTTTAGGCAGGTCATCAGTCAGGATATCGTGAATATTTTGCGACGCATCATCCACACAATTGACGATAGCCGTATTGATCACGGGCGCTGCCGCTTCAAGCGACACATAGTATACCTCATCCTCCACCAATAATTGAGCGGGATGCAAATACAAAGGCGCACACATCTGATGTTGACGCCCACCGACACTAGTCATGCCTTTGACGAAAAAGGAAAAACAATAGAGGCTTTTTTCTTTAGAATAAAGGAGGAGTAATTTTTCTAATTCCTGGCCCCACTGAGTAGATACTGGATACTGTAATTGCTTTCCGCTTAGCACATCCGGCTCAGATAGAATCAGACGGTGACTGACTTTTCGACCATAATAATTAAAAAGTTGTATTGCTCGAAGGTCAGCTCGGTAGCATTCGCGATAATAGGATAATAATTTGCGGAGCATCCCCGAAGAAAGGTATTTTCGGTGAGAAGGCCAAAACCTCAGGGAACAACATGCCGCCAATAAGAATTGCTCCTACCGGGGCCGTTGTCCCTGTTTTTCTGATGTGCGGTTAATGGGTGGTTTTCATAGCTTTCGTTTTGTCAAAAAATACCGACACCAGCAATCGAGTGCGAACACTCATTGTCATAAAGCAATTTGCGGCGACCGATTTAAGCCGCCCCATTTTTAATTAAGGAAAAGGGAAACGGCGAGCTACCGGAAGGCAAAATGCAATTCAATGCCATCACCTCCTTCGTTTGATTCGAGCTGACGATCATTGATCTGTGAATTAATCTTTACTAGCATTTTGCAATTTTATGGTTGATAGGAAAAGTATTTTCTTGAAATACATGAAGAAAACTTTATACATATAAAAAGAGTTCCAAGCGGATCGATTTTTTTATTTTTATTCAGATAATGCATCTATTTTATACAGATGATATCTGTCGAAATAGGGCCTAAACCCTAAGAATTTATACAAACACATTTATTACAACTTGAATTCTTTTTAAATAAGAAACATGATGAATCGACCACTACTTCTTTTGGCCTTAATTGGCTTAGCCTTTTTTTGGAGTTGCGATCAACCTACTCCTCCCACCACCACTGAACCAACCACAGATACATCCGACGACATGCAAAAGAAACTTGACAAATACACCAACTTCCGTTTAACCACCGATTTGAATGCACTCACCGAGGCCGAAAAGCAGATGATTCCATTACTCATTGAGGCGGGGCAGATTATGAATGATTTGTTCTGGTACGAAGCCTATGGCGATCGCGAGGCTTTAATGGCAAGTATCGATGATCCAAAAGTGAAACAGTTTGTAGAAATCAATTATGGTCCCTGGGATCGTCTTGATGGCAATAAACCTTTCGTGGAAGGCGTGGGGCCAAAACCTGCCGGAGCAAATTACTACCCCACAGATATGACTAAAGAGGAGTTTGATGCGGCTGAGCTAGCAGATAAAGCGAGTTTGTATACCTTTTTACGCCGCGATGATCAGGGACAACTTAAGACCATTCCCTATCATGTTCAATTTGCTGAGCCGATCAAAAAGGTGTCAGGCTTACTTATGCAAGCCGCTGAACTAGCAGAGAATCCAGGCTTAAAACATTACCTCACACTACGTGCCCAAGCATTACTAACCGATGATTATCAACCTAGTGATCTGGCTTGGCTAGACATGAAAACGAACACCATCGACGTTGTGATTGGTCCCATCGAAACCTATGAAGATCAACTCCGTGGTGGCAAAGCCGCGCACGAGTGCTATGTTCTAGTGAAAGATCAAGAATGGAGTAAGCGTTTGGCGAAGTATGCAGCTTTCTTACCAGAGCTACAGACCGGATTGCCTGTCCCCGAAGAATACAAAAAGGAAGAGCCCGGTCGGGATACCGAGCTGAATGCTTACGATGTGGTCTTTTATGCCGGTGATTGTAACGCAGGGAGCAAAACCATTGCCATTAACTTGCCCAATGACGAGGAGGTGCAACTGCAAAAGGGCACCCGCCGCCTGCAGCTCAAAAACGCGATGCGCGCCAAATTTGATAAGATTCTGATGCCAATCGCGGATGTTTTAATCGAAGAAGAGCAGCGCGGCCGCATCAACTTTGATGCTTTCTTCAGTAATACCATGTTCCACGAGGTAGCACACGGCCTCGGTATCAAAAACACTATCAATGGTAAAGGTACCGTGCGAGAAGCTCTACTCGAACACGCTTCGGCTCTTGAAGAGGGCAAAGCAGATATCCTTGGCCTCTATATGATTAATCAACTGCATAAAAAAGGAGAAATCAGCGGTGATATTCAGGATTACTATATCACTTTCATGGCTGGCATCTTCCGCTCGGTTCGATTTGGGGCTTCCAGCGCACACGGGAAAGCCAACATGATTCGTTTCAATTTCTTCAAAGAAAAAGGTGCTTTTGAACGTAGTGCGGAAACGGGTCAATACCGTGTCAATTTTGACAAATTCCAAGCGGCGACGGATGAGTTGTCTGAACTTATTCTGCGCCTGCAGGGTGATGGGAATTACAAAGGCGTAGCAGCCTTAGTCGCCGAAAAGGGAGTGATTGGTACAGAGCTACAAGGTGACTTAGATCGGTTGAGTGCTGCCGGTATCCCGGTCGACGTGGTCTTCGAGCAAGGCGTCGAAATTTTAGGGTTGTGAAATCAATCCGTATCATAAAAAACGGCTTATTGAGCTAAAATCACTCAATAAGCCGTTTTTATTTAATAGCAATAGAATGAACCAATTCTAGGGCATCAATTTAGTCTAACTCGCAAAGATGGAATCGAAATTCTTAAAGGATTTGAATTCCAAAGCATTGCCGCTGGGATCATATAAAAACATCGTGGCTTGCTCTCCTACTTCGCCCGCAAAACGCACGTAAGGTTCAATGACGAATTCTATGTCGTGATCTTTGAGTTTTTGAGCTAATTGCTCCCAATTTTCCCATTCGAGAATGGCACCAAAATGTCGTACCGGTACATTTTTCCCATCGACGGCGTTAGTCGGTTCGGCCATATCTTCATCCGAATCGACCAAATGGGCGCTGATCTGATTCCCCCAAAAGTCTAGATCAATCCAACGATCGGAGGTTCGGCCAACATTACAGCCAAGTAAACCTTCATAAAAGCGGCGGGTAGCTGCAAGATCACGTACTGGAAAAGCAAGGTGAAAGGGTTGCATAAGTTGTTAGGCTTTACGTTTTGAAAAATACCATACACAGGGATTCAAATGCGGCGCGGGCGTTAACATTGGATGCTCAAAATACCCCCCTTTCTCCATACCCAATTTGATCATGACGCGCTGAGATTTTAGATTTGGACTAGGGGCCATCGCAATGACCTCGGACAGTTGCAAATCATTCAGGCCATAATCAAGGCAGGCACGGGCCCCTTCGGTAGCAAAGCCCTGCCCCCAAGCGGTAGGCGTAAGCCGCCAGCCAATGTCTACACATGGTGTGATCTCACTTTCGAAATTCTGATCCATCAAACCGATAAAACCAATGAATTCACCACGATCCAGGCGGTCGACGGCGAAGTAACAGTACCTGTGGTCGGCAAATTGCTTTTGCATACGCAATACAAAATCCTGGGTCTCCTCGGGGGTATTGAGCCGAGGAAAGTATTCCATCACCGTTTCATCTTGATTGATAGCGGTCATGGGTGCAATATCTTCTGTCGTCCAGTTGCGCAAGCCAAGACGTTCTGTTTGAATGACGTACATCGTATTACATATTACGACGGTACTGCCCGCCCACTTCGTACAAAGCATTCGTGATTTGACCGAGCGAACAATACTTGGTCGCTTCCATCAGATGCTCAAAAATATTAGCATTTTGCAAGGCTGCTTGCTGCAGAGCTTTGATGCTTTCAGGAGATTGCTCGGCGCTCGATTGATGCAAGTTTTGTAGGGTCTTAATTTGATCTTCTTTCTCGTCTCCGGTGGCTCGAATCACTTCCGCCGGAATCACCGTCGGCGAGCCATCTTTAGACAAAAAGGTATTCACACCGATAATCGGATATTCCCCCGTATGCTTAAGCGTTTCGTAATACAAGCTTTCGTCTTGAATCTTACCACGCTGATACATCGTCTCCATCGCCCCAAGAACACCGCCACGCTCGGTAATCCGATCAAACTCAGTCAAGACCGCTTCTTCTACCAAATCCGTCAATTCCTCAATAATGAAAGAGCCTTGCAGCGGATTCTCATTTTTTGCTAGTCCTAATTCGTGATTGATGATCATTTGAATAGCAACAGCCCGACGCACACTCTCCTCAGTAGGCGTGGTGATCGCCTCATCGTATGCGTTCGTATGTAAAGAATTACAATTATCATAAATCGCATACAAGGCCTGTAGCGTCGTACGGATATCGTTAAAACTGATTTCCTGGGCGTGAAGCGAACGACCGGACGTTTGAATATGGTATTTCAACTTTTGGGAACGATCGTTGGCTTTGTATTTCAATTTCAGCGCTTTGGACCAAATCCGTCGGGCTACGCGTCCGATGACGGCATATTCAGGGTCTACACCATTGGAGAAGAAGAAGCTCAGATTTGGAGCAAAAGCATTCACATCCATACCACGAGAAGCATAATACTCCACGAAGGTAAACCCATTCGCCAGGGTAAAAGCTAATTGTGTAATTGGATTAGCACCAGCTTCCGCGATATGATAACCCGAGATGGAAACAGAGTAGAAATTGCGGACACTTTGATCGATGAAATATTGCTGAACATCCCCCATGAGTTTTAGCGAAAACTCGGTGGAGAAAATGCAAGTATTTTGCGCCTGATCTTCTTTTAAAATATCAGCTTGCACCGTCCCCCGTACGGAAGACAAAGCTTTTGCCTTTAGCTCGGCATAAATAGCAGGTTCTAAAACCTGATCTCCAGTCACTCCGAGTAACAACAAGCCCAGGCCATCGTTGCCTTCGGGGATTTCTCCGCGGTATTGTGGACGCTCCAAGCCACGATCATCGTACAACTCTTTTAGCTTAGCTTCTACCAAGTGCTCCAGATTATGTTCGCGGATATAACGCTCGCATTGCTGATCGACAGCTGCATTCATAAAGAAAGCACAAATCGTAGCCGCCGGTCCATTGATGGTCATCGAAACCGAAGTCCGAGGATCACAAAGATCAAAACCCGAATACAGCTTTTTCGCATCATCCAGGCAACACACACTTACGCCGGAATTCCCAACCTTTCCGTAAATATCGGGCCGATGATCGGGATCTTCTCCGTAGAGCGTCACCGAGTCGAAGGCCGTCGAGAGGCGATTAGCCGGCATATCGGAAGACAGGTAGTGAAACCGGCGATTGGTTCGTTCGGGCCCACCCTCTCCGGCAAACATCCGCGTGGGGTCTTCCCCTTTACGCTTGAATGGGAATACGCCCGCCGTGTAAGGAAACTCCCCGGGCACATTTTCCTGCAACGCCCAGCGCAAAATCTCGCCCCAGTCTTTAAACTTAGGAAGCATCACGCGCGGAATTCGAGAGTGAGAGAGCGATTTGGTGAAAGTGGGAACACGAATTTCTTTGCTACGTACCTTGTAGATAAACTCATCGGCAGCATAGGCCGATTTCTTCTCTTCCCAGCTGTCCAGAATCCGCTTACAGCGGCCGTCCAAATCAAGCAGTAGTTCATCGTAAGCCGACTGTAAACCAGTTAATAGGGCTTCACGATTCTCCAAATTGCTTTGCGCTTCGATGGCTCGCTGGGATTCTTTCAGACCGAATAAACGGCGAGCGATTTCGCACTGTTGCTCCACCCAACGATCGTATTGTCGGTTGTTTTCGGAAATTTCGGAAAGGTAACGGGTGCGGCTCGGTGGAATGATATAAATCTTTTCGCTCATGCCTTCTTTTACGCCCAGCTGCCCTTTGAGGGGCGCTCCCGTTTTTTCCACCACCTTATCCATCAAAGCCCGATACAGGGTATTCATCCCCGGATCATTGAACTGCGAAGCAATGGTTCCAAAAACTGGGATTTCTTCCATCGGTGTATCCCACATCTGGTGGTTGCGCATATATTGCTTTTTGACATCTCGCTGAGCATCCAAGGCACCACGTTTGTCAAATTTGTTGATCGCAATGAGGTCCGCAAAATCAAGCATATCGATCTTCTCCAGCTGAGTCGCTGCCCCATATTCTGGCGTCATCACATATAGAGAAACATCCGAATGGTCGACAATTTCGGTATCCGATTGTCCAATCCCAGAGGTTTCGAGAATGATTAAGTCATAATTGGCCGCTTTTAGAATATCGACTGCCGCCTGCACGTGACGCGACAAGGCCAGATTTGACTGGCGCGTGGCTAGCGAACGCATATAAACGCGCTCACGATTGATGGCATTCATGCGGATCCGATCTCCCAACAATGCCCCGCCGGTCTTTCGCTTGGAAGGATCCACCGAAATAATGGCGATGGTTTTATCGGAAAAGTCGAGCAGATAACGGCGTACTAATTCATCTACCAAGCTGGATTTACCCGCTCCCCCGGTTCCGGTAATCCCCAGCACCGGAATCGTTTTAGGTGCGATTTCTTCCTGCATCCGTTCGAGCCACTCTTGGTTCTCATCCGGGAAATTTTCGATTGCGGTGATTAAACGCGCAATAGCCCGGGGATTCTTTTCACTGATCTTTTTGAGTTCACCGTTGAGGTTCATGCCGATTGGAAAATCACAGCGTTCCAACACATCGTTGATCATGCCTTGCAAGCCCATCCGACGACCATCATCCGGGGAATAAATCCGTGTGATTCCGTACGCGTGCAAGTCTTCAATTTCGGAAGGGAGAATTGTTCCACCTCCGCCTCCAAAAATCTTAATATGGCCCGCACCACGCTCTTTCAACAGATCGTAGATGTATTTGAAAAATTCATTGTGTCCCCCTTGATAAGAGGTAATGGCAATACCCTGAACATCTTCCTGAACCGCACAATTCACAATCTCCTGAGCGGAGCGATTGTGCCCGAGGTGAATGATTTCAGCACCTGAACTTTGCATAATCCGGCGCATAATATTGATGGCAGCATCGTGACCGTCGAACAGCGAGGCGGCAGTCACGATACGTACTTTATTTTTGGGTTGGTAGGGTGCAATCTTTTCCATAAGATCGGTTTAATTTGGTTAGTACGCTGTAATTGTAACAAGAGAAGCAATAGATGGATCACCAGCTTATCTTTCCTTGCTCAATTTTCCCACAAAATTACGGAAAAAGGACGGGCTGTAATAGCTTACACCAAAAGACAATGGATTTTAACGCGACGCCAGCTGACAATTTTTAGCTAACGATCTATTCAATTAGTGACTCCCATCTGATCCACGGGTGGTCACTTCCAGTAATTCGCTTAAAATCATCGCCGTAGCTCCCCAAATCATGTGCTGCTCGAAGGCAAAATAGGGTACACGTTTCAGAATCATTTGCGGCGTAACGCGCAAATCTCCCTGACTGACGTTCTGTGGATCGAGTAAGTGAGCAAAAGGAATTTCCAGAATACTTTTCACTTCCGTGGGCTGAGGAATAAACTCCGGGGTGTAATCGATTTTACCGACAAAAGGATGTACCAAAAAGTTACTAACCGGAATATACAAATCTGATAATGGCCCCAAGACTTGAATATCGCGACTATGCACCCCCACCTCTTCTTCCGCTTCCCGCAATGCTCCGGCTAATAAAGAAGCATCTTCCGGCTCTAGCTTGCCCCCCGGAAAACTAATTTGGCCGCTATGGCGATCATTCTTATTGTTAGAAGACATCCGCTCAATGAGGACGATGTGCCAACGATCTTCACGGGGATAAAGCAAAGGCATAACGCAGGCAATCCTGGCATTTTCGGGAGGTGGCGGATACTGCCGTCGTACGGCGTGAGCCATTTTATATTGTGCCTCGCGCCCCGGCAGGGGCGCTTGTAAGCCGGCAGAGATATTAGCAATTAAGGTTTGGTCCATAACTTAAATCTAGTGCAAAGTAATCGTGCTTCTTTTCACTCCATACAACCACTAAGATTCGAGAATAGTTTATAAAAATCCAATTACAAAAGCCATCCAGTCAGATACTAGATGGCTTTCGCAATTTAATTATAAAGCTGACCTAAAAATCAGCTGCTATTCTTTGTTAGACTGTTGTAAGTACTTCTCAAGTGCCATCGTCATTGAAGGCGTATCCGGTAGTGGTGCTTCAATGTTGATAGTCAGACCGTGATCTACTACTGCTTTTTGAGTACTCTTACCGAATACTGCAAGACGGGTCTCGTTTTGCTTGAAATCCGGGAAGTTTTCGTACAAAGAGAAGATACCGAGTGGGCTGAAGAACACCAACACATCGTAAGTCACATCACTTAAATCCGATAGGTCGCTACACAGTGTTTTATACATCAACGCATCGGTCCAGTCGAGATTCATCTCATTCAGAAAAGCGACTACTTCTTTACTTCCCAAATTAGAGTTCGGCAAGAGGAACTTCTCTTCCTTATGCTTTTGGAAGTAGTTTTTTAAATCTACAATCTTCTTCTTACCCGTAAATACTTTGCGTTTACGGTAAACGATAAATTTTTGTAGATAATTAGAAATCGCTTCTGACAAGCAGAAATACTTGGTGTCTTGAGACATTTTGATGCGCATTTCTTCGCACAAACGGAAGAAATGATCAATAGCGTTTCGACTGGTGAAGATGATCGCCGTATACTGGTCAGGCCGGATCTTATGCTTGCGAAACTCTTTCGAGCCTACGCCTTCCACATAAATGAAAGGGCGCCAGTCAATTTGCAAGCCGTACTTTTCTTCTAGTTTATAATAGGGAGATCTTTCGGGTTTAGGCTGAGAGATCAGAATACTATTTACCTTCTTGTAGGTTTCCCCCATCGCTTTACCATTTGATGCCATTCAAAGAATTTTTGTAAAAAGGCAGTTACCTTAGTTTGACAGTAATTTAACCAATAAAACTACAGGTGCAATTTCGACGGTGCAAAGGTACATAAAAAAATGAAATTTATGAAACACCAAATATCTACTCGCAATGAATAAACTTCGCAAAGAACGGAAGCCGTAGAAGATAAAAAGGGCGCCTAAAGCCGTGTAGAGGGTCAATTGGGCCACTGGCCCGGGCGAGTAGGCGATAAGGATAATGAAAGGAATCAGCAAAATGCCGAGAATGATACTGAAAATAACGATAGTGAAACTGTATAATCGAATCTCCCGATTGATGGGAAAGATAGAGCCAACCATTTTCAAAGCGATGTGCTTTAGAACCGAAATGACCGCTACGCCAATTACACAGTAGGCTAATGAACTGAACTGTTTGGGTAACCAGTCGTAAAAATGGGCCACTTGATAGGTAAATATTCCCGCGCTGATCACAAAGAAAATGTAATACAGCAAATAAGGAAAGGACACGAAATAGCCTTGTTCGCGGTGCAGCAGCTTAAGGATATTATCGTTGGAGAAAGCACGGTAGATTTTACCCAGCAAAGGACGATAAAGCGTAATGAGCACCGCAAAAAAGATCATCATGGTCAGTAAACTCCAAAAGAGAAAGTTGCTGCCAGAAGAAGTTTCAACGGATTGAGGGGGCAAAGGGGCTGGCTCGGCAGCCGGAGGTGGTGTCGTGGGCCGAGCCTGACGCTCAAATGGATTTGTGGAAGCAGGCGGCGCGTCCTCTGTTTTGTTCGGCCTTGTAGCACGCTGAAGATCGAAGGGGTTCTCTTTGGCCTCCGCGGCGGGG